>JAZDGF010000021.1:0-7480 GCA_043807135.1 Candidatus Levyibacteriota bacterium | reverse complement strand
ATTTTGAGGCTAATTTTTAATTACCACCACAGGAGTAGAACTTATCCAGCTTTAAACATCTTCTTGACTTTCCCTATATAATCTTATATAATCTTATATATACAATATAAAAGATATTTATGAATAAATTTGATTCCAGATTAAAACTAATACCAAGCAATGTTTGGGAAAAAATAAGTACAATTGAAGGTCTTAGAGGACGTTGGGTGGGAAGCTCAAGGCTAAGCCCTCAAATACTCGGTAGACTAAAGAAATCAGTACTAATTACCTCAACGGGTGCATCTACGCGTATCGAAGGTTCCAAATTATCCGATGAAGACATTGAAAAAATGCTAAGAGGAATTTCTATTCAAAATTTTAAAAATAGAGATGCACAAGAAGTTACAGGATATTACAAACTACTTCAAAACGTATTTGAAAGTTTTGAAACTCTTCATTTCGGAGAAGCTTTAATTAAACATTTCCATAAAGAATTACTTAAATATGTCGACAAAGATACCTTGCATAGAGGAAATTACAAAACAAGTGATAATAAAGTTGAAATGATAGATGCAGCAGGAAATTCAATTGGCGTTTTATTTAATACAATACCTGCATATCTCACCCCAATCGAAATGACAGAACTAATTGAGTGGACAAACAATGCATTTAATTCTAAACAATATCATCCACTTCTCATAATTGGTAATTTTATTGTGGAGTTTCTCAACATACATCCGTTCAAGGACGGTAATGGCAGATTATCTCGGATAATTACCAATTTGCTTTTATTGCAACAGGATTATTTGTATATACCATACATCTCACATGAAAAAATTATTGAAGATAATAAACCCGATTACTATTTAGCTTTAAGAATCAGTCAGAAAACATTTAAAACAAAAGACGAGAATATTTCCAGCTGGTTAAACTTTTTCTTAGAAATATTATTAAAACAATCAGAACTTGCAGTCGATTTAATAACTTCTGAAGCAATTGAATCTATTCTCTCGCCAAAGCAGCTTGCAGTCTGGCAGTATTTGCAAACTGTTGACGAAGCAACTCCTCAAGCAATTTCGATCCATGCCAACACTGCAAGGCCAACAGTAAATCAAGTATTAAGTAAGCTACTTAAACTCAATAAAATTGAAAAAATTGGAGAAGGATCTGCTACTCGATATAGAAAAATATAACTATATATTTCTTATTTCTTCTTTTACTTTAGGTCTTTCAAAACATGCTTTCAGAAATGCTTTTTCTTTCGGATCCATATCGTAAACAAGATAGGTACGAACATCGTCCCAGAGGCTGCACAAGATTCTAATTTACTAGTTTTCCAATTTCTCGTTCTCGTTTATTGGTTATGGATTTTAGATCATGTGGTCCACACATGCATGGAATACTGCCACACCTTCTACAGCCATTTCCATATCTTTGGTCTACTGCTTTATCTAGATTTATGTCTAAAAAATTAGCAGCAGCAATTGTCCAAGCCATTGTATCAGCAATTTCTAATTGATATTCACACTCAGCTTCCTCAATTGTAAGAGGCTTGGTCTTTATTTCAGCTTCAAGGCTGATAAATTCATCTCTTTCCATATTTAATCTATTTACAATGAAATTAATCCCTTTTTTCCTATTATTCTCTCCATACATTGCATTAAGGTGTCCTTGCCATGTAGTTAAATTCCAGTTTCTTTGTTCATCTCTTGGGCCGTTAACTAATGGCTCTGGTCTATTTTCCTTACAAATACAAGGCATATGATTGCAGTATGCACATCCTTCTATTGGATATTTTCTGGATAATCCTTCAGCGACAGAAACATTATTAACGCTTCTAGCAATACAAAAAATGCGAGAAGCTATTCTTGCTAGACATTCTTCTTGATCGTCCTTAGGAAGGCCTTTAAAAACTACTCTGGTTAAATCACCGATACTTATACTTAATAAGTTAATTCTTTCTTCACGGCTGGGTAGGTAGATATTGTCTCGTTTATCATATAATCTATGGAAATGTTGTTGTATTTTCTCCACGGATTCATACTGGATAGCAGTTTCTGCTCCTGATTGAAATTCTTTCATTTTTGGCAATTATAGCATAACAATTGTTAAAAATATTTTAGATCTAGTTTAAAGCTGCAAATGTGAACGAATGTTGTGCAAAAACATTCTTCCAATTCTTGATTATATCCACAAAATCATTTATAATTCCGTTTGGAATAATTAAATGATATTGAACGCATTAATGCGTTTATTGTTCTCACAAAATATCCAAGGCAAAACAAATAGCATCAGATTTAATTATTTATGGCAGGTTTAGAAAGAAATCCAGTTAGGAAAGATTCAAAAATAGTCCTTGTATCTCCTCAGATAAATACAACAGGTAATATTTTTGATAGAGGGCAAGTTGGACAGTTTGAAAGCTATTTTCACCCCAATAGATTTAAAAGAGAGATTTGCACACCAAGATTAAGAACACTCGGTATTCCACCTATTCATGGCACCTTGGAAGAACAAGGTTACCAAAATGTAGTAAGCTTAGACCTTAGATATCGACCATACTCACAGCCAACTCCAGAAGATTGGAAAGCTATATACGAAGCTGATGTACTTGGAGTTACTGGAATAACAAAATCTGCCGAGCAAGCTTTGCAACTTGCAAAAATGTACAAAGAAGCAAATCCAAAAGGAATTGTAATTATGGGTGGATATCATGCATCAGCCAGACCTGATGAAGCATTAAGATCCGGTGTAGATATCGTAGTAATCGGTGAGGGAGAAAAAACTACGGAAGAGTTAATGCAATATTTAGAAAGTGGCGAACCGATTGACAATGTACAAGGAATAGCATATTTAGATGAAGATGGGCAAATGGTTACTACTCCAAAAAGACCACTGATGAAGAAGGCTGAATTATCTTCTCTTGCTTCACCAGTTTTTGATCCAATGGTTGAAAGATTTGCTAAATATGATGGATTAACAACTTCTAGAGGCTGTCCCTTTGATTGTGAGTTCTGCGGAGTAACTCAATTTTTTAATGGTAAATATACAACTCTTACAGACGATGCAGTAATGAAAGAGCTGGGCTATATTGATGAACTATCTAAGGTTAGAGGAGAAAAGAGATCAATCTTTATCGATGATGATAATTTTACCCAAAATCAATCAAGGACAATAAGATTATTAGGTAAATTTGAAGAATCTGAATTATTTCCTCAAGGTTCGGTCATTCAAGCTCGAAAAGAGGCAGCTCTAAATCCATTATTAAACGAGCAATTAGTAAGAAGTGGCATTATTACTGTTTGTGTAGGAATTGAATCAATTAGTGATAAGACCCTAGAAAAAGCAAATAAAAAAGCGACAAGAGAAGAGTTTGAAGAAAGTTTAAGATTGTGGAGAGAAGCTGGTCTTTGGGTTCACGGAATGTTTATCGTAGGACTGGACGGCGATACAAAAGACTCTTTTGAAGAAACAAAAAAATGGGCAATAGAAAATGTTCATAGTGCTCAATTTTTTGCTCCCGGCCCACTTCCTGGAACAAAAATGACAGAAAGAATGCATGAGGAAGGAAGAATAATAACAGAAAAATGGCCCCTGTATGATGGACATCATGTACTTCTAAGACCTGGAGAAGAACAAGATTTTACAGCGTGGGAGCTTCAAAAAGCAATTATAGACATTACTAGGGACTTTTATGACTATCAAAACATAGGAAAACTGATACTAAATGACAAAATTTCAAGCCCAGCAATTCCGAAAAAGGATATCGTCGCTTGGAAATATAATATGCTTAAGAGATCATTAAAGCTTAGAATCTATGCTCATTGGGCACTAGACTCCATGATAAAAGAACCTGGAGCCGTAGCCTACTTTCAACAACTACAAGCAGCGGAAAAACCTCAAACGTTAAAGGGTGGGGTAATTTTTTCTAATAAATAATTTGTATTGATTTATTAAATTACTATTCGTTCTAATTAGCGCCCTAATGATGAGTTGCCTTAGCCTTGTTATATTGATATAATCTTGAGGCGGACCCATGGCTCAGCTGGTTAGAGCGTCGCATTTACACTGCGAAGGTCGCAAGTTCGAATCTTGCTGGGTCCACAAACAGAATAATTCATTCTATTTCCTTATATTCCATATGATAATTATCACTGGAAGTATTGCATATGACTATATTATGAATTTTCCGGGTAAATACTCTGATCATATTTTGCCTGATCAAATTCATAATATTAATATTTCTTTTATCTTAGATAATTTTGAAAGAAGAACGGGTGGAACTGCAGGAAATGTTTCGTATTCTCTGGGACTTTTGAATACTCCTCAAATTCTATTTTCCTATGCTGGAAAAGATTTTCAAGAATACTCTAATAAATTTAAAAAATTAGGCATTGATTTAAAACAGGTATATATTGATAAGAAAAAACATACGGCTACAGGCTTTGTAATTGCAGATAAAGAAAATAATCAAATTTGGGGATATTTTTACGGTGCAACTGATAATGCTTACAAACTTAAACTTGAAAAAGTAGCAAGGAAAAACGATCTGGTATTAATCGGTCCATCTGGTGCAAAAGGATCAATGTCTTTTGTTAATCAATGTATTAAACTTAAAATTCCATATATGTTTGATCCCGGATTTACTCTAACTCAAATAACTGATAAAAATTTAGAAAAAGGAGTAAAATTCGCAAAATATATTATAGGTAATGATTACGAAATAGAAGTTATTAAAAAAAGAATAAAGAATTGGAAAAAATATTTTAGTAAAAAAATAATTATTATTACTCTTGGAGAAAAAGGAGCAGTAATTAAAAAGGATGACAAAATTTTTAATATTAGTCCTGCAAAACCCAAAAAAGTTATTGATCCAACCGGTGCAGGAGATGCTTTTAGATCTGGCTTTCTAGCGGGGCTTGAAAAAAAGTTTGATTTAAAAACCTGCGGGCAAATGGGATCAATTGCAGCTGTTTATGCAGTTGAAAAGTATGGATGTCAGGAACATTTTTACACAAAAGAAAAGTTTATAAAAAGGTATGGTCAAAATTACAAGTCTATGTTAAACTTGTAAAATGAAAAAAAAATCCGATGTAAAAGATTTATCACTGGCAAACGAAGGAAAGCTTAAAATTGAATGGTCAAATCAACAAATGCCAGTTTTGTCCATAATTAGGGATAAATTTAAAAAAGAAAAACCACTAAAAGGATTAACAATTGCAGCTTGTCTTCACATAACTTCTGAAACGGCAAATTTACTAATTTCATTAAAAGCTGGAGGAGCAACTGTTGTAGCTAGTGCTTCAAACCCATTGTCAACTCAAGACAGTGTTGCAGCGTCCCTAGTAAGAGACTACGATATTCCAACCTTTGCAATTAAAGGAGAAAATAGTAAGACTTATTATAAACACCTTAATACAGTTTTAGATTATAAACCTCAAATAACCATGGACGATGGAGGAGATCTTATCTATCTTTTACATACTAAAAGACAAAAACAATTAAAAGATATTCTTGGATCCTCAGAAGAAACTACAACTGGTGTAATTAGACTTAAAGCAATGGAGAGAGAAAAAGCTTTAAAAGTTCCTGTTATTGCCGTAAATGATTCTGATACAAAGTATTTATTTGACAATAGGTATGGAACAGGACAATCAACAATAGATGGCGTTATAAGAGCGACCAACTTACTCTTAGCAGGAAAAACCTTAGTTATTGCTGGATACGGGTGGTGCAGCAAAGGAATTGCAATGCGTGCAAAAGGTATGGGGTCAAATGTAATTATTACTGAAGTTGATTCTGTCAAAGCACTCGAAGCTGCAATGGATGGATTTAGGGTTTTAAAAATGATTGAAGCGGTAAGAATAGGGGATATCTTTATTAGTGCAACCGGAAATAAGCACGTACTGGGTCTTGCTGAGATTAGACTTATGAAAGACGGCGCAATTATTGCAAACTCAGGACACTTTGATATTGAAATCGATATGGTAAGTCTTGAAAAAGTAAAGAAAAAGAAAAGAACAATCAGGAATTCACTAGATGAATATTTAATGCCAAGCAATAAGAAACTTTATGTTTTAGGAGAGGGAAGATTAGTTAACCTGGCCGCAGCAGAGGGCCACCCTGCTGAAGTAATGGACATGTCATTTGCAAATCAAGCTCTTGCCGCAGAATATTTTGTCAAAAATAAAGGCAAACTTGAAAATAAAGTTTATGTGTTGCCAAAAACACTTGACCAAAAAGTAGCAAAGCTGAAACTAAAAGCAATGGGAATCTCCATAGATACTCTTACTCTTGAACAAATACAATATTTATCATCCTGGAACGAGGGTACAAAATAGATTACTCCAAGGGCATTGCTTCATAACCTGCTGTTTTAATTACTTTAGCAATTTTTTTGTCTGATATCTTATCTGAGTCATACTCAACTTCTACAGTTTGTTTTGCAAAGCTTGTACTGGCTTTTCCTACACCTTCCGTATCTTCCAGCTCTCCATCAATATTCATGGCACAGCTTGAACAATGCATTCCTTTAATTTTAAATTTTTTAATCATCATATTACGTGAAACCTACCTCGATACATTCCCATGCTACACATAAATGCAACATCACCTGACTTAGGAGCTGTAAATGTGATTGTCTCTGTCTTTCCATTTGAAACAACTCTTTCTATTCCCAATGAAGGAATCGTAAATGCCTGGGCACAACCACCTCCACCTTTATTAACAAGATTAACTGTAATTTGTGATCCTGCTTTTATGTTTATGATATTTGGATCATAACCTGTGCTATAAATTCCTATTGTTACCTCAGTTGCTCCGGAAAGAGTAGATGCCTCTGTTTTTAGATCACACCAAGAAACTGTGCAGACAATATTTCGCCATGCATTTTCAATAGTAAAAGAGCTGCCGGTTAATGCAATTGCGTTATTAATGTTAAATATTGCAAGCAAAATTATTGCGTATGCAACCAAACGCATAAATTTCTGATGAAAGAAATCTCCAAGTTTTGTAGTAAAGTATCCAAGAATAAAAAATATCGGAGATGTTCCCAGAACAAAAGCAAACATGATTGCTGCTCCGGTAATTGGAGTCCCTGAAGCAACTGCAAACGCTATCATTGCTTGAGTTACTCCACATGGAACAAATATCGTAAATGCTCCTAAAAGCGCTGGAGCAAACATGTCTCCACTTTTAGATTGTTTTTTTATTATCCTGGTTAGAAATTTCGGAGGCTGAATAATAAAGTAATGAAATATTGGATGAACATTTAAAATACTAAGTGCTGTACCAAGCATAAAAACGGCAATTCCTGCTTGCATAATTATTTTCATAGTTAAGGAAAGCTGCATAAGTGAACCTAACCATCCTAAAGCAAAACCAAATAATGTATATGCAATTAATTTAGCAATAAGAAATGAAAGTATAGGAAGTGCTGAATTAGTATTTTTTAATTTATGCTCTAGTTTTTCTTGTTCTCTTTGAGCAATAGTTGCAGTAA
>JAZDGF010000020.1:0-5835 GCA_043807135.1 Candidatus Levyibacteriota bacterium | reverse complement strand
GAGTGAAAAGTAAAATGTGCCGAGAGTGTGAATCGAACACACATAGCCTGTTCTTCAGACAGGTGCCTTGACCACCTTGGCTATCTCGGCGAACTTGTAAATTATATCATTGTTTGTTAAAAAATCAAAAACTAATAATATATCTTATAGTGAAAATGCTTATTGACATAAATCCCCTAACTTGTGTTAGTGTTTAAATATCCCCCACCTGGGGATATAAATATGGATAAAAAGTTTATTATTGGAATAGTTGCATTTGTTATTTTAATATTTGGATTTGCAATTGTTTTTGCCGGAAAAGGATCATCAAAAGCAGTTATTGAAAAAACTGTTGGAGCAAAAATAGAAATTGATTACAGCTCAAAAAATCTGGGTGACATAATTTATGAAAAAGGAACTGTTCCTCACTCGTTTCCAATTAAAAACATCGGATCAAAAGATTTAGAAATTGCCAACATGACTACTTCTTGTATGTGTACGCAGGTATATTTTAAGGGAAAAAGTGAAGAGAGTTCAAAGTATGGAATGAAAGGCATGTCTGCCCCTTCAGATTGGAAAGGGGTTTTAAAACCAGAAGAAAGCGCAGAGATAATTATAGAATATGATCCTCAATATCATGGACCGCAAGGATTGGGTCCAATATCAAGAACTGTAAGCATGGAAACAAATGATCCAGATCATCCATATGTAGAATTTAATTTTGAAGGAGTAGTTGTTAAATGAGAAAGCTAAATGTTAAAAAACTTAATCCAAAAGCAAATAGTATTAATACATTGCTATTAATACTTCTTCTAGTTGCTACGTTTTTTTTGGGAGTGCTTACAAATCAACTTGCTGGTTCTAAAAAAATAAAAAGTGAAACAACAGAACCTGTTCAAAAAGCTAGTGAAAAAGGTTTTGACTTAACAAAGCTTGAAGCAAAAGTAATATCTGACAAAGGATATAGGTTTAGTATTTCCTGGGGAGATTTGGGAAAAAAACTTGTTGATGAAGGAATTATCGATGAAGTAAAACTTGCTCAATCTCTAACGGGCTCAGAAACTATGCCAGACGAAGTTAAAAAATATTTAGATGGGAGTGATCAAAAGATTGAACTTAATGAACAAAATGCTCATTTTTGGCTAAATGTATTATGGGGACTGGGTCTTGCAAATAAGAATAAAATTCTTGATGAAGGAGATATGCAAGAACTTAGTGAGAATAATCCAGGTAATTTTGCATCCACAGGAGGATATACTCTTGGAAAAGGAGACGCAATGAGCTATTACAGTAAATATTCATATATTAAATTAGATGACAAGCAGCAGAAATTAGTTGAGGAAATTGCCGGAAATATTTACAGACCGTGTTGTGGTAATTCTACAGCATTTCCTGATTGCAATCACGGAATGGCAATGCTTGCCCTAGTTGAGCTAATGGTGTCTCAAAACTATTCAAAGGAGAAAATATATGATACTGCATTAAAGTTTAACTCTTTATGGTTCCCGCAAACATATTTTGACATTGCCTATCATTTTGAAAAAGCAGGACGTGATTACAATAAAATTGCTTCTTCAGAGTTACTTTCTAAAACGTTTTCAAGTGCTCAGGGTTATGAGGTAATTCGAAAAGAGGCAGAAGGGCTTCAGTGGCCTGGTCAAAAATCTGGAGGAGGCTGCGGAGCTTAGGCATGGAAACAGTTTTATTTCAAACATCACTTATTGCTGCCTTTTTTGCAGGAATAGTTGCTCTTTTTGCTCCATGCTGCATTAGCTTTTTACTCCCAGCTTATTTAGGAAGTGTTTTTAAAGAAAAGCAAAAAGTTCTTTTAATGACACTTATTTATGGTTTGGGTATTTTTGTAACCTTATTTCCTGCTGTAATTGGAATTTCCTTAATATCAAAATACTTATTTAGATTTCATGATACAGTTTATTACTTAGGTGGATTAATGCTTATCTTAGTATCAGTAATAACCTTCTTAGGGATTAAGATGCCAATGCCGAGCATTAGTCGTAATCAGAAACAAGGCAAAGTTGATGCTGGTTCTATCTTCGTACTTGGAATATTTTCAGGAATTACCAGTGCATGCTGTGCTCCTGTTTTAATTGGAATTTTAACTTTTGCATTTCTTTCACCAAGTTTTGTAGGTGCAACATTAATTGGGATGAGTTATGTTTTGGGAATGGTTACTCCCCTTCTCTTAATTTCATTACTTTTAAACGGAAAGATAGATAAGATTAGGGCATTAAGAAAACCTGTTTCTTCAATAAACTTACTTGGTAAAACATACACTATCTTGTTGGCTAATTTAATTGCAGCCGCAATATTTTTTACAACTGGGATATTTACATTGGTGTTAAATTATCTGGGAAAGTTTTCAATGGTAAAAAGTGAACATTTTACAAAAAATATTCAAGATGCTGCAGGATACGCAGGAGGTTTTTTTGGAGGTAATATTTATATAAACATAATATTTTTTGCAATCCTTGCTGCTTTTGTTTACCTCTTAATTAAAAAAGTGTAAACTAGTATTAGGAGGAAGAGTATAGTATTATATCCCCTAGGGGGAGATTAAATGTATAAACCTAAAAATCAAAAAGAAAGAATAATTCATAGACTTAGAATAGCCAAGGGACATATGGAAAAAGTAGTTAAAATGGCAGAGACAGACGAGTACTGCATAGACATAGTCCATCAATCCCAAGCTGTTCAAAGTGCTTTGAAAGAAGTTGATAATCTTATTATGGAAAATCATCTTTTAACTTGCGTATCAGATGCTATAAAGCGCGGTGAGCAGAAAGAAGCAATTTCAGAAGTAATGAGTGTAATTAAAAGAGCAAAGTAGATGTTACCATTACAACAAATTTAATAATAAGGAGGTGTATTTTATGATGGGTTACGGTTTTGGAGATATGATGGGAGGAACTTATGATTCATCCTATTTTGGATTATTTCATACTCTAATTGGATTAACTGCCTGGATTGTACTTGTACTCCTGGCAATCTATCTATATCAAAAAATTAAAAACCACAAAAAATAAATGGATAAAATAATAGTTACAGTTTTAGGTGCCTTTGGCATTATTTTTACTTATTGGTTTTTTTTGTTTAAAAAAAACATTGAAGTAGAAGTAAACGGATCAATAGACATAGTTGTAGAAGGTGGATATTCCCCTTCTGTAATTTCTGCCAAGGTAAATAAAAAAATTGTAATCAATTTTTTAAGAAAAGATTCAAATAGTTGTCTTGAAGAAATTGTTTTTCCTGATTTTAAAATAAAGAAATATCTTCCTTTGAATAAGAAAGTATCAATTGAATTAAATCCTTTTAAAAAAGGAGAATATGCTTTTAGATGTGGAATGAATATGTTTCACGGAAAGATAATTGTTAAATAATGGCAAGTTTAAAAAAAAGATTTTCAATAAAAGGAATGCATTGTGCATCTTGCGTAGGTGTAATAGAGAAAGAATTAACTAAGACAAAAGGAGTGATTTTAGCAAATGTAAATATTGCAACAGAAGAAGCTTTTGTTGAATATGATCCTAAGCTTACCAGTGAAAGTATTATTTGTTCTGCTATTTCAAACGTAGGTTACTTAGCATCTTCAGGAAAAGAAGAAAAAAATGAAGATCTTGAAAAAGAAGAAAAACAAAAAGAAATAAAGGTACTTAAGAAAAAAGCTTTCATCAGTTTATTTTTAGGAGGACTAATCCTTTGGGGAAGCTTTCCTTTTCTTGTGAATTTTTCTCCTCTTTTTTTAAGAAATTATTTTGTACAATTTTTACTTGCTACTCCTGTTCAGTTTTGGGCAGGTCTTGCTTTTTACAAAGCAACAATCCCTGCTTTAAAACACAGAACAGCTAATATGGATACGTTAGTTGTTGTAGGAACTAGCGTTGCATATATTTACTCTGTTTTCATAACTTTTTTTCCTCATTTGATGTTAAAGATGGGAGTAGAATTAATGCCCTACTTTGATGTTTCTGCTATTGTGATAGGACTTATTTTACTAGGTAGATTTTTTGAAGCTAGGGCAAAAGGTCAAACTAGTGAAGCAATTAAAAAATTAATTGGTCTTCAAGCAAAAACGGCACGCGTTGTTATAAATGGTAAAGAGAAAGATATTTCAATAGAAAATGTAAAAATAGGAGATGTTGTAAGGGTTAGGCCAGGAGAAAAGATTCCTGTTGACGGTACTATCTTAGAAGGAGAATCATCAATAGATGAATCTATGATTACTGGAGAAAGTATTCCTGTTGATAAGTTTAAAGGAGATAGAGTAATTGGTGCAACATTTAATAAATCAGGTACTTTTCTTTATAAAGCAGAGAAAATAGGAGAAGAAACAATGCTTGCTCAAATTGTAAAGCTTGTGCAAAGTGCTCAGGGAAGTAAAGCTCCTGTTCAGCGCTTAGCAGATACAATTTCTTCATATTTTGTACCTGTTGTCATCATGCTTGCAATTATAACCTTTGTTGTCTGGTTTGATTTTGGTCCGTCCCCTGCTCTTCCCTTTGCTCTTCTTAATATGGTTGCTGTTTTAATTATCGCATGCCCTTGTGCAATGGGGCTTGCAACACCGACTGCAGTTATGGTTGGAACAGGAAAAGGAGCAGAAAACGGTATTCTTATAAAAGATGCGGAAAGCTTAGAGATCGCTCATAAAATAGACACAGTAGTTTTTGATAAAACAGGAACACTAACTAAAGGAGAACCAGAAGTAACAGACATTATTTCTCTAGGAAAGGATTCAAAAGAAAAAATTCTTTCTTTTGCAGCATCCCTTGAAAAAGGGTCAGAACACTCACTTGCAGATGCAATTTTAAAAAAGACAGAAAACATGAAAATAAAACTAATAAAAATTACTAAATTTAAAGCAGTTCCAGGACACGGAATAGAAGGAGAGATTGAGAGAAACCTAATATATTTTGGTAATAGAAAATTAATGCAAAGAGAAAAAATTGATATAAAAGAGGCAGAAGAAAAACTTACTATCTTAGAAGAAGAAGGTAAAACTTCAATGCTTCTTGCAATAGATAGAAAATTAGTAGGAATAATTGCGGTTGCAGACCCAATTAAAGAAAGCTCTAAAGCCGGAATTGAAGCACTGTCTGATATGGGAATTGAGACCATTATGCTTACAGGAGATAATAAGAGAACAGCAAATGCAATAGCAAAAGAAATTGGAATTAAAAAAGTGCTTGCAGATGTCCTGCCTGAAGATAAGAAAACTGAAATAGAAAGAATTCAAGACAGTGGAAAAATCGTTGCAATGGTTGGAGATGGCATAAATGATGCGCCTGCTTTGACTTTGGCAAATGTCGGAATTGCCATGGGAACGGGCACTGATATTGCCATGGAATCTTCTAATATTACTCTTGTGAACAAAGACTTGAGATCAGTTGCAAAATCTGTTAGGCTTTCTAAACGGACAATGAAGACGATTAGGATGAACTTATTCTGGGCATTTGGATATAATGTTATTCTAATACCCGTTGCAATGGGTCTTCTCTACCCTTTTTTCCATATATTATTAAATCCAATTTTTGCCTCAGCTGCTATGGCAATGAGTTCAGTTTCGGTTGTGACAAATTCATTAAGATTAAAAGGCATGAAATAAATATATTATGGATATTACAAGCTTAACAACAATATTTTTAACAGGGCTTTTTACAGGAGGATTATCCTGCATGGCAGTTCAAGGAGGTCTGGTTACTGCAACTATTGCTCAAAGAGAACAAGAAAAACTAGAGCATAAATTAAAAAATACTAATTCAGCACTTCCTATACTTTCATTTCTTATTGCTAAATTAATTGCATATACATTATTTGGTTTTGCTTTAGGATGGTTAG
>JAZDGF010000019.1:0-4485 GCA_043807135.1 Candidatus Levyibacteriota bacterium | reverse complement strand
TTTATTCAATTCTTTATCTTCTTCCAATCGTATTTTTAATATTTTTGCAACCAGATCTAGGAAATGCGTTTTTATACGTAGGTGTCGCTGTTTTTTCGCTTATTTTTTTTGGTTTTCCACTCCGTTTCTTTATAGCAGGCTTTATTTTGCTTTTTGCAACAATACCAATTTTTTGGAGGTTCTTACATGATTATCAAAGGGAAAGAATTTTCACCTTTATAAATCCGTCAAGTGATCCTTTAGGAACGTCTTACAATGCAATACAGGCAATAATAACAGTTGGATCAGGGATGTTTTTAGGAAGAGGACTTGGTCAGGGTACTCAGTCAGGGTTAAGTTTTTTACCAGAGAGACATACAGATTTTATATTTGCAACAATTTCTGAGGATCTTGGTTTTGTCGGAGCCATGGCTATTTTTGTTGCTTTTGCATTTATCCTACGCAGGCTATATATGATATATGTAAATTGTGATGATAAGTTTTGTAAGACATTTTCAGGAATAGCTTTTTTTTCTTTTTTATTTCAATTTTTTGTAAATATTGGAATGAATATTGGAATACTTCCAATTGCAGGAGTTACTCTTCCCTTTGTTTCTTATGGAGGAAGTTCTTTACTTGCAAATTTTATTTTTCTTGGTCTTTGTTCAGCAGTTGCTGAAAACATTAAAGAAAATAGAGTCCTAGAAATTGGGTAGATAATTTGTTATAATTGCAAGGTTATGGAATACGCAGTAATCGCAAGTGGTGGAAAACAATATAGAGTGTCAACGGGAGACGTAATTGAGATTGATAAACTTCCTAATAAAAAAGGAGAAAATATTGATTTTAGTGATGTTCTATTGGTAGTTTCAGGTGGAGAAGTAAAAATTGGAAAACCAAGAGTTGACGGAGCTAAGGTATCAGTAAAAGTTTTAGAAATTAAAAAAGGAGAAAAAATAAGAGTTGCTAAATTTAAAGCAAAATCAAAATATAGAAGAGCAATGGGTTTTAGGTCACAGCTCTCTCAGATAAAAATAGAAAAAATAAATGTTGTCGGAAAGAAAGTGGAAAGTAAAAAGTTGGCAAATGATACAAAAGCAAAAAAGATTACTTCCAAAAAGTAGAACTTGATCTACTTTGAGTATCTTGACGTTTGTGAAAAATATCATTAGAATGTTTTCACAAACTTTTTTTTATTATGGCACATACAAAAGCACAAGGTTCAGTAAGAGGAAATAGAGATTCAAACCCAAAGTATTTAGGGTTAAAGCTTCATGATGGTCAAAAGGCCTTGCCTGGAAATATAATTATTAGACAAAAAGGCACAAAGATTTATCCAGGACAAGGTGTTTCTATGGGTAAAGACTTTACATTATTCTCAATAATTGAGGGAATTGTTAAGTTTAAGGACTTGAGAGGTAAAAAGGTAGTTGAGGTTTTAAATGGATAATACAGACCAAAGAATACACGAATTAGAAACGAATTTATTACAAACAAATCCGCTTCAGCCTAGAGGAGTAATTTCCCCGGAAAGTCTTCAAGAATTAGTTGATTCAGTAAGAGTGCAAGGAATACTAGAGCCCATTGTTATTGCAAAAACACCAGCAGGTTATCAGATAATTGCAGGAGAAAGAAGATGGAGAGCAGCCAAAATTTTAAACTTCGAGAAGGTTCCTGTAATTATAAAAGAGACTACTCCTCAAGGAATGCTTGAGATGTCTATAGTTGAAAATGTTCAAAGAGAAGATCTAAATCCAATTGAAAGAGCGCTTGCATACAAAAGACTTATTGATGAATTTGGTCTTGGAACAAATGAAGTTGCTAGAAAAGTGGGTAAAAGTGCTCCTACGATTTCTAACACGATTAGGTTATTGTCTCTTCCAGATGCAATCAAAGACGCACTTGTTGCAGGAGTGATTACTGAAGGACATGTAAGACCATTGATTTCACTTGGTGACCCCAAGCTAATGCTTGAACTTTTTAAAAAGATTCTAAGAGAAAGTAGTACTGTAAGACAAACTGAGGATATGGCAAGGAAAGTTAAAGGAGAGGTTCAGCAAAAAGAACCTAGGGCAAAAATAGATAGATTATATATTCCCGAACTTGATGAGATGGCAAAAAAAGTTCAAGAAAAGCACGGTCTTGATAAAGTTACTGTGTATCAATCGGGAACTCAAGCAAGAATAGTCCTGGTAACAAAAGGTGATGCAGAAAATACAGCTACAAAACTTAAACAACTAATTCAGCTTCTAACAGTTTAATTATTTACTATGCGGGTTTTTAATTAGCCTCATATCGTCTAAAGGGTAGTATACAAATAGAGATTTTCCAATAATTGCATCTTTTTTAACAAATCCCCATTCTCTTGAGTCTGAACTATACATTCTATTATCTCCTAAGACAAAGAATTCATCTGCTGAAACTGTAACTGGTATATCGTCTTTTAAAAAGGTTCCACTATACGTTTTTATATCTGGATTAAGATAAGCAGATTCATCCAAGAGTGATCCGTTTAAATAAACAACTCCATTTTTAACTTCTATAGTGTCTCCTGCAACTCCAATCACACGCTTAATAAAGTCTTTTTCAACATCTGTGGGTGATTTAAATACGATAACATCTCCAAGTTTTGGGTCTTCAAACCTAAGACTGATTAAGTTAGTAAGAACATACTCTTTATCATGGAAGTTTGGAAACATTGATGCACCTTTTACCTCAAAGGGTCTGAAAAGAAAGATATAGATTACAAGAAAGACTGCAGCAGCCATGAGGAATGTTTGAAGGCTATCTAGTAGAAATGAATATATCTTTCTTAAAATCTCCACAGCCTTAATTGTCTTAAATTTATGTTTCTTTGTCAATGACTGTAAGTTGTGCTAATATTTAGGGAAGGACTTGTGGCTCAGTTGGTTAGAGCATTCGCTTCACATGCGAAAGGTCAGAGGTTCGAATCCTCTCAAGTCCACCTAGGTTTTTTCCTTGACTATTTATTTAGAGATATTACATACATTAATAATGTATGTCTTTTATATCAGGAGATGACTGGGAAGAAGCACAAAAGAAACCCAGAGACGCAAACGGTAAATTTGTTAAAAAAGATGTTGATCCTAAAGATACAGTAGCTTCAAGTTTTGAGGCAGATTCTCCTCTAAAAAAATTAAGGAAGGCCCTGACGATTTTCTTAATAAACCTTTATTATCTTTTTCCATTAATAATCCTTTTAAGAAAATATTACAATGGTTAAAAGATATTCGCAAAAAACAAACAACTACATTTAACTTCAAAATAAAAGTCCCCTTAATTGCACTGCCAATTTTCTTGATTATACTAGGGAGTGCTTTTCAGTTTTTAATTAATGCGGGAGATGAAGCTAAAAGAGATGATTTCTTGAAGACTTCTCCAACACCAACAATAGCTCTGAACCCTAGTGTTATTCCCAAACCAGTACTTATGTCAAGGTTAGGAGTCATTAAGGCAACATATCAGATAGAAAATATTCTTAAAAAAATGCCAGTAGGTCAATCTTTGTTTGATGAAGATGAGGTTTTAGATTCAACGTTTTCTTCGAATCCAGTATATTCGCCAACTCCTACACAAATTCCACCATCAAGATACGTACTTCTTGAAAAAAATGAAAAGGTAACCTTTTTGATTACTCCACAAACAATACCCCTTTATAAATTTGTTAACCTAAACGTATTAGTAACCTGATTATATGATACGGATAAATTTACATTGAAGGTAGAAAAAGTTGAAGATATCGAAATTTTGAAATAAGTGAAAAAATTCCTTCTCTTCCTTTCGAAAAATCCTTTTCATCTGTTTTTGTTTCTTACGGGTTTATTTTTTTTAGTCGCTGGAATAATACAACTAGTAATGGAGGAACCGATTAGACAGATGCCTTTTATTTCAATTTGTCAACTAATATTTAATTATACATTTGTGTATTTCGTGTCGCACAATCTATATTATTTGCAAAGATTTTCACAAGGTATTCCATCTTTATCTCCATCTCTAATTGAACATCCACATGTGTTTAATTGATAATAGGCTTCTTCACACGATGAAATTACAGAACATGACTTTGAGCAATTACACACATATGAACCGTTACTAGGTTGTTGTACTGGAGCTACAGAGTTTTTTGTAGGTGCAATATATGTATTAGACTTTGTTGGAATTACTTGTTTTATTATGGTTTGCGTAGGGGATAACTCACAACTTCCCCACAATCCGAGATTGTTTTCCCTCGCATTTTTTTCAAAGTTATTAAATTTATTTAAATATTTAGTTGGATATTGTTTATAACTAAATGCATATCCTTGCTTAACCATTTCTCCGTTCACAAAAGTTCTTACAGAATTAGGTAGGTATATATAGCGAAGTAGTCTTTTATATTTATCTCTATTTCCTTGTGTAAGGTCATCAATTAGAATCACTGTTTTCCCTTGTACAAAGCTTTTCATTTTGTCAGATGCTGCTTTTCCAAAGCATTGAACAGGTTTT
>JAZDGF010000018.1:0-5731 GCA_043807135.1 Candidatus Levyibacteriota bacterium | reverse complement strand
TGCTGTGAATGCAGCTCCACAATAAGCTCCACCTAATACCTTAGCAGCAGCTGAATTAATACAGCTTCCACCTACGATTATCAAGTCCTTTGAACTTACAGAACTAACTTCAGCATCTGTTACCATTACTACACCTGCGGTTGTTCCGCCTGTGCTTGTAACACTAGCAGATACATCTGACAAATATACTTTTCCGTATGATTCACTACCATGATATGTAAGAGTAACCTTTTCGTGGTCACCGCCCTTGTCATCTTCTATCTTTGTAGCAAGAGCAGACGCTACATAATCAAGATATACGTCCGTGTCTCCCATTTCAGCAGCAGTAGTTCCTGCTCCATTAATGTCTCCATTTGTAACAGAACTTATGTAGACTTCATCGTCAGAATCTATACCAACAGTTACATTTACCCATCCTGCATCATCTTGAGAACCTATATTTCCATCCTTATCCTCTTCATTGAAGACAAGTTTGTAGGTTGCTGGTTGCGATAGACAAGTTGTTGTTTGGTTTGTATATGTTGGCGTATCACTGTCGTTATAAGTCATAACTCTGTTATACCCAAGTTGTCCCGAAGCAAGCGTAGTTCCAGCGTATACTGCAACACAAGCAGCAGTACCATCAGCATAAGGTGTAACACCTGTAGTGCTTGCAGTTGTATTCATCCAAGGCAATAGAACTTCTAATCCTTCGGTAGAATAAATTCTATCGAGGTAGTTGCTTCCTGTTACATTTATAACAATTGTCTTAGCTGACTCATTATTAATTCCATTAACAATGAACTCTGCGCTTCCCTTTGAAACTGTTTCTCCTATACGCACATCGGCTTCAAGAGATTTCCAACTTCCATCAACAAGGTATTCAAAGTCTACAGTGTTAGTAGGATACAAATCATCATCAAGTCCTTTCGCAGTAACTAGATATGATTCTGCATCATCTCCATTCATGTAGGATAAAACGAAATAGTCATCTGTTCCAATAGTAAATGTCATATTTACATTTTTTGGACTAGTGGCTAATCTGTTGTTATCATCTTTACCAATGTATGTGAAGTTATCTCCATCTGTGAAAAGCAATGGAATTGTTTCCACTGTATTCTTTATTGGGAAATTACTTAATACAAAGTTATCAGTCCCGTCTGCTTTTGCAACAACTACTTGTTCAGTAGGATATGTCATTCCTCCGAAGGATAGCTTTAATGTTTCAAATCCAGGTAATACTGGACTATTTGTTTCTGTAACAAATAAGTCATCATCTGCTTTCCATTGAATAACAATACTTGACAATTTTGCTGTTGCGCCTGAGCTTGTATTAGTTATATACCCATATAGGTTATCAACGTCATCCTCATTAAGCTGAATTTCTTCACCATCTTCAATAACTAGTTTTCCTTTACCAATACTGAATTCTACCTTGCTAATTCCCGTATCTTTTGATGAATACATGATATCTTTAACACCAAGATATGCACCATCAGATAGTTTTTGGGTTTCGGCTTCGCTCAATGAATTAGTTGTAGCTCCATTAACGTTTAACTTGGCTTCATCACTACTTACGAATTCAACACTGACTTCGTAAGATTTGTCACCAACTGTTAATGTTTGGGTTTCTCCTTCTGATATTGTGGCTTCTGTAGCAGAATCTAACAAAGTGATTGTATCATTTGCAGTAGCTACATCAAGAATATAGTAATTCTTGCCCATTAAAGGAATAGTTGCTGTTTCTAAGTCACTAAAGAGAGGTTCTTCAGTAAAGTCTAGGGTGTAGTTAAGAATACTCGAATCATCGGTAATCTTTAAACCAATAGTGGGTGTGTCTTTCATATAGTCATCATCGTCAAACATGGTTAATGTTAAACTAGCCATGGTAACTTCTTGCTTGTAGTCGAACTCATCATTGTCATTGTCTGTAAATGTTCCATCTGCAAGTAGAGTATCCATATCACTGTCATCTATGCTTGTTGATCTTATATCTAGCAAGCTTTTTCCCAGTTGGAATTTTGTTGATGATTTTTCAAAGAGAACACTATCACCTCCCTCAACTGTTGTGGTTGTTGAACCACCTGTTGAAGTTATGAACGTCTGAAGGTTTGTCTGTATGTTTCCACCATAAGTTTGGTCTAGGACAGAAACTCCTGTTCCTGTACCGTAAACAATAGCTGTGTTTGCAACTCCTCCAGACACGAATGGTGCTGGATAGCTAGCTGCGGCAGCAATTCCCATGGTCATACCAGTCAATAATGTACTTATTGCAACTGCTGAAATTTTTTTAAAGTTAAATTTCATTTTTATTATTTTTTAAACCTCCTTTCAGCTCTATGAATATATTGCCTAAGGCAATCCTCTCCCGAAGTTTGGCAATAGGGTGAGCCAGCATTTCGATTGAGCATGATATTATTGACATTTCCAATTTGATTTTTTAAACTATATCCACTGAGTATAATATTTTTCATCTTGATCCCCTATTTAGAACCCCTCAAAGAGCCCAAAGGCCGTTCAAAGGATACAAGTACCACAATTGACTTTGCTTTAAAAAGCTTGTTGTCCCTATTTTCGGAAATGGTTTACGAAAGCTCTTTTTTATGGGTTTTATTTATAAACCTTTCGGTGTCACTAGGTTATTTCAACACTTTAGGACACCCCAAAAACTAAAGATTTATTAATATAGGGTAGTTTTGTGTATTATATATTAAAAAAACACATATATTACTTTTTATATTTAAAATTATCAAAAACTCGTAAAATGGCCTCCACAAAGAACATAGAAATCACAATAAAAGAGTCAAAAGGAGCATTTTCTATTTTTAAGCAATCAGGCTCTTCCAAGAAAGATTATGACTTTTCAGGGACTTTAGCTTTAAGGCAATTGCTTAGCAATGAAAAGGCAAGGATTCTCCATGTGATTAAAACAAAGAAACCCGGCTCTATCTATGACCTAGCCAAGACTCTTAAAAGAGGGTTTAAATCTGTAAATGATGATGTTAAATTCTTGCAAAGGTTTGGATTTATAGAACTTGTTGAAGAAAAGACAAAAAACAGGATAAGGCATAAACCAATTATAGTTATAGAAGAGATTACTTTTCATTTCAAAATATGATTAGTAAAATCAAAATCTATTTTACCCTAATGACTTTTCCTTCTTTAACCTCTTTCAAGCTTCTAGCTAGCTGTTTTAATAAATCTAAATCTACATTTGCCTGCATTTTCAGCCTTTCGTATTCCTCTTTTGGTATACTTATCATTTCCATAATTAATATAAAGATGTCGGGTTTTTAATCTTTTCGGCAAGTTTACTCTGGTGCATTAATTGTTCTTAAAAAGAAGGATTTTTAATGTTTAATGAATTATTTTTCTATGAACAAGTATAAGATATTTCGTTCTGCAGGATTTCAAGAGGAAATTGTAAAGTATGATAAAAACGTTCAAAAAAGGGTTGATAAAATTGAAGAAAAATTAACAACAAACCCAGAATATGGGAAACCCCTTGGAACAAAATGGTTTAGGGAGTCAAGGTTTGAGAATTACAGAATTTATTATCTAATTTACAATGATTTACAAGCAATTTATATGGTTGCTATAAGTAGCAAGAAGGATCAACAAAAAACAATAAATGCAATTAATCTTTTTTTAGAATTCTTTAGAGAGGAAATAGAAAGATTAGTCAAATAAAATAAATTATATAAAGGTAATTAGTGTCATGTTTTTATGAAATTTGAATACGATAAAGAAGCAGATGCAGCCTATATTTGTATGGAAGATTCCATAGCAAATGGTCAAGTTCAAAAAACGATAGAATTGGATGATAACATTATTGTTGATTTTGACAAAAATGGAAAGTTGCTGGGGATTGAAATTTTAAGTGCAAGTAAAGTATTGCATCAAAAATCGCTTCTTGAAGCGCAATTTATTTGATTTTCGCAAGCTAAGCAAATTTTTATTCTATTTTTTTATCACAAAAGTTTAGAGGAAAAAAGAATTTTAATTTTCCAAGATGAAAGAAAAAGCAATTATCTTGTGCCTAGTCTAATAATAGGCCTTGAATTCTAAATTGAACATATTTCCTTCTTTAATTAGTTCCTGAGATGCCCCTTTGGAGCTTCTCGTTCGGTTTCCATAGGCAAGGGATTGTAACCGCGCACCATTTACTGTAGCATTTACAGAGTAGCCTCTTATTGATGAGCCCACCCCAATATCCCAGCTTTGGTTAGAAACCGTTCCAAGCTCCTTAACAAATACATCACAGATTCTTTTCCCATCTAGGCACGTCTCGTTCGAATAACACTTAAACATGAGCTCTTTTACAGAGTAATATCTTAAATTATCTGTGCTTTTGCAATCGCTGGTTTTTTGTAAAAGAGATTGCAAATAGCTCTCTACTTCATAGCTCTCAATCGTGTCTTTTTGAGGGCTTGTCAGTGCAAATCTTAAAAAAATAACAAGAATAACGGCCACAATAATAATTATCATTGCAAATCCCGTTATTTCCTCTTGGGCTTTTTTAAAGCCCATGCCTTTTGGCTTTTGGGCTTTTTTACGCTTTATCATCTTAATTTGTAACTCACCATAATTCTGGCAACCTCGCATCTATTATAACTTTCTCCTTCAAATGAATCTTTTCTGCATAGCGAAACGAAATTTGAAACAGGCACACCCTGTGTTTCCTTGTCTAAAATTTTTATAGTATTGCAATCCGGGTAATTCTGCAAAGTGCACATTTTTTTAGCATCAGAAGTAATTATTTTTATTTCAATGTTTTCAACCCCCCAAAAATTTTTGTATTTTTCAGAATTTTCTTTTAGTATCATTGCCTTGTCTGCATCCACGCAGTCTATTTTCCCCCCTCCAAGTCCGCCTCCACATGAGAATTCCGGGGAATTTGCTATTTTTGAAACCAAAAGCATAGAATTTTTCTCCCTTATCAATTCAGCGTCTTTTTTCACATCAGAATATTTTATGCTCATTGCAAACATTCCAGCAAGCACAAAGAATATAGTTATTGCCATTAGCATAAATGCCATCTGCTGTATTTTTAGCTGTCCTTTTTTGGTGTATTTCATTTTACCTTATTTCAATATCTCTAACCGAAACATTTATATTTATTCTTTTCTTGTTTATTTCAAGCAGTAATGCGCTTTGGCGCTTCGCAGTTTTCTGCGTGGCAAAGGAGGACTTCGGCTCTTTGAGCCCTGGTTACTGCACTTCATTTTTTTATTATTTTAATCAATTCATCTAAATTTATTTTAACTTGATTGTACTTTTTTAATTTATTTTTATCATTGTTTCTAAACGCTTTTCCTACTTCATCAATTAAAGAGGGTTTTTGAAATTTTGTTTGAACAATATCCTCTGGTTTAAGATTTGGGATTAATTTTGTTAGGTTTTTAAAGATCATATCTTTTATTTCGTGGAAATGCCCATCAAAATCATTACAAATTTGTATATTTATCTCATCCACAGAACCCAAGTCATAAATGGCTTTTTCAATTAATCTTATTACAATTGCTGTATGAAATCTCAATCTAAATCTATTTTTCTTTTTCTTTTCAGAATGAGCATGTATATTCAACTCTTTTTTTTTAAATAAATAAATTAATCTATCCTTTACATTCTTGGAAATATTTACCCCATAAATTTCTTTTTTATTTGAAATTAAAACAATAGAGTAATCCTTTTCAAAAATATCCCCCCCCGATTTATCAATTTGAAATAAAGTTACCATTTTACCATAATC
>JAZDGF010000017.1:0-9966 GCA_043807135.1 Candidatus Levyibacteriota bacterium | reverse complement strand
ATTTTCCTTAGCAAGCTTAATTGCCTGTCTGTTTGGATCAAATCTATATCCCAGCATCGGTTCCATTGTGAAAAAATATGTTGACCAAAGAGACATTAAAAGAAAAAATACAAAAATTAATGTTTTGAAAAAATATGGTTTTATTTTTTTAAGACTGAAAAGTTTTTTACCTTTTATTTTTAGAATTAAGATAAAAATAAAAGGTAAAAAGAAATACGGCAACGCACTGGTTTTGGTTGAAAGCATAAGTCCAACAACTATTCCAAAAATAATAATTCTTTTCATAGTTAAATTATTTTGCCAAATGTAATACAGATAAAAAGAAAGAATGTAAAAAAAGGTAAAAATTACATCAGTTGATGCATAATGTCCGTAAGCCAATATATTTGGCTCAATTATAAAAATTGATAAAGCTAGAATTCCTGCTAAGCCACCGAATAATTTTTTTGAAAATAAATAAACTAAAAATGCCAGTAAAACTGAAAAAATAATTACAACAAGTCTTGGATAAAAAAGTAAAGGATCATTTGCAAACTGTTTATTTATTAACAGTGGAAGCGCAATTAACTCTCGTGCAAAGGGGGGATTAAAAGGATCATAGCGGAAATCTTGATTTACTAAAAATTGATATCCTGAATTTACATGTACTATTTCGTCATAAACTCTTGATTCAGATACTGAGCTAAGAGTAAGCAAGAGAAAAATAGTAAAAAGTAAAATCCCAATTATTATTTTTTCAAATAGCTTTGACATAAGTATAAATTTTGTTTAAAAACTTAAAAAAGAGATTTAAATAATTTTTCTGTCATGCTGTAGGATTATATTAAAAAAAATATAGACAAGCAATTATTAATAAGTCAGGAACTATCTTTTCGCTTCTTAACTATAACTACTGGATTTCTGGTGCTTAAATTGATAAAATCTACATTAAGAAGACAACTTAAATCTAATCGTAAAGTAAATATTTTTTTAGTAAATAGATTAGATTAAAGTGGTTTTAGTTATTGCGGAGTGGTGTAATGGTAACACGTCTGTCTTTGGAACAGAAAAGTCTAGGTTCGATCCCTAGCTCCGCAGCCAGGTTTTACCTTACAATAATACTTACAATTAGGGTTACAATAAATGTAAATGTATTGTTTACAAATAACCTTACAAATAACTTGACAAATAATCTGGTTTTTTGTATAATTAAAGCTAATGTTTAAACCTAAATTTACCTTTACACCTAAAATTGTAAATGAGCTTTCTCTTATTGAGCGTCTTTATGGGCAATTAATGACTGAAAAGCTTATTCCTTCGCTTTCATTAAAACTTTCTCAAGAAAACCAAATCTTAGCAACTCATTACTCAACTAGTATTGAAGGAAATCCTTTATCTCCAAGAGATGTAACTAATATTATCCTAAATGATCAAATTCCAACTACTAAATCTGAAAAAGAAGTTAAAAACTACTTTACCGTTCTAAACAAAATATTTGTGCTTTGTAAAGAAAACACTGAAATATCAACTAAATTAATAAAATCGCTTCATCATATGCTCATGAAGGGGATTGAGGAAAAAGACTTAGGTAAATTTAGAGATAGCTCAGTATTTGTAGGACACAGAACAAAACATGAAATTGTGGTAAAACACAATCCTCCACATCATACTGAAAAAGAGATTGAGACTGCATTGTTTGAAACAGTTGCATGGCTTATAAAAAATGATGACATGCATCCCTTAGTAAAAGCAGGAATATTCCATCATCAGTTTGCATATATTCATCCTTTCTTTGACGGGAACGGAAGACTTGCAAGAATTCTTACTACATATTATTTACTTTTAAAACAGTACGAAGTAGTTAAGTTCTTTATCTTAGATGATTATTATGATATTGACAGAGAAATGTATTCTGATACTTTGCACACTGCTGACAAGGGAGATGAAACAAAATGGCTTGAGTATTTCTTAGAAGGATTTGTTCATTCACTTCAAGCAGCAATATCAAGAATTAATGAGTATAAGAAAAGTAATTTTGATGAAATAACAGGTGAAAAAAGAGTTTTAGTTACTACAAGAGAAGAAGATGCTCTAAGTATTGTAATTGATAAAAAAGCAATAAAAACATCAGATATTCAATCTGCACTTTCTGTTACCAGGCAACAGGCGCACGCACTACTCGCTTCGCTTGTTAAAAAAGGACTTTTGAAAAAATACGGAAGCACAAAAACAAGTTATTATAAATTGTCTAAGAAGAGGTAACATATTTTACTTTTACCTACTTTAGCAGTGATTTAAAAGAAGCATTATCTTTATCTTTATCAGAAAGCACAGGTTCTCCATCTAGCTTCCAGTCGATGTTTAAATCAGGATCATTCCAGGCAATCCCATGCTCCATGTTTTCTGCCCATTCCTGATCAGTTAAATATGTATAATCTGCATCACTACTTAATACTAGATACGCATTTCCACATCCCTTTGGAACAAAAATACTTGCCTTATTATCTTCTCCAATAATAAAGGACTGATACTTACCAAAGGTTTTAGAATCTTTTCTTAAGTCAACAATAACTGCTTGCACTGTTCCTCTTGTAACATAAATGAGTTTATTCCATGGGGCAATATGAATCCCTCTAAGAGCATTTTTAAATGATCTTGCATGATTTACCTGAACAATCTTAAATTCCTTATTAATAAGCTTATTTAAATGGGAAATTCTAACTGTTTCTTTAAAAAACCCTCTATCGTCTGGAAAGGTAGGCCTATTTATTTCAAGCAAACCCTCAATTTCAAAAGTTTTTATATACTCGTCATTTTGCATAAGTTAATTATATAATACTTGCTTATTCTTTTATAGTCTTATTCATATCTTAACGCGTCAATAGGGGAAAGGCTTGCAGCTTTTTTTGCGGGATAAATTCCAAATATAATTCCAACGCACATCGATACGCCTACTGCGATAATTATTGCAAGAGGACTTATTACAAATGGTATTCCTACTGCAAGAGAAATCAAAAATGAACCTAAAACACCTAAAAGTATTCCAATTAATCCACCTACAGAAGTCATTACAATTGCTTCGATTAAAAACTGAATTAAAATGTCTCTCTCTTTTGCTCCTATTGCTTTTAGCAAACCTATTTCTTTTGTTCTCTCAGTTACTGAGACAAACATAATGTTCATGACTCCAACTCCACCTACAACTAGCGAAATAGCAGAAATTGCTGCAACCATTAAAGTTAAAAGATTTGTAATTGTTTCTGTTGAGGAAAGAAGATCCTGAAAGCTTTGAGTAATAAAATCATTATCTTCATCTTCTTTTAGGTTATGTCTATCACGAAGTATCACCTCAACATCAGCTATTGTTTGATTTATAGTGTCTACATTTTTAACACTTATGTCTATTTCTTGAACATATTCTTCTCCTAAAATTTGATCAAACATTACATTTATTGGTATAAAAATCATTTTATTTAAAAATCCCCCAAAAAGAACACTAGTAGTCTCTACTACCCCAATAATTCTAAAAGGAATATTATTTATTTTTATTTTTTCTCCTGTTGGATCAGCACCTTCTCCAAAAAATTCTTCAACAGCATCAACTCCCATTACAACGACCTTTTCAGATCCTAAAACATTATCTTCTGAAATAAATTCTCCGTAAACAATATTAGGATTTAATACTTCAAACATTTCATTAGTTACGCCTTGGGCGAGAAAAGATTTTTCTATCTCATTTGCTGATATCTTTACAGTTCCTTGGCTAACAACAGCCACCTTGTCAATATTTGCAAGTGATTTATCGTTTTTTATAGCATCAACGTCTTCAAGAGTTATGGTATTTGATCCACCTGCAGTAGCACTTATGATATCTCCTCCAGGGTTAATTGAGAAAATATTTGTACCAAAGGATGAAAGCTCATTGGTTACAAATGACACTGCACCTTGACCAATTGAAACAATTAAAATCACTGAAGAAATACCAATAATTATCCCAAGCATTGTTAAAAGCGTTCGTAAGATATTTGCCCTTAATGCTTGTATTGATGTAAGTAGTAACTCTTTATATTCCATATTACTTTTTAAATATCGTATCTGATGTAATTTTGCCGTCCATCATTTTTATTTTTCTTCTTGAGCATTGTGCAATTGATTCTTCATGAGTAATTACAATTATTGTATGTCCTGCATCATTTAGCTTTTGAAGTACTTTTATAATTTCACTTGAGGTTTTAGAATCAAGATTTCCAGTCGGCTCATCAGCAAGTATTATTGATGGGTTCATAATTAAAGCTCTTGCTATTGCTACTCTTTGAATTTGCCCTCCGGATATCCGGTTTGACAAATTTCCTGCCTTTTCTGCAATTCCTACTGACTCAAGTACTTCCATTGTTCTTTTTTTTCTTTCTAAAGCACCGATTTTTGCATAAAACATGGGACGCTCTACATTTTTATACACTGTGGTTCTTGGTAAAAGATTAAAAGTTTGAAACACGAAACCAATTTCTTTATTTCTAATTTCTGCAAGCTGATCATTTGAATACGTACTTATATCTTTTCCCATAAAAAAATACTTACCACTTGTTACAACGTCAAGCGCACCAAGTACGTGCATTAATGTAGACTTTCCTGAACCTGACGGACCCATAACAGAAACAAACTCTCCCTTTTTAACAGTCAATGTTATATCATTTAACGCTTGATAATATTCACCGCTTTCAAGAGGATAGCGTTTAGTTACATCTTTTAACTCAATAAGTGTTGGAGCATTATTCGCCATTAGTTTAAAAACCGAACATTCCTTTTGTTTTTACTTGTTCGTTTGTAAGTGATGTTATAACTTTTTGTCCCTCAGTTACTCCGCTTAAAATTTCTGTCTCTTTTTCTCCTTTAATTCCTATCTCAACCGGAATAAAATCCGCTTCATTAGTTTTTGGGTTTACAACTCTTACTGCCTTGCCTCCTTTATATGGTTTTATCGCCGAATTAGAAACTGTAAGTGCGTTTTCAACAATATTTGTTGTAATATCTACATCAACCGTCATTCCAAACTTTAATTTATCATCAGGATTTTGAATTTCAACATAGGCAAAATATTTAACAATACCATTAGTAATTGTTCCAATATCATCCACTCTTGTAACTATTCCTTTATATTTTGTACCTCTAATTGCATCTGCTTCAATTTCTACTTTTTGACCCTCTTCAACTTTAACGGCATCTGTTTCGCTAAGGGAAACAACTATGGTATATTTTGAAAAATCCGAAATTGATAAAATGGGTTTTAATGTTGTTGCAATTCCCAAAGCATTAATTGCCGCTGATGCTTGAACATAATCTCCATCACTAACAGATAAATTTGAAACAATTCCGTCTACTTGAGCAAGAATACTTGCATTTTGTGTTGCTTGATACAAAAGCCAGGTAGAATTAACATAGGCTTGTCCTTGAGCAATTGCTGTTTGCTGATCTTTATATATTGCTTCTGCGGCAAGCCAATCATCTTGAGAAGATTGAAACTCAGCAGCAAGTCTTTCATCTTTTCTTGCTATTCCGTCACTTGTTTCATAATTTGAGCTAGTTGCAAGATCTCTAAAGGTTTTCCATTCTGTATACATACCAGATCTAAGACTGTATGCTGAAGAAAGAGCTGCGTCTAATGCTTTTTTTGCTGTTAAGTAATTTGAATATGCAGCTTGCTGCTCTTGAACTGTTGCTGTGCTCTCTACTTTAAAAAGTTCTTGTCCTTTTTTTACATAGTCAGCGTTTTTTATTGTAATGTTCTCAACCATACCTGTAGAAGATGAGTAAATATCAGTTTTTCCTACAGTCTCAATATTGCCAGATTCTGAAACCATTTCAGTAACTGAGGCAATCTTTACTTTTTCAAGCAAAAATCCGTTTTTCTTAGAGCTTGCAATGTAATTATTAATAGCAGCAATTATTACAACAATTACTACAACAAAGAGAATTTTTTTTAGTTTAGAAAGTTTTAGAAATTTGCGGGTTAATTTATCTGTTACATTGCGAATTCGTATCATAATAACATTATCTCTATTTTAAAACTCCTCTGTCAATAAGTGGAAAGCAAGTATAAATTATTTTTTTGAGGAATTTTCTTTTGCTCTTGCTAGCTGCAACTTTTCTTTTTTTAGTTTTGCTTTTTTTTCAACATTTTCTCTCATCCTTTTTTCTTTATCTTTCACCGCTAGTTTTCTTTTTTCTTCTTCTTTATCTTTTGCTTTTTGACAAGTATCATTTGAACAGCGATAAATAGAAATTTTTTGAGGAAACTTTCCGCCCCCATTTGTTTCAATCCACGCTTTTACAAGAATAAGAGCGCTCTTACAGCTAAAACATTTATTGGATGGTTTTTTTGAAGATATTTTTACCAATGCAGAGGCAATTATATCACATTTTCCCTTATTTTTAAAGTATGTAATTGAACACATGTAGTATAATTTATTAAGAAAGGAGGATAATGGTTAAGACAAAAACAAATCAAACTAAATCCAAAAAAACAAAATCAGAAACATTTAAGATTGAAGGCGGAAAAGTTGTAGATAAAGTAAAAGAATTAATTAAAGAAGGAAATGTTAGAAGAATTATTATAAAAGATAAAAAAGGAAAAGAATTAATTCAGTTTCCGTTAACCTTTGGTGTCATTGGCGCAGCACTCGTACCAGTTCTTGCAGCAGTTGGCGCAATTGCAGCATTAGTTACTGAGTGTTCAATTACTGTTGAAAGAGAAGAGTAATAACTAGAATAGTTTCCATCTTTTAAAAAAAGTGTAAAAAAAGCATTAGGCTGGGAGAGGTGAGTATGTATGTAAAAGACTATTGATAACTTGCAGTTGTTCAGGACTAAGTTGTCTTTCCTTACCACTGTAATTTCTTTCTGGCTTGTGATTTGGAACATCTTTTGCGGAATAAGTTTCAACAATACCGGGTTTTATATCCAAATTCAACTCTATCCCTACATAGGTATTAACACCACTTTCACCATCACCATTGTAAACAAATCCTAACTCAATCGTTCTTGACTCACCATATCTAGAATCAAAGTCCTCAAAATTGATAAATGCAAAAATTGGAGCTCTTTCCCAAAACCCTACAGGATCATCACCGTCAAATAAACCTGCTAGTCCTGCTTCACCCAACTCTAAACGTATTTCACTTGCCTGTTGTTTATCGATCTCTACACCATTCCGCAAAGGTGTACTTTTAGCTGAGTCCTGTTGTCTTATCTTTTCTTTATGATATTCTATTAATTCTGAATGGACTGCTTCTAATGTTTTTGGAAATACTTGACTTGATTCTCGTATTTTAACTTGTTCTCCTAAATTAGCAGCTGCCCTCCCTTCCGGGGACAAAAAAGGAGAATTTTCACTTTCATACGATACTGTTCTATCTACTTTTGTATTACGTAAGTCACCAATATAAAACGTTTCCACGTTCCATTGTAAGTACGGTTCATTATGACGACCAAGCTTTTTTGTTGCAGGATGAACAAACTGTAACACATCTTGGTTAACACTTCCCACTGCAACCAAATCAGCATCCTGCACATTAATTCTTCCAAGAGGTAATTCAAAACAAAGCGTTTTAATCTTACCCTCTTCACTAATACCCATGTCTACAAAAAACGCAGCGTCTCTTCCTCGTATTTCCCATCTTTTATCCGTTGGTCCTTGTATAAGAACTCCCCCTGTAATCTCTCTTAAGTCATAAGGAGTATGATCGCTTAAAGGTTTATAGGTGGTTTTTGATCCTTCAGACCCTCTTTTTTCTACCTTATCTGGTCCTGTCATAAAACAAAAAATTGCATCTTGGCAATCAACAAGACAACATTAAACTATAAAATAGTTGCTTTGTCAATAGAATTATTTTGCATCTTAACATTCTTTAAATAATCTTCTATAATTTATATTCTATGCTAAACAATAATCCCTGGGAAAGAGCAATCAGTCAATTAAAAGAAAGTGCTGGAAAAATAAACCTCGATAAAAATCTTCTTAAAAAACTTTCTAAACCAGATAAAATTATACAAACAAATCTCTCAATAAAAATGGATAATGGAAAAACTAATTCTTTTAAAGGATATCGGGTGCAACACAATAATTTAATGGGGCCATATAAAGGAGGGATTCGGTATCATCAACTAGTTGATCTTGATGAAATTAAAGCTCTTTCTTTTTGGATGACGATGAAGAATGCAGTTGTAGACGTGCCATTCGGAGGAGGAAAAGGAGGAATAATTGTTGATCCAAAAAAACTTTCGGAGAAAGAACTAGAAGAATTAACAAGAGTTTTTGTTAAAAAGCTATATAAAAATATTGGTCCAAAAAAAGATGTACCAGCACCAGACGTTAATACAAATCCAAGAATAATGGGCTGGTTTGAAGATGAGTACAGCAAGCTTGCAAAAAAATATACTCCAGCAATTGTAACAGGAAAACCAGTTGAAATGGGAGGATCTGAAGGGAGAAAGGAAGCTACTGGATTAGGTGGAGTATATGTTCTACTAGCTGTGCTTGCTAAAATGAAGAAATCCCCAAAAGGAATGACTGTAGCTGTTCAAGGATTTGGAAATGTTGGAAGATACATTGCAAAATTTTTACAACAAGAAGGATTTAAAATCGTTGCATTAACTGATTCTAAAGGGAGCATTTATGTTCCAGAGGGAGTTCCGGACATTGAACAAGTAGAACTTTGTAAAGAAGAAAAAGGTTTTATTGCTGAATGTTATTGTGTTGGATCAGTATGTGATCTTCGTCACAAACAACAAATGGGAGGAAAAGACATTAGTCCTCAGGAAGCATTAGATTTACCAGTTGATATTTTAATTCCTGCAGCCCTTGAAAATGTAATTACTAAAGATAATGCCCATAAAATTCGTGCAAAAATTGTTGTTGAAATGGCAAATGGACCTACAACGCTTTTTGCAGACAAAGCTTTAAATAAAAATGGAGTACTTGTTATTCCTGATATATTATCTAATTCAGGTGGAGTTGCAGTCAGTTATTTTGAATGGTATCAAAATCTACATCAAGAAAAATGGACAAAAAAAGATGTATTTAAAAAATTAAAGGATAAGATGGAAAAAGCAACTGAAGCAGTTTTTAAAACTCAGAAAGAACATGATGTTACCCTAAGAGAAGCTGCCTATATTTTAGCTCTCAAAAGACTGGAGAAGGAATATATAAAAAAGAAGAGTTAAATCTTTTTGTAAAGACCTATTAACTCAGATTTCTCTATTATATTATTCTTCATTGCCTCTTCAACTTGTTCTTTGCCTGCATTTTTATCTAAATCTAAATCACTACTTAAAGCATAAAGTTTAAAAAAATATCTATGAGTACCTGATGGGGGACAAGGTCCAATATACTTATCATTCCCTACAGTATTTTTACCTTGAATAGATCCGCTTGGAACAAAATCTTCATTAATTTGTTTTTCTTCAGAATTAATATTAAAAACTACCCAATGCACAAAAGTTCCCATTGGAGCATCAGGATCATCCATTAGCAAAACTAATGATTTTGTATTTTTTGGAACATCAATAAAATTAAGTGGAGGATTTATATTTTCTCCATCACATGTATATTTACTTGGAATTTTGTTATTGTTTTCAAAAACACTACTTGTTATTTTCATTTTTTATATCTTTATCTTAACCCCATGAGTAAATAAATACAACTTAGATAACAAGACTATAAGCAGAAGGGATATGTTAAATATTACTGGCTTGCTTGTTAATTTTTTCCATCATTGATAAAATTAAGCATGCATTGCCCAGGTGGCGGAATGGCAGACGCGCAGCGTTCAGGACGCTGTATCGGCAACGATGTGGGAGTTCGACTCTCCCCCTGGGCACAAAAGATGATATAATGCTAAACACGCGGACGTGGTGAAACTGGTATACACGCAGCCTTGAGGTGGCTGTGCCGTAAAAAGCGTGGAGGTTCGAGTCCTCTCGTCCGCACCA
>JAZDGF010000016.1:0-5429 GCA_043807135.1 Candidatus Levyibacteriota bacterium | reverse complement strand
GTCATATTTACTTAGCGGAAGAATACAATAAATTCTAATATTAGTCAAATTGTTGTTTTGTTTTGTACCCCTTATATTAGAGACATCAAACACCTATTCAAGGAGTATGAGGCTATTTATTACGCATTAAAACAATATGTTTCTTTACAACTTAATTACCATTAGGGAGTGGAAATTATAGAGGTACCTTTATAAAACGGCATTGAATAAATAACCAGTGAACATTATTCCAATAGCCAAAATAGCAATGTAAAGTGCAAGTAGTTTTGGTTTTAATACTTTCCTTAAAATAATCATTTCTGGCAAGGATAGAGCGGTAACTGCCATCATAAAAGACAATGATGTTCCTAATGGAAGTCCTTTTTCAATCAAAGACTTAACTATGGGCATTGTTCCAGCAGCATTAGAATACAAAGGAACTCCAATTAAAACAGCTATAGGCACTGCAAATAAATTATTTCTTCCTGCTATTTGACTAAGTAGTTTTTCAGGTGCATATCCGTGTATAAAAGCACCTACGCCAATTCCAAGCAAAAGATACGGAAATATCTTTCTTACTAATTTTTTTGTGTCAAGATAGGACTCGTTTAATCTTCCATTTAATGAAAGCTTATGCATCTCAGTATTTTGTTTTATTTTTTCTTCCCAAACATAATCTTCAACTAAGTGCTCCAACTTCATTTTCCCCAATATATAACCGACAATTATTGCAATAACTACTCCAGAAAAAACGTATAAAGCAGCAACCTTAATTCCAAATAGTCCGAAAAGTAGTACTATTGCAACTTCATTAACCATAGGTGCTGAGATTAGATAGGAAAAAGTAACTCCAAGAGGTACACCGCTTTTTACAAGACCCATAAATAGAGGAATTGCGGAGCAGGAACAAAAGGGTGTAGTAATACCAAAAAGTGCGGCTAAAATATTTCCTAAGATTGAAAACTTTTTAGTAAGAAACTTTCTCATTTTTTCTGGAGATAGATATGATTGAATGAAAGTTACAATATAGATAATTACACAAAGAAGAATAAGTATTTTAATGCTGTCATAAATAAAAAAATCTACAGCAGTTCCTAAAAGAGTATTTTTGCCAAGATTTAATAAATCAAAAGTTACCCATTCTGAAAGCAATTGGAGAGGATAAAATAAATCCATATCTTAATAATTGCTGAACACTTTTCATTATAGCATATACAAAATTAGCCCGTTATGACGCACTAAACTATATGTACCCACTAGTGGACGAGATTCGTACCTCAATACTTACTTCCAGCTTCATTTATGGTATTCCTGATTATTCTTCTGCTTTTTAGGTTAACTAATATTAATGCTTGGAATCTATTATAATTATTACATTAATAATTTCATTTATTTTCTAAATGGAACGTTTATAACAGAGGAGGAATTTCTCTTTAGATTAGAAAGAAGACCTAAACATTACGGTGAACTAAGAGAATTGTTTAGAAACTGGATGCATGAATACAACCATAAAAGACTTCACCTTGGAATTGATTCTAAGACACCTTATGAGGTTGTTGCAAATGCCCTGTTAGATTAAGATATTCTTGACTTATAATTTATTAGTGCTATATATAAAAATTAATTATGCTTGGAGAAATACCGCAAGTTCGTAGAGGAACAGAAATTAGTATCATAGCCGAAAATGAACCTTTACCAAAACATCCAATTCTAATTCTTGGAGCTGGTAAAGGTACTGGAGCTAAAATTGCTGAACAGTTTGCTCTTCAAGGATACCCTGTAATAATTGGTACTACTCATCAAAAACATTATGAAGAAGTTAGAGATCAAATCTTAAGTGGAGCAGGAGAAGCAAATATTAGACCTTTCTTAGCAGACATTACTGACAAGGACCAAATAGAAAGAGCTTATTTAGATCTAGATTTGTCCGAAGGTGAAACATTGCATTATTTTCCTCTTGCTGCAGGTGGAATACAAGATGTAATAAAGCTACTTGCTTTGGAAATTAATCCTATTAAGAAAAAGTATAAAAAGGGAGAAGAAATATTAAGAGAAGATGTAGATATGGCAACTACCAGAATTAAAAAAACTATGGACGAAAGAGTATCTGGTAATCTTGCAAATAAGGTTAATTTTGAAGGACCGATTAGTGTAGTGAATTTTCTAAACTGTTTCGGTCATATTAACAATAGCAGCAGAATTATGACTTTATCCAGTAGTATTTCGGATATTTATGATCTAGACCATCCTGAAAACTATCCTGGGCCTTATTTTTATCAAGACATTGCTGTAAGCAAGAAATATTTTACAGAACAAATGCAACATTTTGCAGAAAATGAGGGAACAGTATATGTAGATCTGGTAGCTCCAGAAATTATTGGAACAGATGTGGGATCGTTACTTGAAAAATTGGTCGTAATGTTAAGCTCGGTTTATTCAAAACAAGAATTAGCAATACCTCAAGTAACTAAAGACCAAGTTGCAAGAGCAGCATTTACCGAATTACAAAAGTCGGGTGCTGGAGTGCCTAGAGTTAGAAAAGCTTATGTAAATACTGACGGAAGTGTAAGTGAAGTAAGACCATCTTCTTGGAACAAGCAACTTGTTCCCTGTTTTTAAGAAAATAGATTGTTCGGTCCCCAAAATCAGCTTCAAAAAGAGAATATTTCAGGAAAAAATCTATTAATGTACCCACTAGTGGACGAGCTTCGGACCTCAATTCTTACTTCTAGCTTCATTTATGGTATTCCAGATTATTCTTGTGGCTTAAGTTGACTATATAGGAACTTTTTAAGGAGTAGGGAAGTATGCTTTTGCAACTTAAATTTAAAGGAATTTTTAAGGAGTTGTCAAATGAATACTCAAAGAAGATTCTCTATTATTTTTGTAAGTGTTGATTCATTGCTTCTGCTTCCTGTGCATGCTTAATTGGCATGTAGACGCATAATGCACCAAAATTAAAATGGTTTTTTCCAGCTCTATATTTAGTCAATTCTCTTAAGGCTTGACCAAATTCATGGTCTTGTTCGGTTATTTCTTTAATCTTTTCATTGTATGTCTCACTAGCCTCTCCAACGCTTGAACCTTTTTCAAGTCTTTCAATCATATCTCGTAAAAAAGTTTTCCATATATCACTTGTCACTTTTGGAACACTTTTCACTGAAATACTTGCTTGTTCTCTTAAAATCCTATATGTATAAGTTGCCCCTTCCATTGCATTATTTTGGTCTATTTGTTTATAGAGATTCATAAAGTTTCGGAAACCCAAATACAACATTGGATTTTCTGTTTTCATTACAGTTTCTTCATTGTCCATTGCCCTATTTGCATCTTTGGCTATACTTGTTAAGGCATTATCAACCGCTTTTTTTGTGACTGGAATGCAGGGGTTTTCGCTTGGGGCTTTTTGCTGTTCTGATTGTCCTGGCTCTGCCATGTTTTAATTTTAATGGAATGAATCATTGCAAGTCAAGGAGACAGGAGCATCCCACATATTCTTGTCTTTAGCCTCTTTTTCTAGAAGATCAACAATATATAGTTCATTTAGCTTGATTTAACAACCTAATCGTGTACCCCAAATGTTTCAGAATTGGAACCAGCTTTTAGCTTCATTTAAATCCTGGAAAAGTATACTTAAGCCTAGCCTTGTTCCTGCTTTACAGCTTAATTACCATTAGGGAGTGGAATTGACTAATTATTTACTATCTGAAATACTTGAATTATGGAAAATCAAAATCCTATTAATAGTATTGCAGAGCAACCAACAATAACTCCTGTTCAAAACGCTCCAGAAAAAAAATCTTTCTTTTCTTCAAAGTTATTTCTAATCATATTCGCTCTTGTTTTGATTGGTGCTTCATCTGGAACAACTTATTACTATATGGGAGTAAATAAAAAAAATACTTCCATTGTTGCAAATCCGACAGCAACGCCTACGCAAACTATCCAACCCACACAAACTACTAAGCCCACACAAGAAGTAGGTCCATCTACCCAAATAACTCAACCAACAACGGTAAATTCGGATAATAAACCGCTTTTAATAGCTGCAACTAATGCATGTGAAACTTATATTTATAAAGATATAAACAAATGCTTAAATCCATCAATAGAAGATCAAAGAGATATTTATGGATTGGTTAGAATTGGTGATATGAGAATACTAATGACAAAGGCTGGAAATGATTGGAAGTTTGCTATAGCTTCAAGCGTAATTGATAATCCTGATTTCTGCTCAACTGGCACAGATAGCTCTGCTTTTCTTGAATACTGTAAATAAATAATTTAGATTGATTTATCAACCTAATCGTGTACCCCGTAGGGGATTCGAACCCCTGATTACCTGGATGAAAACCAGGCGTCCTAGGCCGCTAGACGAACGGGGCATCTACTCCTAATAAGGAGGCGTACCTTTCGATACGCCACCTTCAATTATACCTAAAAAAAGCACTTATGGCAATTTTATTGCTTCAGCTTTTTCTTAACATTTTCTATAGTTTCTTTAGCAGCATTTTGTCCGCCAAGACCAAATGCAATTCCTCCTGCAATAGCAAGCATTGCAACTAAACCCGTAAAGAGTATTCTTATTAGATCTGCTGCAACACCAAGCTGTGAAAGCACAATTAAAATTACAAAAATGCTTATTGCCCACTTGGCAACAGTTGCAATAGTTGACGCAGTTTTTGGGTCAATGTTTTTAGCAGAGACTAAAATGACGTCATGTGCAAGTCTTGCAAATACAAAACCAATTAAAGCAACTACTGCAGCAACAAACACATTAGGAATATATACTAGGAACTCATTAAGAATAGTTGTAATTCTTGGTAATCCCCAAACATCTGCTGTTGGGATTAAGAAAACAACAATTATGAACCACCTAACTAATTCTCCTAAGATGTTCGTCCAATTAAATTCTTCCTTTAATTCAGGTACACCATACTTTCTCAAAAAAGTATCTATTTTAAGAGCTTTTAAAACACCTACTACAACCTGCTTTAAAATAGATGCAATGATAATACCAATAAGAAGAATTATTAAGCCAGCAATAAAAGTTGGAATAAAATTAACAACGCCTATAAGAGCGTTATTCAGGGAGGTTGTTAGTGTATCGCCTACATTTGTCATATAATCACCTCCTTCTATTTGCAGAGTGCAAATTTATTTAAGTTTATATTTAACTGCTTACCCTTGTCAAGTTATAGCTACAATTGATATAATAATGCAGCTAAGTTATGAAAAAGCATGGGCCGTTAGCTCAGCGGTAGAGCAGGAGCCTTTTAAGCTCTTGGCCGCAGGTTCGAATCCTGCACGGCTCACAAATTTTTGCTTTGGTAAAATACCCCAAAATTGAAGCTAAAATCAGTTCGAAATAATTCCCAATATCTTATATTTCTAGCTTCACACCGTCTGGGAGTCGAACTTCTTGTTTTTAGATAAATATACTGGATTCT
>JAZDGF010000015.1:0-32715 GCA_043807135.1 Candidatus Levyibacteriota bacterium | reverse complement strand
TAAAGTTCTGAAACAGATGGATCTTTTTCCTGGCAATCTGCAAGTTTTCCAGGAAGTGAGGATCCTTCCAAAGCGCCTTTTCTCAAAATTGCCTCTTTTGCTGCCTTTGCAGCAATTCTTGCTCTTGCCGCCAAATATACTTTTTCCAAAATTTTTCTTCCTGTTTGTGGATTTTCTTCAAAATAGGTGCTTAATCCATCTTTTACAACTGACTGGACAATTGGCTGAATTTCAGAATTTCCTAGTTTTCCTTTGGTTTGTCCCTCAAACTGAATTCTGTCTTGTGGCATTTTTACAAAAACAACTGCAGTAAGCCCTTCTTTTGTATCGTCTCCAACAACTGAATCTTCATCATTTTTAAAAGAGCCGATTTTTTTACCATAATCATTGATTGCACGAGTTAATGCCATTCTAAACCCGGTTAAATGGGTTCCTCCGTTTACAGTATTGATTACATTTACATAGCTTTCTACATTTTCAGAATAAACATTGTTGTATTGCAATGCTACCTCTATTTCAACATCCTTTTGCATTTTTTTTATAGAAATTGCTTCATGAAGTGGTCCTTTGTTTTCGTTTAACTTTTCAACTAAAGAGACAATTCCACCTTCAAAGTAGTAATTAATTTCATTTTCTTGTCCTTCTCTTTTGTCTATTAAGTGAAAATAAAGATTTGGAACAAGGTATGCTCTTTCCCTAATTGCTTTTTTAACTATGTCAAAATTAAAAATTATATCAGGAAATATTTTTCGATCAGGAAAAAAGCTAACTGTAGTTCCGGTTTTATTTGGAATGTCAGTTCTTTCCGGTTTTTCTACTACTTTGAGTTTGGTTTTGGTAATTCCTCTCTGATATTCCTGTCTATAAATTTTTCCATCTCTTTTTACCTCTACCCAGGTCCATTCGGAAAGAGCGTTAACTACAGAGGATCCTACTCCGTGTAGTCCTCCTGAGATTTTGTATGCAGAGCCTCCAAATTTTCCCCCTGCATGCAATTTGGTCATGACAATCTCAAGAGCCGATTTTTTATACTGAGGCATAATGTCAACCGGAATTCCTCTTCCGTCGTCAACAACAGTTGAGCTTCCATCCTTGTTTAAAAATACCCAAACATTTTTTGCAAAACCTGCTAAGGCTTCGTCTACTGCATTATCAATAACTTCTCTTAAGGATTCATGAAGTCCAAAAATATCAGTAGAGCCTATATACATTCCAGGTCTTTTTCTAACTGGTTCGAGTCCTTCTAAAACTTGAATTTGCTCTGCGGAATATTCCGAAGGGTTTTTATCTATTTTAGCTTTATTTAAGGCCATAACTTATCTATATTAACAGATAAGCAACTATTTTTAAAGACTTGACATTTCAAAATTATTACAGGAATTTTCTAGATTGAAATAAAAAGGCTTTCAAGACCAAGACGAAGATTGGTGTTGCTGTTTTTAAGTTCAATATGTCTTTTTTGAAATATCTTGATGACTTCTCGATTGGTAAAATTACTATCTTTAAGCATTTTTTCTCTTGCTCCTAAGATTATTTTTTCAAGAAAAACTAATGCTTGCTCTTTATCTTTTGCAAGAGTTTCGGCAAGCTTTAATCGCTCACCCAAAGAAAGCTTTATAAATTTATTAAATTCTTTTTCGTATTCATATTGCTCTTCCTTTGTATATGAAGCTTGATTATTTAATTCAACAAGCGTGCATCTTGATAGAATTGTCGCAAGTACAACTTCTTTATTAGGAACAATAAGTACTATAATAGTGTTTGCGGGTGGTTCTTCAAGAAGTTTTAAAAGAGCGTTTTGAGCTTCAATCGTAATTCCCTTCTCTGCGTTAAGCACTGCTATTTTTTGTTTACTCTTAAACGGTTTTAAAAGAATTTTTTCCTGAAGCTTTCTAATATCTCCAATTCCAACTTTTTTTTCGCTTTCAATAATTATGATATCAAGCTTCCCTATTTTTTCCTTAAGACAGATTTTTTCTACATAGTCTAGAGCATTTTTATTGTTTTTTGAAGAAATTAAAATTGATTGCATAAGTTTAAAAATAAAACAAACTAAGTTGGTCTAAAGTATAGCACAAAGAGTGTATTTTTAAGGCTATGCTTGTTGACAATTTAGCTTATTTACCCGTACTATTATAGGTAATGCCCAATAATACACAACAACCAAAAGAAAATCAGTCAGTTTCTGATATCCTTTTAAATCAACATTTAATTACTCCTGAGCAATATAGGGATGTAAAAGTTAAAAGTGCAAGTCAAGCTGTAAGTGACGTAAGAATTCTAGAACAGATGAATATTATCAAAGAAGAACAGCTTGCTGAAGCAAAAGCACTGCAAATGGGAATTCCTTTTATTTCTCTTGAAAATACTTCGTTTTCGCCACAAGCTTTAGGTTTTGTGCCGAGAGCAGTTGTTGAGAGATTTCAGCTAATTCCTTTTGCATACGATGAAAAAAGTAAAACTATTTCGGTTGCAATGAGTAACCCTGTTGATCTTGAAGCAATTTCTTTTGTTCAGCAAAAGACAGGGCTTGGCATTAAAGCTTTTGCTGCATCTCCTGCTGATGTTATCAAGGCAATACAGCTTCAATACAGACAGGAAATCGTTGGTCAGGTTGGTGAAGCACTAAAAGAAACAGAGGATTTTGATAAGATTCGCACTATAGATAGTGTTGAGATAGGAAGATTAATAAAAGAAGCTCCAATTGCAAAAATTGTTTCAACTATTCTTGAATATGCTGTAACCAGTAGAGCCTCAGATGTTCATATTGAGCCTCAAGAAGATAGAGTTAGAGTAAGGTATAGAATTGACGGAATTTTATATGATAGATTAAGCCTTCCTAAAAGTGTTCAAGATGCGGTTATCTCAAGGATTAAAATTTTATCGGAAATGAAAATAGATGAGCACAGGTCGCCTCAAGATGGAAGGTTTAATTTTAAAGTTGATAATAAGGAAGTTGATCTTCGTATCTCAGTTCTCCCAACGGTTTTCGGAGAAAAGATTGTAATGAGACTTTTAAGAAAATCAGGTGGTCTCCCTTCCTTAAATGAGTTAGGTCTTACTGGAAATACTTTAAAGAATTTAGAAACATCGATTTTAAGACCGCACGGAATAATAATAGTTTGTGGTCCAACAGGATCTGGAAAAACAACAACTTTGTATTCTGTTTTGACAAAATTAAATACAACCAGAGTAAACCTTATGACGCTTGAAGATCCGGTTGAGTATCAAATTCCCGGGATTAATCAGGTACAAATTAATCCAGCGGTAGGACTTACTTTTGCAACTGGATTAAGATCTTTTTTAAGACAAGACCCAAACATTATTTTGGTCGGAGAAATCAGGGATGAAGAAACTACAGATCTTGCAATTCAGGCTGCATTAACGGGGCACTTAGTATTTTCAACACTTCATACTTCAAGCGCTGCAGGTGCGCTTCCTCGTCTTATTGATTTAGGTGCTGAAACTTTCTTGCTTGCCTCAACCATGACTGCAATTCTTGCTCAAAGAATTGTTAGAAAAATCTGTGAGCATTGTAAAATTTCTTATAATCCCCAACCACAAATATTGGAAGAAATGAAAAAAGTAATAGGAAACTTAATTCAAAATAAAGAACCGCTAAAATTATATAAAGGGAAAGGTTGTAATGAGTGTGGAAGCACAGGTTATATTGGAAGAGTTGGAATCTTTGAGACACTTCCCGTCTCTGATAAAATTGCAGCTTTAGTTTTACAAAACGCTGATAGTAATTCAATTGAAAAACAAGGTATTGCGGAAGGAATGATAACAATGAAGCAAGATGGTTATTTAAAAGCGCTTCAGGGCTTAACAACAATAGAAGAAGTTATTAGAGTTGCCCAAGAGTAGTTAATTATGAATGTACAAGAACTTTTAGACGTAACAATTAAAAACAAAGCATCAGATTTACATTTACTCGTAGGACTTCCTCCTGCAATAAGAATTGATGGCATTCTTAACTATTTGAATAGTTATGGACAGGTTTCTTCGCAAAATATTGAAGAAATGCTTTCTTCTATATTAAAGCCTGATCAAAAAGAACTTTTACAAAATAATAAAGAGATAGATTTTTCACTTGGCTTTGGAGGTGGTGCTTATGGAGATCTTGGTAGATTTAGAATAAATGCGTATTATCAGAGAGGATACTTAAGTGCTGCTTTTAGATTCTTAGAACCTAAAATTAGAACCGTAGAAGATTTAAAACTTCCGAAAATATGTCATACCTTTGCAAATTTAAGACAAGGTTTTGTTTTAGTAACAGGGCCTACGGGACACGGAAAATCAACAACGCTTGCAGCAATTATTAATGAGATAAACCTAAAAAGAGCAGCTCATATTTTAACAATAGAAGATCCGATAGAATATATTTATCATACTGGTAAAAGTATTGTTTCACAAAGAGAAATAAATATTGATACTCATTCTTGGGCAATGGCCTTAAGATCTGCATTAAGAGAAGATCCAGATGTTTTATTAGTTGGAGAGATGAGAGACCCTGAAACAATTGCTGCTGCAATAACAATTGCAGAGACAGGTCATTTAGTTTTTTCTACGCTTCACACAAACTCTGCAGCCCAAACAATTGATAGAGTAATTGACGCATTTCCTCCAGGTCAGCAGGCGCAAATAAAAACTCAGTTGGCTTCATCTTTAAAGGGAATTATTTCTCAACGTCTTCTCCCACAAATTAGTGGGGGAAGAATTCCTGCTGTTGAGATTCTCTTAGGTAATTCAGCAGTAGCAAGTAATATTCGCGAAGGCAAAACACATTTAATAGATTCAGTTATCCAAACATCACAAGAATCTGGAATGATTACTCTTGAGTCATCTTTGGCATCGTTAGTTTTATCAGGTGCAATTAGCTTAGATACTGCCAAAAGCTACTCTCTTAGACCAAGCGAACTGATGCGCTTGTTAGGATAAATAATGAGGTTAAGATATAAAGCAGCAACAAAAGAAGGAAAAATTATTCAAGGTTTAATTGATGCAAAAGATGCAAATGAGGCAGCAGGATATCTTCGCAATAAAGAATTTATGATAATTAGAATAAACGTCGTAAGTTCTGATACTCTTTCAGGGCTTCTTGCAAAATTTAATAGAGCTACTGCAAATGATGTAGTTTTATTTACAAGGCAACTTTCGTCAATGCTTGAGTCAGGATTAACTCTGATGAGAGCTCTTGAGATATTTAGAGATCAAATTCAAAACAAGGCAATGATTGAAGTTGTCAGTAGTCTTATAACAGATGTTGAAGGAGGAAAACCTTTATCTTCTGCTCTCGCTAAGTTCCCTAACGTCTTTTCTCCAATTTATGTGTCTTTAGTAAAAGCAGGAGAATCTTCAGGGCTTTTGGATAAAGTTCTTCTAAGGCTTGCTGATAATTTAGAAAAGCAGGCAAAACTTAGATCAACAATTAAATCTGCCTTAATGTATCCACTTATTGTAATTATTTTAATGATTGTTGTTGTGTTTGTTATGATGATCTTTGTAATTCCTCAGCTTTCTGTTTTATATAAGAATTTAGATATTCCCCTTCCTCTTCCAACGCAAATAATTGTTGGTATGTCTAATTTTATAATAGTTTTTTGGCCGATTATGCTTATTGCCTCTGTTTTTCTTTTAATTTTCTTGCAAAGATGGAAAAAAACAGAACAAGGACAACTTATCATTGATAATTTAATCTTGAAAATACCGATATTTGGTCATTTAATAAGACAAACTATTTTGACTGAATTTGCAAGAACATTTGGACTTTTAGTTGGAACAGGAACTCTTGTTGTTGATGCCCTTCTTCAGACAGGAGATACAATGGGAAACATCTATTACAAAAATGCTGTTAAAGATGTTTCAAAACAGGTTGAAAAAGGAATTTCTGTTGGTGAAGCACTGCAGAAAAACTCGCTTTTTCCCGCAATGATAGTGCAGCTTGTAAAAGTTGGAGAGCAAACCGGAAAAGTAGATGAAAACCTTTTAAAAGCATCAGAATATTACGAACGAGAGGTAAACCAAACTGTAAAAACACTCACAACAGCAATGGAACCTTTTATTATGGTTGTTTTAGGTGTTGGTGTTGGATTCTTAATTATTTCCGTAATTACGCCAATTTACAGCTTAATTTCAACAATTCAATAAATTTAGCTTCAGATTTGGGTCTTGACAAGACATTTTAAATATGACTACACTAGATATGTAAATGAAAAAACTAACTGCCCTATTTAAAAACAACAGAGGTTTTACATTAATTGAGCTTTTAGTTGTTATCGGAATCCTCGGAATTTTAGCAGCAGCACTTATTGCAACAATTGATCCTTTTGAACAACTTAAAAAAGCAGATGATTCAAAGATAAAAAATATTGTTGTAGAGTTTCAGACAGCAAATGTAAGATATTACACCACTCATAGTGCTTTTCCATGGAATGATACAAATGTTACAAATTTAAATGTTAATTGTCAGGGAGTAGCGGCATTAACATTTCCTCTGCAATTAGGTTCAGGAGCCTTATTTACTGACTGTATAGGAGATTCAACAATTTCTAATAGCTTAATTGGAGATGGAGAACTTAAACCGTCTTTTTCAACCAACACAATTGATCTAGACAAGATATGGTTAAATTGGAATAGTGCTGATTCAACCAATCTGATTGTTTGTTTCAGTCCAACCTCTAAGTCTCAAAAAGCAGCTCCTGACACAAAATACGATAACGAAGGAACAGAAATTGTTGACGGAAGTTGTCCTGATGCAAATGCAGTTGATGGCACATGCTACTGGTGTACAAGATAGATTATAAATGCCTCTTATTTTTTCAATAGTTATTCTTCTAATCGGTTTTTGTATTGGTTCATTTATAAATGTTGTAATTGATAGAACTTCTAAAAAAGAATCTATAATAACTGGAAGGTCATATTGTGACAATTGCAGAAAGAAGCTTGAGTGGCACGAATTAATTCCTATTGTGTCTTATATCGTATTAAAAAGAAAATGCAGAAGCTGCAGGTCATCTCTTAGCCTTCAATACCCTATTGTAGAAATAAGCAGCGGAGTATTAATTTTGATTGCTTATTTATTCTTAATACAGAATACAAGTTTTATTTTAGTAAGCACTCTATCTATCTTCTATTACATTTCTATAATTTCATCTCTTATTGCAATTTTTGTTATTGATATAAAATATGGAATAATTCCTAATAAAATTCTAATCTTTATGCTTGCAGTCATACTTCCCTATTCTTTTATTTTTGAAAAAGCACTACTACTGGAATCATTTACCTCTGCTATTCTTTCCTTTCTTTTCTTTTTCGTGTTAGTTTTAATTACAAAAGGTAAAGGAATGGGCTTTGGTGATGCAAAACTTGCCTTTATAATGGGTTTTTTTCTTCGCTCCCCCGCTATTATTGTTGCCTTGTATATAGCTTTCTTGACAGGCGCAATGATATCGCTCATACTCGTTATATGGGGCAAAAAACACTTCAAAAAAAGCACAATACCTTTTGCACCTTTTTTAGCTTTTGGCGCAATACTTTCTCTATTTTTAGGAAATCAAATTTGGCAATACGTAAAACTAGTTTTTCTGTTTTAGGCTTTACTCTTGTCGAGTTAGTTACTTCAATTGCTATTCTTGCTATTCTTGCAACAATTAGTATTGCTGTTCTAGATCCTATTACTCAATTTCACAAAGCAAATGACGCACGAATCAAATCAGACCTTTCTCAGATTGAAAAATCCCTAGAGCAATATTATGAAGACAACAGTAAATATCCTGATGCAACAGCTAACTATAAAATTGATTCTTTAGGAACTGAAATTGATTGGGGCACTGCCTGGCAGCCATACATGAATATTCTTCCTAAAGATCCAAGGTCACCTAATCAAGTTTATGTTTATTACTCGCCTGATGGACAGTCATATTATATATATGCTAATCTAAATAGAGCAGAAGATAAAAGCTTATGCAATCTAGGATTAGCTTGCGAATCTTTAAGTCAGTTTGGAATAGCTGGGAATTCTTGTGGTACAGTATGTAATTTTGGAGTTTCTAGTCAAAACGTAAGCCCATGAAAAAAAGATTAAGTTTTAACAATAGAATTTTCAATAAAAAAGAAGGTTTTACTCTAATAGAGCTTTTAATTGTTGTTGCGATAATAGGAATTTTAGCAACGCTTCTTATGTCAAATTTTGTTGGCGTTAGACAAAGAGGACGAGATGCTCAAAGAAAATCAGACATGAGGCAACTTCAATCAGCTTTAGAAATGTACAGAGCAGATGAAGGTGCTTATCCTTTAGTAATACCTGCATGTGGCTCCAGTTTAAAATCAGTAGATGAGACTATTACTTATATGCAAAAAATTCCCTGTGATCCATCAAATAGCGGAAGTTTTGTTTACGTTTACGCTTCTTCGAATGGCTCAACATACTCTTTGATAGCTTGCCTTGAAAACGTAAATGATTCTCAAAAGGATTCTCCAAATAATCCACAATCACGATGTGATGGTGTTAATGCTTGGTCATATACTCTTCTAAATCCTTAAGATGATAAAAAAATATCATAATTTTGTTAAAACAAGAGCTTGCATCCCCTGTTCTGCTAGCGGCAATAAGGGTTTTACAATGATTGAGCTTATTATTGTTATTTCAGTAATTGCAGCAATTTCGGTAATAGGAATTGCGGCCTTTGCTGGAAGAGGTAGAATTGCAGAAGTTGATGCTGCAACAAGCGATGTTGCATCTTTTCTTCAACTTGCAAGATCAAGAGCTATCTCTCAAGTAAAACCGCAAGATCCAATAGTATGTTCAGGAACATTGCGAGGTTACAGGGTAATAATTGATCAAAGCACAGGTAATTATGAACTTGAAGTAGTCTGTGAAAGTAGCATTAGTAAAATTTCTGGTAAAACATTACCAACAAATCTTATATTTGATAGCGATACTACTTCAACATCGTTTTTGTTTCCAATTCTTACACACGGAGTTGAGGGAGCAGGTATAATCTCTATAACGGGTTATAATAATCAAAAAACAATAACGGTTGATTCCGTAGGAGGAATTAGTATTAAGTGAAAAATCAAAAAGGACAAGTATTAATAGAGACTTTAATTGCATTGGGAGTTGCTGTGCTCATAATTGCTGCGATTGTGACTATAGTTATAGCTTCGTTAAATAACTCGCTTGTTGCAAGAAGTCAGGATTTGGCAAGCGGTTATGCAAAACAAGGAATGGAAACTGTAAGAAATATCGCAAAAACTAATTGGAATAGTTTTTTTGCAATGGATTCAATAAATTATTGTTTAGATAAGGATTCTACTTCCCCAACTGCAGAAGATGTGAATGGGTGTGGACAAAATGTCGACAGATTCTCAAGAGAAATTACTATTGAACACGATTCTGTAATTTGTCAAAATTATAGCAGGGTTGTTGTCATAGTGTCATGGACGGATAGCAAATGTACTGATGCTGATAATTTATTTTGCCATGAAGTTAATCTAGAGTCTTGTTTTTCAGATGTTAACAATGCTTCTCAATGAAAAAAATATTAATCAGCTCAAAAGGATATACATTAATTGAGCTTTTAGCGGTAATCATAATAATATCGGTAGTCGGTCTTGTAATTGGTGCAATAATTATTTCTGCATTTAGAGGAACAAATAAGACAAGTGCTATTAATGAAATAAGACAGGAAGGAAATAATAGGCTTTCTGAATTATCTAAAATGGTTGAGTTTGCTCAAAGTTTTGACGGCGTAAGCCTTGATGGTACAGATTATGCTAGTGATTGTGTTTCACAAAATCCTGAAGTTCCTCTACATTATAAATACATAAAAGTATCCGATTTTAACAATGGTCAGCTTACTATTTCCTGTTCAACTGATCCTGAAACAAATAGTCCGACAATTGCCTCAAACGGCGCGTCGCTGGTTGTATTAGATTCAATTGCAGTTTCAGATTGTTATTTTACGTGTACACAAAACTATCTTGCAGAACCACCAATAATTGGTATTTATTTCACGTTTGAAAAAGTTGCCGGGGCAGATGTTTCTGATCAAAATTACGCGATTTCTTTTGAGACAAATGTTGTAATGAGAAATATAGGTAAATAGGCTTGACAGCAACACTTGCTGTTGCTACTCTATTTAAAGATGGGAAAAATGCCATTCTTAAGGGATCAAAAAGGTCAAATATTGTTAATAGTGGTGCTGGCTATGGTTGTAGCGCTTACAATTGGCCTAGCTGTTGCTTCAAAGAGCATCATAGGACTTCGTACATCTACAGAGCAGGCTGAGTCCCAGAAAGCATTATCCGCTGCAGAAGCAGGAATAGAACAGTTATTAAAAACCTCTTTAAACACAACTCTTTCCGGTGATCTTGCTAATAACACTAGTTTTTCTACAGTTGCCACGCAAATATCAGGACTTGAATTTCTTTTAAGCGGAGGAGTTCTTATTTTAAGAAATGATGGAACTGATATATGGCTTTCAGATTATTCGAGCGATCTTTCGCTTATTTATCTTAATCAGTGGACTGGTATTTTAACATTAAGATGGGGAGATAATTCAGGAGCATGTAATAATGCAGCTTTAGAGGTTGTCGTTATCTCCGGAACAAAGGCAAATCCTGTTTTAACTAAATATGCTGTTGATCCTTGCCAGGATAGGGCAAATACAAATAATCTTACCTATGTTTCAGGAAATCAGGGCACAATTTCCGGTAGAACTTTTTACTATGCAAGCTCAATTACAATAACAAATGGCTTAATAGCAAGAGTGGTCCCTTTGTATGAAAACACTTCAATAGGTGTGTCTGGTACAGTTGCCTTGCCAAATCAAGGATCAGTTATTAGTTCAAGCGGAAAATCAGGTGAAACAGAGCGAAAAGTTACAGTTTTCAGAGGTTATCCTAAAGTTCCCTCGGAACTATTTCCCTATAATCTTTTTACGCCTTAACTATGAAGAAAAAACCATTTGGTCTTGACATTGGAGCAACGACAATAAAATTAGTGTGGCTTGATAGTGGACAAGGAGGATATGCTTTTAAAGCCTCAGTTATAGCACCTACTCCTGCTAGAGGAATGTTATCTGAAGCACCGTTAGATGAGGAGGAAATGGCACAGGTAATCAGAAAAGCAGCGGAAGATATTGGTGTTGATTCAAAATTTGTAAATGTTGCCCTTGCTGAAAATCAGGTTTATACGAAAGTGCTTGAAATGCCTGTTTTATCAGAAAAAGAGCTAAGATCTGCTATTTATTGGGAAGCAGAACAATACATACCAGTTCCCCTTACTAATATTACACTTGCCTGGAATGTCTTAAAAAAGCCTGAAACAAACTCTGTAAATGAAAAAATGCAAGTTCTTATGGTTGGTGCTCCAACTGTTTTAATAAATAAATACCAAAGAATAATTTCAGGAGCAGGATTTACTGTAATTGCGATGGAAACAGAAATTCTTTCTGCAGTTAGATCATTGGTGCTTGGAGATAATTTCCCAACAAGCTTAATAATTAATATTGGATCCGTAAGTACATCTCTTGCAATTATCAGGAAAGGAATTATGGTGCTTACTTACTCGATGTCCATTGGCGGTGCTGCAATAAACAGAGCAATTGCTGCAGATCTTGGACTTACTGCTGCCCAGGCGGAAGAATATAAGAAGGCATATGGTTTCTCAGATAAGAACTTAGGAGGAAAAATTGGAAAAGCGACAGAGCCAATTCTAAGCTCAATACTGGCTGAGGTAAAAAAATCTATTGCTTTTTACAATCAAAAATATAAAGATGATGCAACTATTAGACAAATCATTCTGTCGGGAGGAACGGCAAAATTGCCAGGGATTGATGCATTTTTTGCAAATGCATCAGGAATAGAAACGGAAATTGCAAACCCTTGGAAAGTTCTTTCTTCACAAAAGATTCCTAAAGAGATTCTTGATAATGGACCAGACTATGCAATTGCAGTTGGTCTTGCAATGAGAGACTATGAATAGCAGTATAAACTTGCTCCAGCAAAAAGATGAGCATCTAATAAAAAAACGAAAAAAGGTAAAGATATTAAGAACTACGGCGGGAATCTTACTTGGACTGGTTGCAGCTTTTTCGATAATAATTTTTATATTAAATATTCAATTTTCAGTTTCTTCAATTAAAAAAGAGCAAAACTCTGTAATAAATTCAATTTCAGCGCTTAAAGAAAAGGCTGCAAAGTTGATTTTAGTAAATGATAGAATTAAAGGAATTTCAGAGATTTTAAATAAGAGAAAAAATTATTCAAATCTCATTGAAGCTGTTTTAGAATCTGTGCCAGGAGAAACAAAAGTAACTAGTTTAGAGCTTAATAAGGAAACAGTTAAAACTACAATAGCATCAAAATCACTTCTTTCAATTAATTCCTTTTTAGATATTATGATACAACATTCTCAAAGGAAAAAAATAATTAATAACTTAACGATAAAAGGAATAAATGTAAATACAAGGACCGGAGAATATAGTCTTTCAATTAGTGCAGTAATTTTATGAAAAAAAGTGTAGATATTGATAAAGAAGCAGTAATTATTCTTTATAAAAAAAATAAAGAGTATTTTCTTCCATTGGGCATAATCCTTGTTTGTCTAGCACTTTTTATTTTAGTAATTATTCCTCAAATTTATAGTCTTTTTGATCTTCAGGCTGAGTCAAAACGTGAGTCAGAAAAACTTAATACTCTAAAAATAAATTATACAAACCTAATAAATTTAGATAATACAACTTTAGAATCTCAATACAATGTAGCATCAGCTGTTTTGCCCGTAGGTAAAGATTTTGCTGGAATATTAAATGCTGTTTCAATTGCAGCAAGTAAAGCAAATGTTTCCCTAGGTGCTTTTGAGTTTAACGTAGGTGATTTATCAAAACCTCCGTCTTCTGTAAAAAAGTTTCCGTTGCTTGAGTTGTCAATTAATCTGGATGGAGATTCTAATGGTGCTGCAAAATTTATATCAGAGCTTTATAAAACAGCTCCTTTATCCGAAGTAATTACCTTAAGAACATACTATTATTCGATTTATGCAAAAATTAACTTTTACTACAAGGCAGTGCCTCCTGTGAACTTTAGAGAGGAAACACCTTTAAGAATGCTTTCTCAATCAGATTTAACAATTCTAAAAAATGTTTCAAAATGGGCAAATACTAAGAGGGAAATTGTTGTTCCTTCTACAGCAAGTGAAGATATAAATACTACTCCTTTTTGATATTCTTAATTAGATCAGGCCTTAACTTAGAGGTAATTTTTAGGGATTGTTCTTTTCTCCATTTTTCAATTTCTTTATGATTTCCAGAAAGAAGAATCTCTGGAATAGACATATTTTTAAATGTTCTAGGTTGTGTATAATGGGGATGTTCTAAATTAGAAAAAAATGATTCTGAAACAGCAGCGCCTTGTTTAATAACGCCTGGTAAGAGTCGAATAATGGAGTCAGTGATAAGCATAGCAGGAATTTCTCCGCCTGTTAAAATAAAATCCCCAATAGAGATTTCTCCATCAATAAATTTTTTTATTCTTTCGTCAAAACCTTCATAATGTCCACAGATAAGAATTAAGTGTTTAAGCTTTGAAAGTTTCTCTGCTCTTTTCCAGTTAAATTGTTCTCCGTGAGCACTAAGCAGGAATACTTTTTGTTCATTATTTTTTAATTTTTTGATCTTTGCCTTTTTAATTGCATTAAATAAAACATCTGCTTTTAAAATCATACCCGCTCCCCCACCAAAAGGTCTGTCGTCAACTGTATTATGCTTACCAATTCCAAAATCCCTTATGTTAATAAATTTTACCTGCGCAATGTTTTTATCAATTGCTCTTTTTATAATTGAATGATCAAAAGGTCCAGTAAACATTTCTGGAAATAACGTAAGGATTGTTATCTTCATAATTCGTAGATAATAAATTTATTGCGGTTTTTCAGTAATTGATACGTAAATTCGTTTATTTTGTTTAATAGCGGAAATTTTCATTAAATTTCGAATTGCTTTTATTACTTTTCCATTTTTTCCAATAACCTTTCCCATGTCTTCTTTTGCCACATCAATTTCAAAATTTATAACTCCGTCCTGTTCACTTTCAGATATCTGTACTTCTTCAGATTTTTCAACGATTGAGGTTACAATGTAATTTAAGATACTTTTCATTATTTTGATGTAATTTTTAGTATTGCGTCAGTTGGTCTTGCTCCTTGAGAAAGCCAATAGTTAAGGCGCTCTTTATTTATCTCTTTTTTACCATTTGGACCCTTTTCATACCATCCTAATGTTTCTACTGGCTTACCATCACGACTAGATCGTTTTTCTGAAACAACGATTCTAAATTTACGCTCTCCTCTTTTGCCAGTTCTGGCTGATCTAATTACAACTGCCATGTGCTATATATTATCATTATTTTGTTTTTCTCTCAAGTGCCTGTTTTGCAGCCATTTCTTCTGCTCTTTGCTTAGATTTTCCTTTACCAGCTCCTAATAGATTTTCACCTGCATATACGTTTACTGTAAAAAGCTTTGCATGAGCAGGTCCTGACTCACTTATCACTTTATACACAGGAGAACTTTGTCCTTTTACTTGTATTTTTTCCTGAAGTAAACTTTTTGGATCTTTAAAGGTTTTATTTTTAACAAACTGTTCTGCTTTAGGAAGTAGAACAACATTTAAAAATTTAAAAACAACCTCAATTCCTTGGTCTAAAAATAGTGCGCCGATAAATGCTTCAAAGCTATTTGCCAGTAGGCTTTGATTTTCTCTTCCTTTAGATTCTTTTTCTCCCCTGGATAGTTTTAATAAGTCCCCAAAATTTAAATCTTTAGCAATTTGTGCAAGGCTTTTAGTATTTACTAGTTGAGATCTAAGATTGGTTAATATGCCTTCATTATAATTAGGATACTCTTTATACAAATATTCAGATACAATAAATGAAATTACACTATCACCCAAGAACTCAAGTCTTTCATTAGATGAAATTTTTATCTTTGTTTCATTTAAATAAGACCTGTGAGTAAAGGCTTGTTCAAATAAGTTTTTATTCTTTAATTTAGGAAGATTTATCATGTTCAATAATATTACCTAGTGCCCCATTTATAAACGCAGGGCTTGTTTCTCCTCCATATTCCTTAGCAAGTTCGATTGCTTCGTCAATTACTGCTCTTGGAGGTTCTTTTTTTTCCATAATAAGTTCATAAACTGCAAGTCTTAATATTGCAAGATCTGTTTTATTTATTTTATCAATTGGAAATTCAGGAGCAGCTTTTTCAATAATTTTATCGATACTTTCTCTTTGTTCCAATATCTTTTTTGCATCAGGACTTATTTTTTGACTTAAAAACTGAATTTTAAATAAGTCTTCGACTAATTTTTGCCTTCTTTGGTGACGCGGGTCTAGAGGGTTTTTCATTATTTATTATATTATTTTGTCGCTTCTTTTTTAGTTGTTTTCTTTAAATTCACAACAGAAACTCCTTTATAGTAACCGCATTTTTTACATGTAGAATGAGGCAATATTGATGCACTGCAATTTAAACACAGAACGAGCATAGGCACACTATGTTTAATTGATGCTCTTCTTTTCCCCTGTCTTTGTCTGGAATGTCTTTTCTTTGGTTCCTGTGGCATATAATTTAGTTTAAATTTATGTAATTAACTATGCTATTTTACTTTATTTTGTAAACTTCTGCAATAAGTTAATCTGGAGAAACTTTTTTAATTCCAATTTCTTGAATTTTTGCAAAAAGCAAAGGAAAATTATTTATTTTAGTAAAAATTTTTTCTGCTTCTTCTTTAGTTCTTTTAATTAGCTCAAAATTAGAAAAACTAGCTACTTTTAATTTTGGTATTCCATGCTGAAGAGTGCCAAATAATTGCCCCGGGCCTCTAAGTCTTAAATCAAGTTCAGCAAGTTCTGCCCCGAAATATATTTTCTGCATGGCGCTTAATCTTTTAATAGTTTTTTCAGATTTGCTTTCTGAAAATAGAAGACAGTATGATTGTTTATCTCCTCTTCCTACTCTCCCGCGTAATTGATGCAGTTGAGAAAGGCCAAAGCGTTCTGATGCTTCAACTAAAATTATTGTTGCGTTTGGAAAATCAATTCCTACTTCTACAATTGGAGTTGCAACTAAAATATCAATTTTTTTATTTTTAAAACTAGCTAACACTTCTTCTTTTTTTCTTGGTTTCATTTTTCCATGCAAGATATCTAGTTTTAGTTTTGGAAAAACATTCTCTCTAAGCGTTTCAAATTCTTTAGTTGCTGCTTTTACAGAAGTCATACTTTCTGATTCCTCAATAAAAGGGCAAATAATAAATCCCTGGCTTTTATTATTCTTTATTTCTTTCTCAATCCATTTATACGCGCTTTCCCTTTTTAAAGGAGGTATAAGCCATGTTTTTACTTTCTTTCGTCCTATTGGCATCTCATCTATCAGTGATAAGTCTAAATCACCGTACATAGTAAGAGCAACTGTTCTTGGAATTGGAGTAGCAGTCATGGTTAAAAAATGAGGATTCTTCCCCTTTTTTCTAATAAGTGCTCTTTGTTCTACTCCGAATCTTTGTTGCTCGTCAATTACGACTAAACCTAAATTCTTATATTTTATTTTTTCAGATAAAACCGCATGGGTTCCGACTAAAACAGAAAATTCAGAGTTTAATTTAGAAGGTTTTTTATTTCCCGTAGCAATTTCTACATCGATTCCTAGAGGAGATAGAAACTTTGAAAGGGTTTTAAAGTGTTGCATAGCAAGAATTTCTGTTGGTGCCATTAAAACTGATTGAAAGTTATTAAGATGAGCAATATATATTGCTATTGCAGAAACAACTGTTTTACCACTGCCAACGTCTCCTTCTAAAAGTCTATTCATCGGCTTTTCTTTTTTAAGATCTAAAGATATTTCCAAAAGTACTTTTTTTTGAGCATTTGTTAATTCAAAAGGAAGTGATTTAATAAAAGCCTCAATTTCATTTTTAAATTCTTCTGTCTTGAAAATAGAACCTTTGGCGTTTTTATTCCACTCATTTCTTCTCTTTGTTGCTAAAAGTTGTATTATAAATAGCTCATCAAAAGAAAGTCTTTCTTTTGCTTTTTCAACATCAGAATAATCAATGGGAAAATGAATTTTTAAAAGAGCTTCGTAAAGATCTAAAAAATTATATTTCTTTATAAGTAACTCTGGTAAAAAATCTGATAAGTTGTCTTTATTGGTTTTTAGAGTATTGTATATTTGCCTTCTAAGCCATTTAGAACTTACACCTCTTGTTTCAGGATAAATTGGAACGAGTCTTCCAGTATGAATTGTTTCTGATGTTTCATTTTCAATAATCTCAAAATATGGAGATTGAATTACAAGTTTATTTAAATATTTTTCAATTTTTCCAGAAAGCGATATACTGTCTCCTTCTTTTATAGTTTTAAGTAAAAACGGTTGATTAAACCAGACTGCTTCTATTTTCCCACTACTGTCCTCAATTTGTGCTTTTTGGATTTTTTTAAAACGTTTTGTATATTCATTTTTGATTTCCTTAACTTCTCCTTTAATTGTGAGAATCTCACCTGCTTGAACGTTTCTAATTTTGGAAATTAGTGAAAAGTCTTCATATCTAAAGGGAATATGATATAGAAAATCTTCAAACGTATAAATTTCAAGTTTTTCAAGTCTTCTGGCATACATTTTATAAAGCCTGGAAGCTTTATTTACTGATGACTTTAATTCCATACTATTGAAGAGTTAGAAAAGGAAGAAAAGATGTTGCAATTAGCGCAATCGTTGAGATTGCAACAATTACTGTCCACACTTTTTTATGTTTTCTAAAGATTTCCATAACAATATAATAGCAAAATATTTAAAAAATACAAAGTGTCAATGTCAGAAAGCTTTGGTGTGAGTTAAAACCATTGAGATCTTTATTCTAAATGTAGTTAGGAGGAGATTTTAATAACTTTTCTTTTTCCAACTCTTATGATCATTCCCTCTTTTGCTTCTTGTGCTGCAATATTTAGATCTATAACTTTATCATTAACTCTTACACCCTTTTGCTCTATTAATCTTTTTACTTCAGACTTGCTTAATTTTGACCAATCGGAAATTATGTTAAATATTGTTCTTTTTGACTTTTCAAGAGAGTAGGATTTAATTTGATTTGGTAATTCCCTATTTTGAATAGTTTTTTCAAATTGTTCTCCTGCTTTATCTGCATTTTTTTTTGAGTAAAGTTCTGAAATTATAATATGGGCAAGCCTTTTTTTTATATTCATTGGCTCTTTTTTAACTTTTATTTTTAGTTTTTCGATTTCATTAATTGACGTATTTGTTACCAAAGTAAAATATTGAATTATCAGATTATCATTTATTGACATTATTTTTGCGTAAATATCTTCAACACTATCTTCAAGCCAGATTGCATTTCCTAAAGATTTACTCATTTTTCGCCCGTCAGGACCTTCTAGAATTGGAGTCGTTAGTACAAATGAATCTTTATTTTTTAAATTTTTCATTAAAGTTCTTCCCGTTTGCATGTTAAAAGTTTGATCGGTTCCTCCGATTTGAATATCCGTATCCATGATAAAACTATCATAGCCTTGCATAACTGGATACAGAAATTCATGAAGCCCTACTCTTTTTCCCTCAGTGAGTCTTTTTTTAATTAGTTCCCTTCCGACAAAATCGCCTACCGAAAAACTTTGAGTAAGTTTTACAATGTCTTCAAAGTTTAATTTTTTAAGCCACTCACTGTTGTATTTTATCTCTACTTTGGAAAAATCTAAAACCTTTTCTGCTTGTTTTTTGTAGGTTTTAAAATTTTCATTTATCTCTTCAAAAGTCAGCGCTGGTCTTTCAAAGTCCTTATCAGAAGTATCTCCAATAAGAGCAGTAAAGTCACCAATTAAAAAAATTACCTTGTGGCCTAAATTTGCAAAGGCTTGTAGTTTCCTAAGCGGAACAGTATGTCCAAGGTGAATTTTTGTAGATGTCGGGTCAATTCCAAGGTAAATATTTAATTTCTTGTTTTCCTTAAGAGTTTTTCTAAGCCTTTCTTTTCCAGGTATAATATTTGCAACACCTTTTGTTAAGATTTCTTCAATATCATCCATAATTTGGAGTATAGCATATTTGAGGCAAGGAATAAATTTTTTTGGTATACTATATCGTATGCGAGATTTTGCAAGAAGAAGATCAAGGCGCAAGAAGTTTAAGGCGTCTAAAATTTTTGTAGCAAGTAAGGTTACAAAGATTATTTTCTTTAGCCTAATTGGTCTTGTGATATTTGGAATAATCCTTGTTCTTTGGCATAGCAGAGATCTTCCTACTCCTGGTAAACTTTCATCTTTAGATCTTCCTCAATCAACACGAATATTAGACAGAAATGGCATTATTTTATACGATATTTATTCTGATCAAAATAGAACTTATGTTGATCTTTCTAAAATTCCTAAGTATCTAAAAGAAGGAACAATTGCCATTGAAGATAAAAACTTTTATAAAAACGAAGGGTTTTCCATTTCCGGGTATTTCCGTTCAATTATAAACACTATACTTCTTGGAAGAATTGCCGGTGGTGGATCAACGCTTACTCAACAACTTGTAAAAAATACTCTTTTAACATCAGAGAGAACAATTCCTCGAAAAATTAAAGAACTTATCTTGGCAATTGAAGTTGATAGAAAATATTCAAAAGATCAAATTCTAGAACTTTACCTAAATGTAGCACCATATGGTGGAACAAATGTAGGAGTTGAAACTGCAGCTGAAGGATATTTCGGAAAAAAAGCAGAGGAACTAGATTTAGTTGAATCGGCAATTTTAGCAGGAATGCCACAAAGACCTTCGTACTTTTCTCCTTACGGATCTCATCCTAAGGCATATATCACTCGTACAACAGATGTTTTAAGGCGTATGCGTGAAGATGGATATATTACAAAAGAACAGGAAGAAAAAGCCGTAAAAGAACTTCCTAAGGTTAAATTTTTAGCACCAAGCCAGTCAATTAAAGCGCCGCATTTCTCATTTTTTGTAAAAGAGCAATTGATTGAAAAATTTGGAGAAGCAATGGTAGAAAGTGGCGGACTTCAGGTAACTACAACCTTGGATTACAAACTTGAGGAAAAAGCAGAAACAATAGTTAAAGAAGAAGTTGCAAAAGCAAAATCACTAAAGGTTGGAAATGGTGCAACAGTTGTAATTGATCCAGTAAATGGTGAGATTTTGTCAATGGTTGGAAGTCGTGACTTTTTTTATGATAACGAAAAAGAAAAAGATTCCTTTGAGGGTCAATTTAATGTTATTACTCAGGGGCGAAGGCAGCCAGGTTCTTCAATAAAGCCAATAACTTATGCAGCTGCCCTTTCAAAAGGATATACTGCTGCAACTGTTTTAATGGATACGAAAACAGTTTTTCCAAACCAAGGAGGGAAAGATTATGTTCCTGTAAATTATGATGGCAAATATCATGGTCCGGTTCAGATGCGCTTTACGCTCGGAAGTTCTTTGAATATCCCTGCAGTAAAAATGCTTGCTTTAATCGGTGTAAAAAGCATGCTTCAAACAGCTTACGATATGGGAATCTCAACCCTTGCTCCGACAGCTGAGAATGCCAGTAGGTTTGGTCTATCGGTTACTCTTGGAGGTGGAGAAATTATTCCCCTTGAAGAAGCTGTTGCTTTTTCTGCATTTGCAAACGGTGGGTATAAAGTAGAGCCAGTTTCTATTTTAAAAGTAACTGATAGAAAAGGTAGTGTTTTATTTGAGCATAAAGAAAGCTCGTTTAAAAAACAGGTTCTAAAACCTGAAGTTGCCTTTATAATTTCACATATTCTACTTGATAACAATGCAAGACTTATTACTTTTGGTCAAAACAGTCTTTTAAATATTTCTTCAAGGCAGATTGCTGTAAAAACAGGTACAACTGATGATAAAAGAGACAATTGGGCAATTGGGTGGACACCAAATATTTTAGTTGCTTCATGGGTTGGAAATAACGATAACAGTCCAATGGGGTCAGTTGCCTCAGGTGTTACAGGAGCAAGTCCAATTTGGAGAAGATTAATTCTTGAAGCCATTAAAGATAGACCTAATGAAACATTTAAACAACCAAATAATGTTATCGCACAATCTGTAGATGCTTTAACAGGTGAATTACCTGTTGATGGTAAGCCAACAAGATCAGAATACTTTATTAAGGGTACTGAGCCACAAACAGTTTCTTCAATATATATTAATTGGGATAATAAATACTTTATGCAATTTAAAGAAAAAGATCCTATATCAACTGATGGAATAAATAGATGGCAGCAAGGAATAGATGAGTGGATAGATCAAAACTATAAAGACGATCCTTTGTATCATCCCCCATCTGAGGCAACGGAAAAACCAAAACAAGAAGAAGAAAATTCAGATGAAGAACAACCAGAGCCTACTTCAACCCCAGAGCCTACTTCAACTCTTACCCCAACGCAAGAACCTACTTCAACTCCCTAGCAATGAGAACTAATGTTTCATTAAGTATTTATTTTTTAATCCTTGCTTCAAACTTATCTTGAAGAGAGGTCAGAATTTTCTCTCTAATCTTTGAAGCTTCATCTGTGGTTAGGTTTTTTTCATCGCTTTGATAAATAATATGAAAGGTCCTGCTATCTTTATATTGATCTAAAAGAGTTACTTCTTTGACTAAATCGCTTTGCATATAAATTTCTTCAATAATTTCTGCTGTTCTAATTTCTTCTTTTGCAACAATTGCTAAATCTTCAATAACTGGTGGATATTTTGCAAGTCTTTTATATGTTTTATTAAGACTTGCGTTTTTTATTATCTTTTCTAGGTTAAACTCAAAATTTACAAGATTTGATTCAAGCAGCTCAATTTCTCCTAGATAACTATCACCAATATATACTGAGCTACCAACTCCCCCGTATTCAGATGATTTAAATAAAATCTTTTTAAGACCACAGTCTTTAAATAATTGCTCGGCAATTCCTTTTGCTTCAAAAAATGAAACATTTGGTTTTTTAATTAATCCGGCAATCATTCTTCTTTCTCTTGGTAAATCTCCTGTTCTCTTTTCATAAATATTTGCAACTTCAAAAATTTTCATTTCGTCTCTGCTTTTATTTTCCCGAACTACTTCTAAAAGACTTGGGATTAGTGTTTTGCGAAGATAAACCATGTCTTCTGACAAAGGATTTTTAATTTCTACTGCATTACTTGTGAGCCCTTCAAACAGATCTTCAGAAATCATTGAATAGGTGTAAGTTTCAGTAAAGCCCCAAAATTTAAGAGCGTTTTTAATTCTATTTTCCCAATAGAATTCATTCTTATCCAGATGGTAGTTTTGAACAGAGGTTAACGGAGGAAGTACACTTGGGAGCTTGTGATATCCATAAATTCTGGCAATTTCTTCAATAAGATCTTCTTCTATCAAAATATCATTAAGTCTTATTGACGGAACTTCTACTTCTAGGCACTCTGCCTTTGTCTTTACCCAAAACCCTAGTCTTCTCAAGATCTCCTCACTTGTTTTAATTGAAATCTTTTCACCAATAACAGTATTAATTTTTTCCATAGAAATGTTTATTGTTTTCCTGCTTGGTTTATTTGGATAAATATCTTTTATTTCTGAAATCACTTTTCCATTTGCAACTTGTTCAAAAAGTTCAATACCTCGTAAAATTGTAAGCTTTATGAGTTCAGGATCTATTCCTTTTTCATTAATAATTGCTGCTTCAGATCTTATTTCATTACTCATTGAAGTTTTTCTAATTCGATTTGGGTCATTGTTGTCAAGGAAGAATAGGATTCTTTTGGTATTACTTGTGACAACACTGTTTGCAGTTCCCATTACTCCGAGAAGATCAATGATTTGACCATTTCCGTTATCTGCAACAATGTCCCCGCCTTTTAAAACATGCAGTTTCTCGTCAAGAGTAATAACTTTCTCTCCTTTTTTTGCTTCTCTTATAATCATTTTGTCTGTATTTAATCTGTCAAAATCAAAAACATGAGCTGGGTGGCCAATTTCCCGCATTACATAATTTGTTACGTCAATTATGTTGTTTAAGCTTCTTATTCCGCTTTCTTCAAGTCGTTGCTTAATAAATTTTGGAGATTCCCCTATTTTTACTTCCATTAAAACAGTAGTGATTCTGTTAATTAGATTTGAATCATATTCAATTTTTAATGGTAAATTTTCTAAGGATTTTGTTTTTGGTTTTGGGTTTAGAATAACAAGCTCTGCAGGAATTCCAAATTGAGGCAAAACAACAGAAGCTTCTCTTGCAATGCCTGTTACTGACATTAGGTCTGGCCTATTTGACGTTATTTCAATGTCATATATAAGATCGCCTCCTATTTTTTCAATTTTTTCAACAGAAACGCTACATAGAGATAATTTTTCTGCAATAGTTTCTGCAGAGGCTTTAGTTTTTAAATATTCTCTTAACCAACTGTCGATAATTTTAATATTCATAATAACTTAATATTTGTTTAGAATTGCTTAAGGAATTCTAATTTATTTGAATAAAGAATTCTTAAATCATCTATCTTTATTCCTTCTTTCATCATTAGAACTCTTTCAACTCCCCAGCCAAATGCAAAACCAGTGTACTCCTGAGGATTAATTCCGCCTGCTTTTAATACACTTGGGTGAACCATTCCAGCTCCTCCCATTTCAAGCCAGCCTTCTTTACAAAGTTTACAACCTTTTTTATCACAAACTCCACAGGAAACATCCACTTCAAAGGAAGGTTCGGTAAATTGAAAATGATAAGGTCTTATTCTTGCCTCTCTTTTTTCACCAAAATATGATTTAACAAAATAATCAAGAGTTCCTTTAAGGTGGGTAATGGCAATATTTTTATCAACCACAAATCCTTCAAATTGATGAAACATTGGCGTATGGGAAACATCAAATTGTCTTCTATAGCATTTGGCAATATTAAGCATTCTGATCGGTGGTTTGCCAGAGACTTTTTCCATTTCTCTGATTTGTCCCGATGATGTATGTGGGGTAAGAATCATCGGTCCTTTTTTAGGATGAGGATCGGTTTTTATGAAAAATGTTTCCCAATCGTCGCGTGCAGGATGGTTGTCTGGAAAATTTAATGCCTCAAAAGCATACCAATCCCACTCCACTTCAGGGTATTTTACCCTACCAAAGCCAATTTTTTCAAAAATTGTTGTAATTTCTTCTATTGCCTGGGTTATTAAATGCAAATGTCCAAGTGGCGGTAATATTCCGGGATTTGTAATATCAATTGCTTTTCTTTTGATCTCTTTTTTTTGCTCAGAAAGCTCTTCTCTCTTTCGTGCAATTGCTTCTTCAATTGTTTTTTTAACTTCATTTGCAAAAGAACCCACCTCTACCCTTTTTTCCATAGGAAGCTTAGGCAGTTTCTTAATAGCATATGTTAACTTGCCGCTTCTTCCTAAAAAAAGAAGCATTACTTCTTCTAATTCTTTTTTATCTTTTGAATCAAGAATTAGCGAAATGGCAGAATTTTTAATTCCTAACAATTCATCTTCCATAAGTCTAAGAATAGCATAAAAAACAGATTTTTTCAGTCTTTACTTTATTATTTTTCCATAAAAAAACCTCCTATTTAGGAGGTTTGCTTTTAGATGTGCTTGTTATTTAACTGCTTTGGTAATTTTAGAGAATGTTTCAGGATCATTTACAAGAATTTCATTTAATATTTTTCGATCAAGCTCTATATTTGCTTTTTTAAGATGGTTCATAAATACACTGTATGAAAGACCTTCTTTTCTTGAAGCTTCTCCAATTCTTAATATCCAAAGTCTTCTCATATCTCTTTTTCTTAATTTTCTGCCATGATATGAATAGGAATCTGCATGAAGACTTGCTTCTTTTGCAACTTTTGTAAGTTTGCTTTTTGTACCACGATATCCTTTAGTTCTTGATAATAATTTATTATGTTTTCTTTTAGAAACAACGCCTCTTTTAATTCTAGCCATATTAAGCTTCTCCTAACATCTGCTTTATTTTCTTAGCAAATTTTCCGGTTAGCACTCCAGGTTCTTTTTGTCTTCTGATTCTGCTTTTTGACTTATTCATTTTAAGGTGACTTTGGTACTGATGCCTAAACACAACCTTACCGGTTTTTGTAACCTTAAATCTTTTACTTACTGATTTTTTAATTTTCTTCTTGTTCATTTCCTTTTTTCTTTTCTGGCGAGAGAATTGTAATAAGCCTTCTTCCCTCATAATGTTTCTCTTTGTCTATCTTAGAAACATCAGCCAAATCATTAATTGTTTTAGTAATAATTTTATCTCCAAACTCAGTATGAGTTATTTGTCTTCCGGCAAATCTTAGTACAAATTTTACCTTATTGCCATTCTCCAAAAATTCCCTTGCTCTTTTGATCATAACCTTAAGGTCATGCTCATTCATAAAAGGGCCAAGCCTAACTTCTTTTGTCTCAGATACTTTTGTTTTGCGTTTTTCTTCTTTCTTCTTCTTTTCTTCTTGATAAAGAAATTTTTTAAAATCTATAATTTTTGCTACAGGAGGTGTTGCTTTTGGAGCAATTTCAACTAAATCAAGTTCTAACTCCTTTGCTTTTGTAAGCGCCTCATTTCTACTTAGGATTTTAATTTGCTTTCCTTTCGAATCTAAAACACGTAAATTCGGAGCATAAATCCGTTCGTTTACTCTGTAGAATTTTCGATTACTTTGCTTTCGCTTATATCTTCTTATCAATTTCTTCTTTAACCCTTTTTACAAAATGAGAAAGGTTTAGCTGACCTAAATCTTTCCCGCTTCTTGTACGTATCGATAAATTATCTTTATTTTCCTTTTCTTTGTCCCCTATTATACCCATATAAGGCACCTTTTGTAAAGTAGCTTGCCTAATTTTTGCTTGCATAGTTTCTGATCTGTCGTCTACCTCTACACGTATTCCTTCTTTCTTAAGTTTTTCTGCATATTCATGTGCAAGTTTTGCGTGCCTATCTGCAATTGGAATTATAGTTAGTTGAACGGGTGAGAGCCACAAGGGAAATGCTCCTTGATAGTGTTCTATTAATATTCCCAAAAATCTTTCAAAAGATCCAAAAATTGCCCGATGAATCATTACAGGACGTTTTTCTTTCCCGTCATTGTTGATATATGCTAATTTAAATGCTTCAGGCATATGAAAGTCCAGCTGGACAGTTGCAAGCTGCCAATCGCGCCCCAAGGCATCTTTTATATGAACATCAATTTTTGGTCCATAAAAAGCTCCATCTTTATCTTTTACTGCGTATTTTAATTTCTTTATTTTAAGCGCTTCTTCTAGGTCTTTTTCTGCTTGTTTCCATCCTTTTTCTGTGCCGGCATAGGTTTTCGGACGGGTTGCAAGCATAAACTTATATTCAAATCCAAACTTGTCGTAAAAAGAAATCATCATATCTAGTATTTTTTCAATTTCTTCAAGAATTTGCTTTTCAGTTGCAAAAACATGAGCATCATCCATGGTAATTTGTCTGACTCTTAAAAGTCCGTTTACTTCACCTGATTTTTCCCTTCGGTGAAGTCTGCCTATCTCAGAAAGTCTTAAGGGTAGTTCCTTATATGATCTTGGTCTAAATTGATACACAATTATTGCTTCAGGACAGTTCATTGGTTTTAAAGTATAGGAAATTCCTTTTGAATCATTCTTTTCGTCAGACAATATTAAATTGTACATATTATGCTCACCAAACTTTGTCCAGTGTCCTGATTCTTTGAAAAGCTGACTCTTAACCATAGTAGGAGTGGATATTTCCTTATAATCTCCCTTTTCAGTAAGTTCTCTTATGTATTTTTCCAGTTCTCTAAAAATAATCATGCCCTTAGGAAGCCAGAAAGAAGCGCCTGGAGCATAGTCATGGTTAAAAAAAAGTTCTTGCTCTTGCCCTATTTGTTTATGGTCTTTTAAACTTTTGTTATTCATTGCGTTATTTTAGCAAACGAGGGTTAGTTTGTAAATTTTCCAAAACAAAGCTAGTAATATCTGAAATAAAGGTACCAATTATTGGAATAAGGTCAAGTCTTGCAGAAAGAAGAAAGCCTAAAATTGCAACTAAGACAGATATTCCGACAGTTGCTCCTATTCCCCAGGCAATTCCACCAATAAAATTATTTTTTATAATTTTTCCAAAACTTGTTTCTTTTTGCTCGTATCTTTCTGCCATAATTTAATTATATAGTTTACAGTTCAAGTTGCAAGGAAATACTTTGCATTGCTCTTAAAGAAAGATCAATAAATTCATTAACTGGGATTTCCAGTTTTTCTTCACACATTTTGATTTGTTTTCTGTTGGCCCCTTTAGCAAATGATTTTTCACTAAATCTATTTAAAATAAACTCAACAGTAAGAGATGAGAGTTTTTTGTCAGGATGGATAAGTGCTGCTGCAACGATAAGACCGGTTAATTCGTCACTACAGTAAAGACTCCAATCCAAAAGTGAAGAGGGTTCTACTTTTGTGTAGTCTTTGTTATGAGCAAGAATTGCATGAATTAATGTCTCATCTAATTTTCCAGCTAGTTTTTCAGAGAGCAAAACAGCATGTTTTTTAGGATTTTCTCTGGTTTGCTCGTAGTCTGCGTCATGTAAAAGTCCGACAATTGCCCAGTCATTTTCATTTAAAACAGGATCTTCTTCTTTTCTTTTTGAATTAAAATATTTAGCAAGTACAGTCATAACAGCCTCTGCAGCTAAATGATGCTTTAAAAGGTTTTTGTTTTTTACGTTATCTGTTAAAAACTTGTATGCCTCGTCTCTTGTCATATTAAAAATGGTGTGGACCCAAGAGGACTCGAACCTCTGACCTTTGCAATGTCAATGCAACGCTCTAACCAGCTGAGCTATGGATCCGCAAAGTTATTTTACCACAGTGCTTTTATTCTCTCAATGAGTTTAAGAGCTTAGCTAGAATTACAAAAACTATTTTTTCCATAAAAAAACCGCCAATAGGCGGAAATAAACATATAAAATTATCTCGTTCTTTATCCTGTTTGAGTTGCAACAATACGTTCACCTGAAAGCCCGAATTGCGTACCTTTTTTCTTGTCTTGAGTCCAGTGGGATTTTTTAGAAGATTTTGAAGATATTGAATTCATCCATGCTTTTGAATCTTCGATTCTTATTCTGGCTGTTCTAATAACTGCTAATACCCATTCAAGAAAATGGACATGATATTTGCCAGGATTTTCAGGCATATTGAGTGTATCAACATCTTTAATTTCTGCTTCAACTTCTCTTGAAGTTGATTTAATCATTTTAAGCTCAACAAGAATCTCCTGAACAGTCATCTTGATTTCCCTATTTGTTTCTTGTGTAATTCTTCTTTCGGCATGGATAACCTCTGCAGTATAATTTATTCCAGCTTCAACATTTTTTAATTTTGCTTCTTTTCCTGCAAGTTCTTGTTCTTGTTTCTTTTGTTCACTTGCTTTTTGTTTTGCAATTAGGTCAATTTCCAGTCCTTCTTGCATTTCTCCCTCAGCATTTCCGAATCTACCGATTCCAAGAAGCATTTCCCAGGTATCGTTAGCATCTTTTTTAAGCTCATTACTAACTGTATTAACCACAGAAGAACCAGTGCTTCTTATTGTCTCAATAGAGTTTGAGTCAGTTAAATTAGAGGCTAATGATTTTACTTTTTTACCTGTCATAATAATATAGGATTGTTATATCACAGGTTCTTTAGAAAATCAAGCGTTTTTTGCTGCCTGAGAATGCTTGCTAGAAGGTATCTATTTGACTGTAGGTTCTGTTTCTCAGCGTCTGTCTTTGCTTGAGCTATTGCTTCATCTATTTCTTTTTCTTCAACGCTTATTTTCTCTTCACGGGCGATTGCCTGAAGAGTAAGCTCAAGTTTTACATCATTTTCTGCTTTTTTAGTGTATTCTGCTCTTAAACCCTCAGCAGTTTTTCCACTTGAACCAAGGTATTGCTCTAATGTAAGGCCAAGTTTTTTTACTTCATCAAGGGTTTGAGAGAGAAGCCTATCTACTTCTTGCTCTGTAATTACACTTGGAATTTTTACTTTTACAGCTTTTAAAAGTTCTGCAACTATTTCATCAAAGCTTACCTGCTTTTGTTCTTTGCCTGGAATTACTATTTTTGTTTTTGCGGTAATATTTTTAATATTTGTTTTGTAGCTATTTAAGTCAACTTCTGGTGCTTCACAAGTTACAGCTTCAAATTCCCAGTTTTTACCTGGTTCAATACTACTAACATGAATTTTAGGATTGATTATTGGGTTTAGTTTATTTTCAGTTACAGCTTGAATGTAATGTTGAGGCAAAAGCTTTCTTAGAACTTCTTCTTTTACTTTTTCTTTATCAATTTTTTCGTGAACTGCTTTTTTAGGAGCTTTTCCCTTTCTAAAGCCTGGAATTTGGGCATTTTTTACATATTCATCTACAACTTGCTCTTCAACTTTGGCAACGTCTTCTTTAGGAATAGTTACTGTAAGTGTTATTGTTCCGTCCTCTTGTTTTTTGATTGTACTTGCCATATGTTTCTGAGCCTTTTTGGCTTATTTTGTGCCAGGGAGAGGACTCGAACCTCCAAGGGTTTCCCCACATGGTCCTAAACCATGCGCGTCTGCCAGTTTCGCCACCCTGGCGTTTTGTTATTATACAAAATTTACAGGGAAAGTGAAAGCGTATCTTTAGGGTTTGCTAAAGCATAGTTTTCAATTCTGTTCATATACAAAGTAACGTTTCCTGCCCATCTTGGAGATGAAGCATAAAAGCTACCTATTTCGTAAACATTTTGAGCTCCCCACTTATCCATATACCTTTCTCTAAGGTTTTTAGATACAGTTTCAATTCCATCTTCCCAAGAAGTAAAATAGTGAACGTTTGTTCCATATACTCCCCATCCCCATGCGTTATATGAAGCAGTTGGGATATGAAGACCAAATCCTGATTCGTTTCCTGCAATAGCTGCAACAAGTCTCCAATCAAGATCATATTTGTCAGCATTTTCAACAAATGCTTGAGCATCTCCTGCTAAAGGAGAATTATTGTCTTCAAGATAGCTTTTAAGAATCTTTACACGCATATCTTCCACAGGAAGATCGTATGAAAGTGCAATTTTCGCAGAAGCTTCCTTCACCCTTTCATCAGCAATTGCTGAATTAGGCTTTGTAAGAGACAAAATTATTATTATAAGGATTAAAATAAATAAGTTTTTCATATTTATAAAAAGGGACTTGCAAGTTTGCAAGTCCATAAAAAAATCCTTACGTATGCATTTGGAGAGGCATACCTAAGGATCTAAAAAGAACTATAGCATATAACTATAGGTTTGTCAAGTCCTCTACTATAAGTCTAGCTTCTTAGGCACATACTAAGGCTGATAGTATTATTTGTATTTAATTCTTCGAGGCTTTATTTTATTGAAGTTGGTTCATGAAATGAGTGATGCTGTCTGCCCAATCCCCCTCATTTGAAGGTGTATACTTAGACATTATCTCTTCTGGAGTGATAAGTCCTTGGTTTATATAGTCGCTTGCAAGAGATTTTGAAACAGTATCAATTGCCTGAGGGTAATTATCAAACCTGGTCACCTTTTTTCCATATATACCAAATCCCCAGCAGTTATACGATTCTTTAGGTTCCTTCATACAAAGATTTGACTCTTGCATAGCTATTGCAGGCACAAGTCTCCAGTCAAGTCCATACTTTTCTGCAGCGACAACTACATCTTCTGCGTAAGGTAGAAGTGATGATTTATACTTGGCAAAGAACTGATTTAACGTTTCAATTCTTGCGTCTTTTGAAGTAATCTTACTTTCTACTACGTTTTCTGTCCCTGGTAAGGCTGCATAAGCCACATCTCGATTAAACATTAATGAATATTGAGCTTTATTTCGCTCAAATGACATATATGAATAATAAAGGATACAGAATATGAGAAGTAGCGGAGTAAGTGTAAAAGTAGATATGAGCAGGATAATCTTCCTCATTAAAGAAATATTGTCACATTTTTTAGACTTTTGTCAAGTTTTTAAGCCATTTCATGGTTTATAATAGTGAGGCTGTCAAGAGGCTATTTGGAGCGGGCGATGGGAATCGAACCCACTACCTTCTCGTTGGCAACGAGACGTTCCACCGATGAACTACGCCCGCTCGCATGAACTAGTATACCAAAAAGGTAAATCTGCAACAATACTCTTGTAATTAATAATGTTAATAGATACTATGTATATATGCCCAAAAAATACTATTTCTTAATTCCTCTAGTAACTATCCTTATTGCAATCTTAGGTGGCTTTATTACTTCAAATAATATGGATTGGTATTATTCTATAAATATTCCTTATTGGACACCTCCAGGATTTGTAATAGGCACTGTTTGGACAGTTATATATACTCTCATAGCTCTTTCTGCAATAATTGCCTATCTAAAGATATTTTCTAATAAAAAACTAATAAAGAAAAAATATCAAGTATCGGTTGCTTTTTTAGCAAATGCTTTTCTTAATTTTTACTGGACATATCTTTTTTTCGGAAAACATTTAATCGGAGTTTCCCTTTTTGAGATAATTCTTTTAGGAATATCAATAGTTATACTCATTTATCTATTAGTGCCTATTTCAAAAATTGCAAGCCTCTTACTTGCTCCTTATCTTGCTTGGGTAACATTTGCAACTTATCTTACCTACTCAGTATATATTCTTAATAAATAGAAAATTATTGAAGGCTAAATCCTTTAGATTTTGCAGCAGCTAAAGTTCCCGGGGTGTTTCCTCCATAAGAACGAAGACCATTATATATAGATCCATGTTTTGCCATGTAATTTGCTGCAGTATGAATTGCATCTTTAGCATTATCGATATTCGCTGCTCCGTCACCATCACCATCTACTGCATATGCCCCAAATGTTCCAGGCATAAATTGCATTGGGCCTCTTGCACCTGATCCTTGATGATTATATATTGCTCCGTCTCTTTGTCCTGTTTCTGTTAAATGAAGCCCATAAAGAATTTGCCATGGAACTCCGTATTTATCTCCGGCTTCTTTATATATTTCTTCATAATTAGAAGAGGAAGTTGGAAGTTTTATATTAGGAGAAGTATTTATAGAAGTAGTTTTCTTTGATTTAATAGTAGTTTTTACAAGATAAGCATTAAAAGCAATAACAAGTTTTTCTTTTTCGACTTTGGTTGAATTTAAATCAGCAAGATCTTTTGGTCCTAAAACTTTTTGTCTTATCTTTATTTTCCAACCTTTTTCAATTAAGTTTGGATTTTGAATCCAAGGATTGTCTTTTAAGATTAAAACAGCTAGATTCTTATTTCCATAGTAGTTACTCGCGATACTAATTATAGTATCTTTCTCCTTAACAATCCAAACAGAATTCTGTTTTGCTGTTTCAGAGAGGATTTGAGGACTTGTGAGGTTTTGCGGACCTACATAAGCCTGATTATTTACAAACAGCATTGTCAAAAGTGGCAGTGCTGCTGCAAGAATTCCCTGCATCTTTTTGTTTTCGGTTTTTAATAACCGGAATCTTGAATGTTAGTGATATTAATACTATTTGTCAAGTTTTTGAGGCTAAATGGAAGAATGTGAGTGAAAAGTAAAATGTGCCGAGAGTGTGAATCGAACACACATAGCCTGTTCTTCAGACAGGTGCCTTGACCACCTTGGCTATCTCGGCGAACTTGTAAATTATATCATTGTTTGTTAAAAAATCAAAAACTAATAATAT
>JAZDGF010000014.1:0-11590 GCA_043807135.1 Candidatus Levyibacteriota bacterium | reverse complement strand
GGCTCACAAATTTTTGCTTTGGTAAAATACCCCAAAATTGAAGCTAAAATCAGTTCGAAATAATTCCCAATATCTTATATTTCTAGCTTCACACCGTCTGGGAGTCGAACTTCTTGTTTTTAGATAAATATACTGGATTCTTAAATTCCTTTTATACTGTTATCTCGCTTTTCACTATTGCAAATCGACTACTAATCGACTATAATTCGACTATAAAGAACATATGTTTCAACCTAAATATACTATTACCAATCGTCTATTAGAAAATATAAAAAGAGTTAACTTTTTAGTACATGAACTTAATAATAGAAAATTTTCTCATGTAGTTTTATTTGAATTCGAGAGAAATGCTCGTGAAGTTTCTTCATTCGCTTCAACAAGTATAGAAGGTAATCCTCTTCCCTTAACTGAAGTCAAAAAGATTCTTAAATCCAAGCCATCACACATAAGAGATAGTGAAAAAGAAGTATTGAATTATAACCAAGCGTTACAAGATTTGAATAATCAACTTCAAATAGGAAAAATAGAATTATCTCTTCATCTTATTCTAAAAATACAAAAACAAGTTATAGAAGGATTATTACCAAAGTTTGAAATAGAAAAACTTAGAGAAAAACCGATAGTAGTAAATGATCCAAGAACAGGACAATCCGTATTTCTTCCATCGGATGTAAAAGATGTAAAGCCGTTGATAGAAGATTTAATAAAATTTACTAACGAAAACAAAGAGAAAATAGACTCTCTTATTCTTGCAGGTATATTTCATAAACAAATGGTAATTGTTCATCCGTTTATGGATGGTAATGGAAGGACAACAAGGCTTGTCACAAAAGCATTACTAGCTGCAATGGGTCTTAATACCTTCAATCTCTTTAGTTTTGAATACTATTACAATCAAAATGTTACAAAATATTTCCAAACAGTTGGAGAGTTCGGAAATTATTATGATCTTGTAAAAAAAATAGATTTTACAAACTGGCTTGAATATTTCACCGAAGGGATTATAGATGAACTTTTAAGAGTAGAAAAATTACTTCCCAATATATCTATTAACCCTCAAACTCAACTAAAACCGGGGCAGTTGAAAATTATTGAAGAAATACGAAAAAATGGATTCATTTCAGACCGAGAATATAAAAAACATGTAAATCGTGCTAAAGCAACAAGAACTCAAGATTTTAAAAAGCTACGAGATCTTAATTTAATTGAACGAAAAGGCAAGGGCAGAGCTACTTATTATGTCTTGAAAGAAAAATAATTATCTTGTCTTAGTTATTGACCTTCAATTCTCCTCGCTACTTTCAATAATGGCTACTTTTCCGTTATAATATGTAAAGCCTAGTTTAGTGAGTTTGTGGGAAGTTAGGATCAAGGAATCGAAGATTCTTTTCCACCTAACCCCGCTACTACTCACACTCGCTTTTAGCCTCAAAATTGAGAATTTTCAACAGTTTTGAGAAGCTGATTGTATGTTGACAAAAGCAAAAAAAATTTCTTAAATGCAATTCCAATTTTAATAATGATAGGCTTAAACACAACTTCATTAACAATTGCCTCTTTCTAGTTTTTCAGTTATAATAAGAAGCCATTTTTATGGATAAAATAATTGTAAAAGGAGCACGTGAACACAACCTCAAAAATATTAATATTGAGATACCAAAAAACAAATTAGTGGTTTTTACAGGGCTTTCAGGAAGTGGAAAATCATCTCTTGCATTTGACACAATTTATGCAGAAGGGCAGAGAAGATATGTTGAAAGTCTTTCTTCATACGCTAGACAGTTTTTGGGAATAATGCGAAAACCAGACGTTGATCTAATTGAAGGACTCTCTCCTGCAATATCAATTGATCAAAAATCAACATCACATAATCCAAGAAGCACTGTTGGAACCGTTACGGAAATTTATGACTACTTTAGACTTCTTTTTGCAAGAATTGGTCATCCGCATTGTCCTAAATGCGGAAGGGAAATCTCTCACATGAGTAAAGAGCAAATAACAAATGCGATATTTAACCTTTTAAATACGGCTCTTAAAAAGAGTCTTAGAATTCTTATTCTTTCTCCAATTGTAAAAGACAGAAAGGGAGAATATACTGAACTTTTTGTTGACATTAAAAAGAGGGGATATAAAAAAGTTAGAATTGATGGACATGTATACGATTTTGACGATGAGCTTGTTTTAATAAAGACAAACAGGCATACGATCGAGGCCGTAATAGACCAAATTGTTTTATCAAAAGATACTGAAAAAGAAAGAATATCAACAGATGTAGAACAAGCTTTAAAACTTGGAAACGGAGAATTAATAGTTGCAATTATCAAAGATAAGGGCTTTGCAATACCAGATAAACCAAAGGAGATGCAGGACGAACTTTTCTCAGAGAAATTTGCCTGCCCCATAGATAACCTTTTCCTGCCAGAGATAGAACCTCGTATATTTTCATTCAATACTCCTCATGGTGCATGTCCGAAATGTAACGGATTAGGAACTATTTTAACAATTGATCAAGACTTAATATTTAATAACAACTTAACAATTAATGAAGGCGGAATTTTACCGTACTCAAATATGATTTCACATGATACATGGTTCACACGTACATTTAAAACTTTTTGTCTTGAAAATAATATTTCATTAACTAAAAGACTATTAGAAATATCAGATAAGCAAAAAGAAATACTTTTACATGGAACCGGGGAAAAGCTTTATGAAGTAAGAGGCGAAAACAGATGGGGTAGAAAAACTGAAATTTTTGAAACTTATAAAGGAGTTATAGAGGATCTTAAAAAACGTTACGAGTCAACAGAATCAAGCTTTTTTAAAAGCCAAATTGAAAAATACATGCGAAATGTAATTTGCAACGAGTGCAATGGTCAAAGACTTAAAAAAGAGGCGTTATCAGTGACAATTAATGGTAAATCTATTACAAACGTATCTGATATGGCAGTAAGTGATGTATTTAAATTTATCACTGAGTCAGAAAATAATATTTCCAAAAGAGAACTTGAAATAAGCAAACTAATACTCAAAGAAATTAAGCAACGATTATCCTTTTTAATAGACGTTGGACTCGACTATCTAACATTATCAAGAGGAGCACATACATTAGCAGGTGGTGAAGCACAAAGAATAAGACTTGCGTCACAAATCGGAAGCGGATTAACAGGTGTTTTATATGTTTTAGATGAACCATCAATCGGACTTCATCAAAGAGACAATATGAAACTTATTGACACACTTAAAAAACTAAGGGACTTAGGAAATACCGTCTTGGTTGTAGAACATGATAAAGAAACCATGAGATCATCAGATCTCATTATTGATTTTGGACCAGGAGCTGGAGAAAGTGGCGGGAAAATTGTTGCAAAAGGAACAATTGATCAAATAATGAAAAATAAGAATTCGTTAACGGGTAAGTATTTATCTGGAGAAAAGAAAATAAAGCTTTTTAAAAATCAGGAAAAAACTTTTAGAACTAATGATCGTCTTATCATTGAAGGAGCTAGGGAACACAATCTTAAAAATATTAATGCAGAATTTCCTCTAAACAGATTTATCGTAGTAACTGGTGTGTCAGGAAGTGGAAAATCAACCTTAATAAGTGATATTTTGTATCACGGGTTAATGCAAAACAATAATCCCTTTCATAGGCATAAACCAGGTAAATTTAAAGCTCTTCATGGCCATGAAAAAATTAAAAAGGTATTTTTAATTGATCAATCTCCTATTGGAAGAACACCAAGAAGCAATCCAGCAACGTATACGGGAGCATTTACATACATTAGGGATCTTTTTGCTCAAACTAAGAGCTCAAAACTAAAAGGGTATGGTCCAGGTAGATTTTCATTTAACGTAAAAGGAGGAAGATGTGAATCTTGTCAGGGAGAAGGCAGAATAAAAATTGAGATGCAATTCTTACCAGATGTTTATGTAATTTGTGAAGTTTGCAGAGGACAAATGTATAACGAAGAAGCACTTCAGGTAAAATTTAATGAAAAAAATATTTTTGAAGTTCTAAGTATGAGTGTTGAAGAGGCACTTAAGTTTTTCTCATTTTCTCAAGGCCTTTCCCATAAACTTAAAACATTAAATGACGTAGGACTGACATATATTAAGCTTGGACAACCTGCACCAACTCTTTCCGGTGGGGAAGCACAAAGAGTAAAACTTGCAACAGAGTTATCTAAGCGCGGTTCAAATTCACTTTATTTACTGGACGAACCAACAACAGGGCTCCATTTTGCAGACCTTGAAAAACTACTTTTTGTATTAAGAAGACTTGTAGATCAAGGAAATACTGTAATTGTTATTGAGCATAACTTAGATGTAATCAAGAATGCAGATCACATTATTGACCTTGGCCCAGATGGTGGAGAAAATGGAGGAGAAATTGTTGCTACAGGATCTCCTGAAGATGTGTCAAAAGTAAAAAAATCATACACAGGACAATTTCTTCGAAAAGTTTAGTATACTAAAAGTAATGAAGAAAATATTAATTGGCCTATTTTTACTCATTTGGCTTGTTTTTACTCCAAATAAGGCAAGTGGCGCAACTAATTTTTCAACAGATTACTTTGTTACATATAACGTTCTTCCTTCTGCTACTACTCATGTTACTGTCAATGCAACCTTAACTAATCTTTCAAGCGAATATTATGCATCCTCATATAAGATACAGCTTGGATTTAAGGATATTGGTAATTTAAAAGCTTTTGATTCTGAAGGCCAAATTGCACCCATTATTGTTAAAAACAATCGGGGAAGCAGTATTGAGTTAACCTTTAATAAAAGATCAATCGGTCTGGGAAAAAAACTTGATTTTAATTTATCATTTGATACTCAGGAAATTGCCGAGAATCAAGGAAAGATTTGGGAAATTAATATTCCAGGATTATCACTTCAGAATGATTTTGCTACTTTTAACGCAACAGTAATTACCCCTCAGTCTCTTGGAACTCCTGCATACATAAAACCCTCTGTAGATCCAAATATATCTGGAAATAACTTAAGCTTTAGCAAGGATCAGTTGGGAACTTCAGGAATATCAATTGCCTATGGAAATTCGCAAATCTATAATTTTGATTTAACATATCACTTGGAAAATAATAATTTATTTCCTGTTACAACAGAAATTGCACTTCCTCCAACAACAAATTATCAAGATGTTTCATATGAAAGTATTGAACCTAAGCCACAAAATGTAACAATTGATAAGGATGGAAACTGGCTTGCTAAGTATTTACTTACTCCGTCTCAGAAATTAAACGTAAAAGCAAAAGGAAACGCAAAACTATTACTTAATCCAAAAAAAGAACCTCTTACCACTGAACAGTTTAAAGAGTACCTAAAGCAAAAACCATATTGGGAAAGCACGGATCCAAAACTCAAAGAAATAGCTAAGAACTTAAAAACACCCTTATCGATTTATGAATATGTTGTAGATAATTTAGAATACGATTTTTCAAGAGTTACAAAAAAGGAAGAAAGGTTAGGTGCAGTTTCGGTACTAACTAATCCAAATTCTGCAGTTTGTCTTGAATTTACTGATCTTTTTGTTGCTCTTTCAAGAGCAGCCGGAATTCCTGCAAGAGAAGTAAATGGATACGCATTTACGAAAAATACTGAAGAAAGACCGCTCTCTTTAGTTGAGGACATATTACACGCTTGGCCAGAGTACTATGATAGTTCAAAACAAGCTTGGATCATGGTAGATCCTACTTGGGGAAATACAACCGGAGGAATTGATTACTTTCATACTCTAGATTTTGATCATTTTGCATTTGTAATCAAAGGGTTTGACAGTGGTTATCCCGTTCCTGCTGGAGGATATAAAACATCAAGTAATAAGAAAACTAAAGATGTAATAGTAAGTCTTGGTTCAAACTTTAACCCCGTAAGCTCACTTAGTGCAGAAATAGATATTCCAAATACAGTTTACACGAGCTTACCTATGAAAGGTGAAGTTAAAATTAAAAATACCGGTACAGCTATATCCAGTCCTCAAGAATTATTTATTTCAAGCAGTTACTTAACTGAAGATAAAACTGTTATTTTAGCTAAAATTCCGCCTCTTGGCTATACAACAATTCCAATCAACTTTTTAAGCCAATCTATTTTGACAAACAAAACAGATGTGTTTAAAATACAAATCGGTGATTATTCACTTGATAAGAAAGTTAAAATAACTCCGATTTTTTTAAATTTTTGGATTATTTTGGAAGGAGTATTAATTGTTGGTTTCTGCATTACATTATCGATCATTATCGCAAAATCCCGGCGTTTACCTTTTTTTAGGAAAACATAATCGGGTGCTTTATGTTGGAAAAGCAAAAAATCTAAAAAATAGGGTAAGTACCTATTTTACTTCAAAAAACTTAGGTGAAAAAACTGCAAATTTAGTTTCTCAAGTCAATAAAATAAAGACAATTCATGTAGCATCAGAAATCGAATCTCTTCTTCTTGAAGCAAATTTGATTAAAAAATATAAACCAAAATATAACTTAAAACTAACCGATGATAAAGCGTATTTACAAATTAAAATTACCACTAAAGATAAATATCCATCCGTTCTTATTGTCAGGAGAAATATTGATGATAAAGCTTTGTATTTTGGACCATTTCCAAATTCAAGCGCAATAAGACTAGTTTTAAAAACTACCAGAAGAATTTTCCCATATAAATCTGTCAAGAATCATCCTGCTAAAATATGTTTCTATAACCATCTTGGATTATGTCCCTGCCCTGAAGCAAGTCAAGACAAAGATTATAGAAAAAACATAAAACACCTAATTAAATTCTTGAATGGAAAAACAAACTCAGTAATTAAAGACTTAGAAAAAGACAGAGAACAAAAAAGCAATATTGAGGATTACGAAAACGCACATAAAATTCAAAAGCAAATTAATGCAATTAAATACATAACAACTCCTATTATTAAACCTTTCGAATACGAACTTAATCCTAATTTGAAATCTGATATCAGAACTAATGAACTTAAAGAGCTAATTAAGGTTCTTTACAGACATAATGTAAAAATCAATAGACTTAAAAGAATTGAGTGCTTTGACATTTCAAATATTTCTGGAAAACATACTGTTGGATCAATGGTTGCATTTAGAAACGGAGATAAAGATTTAAAAGAATACAAAAGATTTAGAATTATAAATACAAAAGGGAAACAAAATGATTATTTATCTATGAATGAAGTAATTAAAAGAAGATTTTTGCATAAAGGTTGGGGAATGCCTGATCTAATTGTTGTTGATGGCGGAAAACCACAAATTTCAGCAGCATTACTGGCACTCTCTGAACAAAACATAGATATTCCAGTTATCGGACTTAGTAAAAATGAAGAAACAATAATTACAAGCGAATTTAAAAAAGTTGCAATAAATAAAAACTCAATAGCACTTCATTTAATAATGAGAATCAGAGATGAAGCACATAGGTTTGCAATTACATATAATAAAAAATTGCGTAGTAAATCAATTCTTAGTTAATCTACTTACGAACTAACTCATATCTATAGGGAAAATAAAGAAACGTAGCAGGGGAGTCATCAAGTAGATACTTTTCAAAATCACTGTAAATTATTTGTCTATCACCCGGATTTATTGTTTTCCTTCCGTCTTCTAAAAGCTTATCAATCCTCAAATTTTTATATTTTGTAATATTATTTGTCTGTCCTGAATGCCATAGGGAATATTGATCAGGATCTTTTGGCACAGAATAATCACCAAGAAATATTTGAAAAGTTGAGGGAAGCGAATCAACAACAACGATGGATGCATCTACTCCTATATTTTTCCATGTTTTTTTCAGTTCGTTTGCTACATTTTCATATTTTGCTAATGTTTTAACTTCAAGTTTAATTTGTTTATTGTCTTCTTCAGGATTTGCAATAAGCTCTTTTGAATGATTAAAATCCTGCTGGTAATCAGCAATCGTACTTGTATTTCCCCAAAACCTAGAAGAAAAAGGCCCATAACTTCTTTCTCCATAAGAAAACATATCTGGAGTCGCATATGTCAAAGCACTTCTAAGCTTTTTATCTGACATCACAGGATCTTTGGTGTTATAAAAAAGAGTAACTAAGGTATTTTTATCAACATATTTAATTAAATTAGTATTTTTATACTGTGAAAAATTTGTGTCTTTATACTTAATATCCGTCAGTCCTCTTGCATTGTTAATTTCACCTAATATGTAAGCTGTTTTTAATGATTCTTCTGTTGGATACATTTGATAAGAAATTATCTGATATTCATTATCTTTTGAAACAAGGTCAATAGATTGGATAAAGTTTCCGTTTAAATTAATACCTTTAATTTTGTAATTTCCAAGACCCATAAGGTTTTTTATAAATATTGGCCTTGAAACCGTAGTTAAAAAAGGAGAATAACTATCCTTAAGCTTAAATATAATTGTATTTTTATCAGGTCTTTTTTCTTCTACGTCTATAAAATCATAATGAATTGCATCTGAATCAAGCATGTCTCCTTTATTAAATTGAATATTTTCCTTTAAATGAAAGATGTATGTTTTCCCGTCATCTTTAATCTCCCATGATGAAGCAACGTCTGGCTTTGGAAGACCTTCTTCAGAGGTATAAGTTAATCCTCTAGAAACCTTTAGAACTATTTCGTCGGGGAAACTGTCAATGGTATACGCACCAACAATTCCTACAACTTCTTTTTTTACAAAAGGAATTTTATTTGAAAATAATGAAAATACTATTCTTATTGCAAAAAAGAAGATAAGACCAAGCACAAAAAAGAAAAATATCGTTCTTCTCCATTTTTTTAGGTAAGCTTTAATAAGCCAAAACATTAGCCTCCGTCTTTTTAAAAAAATCATAACATTTAGCGAGGGATGAGAAGCAAAATTGAAACAATTCCAAAGGCTACAGCTAGAAAAACTGTTGCCCAAACCAATAGCTTTTCAATATTTCTTTTGCTTCTGTAAACTTCACCACTTCCCCCAAATGATCCAGACAATCCACTCCCTTGCATCTGAAGCAGAATTACAGTTATTAGAGAAACAGCGATAATTGCTTCAACTATTTGTAAAATAATCACCTTTAGATTATAGCTATTTGAAGAAATCAATGCAAGCAAGAACTACTTTTTCATAAGCCAGGAAACAAAGGAGAAAATAATGGATTGCATAAATGAAACAACAATAAATGCAAAGAATATATTTACATAGACTTCTGGAATAGTAAACCCTGCAGATGAAAAACCTTGAAAAGTAAAGTCAGTAATAGATATATTTGGAACAAAAACTGTAAGTAAATAATAAATTATTACATTTGTAAGTACTGAAAAAAGACCAAGCGTAATAAGGTTTAGAGGAATTGCGATAATATTAAGAATTGGTTTTAAAATTAAAAAAAGAAGCGATAGGGCAAATCCGCCAAATAAAAAGGTTACGAGTCCTCCTGAAATATGAATTCCCGTTATTGCCAGTGAAATTAAGAAAAGCGCAAGCGCGTTTATTAATGTATTACGAAGAATTTTTTTCATCCTAATACCAATTTAGCAGTTTTCTACTTAGTATTGCAATATTTTCAAAACGCGCGTATTATTTGTTTTACATGAACAAGATATCTTGTCCACACTGCGGAAAACAGGTAGAAATCTCAGAAGCATTAAAACATCAAGTAAAAGAAGCCGTTATTGCTTCTGAAAGAGCAAAGCATAAAGAAGAGCTTGAGAAACTTAGAAGTGAAGTTGAAAAAAAAACCGAAAGAAGGATTAAGGAAGATTTAAATCTTAAATTTAAGGACACCGCAAATGAACTTGAGGAAGCAAAGATAGGTAAAAAGAAATTGTATGAACAACTCTTGGAAATGAGTAAAACAATTCGAGAAGTAAAAGAGCAATCTGAAAAAAAAGAAATTGAAAATGAAAAAAAGTTAAATCAACAAGTAGATAAAATTAGAGAAGACGTATCAAAGACTCTTTCTGAAAAAGCAAGGCTTAAAGAGCTTGAGCTTATAAAAAAACTTCATGATACACAAAAAGCTCTTGAAGAAGCGCAGAGAAAAAGTAAACAAGGATCTCAGCAATTGCAGGGAGAAGTTCTAGAACTTGATTTAGAAGAAAAACTTAAAACGTCCTTTATATTTGATGAATTTATGCCTATTCCAAAGGGAATTGAAGGAGCTGACGTATGGCAAAAAGTTAAAAACAAGCATAATCAGGAAGCAGGTTCTATTCTCTGGGAAACAAAAAGAACAAAGGCATGGGCAAAATCCTGGCTTTCAAAACTTAGAGAAGACACTCGTAAAGTAAACGCAAATGTATCTGTACTAATTAGCGAGGTTCTTCCTGATGATGTTAAATACTTTGCTAGAATAGAAGGTGTCTGGGTAACTTCTTATGAATACGCAGTTACACTTGCAGGCATTTTAAGAGATACACTTTTACAAATTGCTATTGCTAAATCTTCCGCATCTCACGAAGATGAAACGCTTCAAGAAATATATGACTATATAATTAGTGAAGCATTTAGACATAAAATTGAAGCACATTTCGAAGGTGTAAAGTTTCTAAAAGAAGATTTAGATTCTGAAAAAAGAGCAATGGAGAGAATTTGGAAGAAAAGAGAAATTCAAATAAACAGACTTGATAGAAGCATGTCTCAGATGTTTGGTGAAATTCAAGGAATTGCAGGCTCAGCATTGCCTACTATTAAAGAATTAGGAATGCTTAAGGCAGGTGAAAAAACTGAACAAGAAGAGAACTTCTAAACCAACCTTTAATGAAGAAGAAAATCTTTGGAAAAAGGGAATAAAACATGTAATTGGTGCAGATGAAGTAGGCAGGGGAGCCTTAGCAGGACCAGTTGTTGCTGCATCAGTTATTTTACATAGAAACCTTCCTTATAGCTTAATTAGCCAAATTAACGATTCCAAAGTTTTGTCTTCAAAAAAACGAATTGAACTCTTTCCAATAATAAAGGAATATTCAGTTGCTTACTCAATTAATGTTGTAAATAATAGCATTATAGACAGATACGGAATTTCATATGCAACGAAAAAAGCTTTTCGGAAATCAATCAAAAGAATTATGGAAAAAATATCAATAGATATTAACAAAAATTCTACTTTTCTTTTAATTGATGGATTCTGTGTCAAATATGTAAGCAAAATTGGACTCAAAAATCAGAAAGGAATCATAAATGGAGATAAAACATCTATTTCAATTGCTGCTGCGTCAATTATTGCAAAAGTTTACAGAGATAACTTAATGATCAACTTGTCTAAGAAATACCCTGGATTTAACTGGGAAGAGAATAAAGGATATGGAACAAAAATACATAGAAATCTTATAAAAAAAAATGGTCTTTCTCTATACCATAGAAAATCATTTAAGATAAAAAACTTTTAAGGCTTTGATTGAATAAAAAACGTTAGTCTGATAAAATTAGGTGCGCCTGTAGCTCAGTGGATTTAGAGCATCTCGCTTCGGACGAGAGGGTCGGGGGTTCGAATCCCTTCAGGCGCGCAGGGCCGCTAGCTCAATTGGCAGAGCAACTCCCTCTTAAGGAGTAGGTTACAGGTTCGATTCCTGTGCGGCTCACA
>JAZDGF010000013.1:0-2176 GCA_043807135.1 Candidatus Levyibacteriota bacterium | reverse complement strand
GCCCTACAGGTGGCAGCTTAAATAATTCAATCTCTTCAAATCCTAAAAACTCTTTAAATTTTACAAATTCGCCTAATTCTTTCTCCGCAGCATCTAAATCATCATAAATTTTATATCCTAACATCACGTCGTTATTTTGCTGCTTTAAATTTTTACTTTGCATGAATTGCACATATCTGTTCAGTGCTTCTTGCGTTCCTTGTGTATGCTTGTCATACGGACAAATAATGTTTTCATATCTTAAGTTTTCTTCTGTTCCTGTAAAAACCTCTCCACATTTTTCACATATTAATCCATATTTCTGTCTATTCGTTGTTGTACTGTTTTGTCGTAATTGTGCCTCATATCTCATTCTTTCCATTTCTAGCTGATGCTCATATAACATCATATTCTTTTTAGAAGGTATGCTAATCTTAGTTGAAATTCAGTAAAAAGAAGTAACAAAACAGGCAAGGTTCCAATAAAATAGTTTTGACAAAAATTATTTTAACCTTAAAAAAGGAGGAACCATGCCTGTATTGAAAAGTGTACCAAGAACCAGAGGAAAAGCAAAGATAAAGATTTCAGAAAAACGAAAGCAAGTAAAATCAATGTTAGAAAAAATGAAAAGTGAAGATTTGGATGTAACGTTAACTTTGATTCAAGAATTAATTCCAAATGGATTACTTGCAGCCAAAGAAGAGATGGAAAAAGAAGTAAGAAAATTAACAGGTAAAAGATATAAGCACGGGAAAGAAAATGTGAGCTGGGGCAGTCAAGCAGGATCAATATACCTGCGGGATCAAAAAATACCTATAGATGTACCCCGAGTAAGAAACAAAAATCAGAAGAAAGAAGTATCTCTGGATACCTACCAGAAGTTGCAAGAACCGTACAAGGCAGATAAACAGACAATGTTAAAATTGTTGTGTGGAATTAGCATGCATAAATATGCAAAATGTGCAAAATTAGTTCCAGAAGTCTTCGGGATTAGCGCATCAAATTTATCAAAAAGATTCAAGCAAAGTACGGCAGCAAAAGTACGAAGATTAAAAACAAGATCATTATCTCTGGATGATTTTATATGTATTTTTATCGACGGTAAACGTTATGCCAAAGATGGGTTACTGGTTGCATTAGGGATAACAATCAGCGGAGCAAAAGTTATCCTAGACATAGAACACAGTCACAGTGAGAACGGGCTTGTTGTCGAGCAAATGTTAGACCGTCTTGTCAGACGTGGACTGAAATATGAAGATGGCTTACTTTTTGTCGTCGATGGATCAAAGGGATTGATTAAAGGAATAAAAAATACATTTAAAGAATATGCATTCATTCAACGCTGTCAATGGCATAAACGAGAAAACATTATAAGTTATTTAGACAAAGCTCAAAAAGAGGTATATAAGCGGCGCTTGAGATTGGCATATCAAAAGACAACTTATAAAGAAGCAAGTGAATCGTTAGAACTAATTTATCGCCAACTAATAAAGACGAATTTGTCAGCTGCAGGTAGTTTAAAAGAGGGGCTGGAGGAAACTCTCACGTTGCATAAATTAGGTTTATCATCTGAATTAAAGAAAAGTTTTAATACTACAAACTGTATTGAATCTGTAATGTCTCAATTAGCGCAGTATACAGACAAGGTAGATCGTTGGCGCAATAGTTATCAATTGATTCGGTGGACGGCTGCTTCTCTTCTGGAAATTGAACCAATGTTAAAAACAGTTTCAAATGCAAAATATTTAAATGTTCTTAGATTTAAGTTGAAGCAAGAGATCAAAAAACGACAAGATATAAAATATGGCAAACCTATTGAAGATGAAATTATGGAGCTAATGCTTATTTAAAAATAATTGGAGCCTTGTCAATTTCAACTAGAATTAGCATTGACTCGGGAAAAATGGTGTCAAATCTCACAACGATAGGCATATTAAGTAGTTGCAAATAAATAGAATAATTTGAAAAACAACGACTTACAACGGCTCTTGAAAAACTCCCCGGAGTCAATGCTAATTCTAGTTGAAATTGACAAGGCTCCAATTATTTTTAAATAAGCATTAGCTCAATAATTTCATCTTCAATAGGTTTGCCATATTTTATATCTTGTCGTTTTTTGATCTCTTGCTTCAACTTAAATCTAAGAACATTTAAATATTTTGCATTTGAAACTGTTTTTAACATTGGTTCAATTTCC
>JAZDGF010000012.1:0-36367 GCA_043807135.1 Candidatus Levyibacteriota bacterium | reverse complement strand
GAAACTCAGCTTAGCTTTGCTTCTTCAACCGGTAGGTTTACCGGAAGTGTTAATTTAGGAACTTTTGCCTCAGATGATTACACAGTTAAGATTAAATCAGAGGGTTATCTAAGACGTCTTATTCCGGGAATTCAATCTCTTAAACAAGGTTCTAATACCATGACACAAGTTAACCTTGTCACGGGAGATATAAATAATGACAATGCGATAAATATTCTTGACTACAATATCTTAATAAGCTGTTCTAGCTTCACCTCGATTGGTAGTAGAAATCCGGCACTCTGTAATTCAAATGCAAACTTTAAAATACTATCTGATTTATATGACGATGGTACAATTGATCACTTTGACTACAACCTATTCTTAAGAGAATACTCTGTTCAAAACGGAGATTAAAAAAGAATTGAAACTTTAAATAAACTAAATCTGCAGAAGATGAGATACATCGGTAACATGACAAAAGATAAAATCATCGTAAAATTAAAAAAGCTTAAAAATCCCAAAAATATAGAAGGCATGGCAAGGTTTGGAATAAAACCAAATACAGAAGTTCTCGGAATTTCCATCTACGATTTAAGACCTATTTCAAAAAATATTAAAAGAGAACTTAATGACTCAATAAAACTTCATAAACTTGCCTTAAAACTTTGGCAAGTAAATATTCATGAAGCAAGGCTGCTGGCTGTTTTTATAGAAGATCCCAAAGAAGTAATTGAAAAGCAAATGGAATCATGGATTAAGGATTTTGATTCCTGGGATATTTGTGATCAAGCTTGCACTTCCCTTTTTGATAAAACTCCTTTTGCCTTTAAAAAAGCACTTGAATGGAGCAAAAGAAAAAAAGAGTTTGAAAAACGAGCAGGCTTTGCTCTTATGGCAGGGATTTCTGTACATGATAAAAATGCAAAAGATAATAAATTTATCCCTTTTTTAAAAGCCATAAAAAGAGAGGCAAAAGATGATCGAAACTTTGTGAAAAAAGCAGTTAATTGGGCTTTAAGACAAATCGGCAAGTCAAGAAATAAAAATTTATATAAACTTGCAGTAAGCTCTGCAAATGAGATCAAAAAAATTGACTCAAAATCTGCAAAATGGATAGCAAATGATGCTCTGCGCGAGTTAAAATCCGATTCTGTGAAAAAAAGATTAAATTTTACTTGACATAAAAATTTAATACTGATATATTTATCTCTTCATGACACCTGAAACAAAAGCAAATAGTATTCCCCCACCCAATGAAGAGTCTCTTTTGAAAAGAACTACTTTTCATGAAATGAGGGATCATAAAGTTTGTCAAACAAACTTAGGAGATGTGATCTCTGAACTTGAAGAAGCAATAAAAAATCCTGAAAACAATAATGCAGTTCTTTTATATAATCCTGCAAGAATAATAAATTCTATACTTGCAGGAAAAGTTGAATGTGACAGAGATCAAACATTAAGATATCGCTTTGAAGCTTTAATTGTTCCTTCTGTAGAAATGGCAATCTCTGTTTATAAAGAAGAAAAAGATGCCTTATCAAAATTAAAAGAATTAAATAGCTTAATAGATTATTCTAATCTCGATAGTTTAAGGCTGAGAGCAGTAATAGAAAAACCAGATGAGTTAAAAATTCAAGCCTTTACTACTGAAAGAACTAAAACAGCTGTTAATCATTTAAAATCAATAACAAAAGGTAATCCTGTATTGTTTTTATCTTTTGCAAATGGAGGAACAGGACCTGGTCTTTATGATTTTGTCGAATATACAAAGCAAACCGGCCGTAAAGACTCTACCTTCTATCCAATAAGATTTGAGCACTCTTTGCATGACAGATTACCAAAAGTTTCAAGTTCTGAAATCGACTGGTTAAAAAAACAAGCCGAAGGAAAACAAGTTACTGTTTTTAACGACCATTCTGTATCTGGAGCAACAATTGGAATTGGCATTCCTTATGTACGAGAGATTATTTTCGGAAGATGTAAAAAAGAAGGAAGATTTCTTGAAGTAATTCCTTTGACAAATGATCCAGATAGGCAAAGAAGGCATATTTAAATAGTGTTGACAAATAACAAGCTTCCTGTTAAATTGACTCCATGTCGCGAGAGTTTGATCCATCAAACCCACCGCTGCCACTAGGAACATATATTACCCTTAGGCCTGAAATGAGAATTTCAGATATTGAACCTGTAATTGCTGAAGGATTATATACTGTTGAAGCTTTAGCTAGAAGATCTGAAATTCAACAAGCAAATATTAGAAAAAGATTGGGACTTCCTCCAGTAAGATCTCCGCACCTTATAAGCAATAACCACTCAAAATAAACCTATTGTTTTCCCTTCTCTATCAATATCAATAAAGTTTGCCGCAGGTTCTTTTGGAAGACCTGGCATTGTCATAATGTTTCCTGCCAAAACAACCACAAATCCTGCTCCAGTAGAAAACTTTAACTCTTTTACCTTTATTTTAAAACCAGAAGGTCTTCCTAATAATTTTGGATCATCTGAAAGTGAGTATTGAGTCTTAGCAATACATACAGGAGCTTTTGTAAGACCTAACTTCTTTACTTCTTTAAGTTGATCTTTGGCAAGCTTTGAGAATACTACCCCGTCTGCTCCATAAATTTCTTTTGCTATCTTATCAATCTTTTCTTTTATAGAAAGCTTATCTTTATACAAAAGCTTAAATTTACTCTGCTTTGTATTAATAATCTTAACTACTTTCCTTGCAAGCTCTTTTCCACCTTCTCCTCCTTTTGCCCAAACTTGAACAAGAACTGTTTTTGCTTTAATTTCCTTGCAAAGAGACTGTAAAAGCTCTACTTCATTCTTAGTGTCACTTGGAAATTTATTTATGGCAACAACAACAGAAACATTGTATTTCTCAATATTTTCCAGGTGTTTTTGTAGGTTTGTAAATCCTTTTTTCAAAGCTTTAAGATTTTCTTTTGTAAGATTAGTAATACTAGCTCCTCCGTGATATTTAAGTGCTCTAATTGTTGCAACTAAAACAACTGCATCAGGTTTTAACTTACCAAGCCGGCATTTAATATCAAAAAACTTTTCCGCTCCTAAGTCTGCGCCAAATCCTGCTTCAGTAATTACATAATCACCTAACTTTAAAGCTATTTTTGTAGCAATTAAGCTATTGCAACCATGAGCAATATTAGCAAAAGGACCACCGTGAACAAACGCAGGCGTTCCTTCTAAGGTCTGCACTAAGTTGGGTTTAAACGCCTGTCTTAATAGCACTATTAACGAACCTGTTGCTTTAAGGTCATTTGTGGTCACAGGAACACCTTTTGTATCATAAGCTACTACTATAGCGCCTAAGCGTTTTTTTAAGTCCTTAAGGCTTGTAGCAAGGCATAGAATGGCCATGATTTCTGATGCCACAGATATTATGAAACCATCTTCTCTTTTAAGCCCATGTCCTTTTAAGCCAACTTGAATATTACGAAGTGCTCTGTCATTTAAATCAAGTGCTCTTTTCCAAAAAATTCTTTTTGGATCAATTTTAAGATTGTTCCCTTGAAAAAGATGGTTATCAATTAAAGCTGAAAGGAGATTGTGAGCAGTAGTTATTGCATGAATATCTCCTGTAAAATGCAAGTTTATATCTTCCATTGGAACAATTTGTGCATACCCGCCTCCTGCAGCACCACCTTTTACTCCAAAACATGGTCCAAGCGAAGGCTCTCTAAGCGCAACAATTGCTTTCTTGCCTATCTTACTTAGCCCCATGGAAAGGCCAACGCTTACGGTAGTCTTTCCTTCTCCTGCAGGGGTTGGACTTAGGGCAGTAACCAAAATCAATTTACCATCTTTTTTGTCTTTTAAACTTTCTAAGACATCTAAAGAGACTTTTGCCTTGTATTTTCCGTAAAAATCAATGCTTTCTTCTTTTATCCCTAGTTTTTTAAAGACTTCAGCTATTGGTTTTAACTTTGTTTTTTGCGCTATTTGTACATCAGACTTCATAAAAAGAGATTATAACGGGAAGTTGTTAGAATTTAAAGACCTAAATCATAGCTAACCATATCCCCTCCCCTCGATTTTACTTTTAAAAAGTGTTATTATGTCTCCTATGGAAAAACTTACTAAGAAAGAAAAAAAGGAAATAAGAAAACAGGAGTGGGAAGAAAAACTTAAAAAAGAACAAAGAGAAAAGCTTTTTAAAAAAGTTGGAATATGGGCAGGAGTAGTTATTGTTTTTAGCCTTGTTATTTGGGGACTTATTGTTGCCACAAATAAGCCTATTTCAGAAAACTCAACCATAGTAGATCTTCCTTCTCCAAGAGAAAACGATATTACAATTGGAAGCAGCAGCGCCAAAGTTGTTTTAACCGAATACACAGACTTTCAGTGTCCTGCTTGTGCAGAAAACTATTTAACTGTCAAACAAGTTTTAGCTGATTACGGTGATAAAGTTCTTTTTGTTTATCGTAACTTCCCTCTTCCACAGCATCAAAATGCAAAATCGGCTGCCTATACTGCTTATTCTGCCTTTAAACAAGGCAAGTTTTCTGAAATGGAAGATTTGCTTTATGGAAATCAAACTAGCTGGGAAAACGAAGTAAATCCGGAAGCAATTTTCAGACAATATGCAGAGCAAATTGGTCTTGATATAAATAAATATGATCAAGATGTAACTTCAAATGAAACAAGGCAAATTATTGAAGATCAGAGAAATGAATCGCTAAGTTTAGGTATTAGCTCTACTCCAACTTTTTTTGTAAATAAGGAAAAACTGCAAAATATTCAAGGATACGATTCATTTAAAGAGGCAATTGAAAATGCACTTAGTAAAGAATAAATATTTAATCCCCGCTCTTGCCCTTAGCTTTATAGGCTTTATAGATGCTTCATATCTAACTATTGTTCACTACAGAGACCTTTTACCCAGCTGCTCTCTTTTAAATGGTTGTGATATAGTCGCCACGAGTGTTTTTTCAACTATAGGAAGCGTTCCAATTGCTCTTCTTGGCGCTCTATTTTATTTAGCGCTAAGTTTTTTTGCAATTTTAATCATTACCCATCCGCATAAGAATTGGATTAAAATGTTTTCTTTTATAGCTTATTTTGGTTTTTTAATCTCTCTTTTTCTTTTTTTAATTCAAATTGTGGTCTTAGAAGCCATCTGCCAATATTGTATAGGTTCAGAAATTATTTCTCTTTTAATCTATATTCTTTCAACTAGAATGACCAAGCATGTTAGGAAAGCTGAAAAACAAGGCTATTTTTAGATTTGACAAAGGCTTTATAAAATTAGAGATTAGAAATTCTAGGTTATTTTTTTTTCTTCCGGAAGATATATGTGGTCAAGATCAGTTTTTTTCCATTCAAAAAGTTCATGACTGCTAAATAAAAGCTCTACTTCTTTTTTGGCTATTTCTGAGGTTTCTGAAGCGTGAATTAGGTTATATTGCTGACTCATTGCAAAATCCCCTCTTACGGTTCCTGCTTCTGCTGCTCTTGCTTTAGTTATTCCAACCAATTTGCGAATTGTAGATACAGCTTCATTTCCTTCCCAACACATTGCAATTACCGGATAAGACTGCATATATAACTTGAGTGCTGGAAAAAAGGATTTATCTTTATGATGTGCATACCACTGATCTAAAAGAGCATCGTCCAGTGCCATCATTTTAAGGCCAATTAGCTTTAGACCTTTTCTCTCAAAACGATGAATAACTTCTCCGATTAATCCTCTTTGAACACCATCTGGCTTTACAATAATTGCAGTCTTTTCCATATCTATTTAATTATAACTTTAACAAGTTTTCAAATCTTTGTCTACTGTCAAAATCACCTATAATTGCAAGGCTTAATCCTTTTTTTGTAAAGTATTTTTTTGTAACTTCTTCTATCTGTTCTCTGGTGACACTATCTATTTTCTTAAGTAGAATATCTGGATTTTCTATTTTTTCTTCCAAGAGCTCTTGCTGTCCATAAAATCCTGCTACAGAACGGCTATCTTCAAGCTCTAATACTAAATGCCCTTTTATAAATTCTTTTGCTTTCTTAAGTTCGTTTTTACTTTTCACACCTTTTTCTCTAATCTTTACATACTCTGAAACTAACACCTTTATTGCTTCATCTATTTTTACTGGATCCAAGCCTGCAAAAGAAACTAAAGTTCCATTATCTTGATAGTGCTCAGAACTTGTTCTTACAAAATATGCAAGGCCTCTTTTTTCCCGAATCTCGTGAAAAAGCCTACTACTTGCTCCTCCCCCTAGGATTGTTGACAAGACTGCCAAGGGATACCTGTCAGAACTTAAAAGAGAAGTTGTTTTAAAACCAATTGCAATATGAGCCTGTTCGGTTTTTTTGTGTTTAATAAATACCCGAGGTTTTTCCTGTTTATCTTTTACTTTAACATATCTTAATGTATCAAACCTTTTCACTTTGCCAAAATAATCATCCGCCAACTTAAAAGCCCTATTAGCTACCACTCCTCCTGCAATAATTACTGTCATGTTATCTGCACTATAAAGTTTGGCCATGTAATTTAAGAAATCTTGTCTTTTCACAGATTTAATTACCTCTTTTTCACCAAGAATTTCCCAACCCAAAGGATTGTTACCAAAAACAAGTCTTTCGTAAATATCACCTATTTTTCGCATTGGAGCGTCTTCATACATACTTATTTCTTGTAAAATTACTCCTCGTTCTTTTTCTATTTCTAATTGATCAAATTTAGAGTTTTGCAAAATATCTGAAAGAAGATCAAGGCATAGTTCAATATGATTTGACGCTGATTTTATGTAATATCCTATTACTTCCTTGCTGGTAAAGGCGTTAAATTCTCCACCTATCCCGTCAATAAGATTCATGATATCCATTGCTTGAGGACGTTTTTTAGTTCCTTTAAAAGCCATGTGTTCTAAGAAGTGAGAAATTCCGTTGTTTTTCTTTGTTTCATACCTACTACCTGCACCAACCATTACCAAAGCTGTTACACTCTCAAGAGATGGCATTGAAACAGCAATAACCCGAAGCCCATTTGGTAATATTTTTTTCTGAAACTTCATAAGATATTTATTGTACCATTTAGATCCTGTTTTTCCAATAGTTTTTGATAAATTTTATCTTTTAGTATTTGATTATAGGGTTGTACTTAGCAGAAAACAGTCAAAAGCGCTACAGAATCTACAAATTTTTACTACATTTTTTTAAGCGTTTTTATACCTAAAAGGCTAAGACCATGTTCTAAAATTATGCCTGTTCCAGTAACTAATTCTAACCTTTCCTTCTCGTTTTCTACTCCAATTACTTTGTGTTTTTGATAAAAAAGATTAAACTTTTGTGCAAGGATAAAAAGATAATTACATAATATGTTTGGTGAAAAACTATCTGCTGCCTGTTCTACTATATCAAAATACCTTGATAGGTATCTAATGAGATCAACTTCTTCAACTTCTTTCAATTTAGAAAAAGAGATCTGACTTAAGCTTGAATTACCTACTTTTTTTAAGATACTCTGAGTTCTTACGTAGGTATATTGCATATATGGTCCTGAATCCCCCTGCATATTTAGTACGTCTTCCCAATTAAAAATAATGTCCTGAACCGAATTGCGTTTTAGATCATTCCATTTTAATGCTCCAATTGCAATTATTCTTGAGTTTTCAATGCTTGAAACATTACCAGCAGTTTTCGTAAGATTCTTTACCTTAATTTCTGCTTCATTTAAAAGATCTTCTAAAAAGACAACATTCCCCTTTCTAGTAGACATTTTTTGATCTTTAAACCTGTAAAGACCATGCCTTACATGAATTCTTTGATAATCATCAGTCCAACCAAGCATTTTTTCCGCTTCAAATAATTGGTTAAAGTATAATGATTGCTCAGTACCAGTCTCATTTATGATTTTTATATCCTTACCGTATTTTTCAAGTCTAAATTTATCCGTTGCCAAGTCACGAGTTGCATAAAGAGTTGTGCCGTCTTGTTTTAGAATCATAAGCGGTGGATATTTGTCGCTTGGAAAATAAATAAGCTCTGCCCCTTCATCTTTTTTTAAAAACTTCTTTTCTCTTAATTCATCAATAATAGGCTTCATTTTATCCTCAAAAAAAGCCTCCCCATAACCCTTACCGTTATTTTCCGTAAACTTAATACCTAAGTCCAAGTAAAGCCTATCAAACTCTTTCCATGACCAATCAACACACTTTTGCCATAGTCTTCTTGCTTCACTATCTCCTTTCTCAAGCTTCTTAAACCATTCTCTTGCTTTATCTTCAAGTACCGGGTCAATTTCTGCTTCCTTGTGAAACCTTACGTAAAGAGCAACTAGTTCTTTTACAGGACTGTCTGCTGATTCTATTTTTTCTTCATCTCCCCAAGTCTTTATTGCATAAATCTGTTTTCCAAACTGACTCCCCCAGTCTCCAATATGATTATCTCTAAAAACTTCCCAACCTACTGCTTCAAGCAAGTTCGCTATCCCGTCTCCGATAATTGTTGATCTTAAATGTCCAACTGTAAAAGGTTTTGCAATGTTTGGCGAAGAATACTCAACAATTACCTTTCCTTTGCTCGATTTTGGCTTGTTTAAAACCTTTTCTCTACCCTCTAGCAATCCATTAATCCAATTGCTAAAATAATCTTGTGAGAGGTAAAAATTGATAAAACCAGGCTCTACAACCTCAATTTTCTCAATCAAATGATTCTTTTTTATTCTTTTCCCTATTTCCTTTGCCAATTCTAATGGACTCGCGTAAACCTTATTAAGCTTACCTGTTTGACTAGATGCTATAAGGCGATAAGCTTTCATTGCAATATTTGAAGAATAATCTCCATTGCTTGGATCTTTTGGAGTTTCTAGCTCAATTTCTAAGCAGTCTATTTTTAGCTCTGAAAGAGCAGCTTTTATTATTTTCTTTATATCTTTTCTTGTATTCACCTTTTTATTTTATCACAGAATAAATAAGCAAGATCGTGTTTTTATGCTTTATTGACATTTTTGCCTAATCAAAATATGATTACCTAGCTATATGAATGGTATCTTAACTCTTATTTTCTCAATTCCAGTTGGTTATCTTTTATTTTTATATCTCTCGCACCCTAAAAAAAAGAAACATAGATTGCCTAAGATAAGTTTAGGCAATGTTGATTTCTTGCCTAACTTCAGAGTTCACATTGGTAAAAAAACTTATCATTTTCATCATTGGTTTATACTTGCTTTAGCTATTGCAACTCCGGTAATTATTAGGGAACGCTTTCAATACCCTATGATTGTCCAGGGCTTTCTAATAGGAGGAATTATCCAAGGACTTCGCTTTTCCGACCGTTTCAAATTTAGATATCCAAGAGAATTTAAGCAAATAGAGCAAATTACAGAACAGTTTACAGAGCAACTTGCAGAACAGATAAATCAGCTTAATAAAAAGATGAAAACTCCTAAAAACCGCTAAAGAAAAGCTAATTTACTTAGAGACTAACTCCTTTGTTAAAGAGGTCTTGCATTTTGTAAAAATACCTGCTAGCGTTAATATTAAGAACTGGTATTAGATACCAGAATTTTTAATATGAAAGTTCTTCTAATTGATGACGATGAATCTCTAGCCTCGATATATTCTACTGGCCTTAAAAAAGAGGGTATTGATATTTCTGTAGCATCAAGTGGGCAAAGCGGTTTAAACACTCTTAAATCTGGCAATTTTGATTTAGTACTTCTTGATCAGGTTCTTCCTGATATTTCAGGAACAGAAGTGTTAAAAGAAATTAAAAATACTGAAAAGCTTAAAGATATTCCTGTTGTAATTCTTTCAAATTTTGGGCAGGAAGAGTTAGTAAAGCAGGCAATCAATATGGGCGCAGTTGAATATATTTTTAAATACCAGGTTGAAATAGGAGATGTAGCAAAAAAGATTAAGTCAATTATTGGAAAAGAGGAGTAATTATGGAAAAAATGTCAAATCAGGAGTATCAAAAATTGTTTACAGATGTAATTAAAAAACAAATCATTCTTCTTGGTCCAAATATTACTCTTGCCAAAGCAAGAAATGTTAAGGGACTTACTGTTTCAGATGATGGAACAGTTACTGCAATTAATGGCAATTCTCAAGAAATGATTCAAGAACTAATTGATCAATTTGTTCAGCTCTCAGGACTTATTGTTAAAAAGACTATGGAGCCTCTTTTAGCAGCTCGCGAGATAAATATCACTGATGTTCCAGTTACAACTACTCCTCAAGCATCTAAATCCCCTATTCAAGATCAAGTAAATCAAGTATTAAGTAATCAAAATACTAATTCTCAAAACACATAATGACAATTGACGAAGCAAAATTATTAGAAATAGCTATTCAAGCAGGAGCGCTTATCTCTGCGATTGCTGCAGTTGCTGCTGGAGTTATTATGCTTCAAGTCAAAAAACACTTTGGAACTGGAATCTTGGCTACCGGATTTAAATCAATTTCAATTGGTGTCTTGTTTATTGCCGGAGGAATACTTCTTGACTCTGTTCAGTCATACATGAATATTTCAGGGTTTAATGAAATAAACTCTATTTTACTCCTTGTTAAAGACGCTTTGTTTGTGATCGGAACCTATATTATCGTTATTGGCAGTAAAAAAACTGGTGATAATCTAGAATCATTGACAAAATAGTTTTATGGCATGGTTAACTTGTCCGAAATATTCTCAATTCTCCTTGTAATCTTTTTTGGCGCTATAGCCATTTATTATTCCTTCAGAGAGCAAAAACAAAAGAAAAACCTAGTAGGACGGGAAGAACTTCAAAAACAAAAAGCGTATCATATTACGATTTTAAAGGAAATCCAGGATAAGATTAGCTACTCTTTAGATATTGAAGAAATCATCGATGTTATTACAAAAAGCCTTAAAGACCTCTTTCCCTATACTAGCGCCTCATCCATGGTTACAAAAAATAATAAGATTATTTTCAAAACTAATTTGCAAGAAGGAGTAAACAGAATTTATATTGAAAATGTTAAAAAAAGCATGCTTGCGTCTTTAACTATTCTTTTAGGTAAATTGCCAGAAAATGTTGAAGAAAAGTTATCAGGTGTTAATCTAGATTATACTAATCCTCTTTTGCCTAAATCTTTTTTTAATATTCCTTTAATAGTCAATAACCGGATTAAGGGACTAATTAATATTTCCTCTGTTAGAGAAAAACTTTATAGTGAGTCTGAAATGACCCTCTTGTACGAGATTACTGCTCAAGCCTCAAATGCTTTAGCAAGGCTTGAGAACTTACTCGAAACAGAAAAAGGGAAACTAATTTCACTTATAAGTAGCCTTGTTGACGGAGTAATTATGATTGATGATAAAAAAGAAGTCTTGGTAATAAATAGAGCTGCAAGGGAATTTTTAGGATTAAAAGAAATTCAACCTTCCTACTTTGAAATTATTAATGAGATTAAAGATAAGTATGATTTAGCCTCAAAAATGCAGGAATCTCTTGAGAAAAACAAAACCATTGAAGATAAAGAAGTTGATTTTGAAGGAAAATCTCTTCAAGTCTTTATAACTCCAGTTATGGGAGTAAATAAGTCTGGAGAAAAAAAACCAATTGGCATATCTATCCTTCTTCATGACATAACCCTTGAAAAACAACTTGCAAATATTAGAGAGGACTTTACCAATATGGTTATTCATGAGATAAGAGCTCCGCTTACTTCAATCAAAGCCTCTTCTGACCTCTTACTTGAAAAAAAGGGCTATCTAACAGAAGAGGAAGAAGAACAAATGCTTTCAATTGTAAATAAGCAGTCAAAAGTGCTTTTGGATGAAGTAGGTTCAATATTAGATGCAGCAAAAATTGAAGCAAAGCGCTTTACAATTCATAAGAAAAAGGCCAAGTTTAATAAAACTATTGTTGATGCCGTATCTGTTCTTCTTGCCGTTGCTGAAAAAAAGCAAATTTCAATTAATATGAAGCTCTCTGATAATCTTCCTGAAATTGACTTTGATCAGAGTAGGATAACTCAAGTAATTGACAACCTTCTCTCAAACAGCCTTAAATTTACACCTGAGGGAGGAAGTATAACAGTTACCTCCTCTCTAAAACAAAACTTTATTCTAGTTTCAGTAATAGACACTGGTTCAGGAATACCTAAAGATGAACAAGCGCATCTTTTTTCTAAGTTTTACCAAATGCGAGAAACTCCTCAAAGAATTGCAATTAAAGGAAGCGGCATTGGGCTATATATTGCAAAAGGAATTGTTGAAGCTCATAACGGAACTATTTGGGTTGAATCAGAAATAAATAATGGAACTAAAATGTCTTTTACTCTGCCATTAGAGAATAAAAAGCCAGAAGAAAAATCTAAGGAAAGTTACTCCGCCCACCAGTTTTTAAAAGTTAATTAACTACTACCCAAGAATTTCCATCAGTTACAATTTTAATGTCTCCTTTTTGATCTGTTCTTAATGTTTTAATTTTCTTGTCTTCAAGAAGAGATAAGGTTTGTTTAGTCGGATGTCCGTAACTGTTTTCGCCTACTGAAATAACTGCCAACTCAGGCATTGTATATTCTAAAACAGCTTTACTTAGGCCGTTTTTTGAACCATGGTGGCTTACTTTTAACACAGTTATATCTCCTGCATCTCTTGAGACAATATCAAGTAAAGGAGTTTCAAGATCTGAAGTTAGCAAAAGCTTAAATTTACCATAAACTAAAACCTGTGCAAGTGCAAGACCATTAACGTCTAAATTCCTACTTTTTGCTTGCCCTAGGCTTGAATCAACTAGCTCTTTTGGAGGCCAAATTGTCTTAATTTGCGTTTTACCAGTAACAGTAATCCGATCCCCTTTTGAAAAATAGCTGGCAGTCAATTTTTTTTCTGCCAAAACTTGATTTCTAACTTTTTCTAAAATTGTCTCATTTTCAACATTCTCACTTATATAATGTGTCACATCGTATCTTTCTAGTACAAATATTAAGCCATTTAAGTGATCTGCGTGTGGATGAGAAAGAAAAACAACATCAAGTTTCCTATCCCAAAAAGGAAGATGATTTGAAAGACAAGAAAGAATAGAATCATTTGGCCCGCCGTCAATTAAAATGTTTTTTGCATCAAATGTTCTTATCAAAATTCCGTCTCCTTCCCCAACATCACAAAAAATAACGTGCATTTTCCCATCATAAAACTGTGCTTTTTGATAAAAGAAAAAACCTCCCAGTAAAAATGAAAGGAAAAATATCGTAATTAAACCCTTTTTCATGTCTCTTTTCTTTTTCTAATATAAATTACTATTGATGAAAGTAAAAAATAATAACCTAAGGCCATAAATATGTTAAAGCTTTCAAAATTAATAAGTCCTCCAAAAGAAGCAAACAGATTTACTGTTTTTTCAAAATAGAGAAGGAGAGGAAGGGTTAGGAAGAGTAAAAATCGTGAAACAGGAGTAAATAAATGAAGAGTTAGGGCAGCAACCTCTCCAATAATAGTTAAAAATGGCACTGTCCATAGAACAAGAGTGTTTACTACAATTGACCAAAGTGATAATGTCCCAAAATTAACAAGCAGAATCGGCAAGGTTGCAACTTGTGCCGAAAACGTTGTTCCAATTGCCTCTCCAAAAACAGGCAGTTTTTTAAGCCTAAGCCTCTTAACGATACAGGGTTTATATATAAAATGCCTGCTGTTGCCAGGAAAGAAAGCTGAAAACCAATATCCTCAATTAAAAAAGGTGATATGAAAAGCATTATAAATCCGGTCAAGATCAATGCGTACCTTGCAAAACTCTGCCTTCCTAATATCTGTGAAGAAAAAACCAAGATTCCCATTATTGAAGCTCTTGTTATTGATGGCTCAAGCCCTGCCAAAAACGAGTACGTTACTATTCCTAAGATACTAAATATAAGCGCAGTTTGTCTTTTAAAAAACCCTAAAAGAAAGGAACTTAAAAACCCACCTACCAAGGTGACATTCATCCCTGATGCAGCTATTACATGTAATACTCCTGTAGTCCGCAAATTTCCCATAAATTCACTTGGTATAGATTCTTTAATACCAAATACAATTCCCAGAAGTAGACTCGCTGAAACTGGCGGCAGGACAGATTTAAAAAAATCAACAACTGATTGGCGAAAGAAAGAAAGAGCTGCTAATAATTTATCCATTGGTAATGCAAGAAAATTTTCACGATTTTTCACAGCCTTAATTTCCACTGAGGAAAGACTCATAAGTTGTCTTTCTTTTTTAGTTAGCAAACCAGTCTTTAAACTGCTTACCCTAATTTCTCCCTCTATTTTTACTCTATCTCCATAATGAAATTCCGGATAACGAAGAGTTGAAATATAGATCCTTTGACCTGATAAATTAATTGTAAATTTTTGTCTCTCTCCTAAAACTTGCGGTTCAGCTAAAAGAATTGTTTCAATGCTAATTTCTTGACCGTCTTTTAAGACAGGTCTTAAGTTGTAAAACAGAAAAAGCCTAAAACAAAGAAGAATTAGAAGTATTATTAAGAAAATCTCTGTTTATGATTTGGGCATTTAAAAGTTAAAACTTTAAACCTGCAAGTTGTTAATTTACACTGATTTTATCTTTAATTTTATTAAATACACTTGCTGAAACTACTTTTTTAGTAAGTAAATCGTCAACTAAGCTATATGGTTTATTATCAATAATCTTTGTGCAGTTACAGGTCCCACTCCTGAAAGAGTGTCAAGCTTATTTATGCTTGCTGAGTTAAGGTTAATTAAACCCGAAGTATTAACAACTCCTAAGCTTGTTTGAGCTTTTTGCGCTGTTTCTCCTTTTCTTGGAATATATATTTTTGAGCTATCAGCAATCTTTGCAGCTAAGTTTAAATTCTTCTCAACCCAATCTCTATCTGCATCAACACTTATTCCTGAAGCAGCAATTAAAGCGTCCTTAATCCTTGCTTCCGGACCTAAACTATACACTCCTGGCTTTACCACGGCACCTTCTATGTCCACCATTATTTTTTCGTTTGAAACTATATCTTCTGTTGATTCAATTACAATGTCATCACTTGCCGAAGATGATCCCAGTAACGATATCAAACCATAACTAAAGAATATCATTCCAAGGCTGGCAAGAATCACAACAAGCAGATTTTTACGAAGTATTAAATAAGCTCTATCCACCAGGGTCTCATGTTCTATAAACAAATTAATTAGCTACAAAATTAAGTATTTTTCCCTGAATATATATTATTTTTTTTATTTTCTTACCCTTAAGATGTGCTTTAACTTTTTCACTCTTCCCTGCTGCTTCTTCTACCTTTTTTTGATCCTTAATATCTGAAGTGTTTAGCCTTAAAGTATCTCTTACCTTACCGTTTATCTGAATAACGATTAAAGCTTCATTCTGAATTAGATATTTTTCCTCAAACAAAGGCCACACATTATTATGAATTGAATTAAATTCCTTAGCAGAAGCAAACTTTGATTGATAAAGTTCTTCTGTTAAGTGCGGTGCAAAAGGAGCAAGTAGTTTTAAAAAGTTAAGCAAGGCATTTTTACCAATGCTTTTCTTGCCTGAAACAGAGTTATAAAACTCCATAAGCTTTGCTATTGCTGTATTGTATGAAAGTTTATTAATATCTCTGGTTACTTCTTTAACTGTCTTATTTATCATTCTTAAAACTTCCCTATCTTCTTCAAATTCTTTTAATGAAACAGAGTTTGAAAAAACCCAAATTCTTCTTAGAAAGCGATTCATTCCTTCAATTCCTGTGTCATAAAAGTCCCCACCCTCTCTAAATTGACCTATAAACATTAAATAACAACGCATTGTATCTGCTCCAAATTTTGCAATGTATTTATCAGGTGTAATCACATTTCCTTTAGATTTACTCATTTTAGCGCCTTCTCTTATTAAAAGTCCGTGTGCAAAAAAGCGCTTGTAAGGCTCTTCAAAATCTATTAAGCCTAAGTCGTATAAAACCATTGTCATAAATCTTGAATACAAAAGATGCAAAACTGAATGCTCAGCTCCTCCTATATACATATCAACAGGCAGCCATTTCTTAACTCTCTCTTTGTCAAATATCCTATCTTTTCTCTCAGTCGAAACATATCTGAAAAAATACCAGGCACTGTCTAAGAAAGTGTCTGAAACATCTGTTTCCCGAACAGCGTCTTTATTACAATCAGGACATTTGGTTTTATAAAATTCGGGATCACTTGCAAGAGGAGACTTACCAGTCCCAATCGGCTTGTAATTCTTAATAAAAGGAAGTTTTACTGGTAAATCCTTTTCAGGTACGGCAACTGGTCCGCATTTTAAACAGTAAATAATTGGAATTGGAGACCCCCAATAGCGTTGTCTTGAAATAAGCCAGTCTCTAAGATGGAAATGCACTTCTTTTTTGCCAATTCCTTTCTTAGAAAGAAAAGTTATTATCTTTTCTTTATCTTTTGGATACTCAAATCCGTTTAAATCATTTGAATTGATAATTTCTCCCTGTCCCATATATGCTTCTTTGGCAATATTTCCACCTTTAATTACTTCTTTTATACAAAGATTATACTTTTTGGCAAACTCAAAATCGCGCTGATCATGAGCTGGAACTGCCATAATTGCTCCTGTTCCGTAAGAAAAAAGCACGTAGTCAGCAATCCAGATAGGAATTTCCTCTTTGTTTGTCGGATTTACTGCATAAAGACCAGTAAAAACTCCTGTTTTTTCTTTTCCAACTGCCTGTCTTTCAATGTCTGACTTTTTCTTTGCTTTTTCAACGTATTTTTTAATCTCATTTGAGTTTAAAAGGGAATTAACAAGCTCATGTTCCGGTGCTAAAACTAAAAAAGTTGCACCAAAAAGAGTATCTGGTCTGGTTGTGAAAACCTCAATATTTTGTTTAAGCTTTTCAACTTTAAACTTAACCGTAACTCCTTCACTTTTCCCTATCCAGTTGGTTTGTGCTATTTTTACCTTTTCAGCCCAATTTAGGCTTGGAATGTTATTTAGAAGTCTTTCTGCGTAGTCAGTGATCTTGAAAAACCATTGTTCTAGGTTCTTTTTTTCAATAATTGAGTCACATCTTTCACACTTTCCGTCTATAACCTGCTCATCAGCAAGTGTCGTTTTGCAAGAAGGACAAAAATTAACAGGAGATTTTTTCTTAACAGCAAGTCCTTTTTTAAACATCTGAATAAATATCCACTGTGTCCATTTGTAGTAATCAGGATCGTAAGTCTCAACTGTTTTATCCCAATCATAACCGTTTCCAATTAAACGAAGCTGCTTGTAGAATTTTTTCTCGGAGATCTTTGTCTGTTCCATAGGATGTTTTCCGATTTTTAAGGCATAATTCTCCGAATGAATTCCAAAACCATCAAGTCCAATCGGTTCAAATACGTCTTTCCCATTCATACGCATATATCTTCCGAAGATATCAGCGCCTGTGAAAGCATACATATTCCCTGCATGAAGACCTTCTGCTGAAAGATAAGGAAACATCATTAGGTTATAAAAGGGTTTTTTTGCTTTATCTAAGTCCGGCTTAAAAACTCCTTTTTCTTCCCAGATTTTTTGCCATTTTATCTCATCTTCGCTTGGGGAATATTTTGTTTTCATAACTTTTTGCAGTATAGCATATTTTTCAGGCTGAATAGAATATCTAAGCTTTCTCATTGAACTTTATTAATAGATATTCTAAAATACATTTATGATAATTACTAAAACTTCACCTTACACAAAAGAAGAAATTTCAAAACTGAAAGAAACATTTGATACTTATATAAAAACCGTGATTGATCTTGAAAAGAAAATTTGCTCGGCAGGCTGTAATAGGCATTTTGAATCAGAGCAGGAGCTACTTAAAAAAGGTTCAAGCCAATCAAATATTTGGGGCGGAGGAATAGATATTGAAACTAAAGAAATAGACTATAATTCTTTTATAAATATAAGGCCAAGCGATAATAATCCTGCAAACGAAATACTCAACCAAGACTTAAGACAAAAATTCGAAGACTTAACAAAGTATTTTTTTAAAGAAATTTATGAATAAACTAGCAATTGAATCACTGTCAATGGACTTACTAAGAACTGCCCTTGGTTACCATAAAGGCTCTAATAAAATGGCGGAAAAATTTTCAGAGGAAGCTCTGAAACGCTGCTCTGAAATTAAAAAAGCAGAAGTTAAACCCTATTTTGCTGAAATACTAAATAAAATACCCATTACCCTTTCCGATAAGGACTTAAACACGCGGGCAGAAAACGCTTTAATGTATAGTATAATTTGCAAAAATTACGCTAGGAAATTTACCTAAACTTAATTCTTCTGTCTTAAGAACGCGGGGATATTTGATTATTAATAATCTTATCCATCTATTGCACTTTTTTCCTACTTGCATTACGATTAAGATACATTCTATGAAGCTAATAAGTCAATCTGCAATAATCATACTCTCCTTTCTTGCTGTTTACATGTGGCAAAAGATCGGTTTTTTTATATACACCGTACCCTTAATTGGCTTTATTATCTTTATGTATCTTTTCATATCAAGCAGAAGAAAGGATAAGAACCTATTTAATCTTGACGGAAATAGTCTTTGGACAATTTGGCTTTTAAATACTCTCATTCTTCTTCTTATTTTCTCAACTGGAAATATTACCTCTCCTATCTTTTTTCTTCTTTATTTCTTAGGATTTGGTATTGCTTTTGTGTTTGAACCAGCTGTTATTTTCGTCTTTTTATTAGGAGCCATTCTTCTTTTCCTTCCAGAAGCTCTTCAAAACGATGTAAACGGAAATTTACTTAGGCTTGGCTCACTTCTTTTAATCACTCCCCTTGCCTACTTTTTTGGAAGCGAATATAGAAAGACTGATAAAAAGCAAGAAGAAATTGAAAAAATGTCTGAACGTACAAAAGAAGCAGCAGGTACAATCTCTAAGAATGTTGAAGAGATAATAGAGGAAGAAAAACTAAATTTAAGCAGCAAAGCTACTGATAATTTAAACAAAATCTTGGAAGAAACTGAAGATCTTCGGGAAGAGGAAAAAGAAATCACTTTAAAGTAAAATGCAAACTAGTAATTTAAAATACAAAACAGCTTTGCTCTTGTTTTTTGCTGTGTTCTTAATTTTTAATGTTGGTTTTGCTTTTGCTGATACCATGACAAATGATTGGTATATTCTGCAAATGGGTAATTTTAATATGAGCTCAGGCAAACCAACTGGACCTGATTATACGGTTAGTTTTACAGCAGGACAAATTAGTCCAGGTCTTTACAGTGGAGCAAATTATACAGTTAGATCTGGTTTTCAATATATTTATACACTTGTTCCCTTTTCCTTTAGCATTTCCCAAACCTCAATTGATTTTGGAGTACTTACTCCTGCAAACCCTATTACCAGAACAAATACCTTAACTGTAAATAACCAGTCTGCTGGAGGATATACAGTAACCTCTAGTGAGAATCATCAATTACTTACTCCTGCAACAGGTGCCCTTATTCCTGACACAACTTGTGATGACGGACTTTGTACACCTTCTAATGCATCTGCCTGGGCAAGCAGTCTAACTTATGGATTCGGTTATCGCTGTGATGATCTATCTGACACTGATTGCGTTATTGACTTTTCCGATTCAAGCTATTACAAACCATTTTCTGCTTCTCCTTCTGCAACAGTAGTTATGTCTGGAGCAATTTCCGGAACAAATAAACAATCACAAGTAACGTATAAGGTAAATATCTCCGCAAATCAGCCTGCAGGAACTTACACAAACCTAATAACATATATTGCAGCGCCGACTTTTTAATGAAAAACTAAATGCTAGATATGAAGCTAAAAAAAATTCTTGATTTAAACCTAATTGTCTTTATCGCAGTTCTTACTTTTATTTTTCTAACTTTTAATCTATCAAAAACACAGGCTGCAAGCATAAAACTTGGTGTTTATCCTCCAATTATTCAAATAAATGCAACTCCCCCTGCTAAGGTTTCTGCTGATATTCAGATTCAAAATCAAAATGAGGAAAGTACTAATTTAAAAATTATTATTAAACCTTTTAAACCTAAAGGAACTGAAAACGGAGAGCTTAGCTATTTATTTAACGATAATGAATTTGGTACAGATCCTTTGATGAGACAAAGAATCAAAATATATGATCAGGATAATGAAATAAACTCAATTATTCTTTCTCCAAAACAAGAGAAAAATCTAAAGCTTGAAATTGACCTTCCTAAAGGAGAAACCCCATCAGACTATTACTTTTCAGTAATCTTTGTATCAGATACCATGCTTGAAGAAGATAAACTTTCTCAAAATGCTGCCGGAATTGCTACAAATGTTCTTTTATCTGTTGGTCCAAAAGTAAAACCTAAAGGAGAGATTGTTGAATTTTCCGTTCCTTTTTTCTTAGAAAAAGGCCCTGCTCCCTTTAAAGTAAAGGTTAGAAATGAAAGTGATTTTTTCATAACTCCAAAAGCAACAATTATTATAAAAAATGTATTTGGGCAATCAGTTGGCAGAATTGATCTTTTACCGGTAAACATTCTTGCCCACTCCACCAGAACAATTCCTTCAACTGAGAATTCAAGAATTTTAACTGCAGACTGGAATGAAAGCTTTTTACTTGGCCCTTATACTGCAACTTTAATTGTTGCACTGTCTGACCAAGGACCTTTGTTTAAAAGAGATATTCATTTTATAGGTTTTCCTGTACAAATTTTAATTGGCCTTGTGTTAGCATCTTTAATTATTGCTATTATTACTAATAAATTAAGGAAAAAGTTAAAAAAATAAACTTTTGTTATAAGTTTAAGCATTCTTTTTTCCTATCTCTTGACAAATTAATTTAAACAAGTCAATATTTAACTATACTTGTGAAAAGAGTAATATTATTATTGTTACCTATTTTGGTTTGTGTTTTTGTATTTCCCTCAGGTGTAAATGCTTTTACTGCTGCTTCTGATATGATTACTACTTCAAGGCCATCTGCTGCAACACCTTTAAATGGTAATGTTGCAGCATCAAGCACATCAATAACTGTTTATGACAATAGCTCTATTTTTTTGGCATCAGACTCTGCTAGATTTTGGGGACAGACTCAAGAGACTCTAGTAGTTGCTTCTGCTTCTGCTACTAGAACTGCACTCTACTTTACCAGTGCTACTACCAATGCTCACACTAACGGAACTGTGGTAACCAATGCAGTAACTGCAAAGCATACAATTACTTTTAAGCTAAGTCAGCAAGCATCTGTAGGTGACATTTTAAAAGTAACTTTTCCGGGATCAGGAAACACTACAGCTTCTCCGTCTGCAACCACCTTTGCTTTTAATGGCCTTTTGAACTCTAATGTTACAGTTGGCGCAACAAGTGGGGTATGCGATACAATCGTTGTCTCTGCACCAGATATACAATGTACCGTTAGCACATTAATCCCTACAACCGCCACTGTAACAATTACAATAGGTTCTTCTACTCCTGCTTTAATTAATCCAACCAAAACCCAGACTATTGGAACCGGAGATTTGTGGAAACTTACGCTAAAGCATACTGATTCGTTAAGTATTATAGTAGAGCCTGATGGAAAACTAGCAATAACAACAATTGAAAGTGTTTTTGTTCAAGGAGTAGTTGACGCCTCCATTACTATGACTATTGCAGCAATTAATAATGGGACAAATATAAAAACTGATAATGATGGCTGTGATGCCTGGTTTAGTTTTCTGACAAATTCAGGACAAAACCCTACTGCAACCAGCGTTAACCTTGGAACAATCGGTACTAGTATGACTTACGCAGCTCAAAAGATAACCATTTCAACTAATGCACCGAGTGGCTATGTTTTAACTGCTACTGCTTCCGGAAGACTCATAAATCCTGCAAGTGGACGCTCCTTCCCAAATGCACAAGGAGCTACTCATTTAACTGCAAACAATGTCCCAATTCCTGCAGCAATGAGTGCAGGAACAGAAGCTTTTGGTATTTCTGCTTGTGGAACCGATTCAGCGAGTGATGCGACTCCTATCTTTGATACAAGCCCTGGTAGATTTGGAAATCCTTCTAATTCAGCAGGAAATGCTTACTATTATAGTCTTGCAACTAACACTGGCATTGTTACATCATCTATAACCAGTATTGTTTATGGTGTTACTGCTTCCGGAACTACGCCTGCAGGAACTTATTCAACGACTTTAACCTATGTTGCAACGCCAACATTTTAATGTATAATTAATATTAACTTATGAAACTGCCCAAAATCTTAAGAAAAAAAAGAATTATAATTTCTCTTAGTCTACTTTCTCTTATTCTTCTTGGTACAACTAGTATTTATGCTCAGCAGCAAAGAACAATGACAATTGTTCCTCCTACGATAAGCGTTAATGTTGATCCGGGCGGAAAATCAGAAGGAGTACTTAAAGTTATAAATGATAGTGATACCCCACTCACCTTTACCGCTATTATGAGAGACTTTATTGTAGAAGATTCAAATGGAACTCCGAAAATACTTCCCCCTGATATGCTTTCTGATAAGAGATTCTCTGCTTCCAGCTGGATTGGAGTTTATCCTGATACCTTCACACTTGAACCTCAAAAGAAACAAGAATTAAACTACTATCTGCAAACACCAATCGATGCAAGACCAGGTGGACACTATGCAGCAGTAGTTTATACACCATCTACAACAGGCGGTCCTCAAGGATCAGGAGCAAGCGTAAATGCCCAGATAGGAACACTTTTCTATATTGGAATAAATGGTCTAATTACAGAAAAAGCCGAGGTTTCTAAGTTTTTTGCAAATCCCTTCCAGGAATACGGACCGGTAAATATTCAAACACAGATAAAAAACCTCGGAGACTTACATATTAAGCCAGAAGGAAATATTACCATAAGTAATATTCTCGGAGGAAAAGTTGCAGAACTTGCTCTTGAAGAAAAGAATATTTTCCCAGGTGGAATTGCTAGAGATTATGAAAACAGCTTTGGTAAAGGATTTCTAATTGGTCCATATACTGCTAAGTTTGTTGCTTCTTATGGAAAAGGTAACAATCTTCCTTTAATGGCTACTGTTACTTTCTGGGTGTTTCCATGGAAGATTACTCTAATAATTATACTTCTAGTCGTAGCAGTAATTCTTGGAGCAAAATATATAAAGAAAAGAAAGAAATCTGAAAAGAAAGAAGAAGCTCCTGCAGAACAAGTAGCTGAGAAAACTGAAACTCCACAAGTCTAAAAACATCTTATTACTTGACAAATTATCCGTTGTTATTTGATACTTAAATATAACGATATTGTGAAAAGAGTAACATTATTATTCCTACCTATTTTAGTTTGTGTTTTTGTATTCCCTTCTAGTGTAAATGCTTTTAGCAGTGCTTCTGATATGATTACTACTTCAAGGCCATCTGCTGCAACACCTTTAAATGGAAATCTTGCAGCATCAAGTACATCAGTAACTGTTTATGACAATAACTCTATTTTTTTGGCATCAGACTCTGCTAAGTTTTGGGGACAGACTCAAGAAATCCTAGTGGTTGCTTCTGCTTCTGCTGATCGAACTAAGGTCTACTTAACCAGTGCTACTGCCAATGCTCACACTAACGGAACTGTGGTAACCAATGCAGTAACAGCAAGACATACGATTGCTTTTAAACTTTCTACTCCTGCTATTGCAACAGATAAGTTGGTAATTACCTTTCCAGGCGCTGCTGACAATACTGCTTCTCCTTCAGCATCTACTTTTGCCTTTAATAACCTTCAAAACGGAAATCTTTCTATTTCAGCCGGCGGTACGGGTTGTACAAGCTGGTCAATTTCTTCTCCAAGTATAACTTGTGTTTTAAATGGTGCTATTACTACTGCAACCACTGTTACTATTACCATTGGTTCTTCTACTCCTGCTTTGATTAATCCAACCAAAACCCAGACTATTGGAACCGGAGATTTGTGGAAACTTACACTTAAGCATACTGATACGTCAGATGCAGAAAAGGAAACAAATACTAAAATAGCAATTGCAACTATCGAAAGCATTCAAATACAAGGGGTCGTTGACGCATCCATTACCATGACTATTGCAGCAATTAATAATGGAACTGTTGTAAAAGATGATAATACAGGTTGTGATGCAACCGGGTTTAATATTACCACCAACTCAGGACAACACCCTACTGCAACTAGCGTTAACCTTGGAACAATCGGCACTAACATGACTTACGCAGCTCAAAAGATAACTATTTCAACTAATGCGTCCAGTGGCTATGTTTTAACTGCTACTTCATCTGGAAAGCTTATTAATCCTGTAAGCGGACACTCTTTTCCTAATGCGCAAGGAGCTGGTGATTTAACTGCAAATGATCTTCCTATCCCCGCACAAATGAGTGCAGGAACAGAAGCTTTTGGCATTGCTGCTTGTGGAACAAATGCAAACACAAATTTTGATACAGATCCACCTTTGTTCGGAAATCCATCTAATTCAGCAGGAAATGCCTACTACTATACTCTTGCAACTAATGCTTCTCAGGCCACAAATGATCCGACCAGTATTGTTTATGCAGTTACTGCTTCAGGAACCACGCCTGCAGGAACTTATTCAACAGCCATGACTTATGTAGCAACCCCCACTTTTTAAACTGGGAAAAACAATCCTGAGAGCTAATTAAGCTTGTATAATAACCCTTTCTCTTAGTATCCCATCCACCAGGAGTGATGCAATTTCTTGCCTTTTCTCCTTGGAAAAAAAGCAATTAGCTTGTTGTCGTAAATAAAGGAAAACTTTTCCGGCCAGAGTTTAATGATAAGTATAATAATCGAGATAATGATTGGCAATCCAATCCAAAGTGGTCCAAGCGAAAGTGACGTAAAAAACCTCCAAACCTTATTAAACAACTCTTTTATATACGCAACTAATTGTTCCCACCAGGTAAGAGCTGTAAACGTTACTTTATTATCAGGTGTTAAAGACTGCTTGCTGTTATACTCTGCAGTTGAATAAAGTTCGTATTTACCCGCTTTTATATTGGTAAGCTTGTAAACGTAATATCCTGTTTCATCTGCTGTCACCACAAGCTTTTTCCCATTACTTAAGTGAATTGTCACGCTTGCACCAGGCATAGAATAACCCCAAATAAAGATTTCTCCACCTTCTCCTACTTCATTTCTTGAAAGACCTATTGTAGGAGGAAGAAAAACGTCTTTTAAGTTAACTGTTGCCTCTGCAGGCGGAAAGTTAAAACAAGTAACTGACTCCCCAAGACGCTTAAAGTCAATTGCTTCAAGGCAAAAATGAGAAAAGCCTTTTTTAATAAGAATGTTAGAGATATAAAAGTATCCTTCGCTATTTGCAACTGTTGCTCTGTAAAATATACCGTCTGAGGTAAGAACAATTGAGGCGTAAGGGGCAATATAGCCTGAAACATTTAAGTCAAACTCACCTATTGTCCCTTCTATGTCCACTGAAGCTTCAGGATTAACAGATTTTGCCAAAACAGGACTATTAGTACTTAAAAATACAAATATTAAAAAAACTATAGGGAAAATTTTCTTCATAGTTTATTAAAATAGTAAATCATATTATTATTTTAGGCTTGATCATCCTAAAAAAACAAGAAGCATAAATTGGTTCAAATATTAGCCTTAAGAATAAAGGATTATCCTTTAAAATTAGTCAAAACAAAGATTAATAAAATGTAGCACTCCCTATAACTACTTGCTAATTCAGTATTCAATAAAAATTCATAAATTACAAAATAAAAACACGTATTTTCCTATAGGGCTATCGTGGCTGCATATTATATTATAGGGTATTTGATACTATTTGATCGTTTATGATACCCAAATAAACTCGCAAAAAAGTAGAAACTACTAATATAAAGCTAAAATTGTGAAAAATATACAATACTTTCGTATTTTTTACTCTAATACTCTCCCCCTCATAATACATATTACTGTATCAGGGGTATACTACTCTAGGATCTTGACAAGTTGTTGTAACCTATTTATTCTAATAGTATGCCCGTTTTAGGAGTTAATGAATTTATCACTAATAATCTATATAATGTGTATAATCTCGAGGTTAAAGCTCTAATACTGAAAGGTGTGATTCGGTAAATGAATTTGCTCCGATTTATTTTCACACACATATCACACATATTTCACCTATCTGTTTTATTCGTAAATCACACATTTTTTTCATGGAAAAAGTTGTCGGCTAAAAATCGCTATATTTTGCTAGTTGCAGTATTCTCTTCCCTATTAGTTCTAACTCCTATTGCTCTTTCTACCCTACTTAACAGCAATAAAGCAGAAGCTACCTGGTGGAATGGTTCTTGGGGATATAGACAAACCGTGAATATTACCAATTCTGGTTCTACCCAGACAGATTTCCAAGTAGCAATAACGCTTGACACTGCGACCCTAATTACAGCTGGCAAAATGCAAAGTGACTGTGATGATATCCGCATCACAGGTATAAACGGAGAAATTCTTCCATATTGGATAGAAGAAGGATCTGCTCCTTGCAATAATGCATCTACAAAAATTTGGACAAAAGCTCCCTCAATTCCTACTTCAGGAGCAGTTATTTACGTTTATTACGGCAACCCTTCTGCACCAAGTACTCAAAATGGTTCAAAAGTCTTTGATTTTTTTGATGATTTTAATAAAACAACCCTTGATGCTTCAAAATGGACTTCTCTTGTAAGAGGTGTTGGGGGCACGGTATCAATGTCTGCAGGAGCAGTTGTTTTAAGTCCTACAGCAAACACTATTTCTTCAGTAAATTTAAGATCAAGTGGAACTTTCACCAATAACTTTATTATTCAAGCCAGAAGAAAATTGGCCACCAACACAATATATATGGATTTTACCGTAGGCTATGGTCCACTTGCTGATCTTGATCCCGGAGAAAATAGTAGCTGGTGGCATACTACCTTACAAGAAGGATATGATTGGATGCTGCAAGGATCGGCCTCAGACGGAATTTATTATGTGTATGGAGCCGGACAAAATAGAAACGGAATAAACAGCGGATTGCTAGGTGTAGATATGTCCTCTTATTCAGTACACCAATATTCATATGGACCAGCAGGAGAAATATCCTGGTCTATCAACGGAACGTTAAAAAGAAGCGGTACAGACTCAAACATTCTCTCCAACGCAAAAAACATCCTTATTTCCCAAGGTGAATATTCCAGCGGAGCTGGAGATGTTCAGTCCGTAGATTGGATTTTTGTACAAAAATATGCTTCTACTCAACCAACAGTCGGATCCCCTACAAATGAAGAAAAAACCCCCGGACCAGTAGCTTATTGGAAATTTGACGAAGGAACAGGATCAAATACCTATGATTCTACATCAAACAAGAACACCGGAAGCATAACAGGGGCAACATGGCAATCCGAAGACCAATGCATTTCGGGAAAATGCTTATATTTTAACGGTTCTAATGCTCTTGTCTCTTCGGTAGCTAATTTCGACTCTGTTTTAGGAAATAACTTTACGGCAGAAGCATGGATAAAAATTAATCAGGTAAATAAGGGCTCTGATAATACTATTTTTGGCTATGGGAGTGCTATTACGGGCAAAGGTCTCCATTTAGTAGAAAGAAGTGGCAAGCTTTATTTTGGGTTTTATGGAGATGATATTTCGGGATCTCTTAGCCTAAGTTCTAATACTTGGTATCATGTTGCTTTTGTCTACGATGGAGGAAAGAAAATATATATCAATGGGCAATTAGATAAGCAAAGTTCAAGCTCTCCATTTACTGGTACAGGGTCTAACTTTAGAATAGGAAAACAGCCGTATGGTTCTGGATATTTTTCAGGAAATATAGATGAGTCGAAAATCTACCCCTACGCCCGCTCTGCTGATCAAGTAAAACTTGATTACAGTTCCAGAGGATCAATTAAGGGCATTTCTACTCAAATAGGATCAGATAACCAGCTCTACTTTGCTCTTTCTAATGGACTGGTTGGATACTGGAAACAGGACGAGGCAACTTGGAGTGGAACTTTAAGCGAAGTTATAGATTCATCAGGAAATAGTAACCATGGACAAGCTCAAGGTGCAACAGGCGCAAAGGCATATCCAACATCTGCTAAATTCGGAAATGGAGGATATTTTGACGGAATAGATGATTACGTTCAAGTCCCAGATAGTACTACTCTTAAGTTTGGAACTGCAGATTTTACAATAAGCGGATGGGTAAAACATGCTGTTTCTTTAGGAGGAATACATAGAGGTATCTACACTAAAGGATCCTCTGGAACAGGAACTGGAGAATTCTCCTTCTACATTGCAAGTGATACTAATAAATTGCGATTAATCGTAGACGGCGGCAGTTCATTTGTAGATGGAACGAAAACTTTAAACGACAATACGTGGCATCACGTAATTGTAGAAAGAAACGGAAATACAGTAAATTTATACGTTGATGGTCAACTGGATAAAACTCAGAGTAACTTTTTTACCGGGCTTAATTTTAACTCTGCCTCTGCGGTTAAAATTGGCTTACGAGATGGTTCAAGATTCTTTGATGGAAAAATTGATGAGGTAAGAGTTTATAACCGAGCTCTTTCCTCTGGTGAAGTTTCTGCACTTTATAATTGGGCTCCCGGCCCAATTGGTTATTGGAGTTTTGAAGAAGGATCAGGAGGAACAGCAAGTGACAAATCAGGATATGGCAACAATGGAACATGGAATGGAAGTGGAAATCATTGGACTTCTGGAAAATATGGAAAAGCAGGAAAATTTAACGGAACCAATGACTACGTAGGATTTGCTGTTCCATCTATTACAGACTATCCTGTAACAATATCTGCATGGGCAAGACCAAGAACACTTGACCAAGGCGGTATCATTGTCTCCTTAGTCTCAGGAAGTATTCAAGCGGCATTTGGACCTTATAATACCGGGAACAAGATTTTGGTAGATAAAAATCCTAGTGGAGGTCATCTTGGCTTAAATGGTGTTAGCACTTATTTAACAGCAAATAAATGGCAGCACTGGACTGTTGTTCATGAAAACGCCACAACGGTACGGTTTTATTTAGATGGCAAAGAACAAACATTAGTCAATGTTTCAGACCAGTATGACGCTAGTCAAAACAACATCGGTGCAAGAGCAAATGGAACTCAGAGATTATTTAATGGCGACATTGATGAAGTAAGAATATATAATTATGCCAGGACTACTAGGCAAATTGTAGAAGATATGAATGCTGGACACCCTGCGCCAGGCTCTCCAGTCGGTTCTGCTTTGGGACTGTGGCATTTCGATGAAGGATATGGAAATACTGTCCACAATTCCGGCAATGCCGGATCTTCGCTTAACGGCGCCATAACCAATGCAACCTGGACCACTAACGGTAAATTCGGAAAAGCGCTTGTGTTTAACGGATCTAACTCATTAGTTGATTTTGGCGTAAACACAATAAACAGTAGATTGAATGGCGCAAGCGCCGTGACTCTAGAAACTTGGATGAAACCAACATCATATCCTGGAGGGTCGTCGCGTGAGCGCATGATTAGCATTCATATTGCTAATAGTTATACTGGTGCAATCCTTAGCACTTACGGCACAAACCAAGTTGAAGTTGCTGGCAGGAGCGGTACTGCAGACAGCTTGCAGACGGCAACCTATACTCTCCCCAACCCCACTTCATGGCATCATATTGTTGGAGTATTAGACTATCCTAATGACCAAATTAGAATTTATGTAGATGGCGTACTAGTTAAAACTCAAGCAGTTACTTTTACTAATACAACCTATACTGCAAGCACTTGCACAACTCACTATGATACTCTAGGAGCATATAAGGTACCTTCTACTGACGATTATTATGACGGAGTTCTTGATTTAACTAAAGTATATAATATCGGCCTAACTGATGAGCAGGTAAAAATTGCGTATAATCAGGGTCAGTCTTTAGTTCTTGGCTCATTTTCTGACACTTCTGGAATAACTGGTGGTTCTGTAGCCTCTAGCTCTGCCTCTGCTCTTTATTGCGTTCCAGGCGATACAACAACCTGCACTCCCCCAGTTGCTGAATGGAATTTTGAGGAAAAACAAGGCTCAACGGCAAACGACAGTTCAGGGAATAATAATAACGGTACTCTTACAAACGCTAGCTGGTCCCAGGGACATGCAGGTTCCGGCGTTTATCTAAATGGAACGAGTGCATATGTAGATAATTCAAGTTTGGACAATTCTAATTTTCCGCAAACAACAGGAACTGTTTCATTATGGGTAAAAGGTAATTTTACCAGTCAACAATTTAAAGCAATCTTTGATGACTACGCAAGCAGAAACCATATTTTTATTAGAACAAACGATGGATCTTTTAATAATTTGCAAATAGAATTGCAAGATTCAGGCGGAGCCTATATTGCCGGAAATAACTTTCACATAGATGATAACGTTTGGAATCATTTGGTTGTTACCTACAATACCTCTACTGACCTGGCTGAAATCTATATAAACGGGCAAGAAAAATATTCTGCAACAATGTCAAACTCATCCTGGGTCCCAGATGGGCAAGATACAAAACTTAGTTCTTGGACATGGTTTCAAGGCTATGTTGACCAAGTTAAAATTTTTAACTACGTTCGAACACCTGCTCAAGTCGCCTGGGACTATAACCAGGGAAAACCAGTTGGCCATTGGAAACTAAATGAATGCCAAGGATCAACCGCTTATGATTCATCTGGAAACAAAAATCACGGAACAATAACTATTGGTGGATCTGGAGCTCAAACAACTGTTGGGACATGCTCTACTCCAACTGATGGAACAGGAGCCTGGTATAACGGTAAAACTGGTAAATATAACTCATCCCTAAATCTTGATGGAGACACTGATTATGTGGATGTGCCAAGCCTAACTTGGGCACCTACCTCTTTTTCGGTTAGTTTTTGGCTATATCCAACAACGTTATCTAACTATAATCAAGATATTTTGGCGACAAATGGTTGGGGAGCTTTCACTTTCCATACTACAACTACTGGTGAAGTTTACGTAGGAACTGACCTAACAAATAGAATGACACCTACTAATCTACCTGCTGGAACATTAGTTACGGGACAATGGCAACATTTTGTTTTTTCTTTTGATAACGGTACGGGTAAGTTTTACAAGAATGGAAAATTACTTGTAACAAAGGGAAGTATGGTAAACCCAACAGCCTGGGGAGGATTTGAAATAGGAAACTCAACTTCAAGTTCAATTGATGGAAAAGTCGATGACGTAAGAGTTTATAGCTACGCCCTAACCCCCTATCAAGTAAAACAAGTAGTAAATCAAGGAGCAGGAGTGCGTTGGGGTCCTGTAACGGGAACACCGTAAAGTTATGAGTAAAAACGAATATTTAAATCAGTTTGTAGAATACCTATACAGCCAGGAAACTAGACCAAGTAAAGCTACTGTAAAAAATTACAAAGCAGACATTGGTCAGTTTATTCGCTGGTTTGAGACAAAATATCAAAGAGATTTTGAGCCACAAGATACAAGCTATCAGGTAATTGAAATATACAAGCAGGATAAAGCCTCAGGAGATATTTCTCAAAGATCTATTGAAAGACATCTTTCTTCTCTAAGAAAGTTCTTTACTTTCCTAAAAATGGAAGGACATGTTTCAAACTCTCCTTTTGATCAGCAATTAGCAGATGCTAAAAAACATGAAGTAGATCCATATAGAATTAAAGATTTTAAAAACTACCTTTATGTCTACAATGCAAGTAAGCTAACAATTAAAAACTATCTAATTGACGTTAAGCAATTCTTAAAATGGGCAGAAGAAGTTCTAGTTTCAGAAGATTCATGGAACGTAAATGATAAAAATATTTTTAACAAACTTAATAGTCAAGTAATAGAAGAATACAAGCAAAGACTTATCGATCAGCACTTCTCTCCTCTAACTGTTAATAGAAAGCTTTCTTCTCTAAGAAAGTTCTTTACCTGGGCAACAGAGGAAAATTTGCTATTAGGTTCAAAATTCTATGTACAAAATACGAAAACAAATGAAAAAGCTATTTTACAGGCACAAGCTCTGGAAGAATTAAAAAATCAGCAGACAGAAAAGCAAACTGCTAAAGACATTCTAGAACCTAAAGATTATTCAAGAATTCCTCCTGTAAGAATGTTTCAAAAAATTGGAAAAAGTCTTAATTTTGTTTTTGACAAAACTTTTATCTTTCCTTTAGCAAGTAACATTAAAAAGGGAGAATATCTACTTTGGAAATTAAAAGGAAAACCAGTGTTTGAAAGTCTTAATCTTCCTAACTTAGGAATTAAAAATGCAAAAAATGCATTAAATTCAGGATTTCAAATTTTAAATACAAGAAAAGAGTTTTACGCACCACTGGCAGTTTCAACTATTCATTGGCCATGGCATAAAAAAACAATACATCATCTTAGATATACAAGACCAAACTGGTACAGAAAGTATCATTCTTATGCAATCACCCACTACTTTCACTTTGCCGTACTTATAATCATTATGTCAGCAATTGGCTTTGGCTTTTACAGTGAATTTTTTGTAGGTCCCCAGCTTAGAAATCCTGCCTTGGCAGTTCTTCCTACTGCCCCACCAAGAATTCTTTCTTTTCAAGGAAGACTTACTGATAATAGCGATAATCCTGTTACTTCATCTACTGCAATGCGTTTTGCAATATATAATGACCTTACAGCTTCAGATGCAGCGCTTTTATGGCAAGAAATTGATACTATTGCTCCTGACCCAGATGGCATATTCTCTATTTTGCTTGGAAATAACACTGTTATTCCGTCTACTCTTTTTACCGAAAATGCAGGGCTTTATCTGGGAGTAACTGTTACGACCACACCTGAACTTACTCCAAGACAACAACTTGCAACAGTTGCCTATGCCACCAATTCTGAGACTCTACAAGGACTTCTTCCGATTACTGCAGCGGCTGCAGGAACGGAAAACGTAGTCTTGGCTTTAGATTCAGGCGGTGACCTTAGCATAGGAGGGTCTGCAACTCCTACATTTCAGGCAACTGGAGGACAATTCACTATTTCGGGAAATGTTTTAAATCTTACAACTGTTTCAGGCACAGATACTAATGTAATTATTAACCCAGACGGCATGGGAAAAATTGACTTGCAGAAACCATTACAAAATACATCAAACAATAACAACATCTCAAGCGCTATGGGAGCTGTAGAAGTAGATGATCGGTTCGCAATTCTTGCAACTAGCAGTGGCCAATCAGCCTTTACCATCAATCAAAATGGAAGTGGGGATCTTATAAGCGCTTCTGCAGGTGGTGTGCCAAAGTTTACCGTAGGAAACTCAGGAAATGTGGGAATTGGGACAACAGCTCTTACTTATGGTCTTAATGTCAACGGCACCGCTAACTTTGCAAGTGCTATCTATGCAAATGGTGATGTAGGAGCTAATGGATACTTACTTACCTCTTCAGCTGGTAGTGCTAACACCTGGACAGATCCAGGAACAATAACTGGTTCTGGTTGGTGGCAGAGAAACTCAGGTGCTTTGAGTACAAAGAATATAACTGATGATCTACTGCTTGGTGCAGCTGCAACCAGCTCTGCTTTAGTAAAGCTTACAGGGACTAGTGGTAATGATTCATGGATTAATACTGGTAACGTGGGGATTGGGACAACGAGCCCTGGAAAGAAATTTGAAGTTGCTCTTAGTAGCTCTCCTTATTTGATACTAAATAGTAGTGGAAACGTAGCGGGCTTTGGTACGAGCAGTGATGGATGGGGAACTAGAATAAGTGATGGTAATTTTACTACTTTTGGTAAAGATCTAATTCTTTCTGCGGGCAACGTGAACGAAGTTAACACAAATTTAATATTTAAAACTATAAATACAGTAGCAGGAAGTACAGAAAAAATGCGCATAGATACTTCTGGCAATGTGGGTATTGGCACAACAGATCCAGGATCTTATAGATTAAACGTTAACGGCGATACGCTTGTTAATAATCTTTATTTTGCAAATCCTGGAGTTGGAAACAGTAGTGTGCTTCAATTCTTAAAAACCAATGACGAGGCCTGGATTGATGTAACAGAAACTGCAAGTGATGCAACAACTTACGGTTTTTATATGGCAGACAATCCAGATTCTACTACTGATAAATTTTTATGGCAAATTCAAGACTGGAAAGGAGACGGTGGAGACTGGACTCCTTTAGAATTTGTTAATCTCAATGCAAATTTACGCGCTGCCAACGTAAATGCTTATGGAGATTACAATATATACGGTCCTTGGTACTCAGGGGGCGGACAACCAGATACGGTTACCGAAACAAAAAGCGGAACGCTTTCTATAACTCCTGATGTTTCCGGATTCACCGGAACTGATTATCGCCTATATACAATCCAAATAGATGGAACTGGATCTCCTAATACTTTTAAATGGGACGTAAATTGCCACCCGGATTATTGTGCCTTTTCTTCTTCAGGAGTATCTATAACAGGATCTGCCCAAACACTAGATTCGGGGGTTACAATTACATTCAGCGGAACTACAGGAGGAGTTATTGATGATACCTATCAATTCCGGGTTTATAGAGGAGGTCATGTTTTGGCAAGTGATGGTTCAGTAACTGCTCCCACTTTCTCTTTTACCTCTGACCCAAATACCGGCATGTATAGAATTGGCAGTGATCTTCTTGGTTTTGCTGCAAACGGAACAAACGGAATAGCTATAAACAGTTCCGGTAATGTTGGAATTGGAACTACTGATCCTGGATATAAGCTTGAAGTTAATGGTACCGCTAACTTTGTAAGTGCTATCTATGCAAATGGTGATGTAGGAGCTAATGGATATTTACTTACCTCTTCTGCTGGTAGTGCTAATACCTGGACAGATCCAGGAACAATAACTGGTTCTGGTTGGTGGCAGAGAAACTCCTTAGCATTAAGTCCTAAGAATATAACTGATGATCTGCTGCTGGGGGCAACTGCTACCGCTTCTGCTTTAGTAAAGCTTACAGGGACTAGTGGTAATGATTCATGGATTAATACTGGGAATGTGGGGATAGGGACAACTAATCCAGGTCAAAAGTTACACGTGAACGGTGGTCTAATCCAAATCGACAGTGCATCAGGAGAATCTTATATATCATCTTCATATTGGGATACTTACGCTACAAACTATTCCTTTAATACCCACGATGCCTACAACATGAGCTTTAATGCTCAAGGAACCGGTAATTTTTACTTCTTAGGTGCTGGTTTAACATTAGTCTCAATTTTAAATAATGGCAATGTGGGCATTGGCACCACCTCCCCAATTGGCTTATTAAATGTAGAAGGTGCTCCTGCAGGTAAAGCATTAACAGTTTTAAACTATACATCAGCAGACCAAAATATCCTAACTGCTTCTACCTCAGGTGTTACTAAGTTTAATTTAACTAATGCTGGTGTTGTTCAAGCAAGTTCATTTTATGATCTTGATAATACGAGCTATTACCTTGATCCTGCTGCAGTTGGAACATCACTTACCACTGTTGGATCAGTTGGAATAGGAACTACTTCTCCACTTACTGCAACTGGAATTCATATTAATAAAAACAGTCTTGGAAATGCTGCTATGGTTATTAATCAATTAAGTACTGCAACAGGTGCTGACCTTTTTGTTGCTTCAAAATCTGGAATCACTCAATTTAGAATGGAAAGTGATGGAGATATTATTGTTGGACCAGGAGGAGCTGGAAAAATAACAGCAGCTGTAATTGACCCTTACCTTATTTCAAATGATGGCAGCATTCAACCTTCATTAACCTTTAGGAATACAGTTACAGGCGGAGCAAATGATTTCTTCTTCCAAGTTGATACAACTGACCTTTTTACAATTAAGGAAGGTGGAAATATTGGAATTGGGACAACGGACCCACAATTCATGCTCCAGGTTGCAGGAGATATCGGTCCAAGCTCAGCTGGAGATCGAAATATTGGCTCAGTAGCTTTACCCTTTAATACAATTTACGTTAATAACATTGTTGGCTCTGGAGCCTTAGGTTACTGGCAGAGAAATCTTGGTGCGCTAGTTCCAACAAACATAACTGATGATTTATTACTTGGTTCAAATGCATCCTCCTCTGCCCTATTCTCTGTTACGGGTATTGCTTCAAATCAACCAGTTGCCTCTGTTTCTGGAAATCTAGTTGTTTACCCAAGAAATGGTTGGGGTGGATATGCTCAATTAGGAGATAATCTAAAATTAAGTCCCAATGGCAATACATTAGTATTAACAGATCCTGAAACTGGTTGGGCAGCTCAACTATCTGCTTCTGATATTTTTTCTTCTGGAATAATTTATGCTGGGGGAAGCGATGGTGGAACCGGAGAAATTGTTCCTGGATGGAATAATCAAACTGGCTATGTTAGAGTTTCAGGTGGTAATTCAAGTGGCACACCAAATGGAGGACAAATTAAGCTATTTGGTCCAAACCATGCAACTAACCCAAGCGAAATATTA
>JAZDGF010000011.1:0-10609 GCA_043807135.1 Candidatus Levyibacteriota bacterium | reverse complement strand
AGGGGCAAAACTTGAGATAGCTGGAACACTCACGGTTTCTGGAAGCAATCTAACTACTCTAGGAGGAAATCTTACTGTAACAGGAACCGCCTGGACAGCAACTCCAACTATCTCCGGCGCAGTTACTATGACTTCCGGATTTGATTCCAATGCTGCTTCAACTGTTACCGCTCTTACGATTGACGGGAATACCGGTACAGCCCTTAATATTTCCGGCACTTCATTTGTAACCGATATTAATCTTCAAAACAGTGAAACAATCGATAATGATACTGATGGAAGAATCAAATTTACAGGAGATACACTTGTTTCCGGAAATACATATTTTGCCAATGCTACAACCTATTACGTCAACACCTCAGGAACATCTTACCTTAATGCCGGGACCTTTGTTTCAACTCTGGCTGTTAATTCAACAGCAGCAAATGCTTTGGATGTTGCCGGAGGAATTTATGCAGGAACTGCTGATGCATTCAAGGTTGATACTTCTGGCAATATCTCTTCAACCGGGACAACCGGACTTACCCTATCAGGTTCAGGGGCAGACATTTCCTTTTCTGATGCCGGCGCTACTTACAACCAGATTTCAACCGGTGGAACATCTCATCTTGCTCTTATGCCGGCAGGTAACGTTGGAATTGGAACAACCAATCCGATTTATCCTTTAGATGTAAGCGGAGCTATCAACACAAGTACTGCAGTTAATTTATATCATTGGGAAGCCTTGAGTATGAGTGGAGCCAGCTCGGATCACTTAATAATAGGTAACAATTCTGGATGGACTCAGGTAAATTTTCCATATGGTAATGTGGGTATTGGGACAACTAATCCGGGGTCCAAGCTTCAAGTTATAGGAATTATCCAAGGATCTTCCTTTTATGACTATGAAAATACAAACTATTTTCTAGACCCTGCTGCAGTTGGAACATCTCTTGCAGTTGATGGAAGTATTTCTTCAGGAGCAACTTCCGCTCTTGCAAAGACTGCCTATTATGCAGATAAAAATAGCTTAGGAAATTCTTTAATGGTTTTAAACCAACAAGGATCTGGAAACCTGATCGCAGCCAGTGCATCCGGTGCTATTAAGTTTTTAGTTAAAAATAACGGAGATGTAGTTGTTGGACCAGGCGGAACCGGAAAACTTACGGCATTAACTCTTGATCCTTTATACACAATTGACGGAACCAGATATTCTACTTATGCACCAAGCATGGTTGGTGTCAAAGAAGAAGTAACTGGGAAAATAACTCTTTTATATGATCCGGAAAAACAAGCTTACGCACATACTGTTTTTCTAAATAATCAAGCAGTAGGATCTGATCTTTGGCTGTTTTCCCGCGTAACTGACATAAATATTGATCTTATGTCAGTATTATTAACACCTGATACCTCTGCTAAGGCATGGTATGAAAAAAATACTACTGATAGATCAATTACTTTTTATTCTGATTTACCAACCAGTCTTTCATACAGACTTACCGCGCCAAGATTTGATCATGCAAATCATGTTAATTTATCAGATGAAACAGATCCAACTATAACCGGACTTATTGTCCCACCTCCACCATCAACAGATGGATTACCAGTTGCATCAATTGTTTCCTCATCAAGTGGAAATCTTACTAACGGCCAGTTTGCAATAGATATTAATTTTGACGAATTTAGAAAACCGATTTATCAATTAATTGATATCTTGGGAAATACTATTAAGAAAACCGGAAGCTACTCAGAGCTTTTGGCAGCAAATATTAATGCAGGTTTAATTAATGCTCAAGAGGCAAGTTTTGACTCACTTATTCTTGCAACCGGAAATATAACTATTGCAGGAGATTCTCTGCAAAACTATATTGCTGGTATTGTTGAAGATATTTTAAATTCAAGAAATATTACAACTACATCACCGATTGCCAGCATTGATCGAATAAGAACTAATATTATCTCCCCTCTTTCGGAAAATTCAAATATTGAAGTCGCTTTAAATGGCAAAGATTCTAAGTTTGAAGTTAAAAACTCAAGTAATTCTGCTGTTGCAGTTATTGATTCCTCTGGTAATGCTTCTTTTTCAGGCAAGCTTTCTGCAAATGATGCATCAATTTCAGGAACTTTAAGAGCAGGAAAAATCATAGCAGATCAAATAGAAGGATTAAATATCAATGCAAGCAAGTCTGCTCAATATATTACCAATAATTATTATGTATCAAGTGAATCTGCAATTGACAATGATGAAACAGCATCCGATTCTGCCGCTAGTAATTATTTAACTATGGATAACGGCTTTGTTGATATTGCTTCTTTCTCAGGACAACTTGGCTACGTAGAGAACTTAAGTGCAGCTTATGGTAAGTTTACTCAAGGTTTAATGGCTTTTGGCCCTTCCTCTTTTGCCGATGTTTCCATTGCAGGACAATTCTCAATTGGCGGACAAATGATATTTGCCGATAATAGTATTAATGTATTAGGAGCAGATCTTCAGATTCAACCGTTTAGACAAGGCGGTATTAATTTCCTGTCAGGACTCTTAACAATAGACTCAAGCGGAAACTTAACTGCAGCAGGAAATGCTACGTTTAAGAAAACTTTATTTGCCAACATCATATCCCCTATTCCAAATCAGGATTTAATTATTAGACTTGATTCAGGCCTGTTGGAAAATTCTACTGCTTATGCAAATAATCCTAAGTTTGAAATTAGAAATTCTTCAAATTCGGCTGTTCTAACAGTTAACCAAAAAGGAGATTTGATAGCCTCAGGAGCTGGGACGTTTGGAAAACTAAACTTAAGTTTAGTTGCTCCTGCCTTTGCTCTTTCAAATACTGAAGTACTTGCAACCGGATCAGCAGGAGTTGCAACAATATCTGCAAGACAAACAGAACTAACTATTAACAATAAGCTTGTAACCGATAAATCTCTTATTTACATAACGCCAAAAATAGATACTGATAATTTGGTTATTTATCTATTAAGACAAGTACCGGGAATTTCCTTTACTGTGGGAATAAATAGTATATCTGAAAAACCAATACCATTTAATTGGATGATTGTAAATTAACTTTATTCTAAAAGAGAAAATACTATTTTGTTCGCGATTTTAAATCAAATAATATATCTCTTAATAATGTTTCTTTAACTCTATCTTTTTGTGAATCACTTAACAACTCGCCCAATCCGTCTAAAATAGTATTAGGATTAACATTTTTTTCGATAAAATTAATAAGATAAAGAAAATATTCTCTTAATGTCTTCCCTGTTCTTATCTTAATAATGTCCTCATTAATCGAAAAGTCTTTTACAAACATAAAATGAGCATCATATAAATCCCTATTTTGTATTTTTTTTCTGTCAGAAATTGCACATAGCTTATGAGCAAACATACACTCGGAAGATAAAGTCGGAATAGTAATGCCATAAAAATTTTTATTTACATATGTGTCAGGAAAATCCCTCTTGCTTATTTCCACTTTTACACTCTGCATACCCTTTTGATAACTCCCAAACCATAACCATGTAAAATGTTTTTGGAATTTATCCGTTAATAATAGATAGTTCGTAAGAATTTTAGTTATCTTTTTAGTATCAATATCCAAAGATGTGATATTAAAATCAAGATCGACTGAAAACCTATCCAATCCATAAAACATATAAAGACAAGTACCTCCTTTAAAAGCAAGTTGTGCCTGTAAACCTGAAGTGGTATAAATGTCTTTTAAAATGTTTTTTAATATTTGCTCGTGTCTTTGCCTATTTAACATAAAATTATTCAATTAAAGATACAAGTTTTTTAATGTCTTTTTCAAGTCTTTTATTTTTGTAAAAACTGGATAATTTTAGCAATTTCTCTTTATCTACCCCTAAAAGGTTATCAAAAGAAAATCCCGGAAACACGTAAAGGCAATCGCAAATTGTTCTCTCCTTGTCTGCAATGATATATCTACCATTATCAATTAATCCTGTCTGATTATAAAAAACCATTTCTTTTACCCTGTGGTAAATATATTTCTGTTCTCCTTTTTGATATTTTTTGCTTTCTAATGACACACAAAATATTGAAGAATAAAATTGAAACGTTAATCCATGCATCTGAGTTGTGGTATAAAGCGAGATATATGATAAGGAAACCAGCTTTTGCGCTATATCTAAGGGAGAATAATCCTTCCCATAAGCATAAACTCCTTTATGAATATGCGTTAGTCTTTTTTTCCGAAGATAATATTTAATCCGTTCAATTAATCTTCTTCTTTCAGGAATTTGCCATATAATCGCCAAGTCATCTGTTGTAAAAACTTTTTTATCTAAAATAGCTAACTTTTCTATATTTGCAATTTTGTTATCCATAGGGTAGTTTTCCTACCCTATACGCTATCAAATTAATAAAAGCATGTCAAGTGCTTGAATATATAAACGCATAACAGACGATTATTAGACGATTTTGTAAAAAAAATAAAGACGGGCTGGAATTTAAAGACTTGAATAAGATGTTAATTTATTTGCAATTAATACAAAGTTAATTTTCATCTAAAAACATATTAATTAACGCTATTGTGTTACGTTTTAAATACCCTCATTTTTCTCCTTGACATTATACTTTCAGGCTACTAGTATGTGCGTAACATATAAAGATTGTATGGAAAGTAAAAAAGAACTTATTAATTATCTAGAAAATATCTCACTTTTTATATTAGGAATATTGTTTATTGGGTTTCCTCTCGTTATTACCTCTTTAACCACTGATCCACTTGGCCTTCCAAAACAAGCGTTACTTGTTTTTGGATTACTTCTAATAGTATTTATTTTTGGAATAAAAATGATTATTGAAAAATCAGTAAGAATTAGAAGAACTCCTTTTGATTTACCGATTGGATTATTTATAATAGCTGTTTTTATATCTTCCCTTCTTGCCGTAAATCGAGTAGATGCTTTAACAGCTTTTGTTCTTTTTCTTTTTTCCGCTATTGTCTTTTTTGCAGTTGTGAATATTGCAAAGGACAAAAAATCACTTACCTTTTTAAAACTAGCCCTATTAACAGGAGCAAGTATATTATCAATTCTGTCAATTCTTTCATTTCTTAAGATTTATGTTTTCCCCTTTGACTTTTCAAAAAGCCAATTATTTTCTCCTATTGGATCTCTTCTTGATCAGGCAATTTACCTTGCTTTAATACTTCCTGTTGCTATCTACCCTGTTATAAAAGCTGTTAAGTCAAATGAACAAATAAAAGCTTTAAAAGGAATAAAAGCAAGCTTTACAATTATAAGTATCATCCTATTAATAGGTCTTTCTATATCAATCTATCAACTAATAGCTAAGCAAAGCTTTGTTTTGCTTCCTTATGAAGTTGGTTTTCAAACAGCTTTTGCGGCAATTTCTCAAGACGCAGGTAGAATTGCCCAAGGATTCTTCTTTGGTAGTGGTTATGGAACATACGGAACTGACTTTACCAGATTTAAACAAGCAACCTTTAATGCTAGCACGCTTTGGTCCTTAACCTTTTTCAGATCTTCAAGCTTTGTACTAGAACTTTTGGCAACAACTGGAATACTTGGTTTTGCATCTTTTTTCTTTCTTATCTACAAGGCTTTAAAAGAAAAGCCACTGTATCCTGCTTTAGCCATAGCTGTAATTGCTATGTTTCTACTTCCCTTTTCCTTTGCAAACCTTACCTTGTTTTTCATCATTCTTGGTATATTTACTGCAGAAATTGGCTTAAGAGGCCACCAAAAAGTATTTGATGTAGATCTTCAATTAGTTGCCCTTAAAAAAGGCTTTATCTCTTTTGAAGCGCCCGAAGAAAGGATAAAGAAAAGCATTATGCTTCCCGTTGCTTTTTTAGCCTTATTTACCGTATTTGTTGTCTACGTCGGATATTTCAGTTTTCAATATGTTAAGGCCAATACTCTTTTTCAAAGTTCTCTTACTGCAGCAGCAGAGAATAACGGAGCTTTAACTTATCAAAAACAAGCTGAAGCGCTAATTGTATTTAACAATAGTGATGCATATCAAAGAATTTTCTCACAAACTAATCTTGCAATTGCTAATAACCTTGCTTTGCAAATCCCACGAGATTCAAGTCCTAGTGCAGAAACCACTCAAACTATCTACACTCTTATTCAACAAGCAATTAATGCAGGAAGAACAGCAACCACACTTTCTCCACAAACTGCTCTAAACTGGCAAAATCTTTCTTCTATATATAGATCGCTAATCGGTTTTGGACAAAATGCAGATCAATTTGCTCTTTTAACTGCTCAGCAAGCAGCTGCACTTGATCCAAATAACCCACAACAATATATTAATCTAGGAGGAATCTATTACCAGCTTGGGGCATGGGACAGAGCTGCTCAGCAATTTGCAACAGCTGCAAATCTTAAGCCTGATTTTGCTAACGCTTATTATAATCTTGGCCACGCACTGGAACAAGGCGGAGATCTTAAAGGAGCGCTTGCTCAATACCAGACAGTAAAAACTTTGGTTGCAAGCAATGCTGAAAATGTTAAGCAAATAACAACAGAGATTGAAACTTTGGAAAAAAGAATTAAAGGTGAAGAAGTTGTAACAACTACTGAAGATGAAGGAACCTTACAAGTAAGTACTCCATCAGCTCAGCTTCCAGCACAAAATCCACCAGTTAAAATCCCTGCGCCAGAGGCAAACTTAACACCAGTACCGGAAGAGTCAACAAGCACTACAGAAGTAACTCCTACTCCATAGATCTAGAAAATTCCGGATTTACTATTCCACTTATGCTTAAAGAAAATGAAGTTCTATTTCCTTTTCTTACTATGTCCATTAATAGTCAGGAAGAAAAGTGCTGAAGGTGCATACTAAAACTTTCCGTCAATCTTACGTGTTGCGTATTGGCGAAGAATTGCTGCTATAAGAGTCTGGTAAGCAAGACCGTTTTCAACAGCTCGTGCTTTAAGTTTTTGAATATCTCTCATGGTAAGACGTATATTGATATTTTTTGTTTTGTTTAATGTGTTTTGAACTGCATCAATAGCATCTTTTTTTTCCTTGCTAAGATTTTTAACGGAAACATATTCTCCTTTTTCTATTGCTTCTAAAATCTTACTTTCTTCATCTGTTAATACAACATGTTTCATTTTTCTTCACCTCCTTTTAAATATTTTACAATAATATAATATGACAAAAAGTATGTTTTATCAATATATTTAAACTCCTAACAACTGCTGCATGGTACTTGTTCAGGGTTTTATGTCATTTAAGACTCATGAAAGGTTTAACCCACAAAATCGTAATATTGTGACACTTGAAGCCGTAGACTCAACATTCAAGTTCAAATTATATCCACAGAGTAATTAAAAATCAGCCTCAAATTAACCATTGCATAGATATGCATAGATTTGGTAAAATATACATAGATTACCTAATCTATCTATGCAAAATAAGCTTATCTCAATAGGAGAAGCCTCACGCTTACTAGGCGTTTCAATTGACACACTCAGAAGGTGGGATTTAGCAGGGCGTTTACAGTCGATTCGTAGTGGCCCACGTGGTCATCGGTATTATCACCGATCAGACATTGAGCAATACTTGCAAAACGTGGATACCATAGTTCAGCATTGGGCGAAGGCACCTCAAGCAGCTGAACCGAAATTAGAGATGTACTGTCAAACGCGTGATATTTTTCAAGCTCGACTCGAAACGTTTCAATCAGGCCTAAGTCACATTTCACCGTTAACAACCGTATCGCTTGTTACCGCTATCGCAGGCGAGATTGGTAATAACTCATTTGATCATAACTTAGGTAACTGGCCGGATATTCCCGGTATTTTTTTCACATACGCTATTAGAGACAGAAAGGTTGTATTGGCTGATCGTGGTCAAGGTATTCTGACAACACTTAAGCGAGTACGACCAGAGCTAACCAGTGCCCAAGAAGCTTTAAAAGTAGCATTTACAGAAACAGTCTCCGGTCGGTTTCCAGAAGCACGAGGAAATGGATTAAAATTTGTTAAATCAATTATTATTGCAAATCCATTCACGCTCTATTTTCAAACAGGCGATGCATATCTATATTTAAAGCAGTACGATACAGATATTGTCGTACAAAAGGCAAAGACATCAATTAACGGCTGTTTTGCTACAATAGGATTTGAGGGATTACTATGATCATTCAGTTAAAAAAATTTGGCACAACATTAGTATCACGCCCTTCAGGAAAAGAAGCATGGCTGGCATTTCAACCAGTGTTAAACGAAATCTCAAAAAACGAAGAAATTATAGTTGATTTTAACGATGTAACAGTACTTACTCCCTCATGGGCAGATGAATTTATAACACCACTTTATAAGCGATTTAATAATAGAATAAAGCTACATAATATCGATAATCCTTCCGTTACTGCAACATTGGCAATACTCGCAAACTAACAGCCAAAATTAACAATAATACTACAATTAGAATAGATTCAGGAGAGGTTTAATCTACGAGGCTGTAGTTTTGTACTTACCTTTTTGTTTCAAGAAACGTTTTAAAATAAAACATACTAAACCAAATTAGCCTCGCAGGGTCTCTTCATGCAAATTTTAAGTAAATTTTTATTTTTGGGTTTTAGGGTTTTTAGGACAAAATAGAATTAACAGCCACACGTCTGCAAGAGCAGAATCTACTCCATTGAATCAGTTGGAAATAAGCAGTCCATCTACGCATCTTTAACACAAAACATCCTTTGACTACTTTTGATCAAACTCCGATACATTCAGTTAAATATCCGCTGTTAGACCAAATTGTTTTAAGATATCATTAGGAGTTTGCATGCTCAAAAAAATAGATTCGCTTGGAGTAATAATACTGAAGGTATTCAGTGAGATATTTGTTCATTTCCGGAATATCTCTTGGATGGTAATACCCTATCCTAAACATTCTTTCCTTAAGGATCTGTCAAGCATAGGATTATTATTTTACTATCTTTATATATAAAAATGCCTCTAAAGTACAAAAAATACATCTAAATATATCTTATGATTTAAAGACATATTCAAAAATCTAAAAAGAATAGGATTAACTGAGGTAAACTAAATCTTTAAGCTTAAAAGATTTACTCTCTTAAGCTTTTTAGATTTAAAACCAATAATTAAGCTTGCCTATTTTCCTTTTCTAAAGCAATCTCTGCATAAAACAGGTCTGTCTCCTCTTGGTTTAAAAGGAACAGTATCTGCTTTTCCGCATTGAGCGCATGTTATTTCAAAGTTTTCTCTTGCTCCTCCTCTTGTGTCGTTCATTTTTGCTTTTTTCAAAGCCCTACATTCAGGACATCTTAGAGGTTGATTTTCAAAACCTTTTTTCTGATAAAATTCCTGCTCAGATGCTGTCCAAACAAATTGCTTGCCGCAATCTTTACAGGTTAATGTCATATCTTGAAAAGCCATAATATGTGATTAATTTATTTGCTAAAGCAAATAAATCTTAGTTATTCTGTCACCTCCTCTCCTTTTCCGCCACAATACCCGCCAAAAGACGGAAAAGAACGGATTGCAATGGGAATATATGAATTAGTCATTTATTGGGAAAAATATAATAGCAACTTTGAAAAGAATGTTTCTCTCTTTAGAACTTGACATAGTTTTGGGAAAATCCTAATTCGCTATCCTGTGTTTCAGAGAGAAGCGAGGCTTTGTCCCCTTGTTTCATCTGTGTTGAGTATATATTATCTAGGATTAAAATACAAGAAGTGAAAAATATAAAGACATTACAGAAAAAGCTATGTAAAATAACTATTTTCCCTTATCCACCGGCCGTAAGATATCGAATGATGACAACTCCAGAGCCCCCAGAGCCTCCGTTCATCGAATAATCTCCAGCACCACCACCACCGCCGCCTGTGTTTGCCGTTCCATTAGTTCCGTTTACACCGCTGTTACCACCTTTGCCACCGCCGCCTAAACCTCCGGCTGCACCTGTATATGATCCACTAGTATATTGTCCTCCTCCGCCGCCGCCGCCATAATATACCGCCGAACCTGAAATAGAATATGAAACACCGTTACCTCCAGCGCCTGACGTAGATCCTGTGCCATTTGCACCTACTGCCCCTGCGCCGCCGCCGCCGCCGGAATAGTAAGGAGAGTAGTTTATTCCATTACTATTGCCTCCATTGTATCCTTGTTCGGAAGTTCCACTTCCACCTGTATATACAGTAGTATTACCACATCCACCACCGCCACCGCCGGAACCTCCGGCTGATCCATTGGCACATATCCAAGCGCCGCCGCCGCCAATGGCTGTTATAGTAGAAAATACCGAATTGGTTCCGTTAGTAGAAGAGCTGTGTGTATTACCACCTGCCCCTCCTGAACCAACTGTTACAGTATAAGCTTGCGCTGTTAATCCAAATGAAGCATTATATCTAACTCCGCCAGCACCACCACCAGCTTCACCACCGCCAGCACCACCACCTACAACAAGCACCGCAGCGGTATGACTTGAGGTATAAGTTAATGTTCCATTCGCAGTAAACTTATGAACAGTATAGCTACCGTCTGTAGTAATTGTTCCACCCGTACAAAGAGTAGAAGCAGCGTTAGTAGTAGCGTAAGAGTTACCGCTTGAAGCCGATACGCCAGCTGCATTTCTCGCAGCCACATAGTAACC
>JAZDGF010000010.1:0-3350 GCA_043807135.1 Candidatus Levyibacteriota bacterium | reverse complement strand
ATAATTGTCGCAGGAATTATTATATCTGCCCTTATTATATCTAATAGCTTTAATGGGATATCCCCGGGACAAGACAATGTCATAAGCGCACAAGGTGTTTCAACTGTGAAAGCAATGCCTAACCTGGTTTCTGTTTATTTTAATATAGAAACAAAAGCAAAAACAAGTGAAAATGCCACAAAGCTGAACTCAGATATAGTTGAAAAATTAAAGTCTAATCTGATAGCCCAGGGTTTTGATGAAAAGAAAATTCAAACTCAGGGCTTTAGCGTTTATCCTAATTATGAATGGGTAGGTGGAAAACAAGTAGACAAGGGATTTATTGCAACACACTCTTTGATACTAGAAATGAGCGCAGATGAATCAGAGAAAATAGGAAAGGCTATTGACGCAGGTGTTTCTGCAGGAGCAGGAATAAGCTATATCAATTTTGAGTTAACTCAAGAAAAGCAAAATGAATATAAGGCAGAAGCATTGGAATTGGCTGCTCAAGATGCAAAGATAAAAGCACAAGCAACTGCTTCAGGATTAGACCAAGAAATAGGGAAATTAGTCTCTGTTCAAGTAGATAACTTCGGATACTATCCTTGGAATGTTTATTCTGGTTCAGGAAGAGCGGAAGATGCAATGCTGGCAAAAGCAGAAACAACAAGCATAACTCCTAGCGAACAAGAAGTAACTGCAAGTGTGACTGCGGTGTTCAAATTGAAGTAGTGTTTATTTTTTAACAATTTTTTTAAACTACTTCTTTTTCTTTTTTTGATGAATAATCTTGCTAGATATGATTTTGAAATGGATGCAATTGATTTTGATACGGAGAGATTAAGAAAAGCAGGACTGGAATTAAACATACTTTATTGCAAAAACAAAGCAGATCCTGCTTCTGAGCGAACCCTTGACTTATTGATATTAAAAGCACTTAAAAATTATTTTAAAGAGGAAAAAGTAATTTCATTTAATTCAATAGATTGCTATATGAATACTTTAAAAACAATTTCAAAAAAAGTAGAAGCAGTAGAAAAAGAAGAACATATTTTGGATTATCCTTTAAATCCGGATTCTTTTAGTCAAGAACAAATATTGCAGTTTTACCAAGATAAAAGATTTGGATACCTCGTGGGTATGACTGTATTTGTGGCTAAAGAATATAAACGAAGATTTATTTAGTGATTCTAATCAGATTTTCTTTCTCCTTAAAAGATTAGCATTTACAACAACACTTATGCTTGAGGCAGCCATTGCAAGCTCAGCAACTACAGGATTTAATATCCCCGCTACTGCCATTGGAATAGCAACCACATTGTAGAAAAATGCCCAAAATAAATTTTGCTTTATTTTACCAAAAGTTGCTTTAGACAAATTTATTGATTCAACAACTCCATTCAAAGAGCCTTTCGCAAGGACAATATCTCCTGCTTCGATTGCAATATCTGTTCCTGTTCCCATAGCAATTCCAACATTTGCTTGTTTTATTGCAGGAGCATCATTAATTCCATCACCAATAAATGCCACAAAACCTTTTTCCTGAAGTTCAATTACTTTCTTAACCTTGTCTTCTGGCAAAACTCTTGCAATGACTCGTTTAATTCCCACCTGTTTTGCAATTGCTTTTGCAGCCCTTTCATTATCCCCGGTAATCATGACCGTAATATACCCTGCCTTGTTTAGTTTTTCAATTGCCTGAGCAGAATCTTTTTTAATTTTATCAGCAACTCCAATGATGCCCATGATTTTTTTATTTTCAGCAATAATCATCGTTGTTTCTCCATTTTCTTCATACTCTTTTATTTTATTTTCAAATCCCCTTATGGAAATTTTTTTCTCACCCATTAAAAGCTCATTACCGATAACTATTTTTCTGCTTCCAATCTCTCCTTCTACACCTTTACCTCTTATATTCTTGAACTTTTTAATTTGCAAGTATTTTTTTAAATTGGCTCTTTGGGCAATTGCTTTTGCAATAGGATGTTCGCTTAATATTTCTAAGCTTCCCGCAATTTCTAACAATTTTTTTTCGCTAGTATTTTTTGTCGTGTAGATATTGCTTACTTCTGGTTTGCCCTGGGTGATTGTTCCGGTTTTATCAAATACAACTATCTTAACTTCTTTCATTGTTTGAATAGCCTCCCCTTTTCTGATTAATATTCCTCTTTTTGCCCCCATCCCAGAACCAACAGTCAATGAGATAGGAACAGCCAGCCCAAGTGCACAGGGGCATGCAATTACTAATACAGAAATAGCAATTCCAATAGATCTTCCTAAATCAGAAGTAAAAAAATACCACCCAATAAATGTCAACAAAGCAAGGGCAAGGATTGCAGGAACAAAGAAATTGGTTATCTTATCCGCAACTTTTTGTATCGGAACTTTTGTTCCTTGTGCTTCTTCAACTAATTTTATTATGTGTGCTAAAAAAGTGTCTTTTCCAACTTTAGTTGCTTTGATATAAAGAATCCCGTCTTGATTTATGGTTGCTCCAATTACAAGGCTTTTTACTTTTTTTTCAATAGGAAGGCTTTCTCCTGTGACCATACTCTCATCTACACTGCTTTCTCCCTTGACAACAATTCCGTCGGTCGGAATTTTCTCTCCAGGTTTTATAATCAGAACATCCCCTATTTTGACTTCAGAAATGGGGATTTTAATCTCAACATTTCCTCTTAAAATTATTGCATCTTTTGCTCCGAGTTCAAGAAGTTTTTTTATTTCGCTTGTTGCTCTTCCTCGTGCTTTAGATTCAATATATTTTCCTGTAATAAAAATAGTCATAATCATTCCAGAGATTCCTGAAAAATCCTGAACATTAATAAAAAAACTTAAAACTCCAGTAAAAAAAGCTACAATAGTCCCTAATGCAATAAGAGAGTCCATGCTAAAATAAAAAGTGTAAAATCCTTTTAATCCGGATTTTATTGTAGAAAATCCGAATATAAAAATAATTGGAAAAGCAAAAGCCAACAAGGAAAGAACCATGTAATCCTCAGGAATAATTTCAATACCAATTAACTTGCCAATATACATAAGAAATATTATGGGGATAGTAAAAAGCCATGAACCAATCAATCTTGTTTTCCACTTTTTAATATCTGAATCTTTAGGTTCGCTCATCTCAGTCATCTCTTGATTATCTTCGATCTCCATGTCTGTTAGTTCATAACCTGGCGCTTCAACCGCTTTTCTAAGTTGTTTTTCACTAACGCTTCCATCTGCTTTTATGAATGCCTTTCCGATTACAGGATTAACAGAAATTTCTTTTATTCCTTTTATTTTAGAAAGGCTTTTTTCTAAATTGCTTGCACAGCTTGCACAATGCATTCCGCTCACGTTAAGAGTTATTTTTTTCATATTTA
>JAZDGF010000009.1:0-4833 GCA_043807135.1 Candidatus Levyibacteriota bacterium | reverse complement strand
GTTTCATTTCCAGGTTGTATCTGCACAAACATATATCTTCCTTGCTCATCGCAACTTGCATTTTCATCTCGCATCATATTTATTTCTAATACTCCATAAAGATTTATTAAATTCGCAATAGCAATAACTCCATCTCCGTCGCAATTAAAATGGTCAAGATCTGAAGTAATATTCAAAACCATATTTTGCTGAAACTCAATTGCATCTGAAACCGGCACATCCAACTTCCGAGGGTCTTTTCTCAAAAAAAATCTATAAGATGATTTTTCATTATTATACACAACAGGCAAAGTTGTTTGATAAAGAATTAGATTTCCTTCTTTTACAACTTCAAATTCAATACCTCTATATTCAAAATTTCTTATAGAATTAATACCATAAATGACTAATACAATCGCAATAAAAATCGCTCCGATAAGAATCAAGAAATTTTTTAATATTTTGTTTTCATATTTCATTTGTTCTTTTGTCGCTTCTTTTTTATTCTCTGTTCCACAAGCCTGAACAACTTTTTCCTTCCCATCTTTTTCAACCTCAAAAATTTCACAAATTTTTTCCTTCTCAGTTGATTCTTTATCAGAATTTTCTGGCTCTTCTTTTTTATCAGTTTTCTTTTTTGCCATATTTTTATTTGCTTTTTGTACTTATAAGCTTTATTGCTCTAATTTATCTGAATTATTTTTATTCTTCTACACCTAATATCTTAAACAAAAACTCGTCAGTAATCTGTGTTAGATTTTCCTGTTTCCCCTTGATAAAAACACAGTTTCTATCTTGCATTATTCCACTTTCATTACTTTCCTTTATTATAATGAAATTCTCGTCGCAATTTTTAGTTGGAATATCTTCTTCACATTCTTCTGATTCTAAACATGCAGATTGCATTCTCTGAACAATTTGATTTTGATAAAAAAGATTTCTGTAAATTTCTAATTCTGCCTCTGGATTATTCGAGCTAATATAAAGAGGCTGGTTATAATAACTATCTAAATCATTTAACTCACCATCTATTTTTTCAACTTGCTGAGGATTATTTTTAAAAATAAAACTCATCCCCTCAATTTCTAAAATCCAAAAGCTATTCTGTTCTATAAACTCAAATCCGTTATATTCTATTTTTTTCACGCTTTCATTTCCCCCACTAAAAGAATATCCTAAAACACTAAAGAACATAATAAAAATAAGAACCACCCCGACGATGACTTGACTCATTCTTTTCTTCTTTGCTTCTTCTTTCTTTGAAATTATTTTTCTCATAAATAATTTTATTAATCATAATATAAAAACCTTACTTTTATTTGTTTTTCTTAAGAATAATTTTTTATCTATAAAAGTTCCACTATGTCAATAAAAAAAGAAAAGAAAAAGAAAAAAATAAATTTTGATTTAAGCTTCTGTTATCTCTGTAGCAGCAGCTGTAGCAGTAGTTCCTATGTATCCTTTACTTGTATCGACTGTTTTAGTCTTTAGGTATGTAGCAGCATTTACAGTATCTGCAGCATCATAACCCGCAACAAGTAATGCCATCTTAGTAGTAATACTTGATGAAGCATAGGACTTAATTAGGAATTCTCCTGAACCAACATTTGTTGCAGTTGTCCAATCAACACTACAATGAGCTCCACCAACTAAACTAGCAGCAGCTGAATTTATACAGCTTCCACCAATAACAATTAAGTTCTTTGAACTTACAGAGCTTACTTCAGTATCTTTGACTAAAACATCTCCAAGTTGTGTCCCTCCTATTGCAGTTGTAGTAGCAGTAACATCTGAACCTACTTCACCTATATATATTTGTGCATATACTTGTGATTTAGGATAACTTATTGTAGCAGTCTTTTGGTCAGAGTCATCTGCGTCTGTAGTTGCCAAAGTTCCCCACCAATCAACATTCTGTGTGACATCACTATCACTTGCTAAAGTTTCCTCGTAAAATCCATACTTACCATATTGAGTCATCAATACAGCATCTACTCCACAACCATCTGAACTTGTTCCTGCTGGAGCTGTTTCAAGATTAACAATAACAGCGTGATATTCATTGTTATCGTCTTTTTCTTCAAACAACACTACACTTGGTTCTGCAATATTTGTTGCGTCTTCAGGGTTAATCAAATATATCTGTGTAAAGTTACCGTAAAGAGCAGCACCACCACTAGATATATTATATTTCAACTTTCCAATTGTTAGATTTGTTACATTAGTACCAAGAGACTCATTCAATGCAATCCTTGCTGTAGCAGCACCTGCAATTGTCCAATTACCCAAACCTTGGTATGTAAAAGTAGCTGTTGTATATCCATCTCCGTCTGGGAAACTCAATATTGTAGTAGAAGTTGCAACAGTACCATTAATAGCTCCCATAGTAATATTTAATGGTTCGTAAAGAGCCAAATTCATTCCATTAACAGTTTGAATTGTTGGATACATTACAAATGTGCTTGTAGTTGCTGAATCACTTGTTGGGTACTTAATTGTTGTATATCCTCCATCACCATCACCAAGGAATTTTACAGCATATGTTTTTCCATCAACAGATATTGTTCCTATACTTTCTGAAGTAAATACAGTGTCATAAATTTCTCCACTTATTACATCTTCAAGTTTAACCTTATCATTAGTATATGTTGTTCCAGTATTATTGTAAATCTGAATTACTTTTAACAAATGTCCGTAATCTTCATTACCTAGAATAACATAATCATCTTCAGTAAGGTTTGCACCTTCATGCACAAATATAGAGTAGTTTCCATCATCTGCTAATCTCCAATTTGCATTTTTTCTCACAGGTGTATTTGCTTGAGGTTGAGCATAAGTTGCATTATATGCAATATCTGCACTTCCAGTATTTCCATCACTATCTGTAAATGTAATCATCATACCTTTATCACCTGAATTTGCAATGATAACTTCTTCTCTTGTTATATCATCGAATGGAGTACTCAATCCTACAAAATCAACTTTAAAGCTCCCAAATACAGGGTCAACAAAAGATTCTCCTGCTATTATTGCGTCAGTACTTGAGGTTGGTCTATAAACAGCAACAGCTATTTCAGTAGTTGCATTAGGTCCACCAGAAATATATGCAATTGTTCCATCTACAGGGTCATCATCAGCACCCATAGTAACAGTAGAACCAGGTGTCAATGTTATTTTATCAGCACCTACTAATATACTCGCATCAATTCTGTTTATTGCAGTAGATTCAGTAACATCTTTAACAGCAACTTCAAGTCCATTAATTTTCTTAGAAGTACTTGATTCTGTTATTTCATTACTTTCAGTAACTCCATCTTTTGTAACAGCAATTTTTGCTGTTGTGCTTGTACCTGTAACTAATTCAATAGTGTATTCCACGTCTTCAATAGTTACTGTAGCAGAAGAAGGGTCTGTGCAATCTGCTCCCGCACATAAATTTATTTTTTCAGCTGAAGCAAACAAAACTAAGCTTGTTGTATCAGTAGAACTACTAATAACAAAGTTTCTTCCAAATAATGTAATCTCTTCTCCTTCTGAATCAGCATGTGTAAAGTTAGTAGCTTTCATTGTAACAGATGCATTATATAATATCTGAGTAGAAGCTCCAAGACTTATTCCTACTGAAGGGTCATCACTACTTTTTGGTTGTTTTGCAAAAATAACTTTTCCGCTATTAGCACCACCTGCAGTAGCACCTGAAATTATCTTAATTGTTGATGTCATTTTAGCATCAACATTTCCAGAGAATGTATTTGTTCCTAAAACAGTTGGAAGATCTGTGCTCCCAAAAGTAGATTGTGCTGTGTTCAAAGAAGTGTTTAACCAAATCCTTGAAGAATCAGAGTCTAAAGATACAGATTCACCAGTCACACCTACTGAACTTCCTCCTCCAGTTCCAGTCATATAAGATTGTAGATTTCCTTGTATACTTGCAGATTGAACTAAGTCTAAACTAGAAACACCTGCTCCAGTACCATAAACAACTGCCACGTCTGCAGTGCTTCCAACAACAAAAGGTGCTGGATAAGCTGCAGCAGCAGCCATGCCCATAGTAGAGCAAACCATTATCGCACTAGCCGCAATTGTCGAAATCTTTCTAAAATTAAATTTCATTTCTTATTTTTTTAACCTCCTTTCAATTGTATTAAATATGTTGTCTATGACAACCTCTCTCAACCAATAGTATAGGGTTAACTATTTGTCGAGTGAATATGATCCCCTATTAGATCACCCTAAGGTGCAATATTCAAAATTCAATTTTCTTTAAAAAGCTTGCTGTTGAATTTTGCACCATTTCTATTAAAACCCCTCTTTCTTAAGGTTTTACTTATAAAGGTTATGGTGTCACTCATCTATTAATACAAATCTCACTTTCCCTTAAAACGAAATATTTATTAACATAGGGTAATTATTTATAATATATATCACAAATAAACATATAAATGTAAAATATATATTGTATATATATATAAGTAAATAATAGATATCCATTTAAAGAAAATGCCGAAGACAAAAACAAGAGAAATAACAATAACAGGTTCTAAAGGAGTCTTTTCTATTTTTAAAAAATCAGGCACCTCAAAAAAAGATTATGATTTTGAAGGAGTGTTAGCATTAAGACAGCTCTTGAGCAATGAAAAAGCAAGAATTCTCAATGTCATAAAAACACAAGAACCACAATCTATTTATGATTTAGCTAAAAAATTAAAAAGAGGATTTAAATCTGTGAACGACGATATCAAACTTTTAAAGAGATTTGGTTTTATTGAATTAATTGAAGAAAAAACAAAAAATCGTGTAAGACACAAACCAATAATTACTGTCGATACAATTACAATCCATCTAAAAATATAA
>JAZDGF010000008.1:0-48526 GCA_043807135.1 Candidatus Levyibacteriota bacterium | reverse complement strand
CTTTTGGGCATCATAGTTGCTGGTGTAGTATCTGAAGCTTATCTTCCTATTTTATTTCCTGTGATAGTCCTTTTAACAGGATTTTCTTTAAATTATATTTTAAAATTTAGAAAAACGAAAATTATTGGTATATTTTTGATTTTAGCAATTGGTGCCTTAAATGTATTTCCATTTTTACAAAATAGTAATTTCTATACTTATTCTCCTACCTTAAAACAAAGAATTCAGGTCTCAAAAAAAATAATTAGCGAATCTGAGGGGCATAATTATAATTTAATTGGAAGGGGAATAGGTAGCGAATTTAGAAGTTTTACGATGAATACGGAGTATTTAACTTGGTGGCTTGGAAAGGCTCCATCAAAAAATAATGAAGAAATTAAGTTTTTCATTTCAGAGGAATCTGGCAATATAAAATTAATTAAAAAAGAAGATAAAACAACAAACAGCTTCAATTTTTAAAAACTAGATCCTCTTTTTCGCAACCAGAAAAAGATTTGTTCCATTATTTGAATCTTTGATATATTTAAGAAATTTTTTCACTAAATAATTTTCTATAAATTTCGGCCTTATAACAATTCTTTTTCCAAATATTATTTTAAGTATTTGAGATGGCCAAGAAGTTAAGATAAAAATATCATAAAGTTTAACAACGCTTGGAGAGATAATGCTATCTGCTCTTTCTATCTTAAAGCCACTTTTTTTTGCAAATTTTTCCCAAGCCTTGCTTTCTGTGATAACATGCCTGCTAAAAAAATTATTGTAACTTTTTTCAAGATAGTTACTTAAAAAAGTCAGTCCTATTTTTCTTAAAAAAGGTCTATAAAATGTATTACTATCTACTTTTTCAGTCTCAATAGTTGCTATCAACATACCGCCAGGTTTTAAAACTCTGTAACACTCATTAAAAACCTTTTGAGGATTTTTAATGTGTTCAAAAGTACTTATAGAAATAATTGTTTCAAAAGTATTATTTGAAAAAGATAGTTTTCTAGCGTCTTCCAAAAGTAGGCTTTTATATCTGTTATTTTTAGCTGCAGTGAGTAGATCTTTTGCATTTATATCAATTCCAACATCAATTTTTTCATCTGTAAATCCTTGAATAAACTCTCCAAACCCACAGCCAATATCTAAAACTGGAGGTTTCAGTTTATATTTTGATAAATATCCAGCTTCCACGGTTCTCCACACAGCTATACTGAGAGGAGAAATTCTAAGAAATCTTCTGAAGTATTTTTCAAAATTTATTTTTGAATTCATAAAATAAAATTCTATCAAATAAAGTTTTTACTGTAAAGAAAGCAATTATTTCAAAACATTACATAAATATGATATAGTTATAAAAGATTTTGATATTAATTCTATTTATTTAATATAAGTCATGATAAATGCCACAGAAATTGCAATAGTAACTCCATCATATAACGAAGTTGAAAATATTCATATCTTAATTAATAAAATTAGCTCTGTACTAATGGGCTCAAAAATAATTATTGTTGATGATTCCAATGCACAAGTAAATAAAGAAATAAATAAAATAATTAAGAAAAATAAAAAAGTAATTCTTATTTCAAGATTTAAAAAGTTAGGAAGAGGATCAGCTATGATTAGAGGTTTTAAAGAGGCTCTAAAGGATAACAGGATAAAGTATATATTTGAAATGGATTCAGATTTAGCTCATAACCCTGTTGAATTTAAGAGGTTTTTTAGGAAGGCAAAAAATAATAACTTCGATTTAATTATTGGATCTCGATATTTACCTGGAGGAAAAATAGTAAACATTGCAAAAAACAGAACAATTTTAAGTAGGATTATAAACAAGTTTTTGCGTCTTTGGTTAGGAATTAATGTTTCAGATTTTACTAGCGGTTTTAGATTTTACAGCAGAAAAGCAGTTAGGAAACTAATTACTTCAGATATAGAAGCAAAGGGTTTTATTGCTTTATCGGAAACATTATACGTAGTATCTTTATCAGGATATAATATTGGAGAAGTTCCTATTACTTGGAATTATAGAATACATGGAAAATCGAATGTTAACTTCAAAGAATTAATTGTATCATTATATTTTGTTGTTAAGATGCGTATTACAAAAAGATAATAGATCAATAGATTTTTTCCCTACTTAACAACTTTAAAATTCGGTAATGGAAAGATAAATCTACCGCCATTTTTAAGATAGTTTTTTTCTCGCTTAACAAACTCTTTTTTAAAAAACCAGGGTAAAACTAACATATAGTCTGGTTTATGGATTCTTGCTTGTTTTTCAGAGATAATAGGTATATCTAGTGATGCTATTTTTTTCCCCCATTTTTCCGCATTTCTCTCAACAGCATAAGGAATAAGTGCTTTACTTAGTTCAAAATACTGAAGAAGCGTATTGCCTCTTGTAGATGCTCCGTAGATATATACTTTTTTTCCTTTCCCTACTTCTTTACTAATAAATTTTTTAACCAGATCTTTATTTATATTAATTCTTTTTGCAAATTCAAAATATGTTTTCTTATTGGTAAGTTTTAATTTTTTTTCTATTTTTATCATTTTATTAACAGAATTTAATTTTTTTTGTTTTCCTTCATGTGAAATATATGTCCTGAAGCTTCCGCCATTTAAGTCAGCTAGCTTTACGTCAAAAATTTCAAGATTATGTCGTTTTAATAAGTTATTAAGAGATGTTAGTGAGTAATACTCTAAATGTTCATGTACAATATTGTCAAATGCATTCAACCTTAACATAGATGGCAAATAATTTTGTTGAATAATAAATACTCCGTTTTTATCTAATATTTTTGTAACATCTTTTACAAATTTATTTGGATCAGGCATATCATAAAAACAAGATATAGCAGTTATAATATCTGCTTTTTTCCCCCCCAGTTTATTTTTATAAGATTTATAATTAAAAAAATCATTTATTACTAAATCTGCGTATTTTTTGCATTCTTTTGCGTATTTTTCAATCGGCTCTATTCCAACTTTATATATATTCTTTGGATAGTTTTTTAATAGTGTTCCGTCATTTGCTCCAATATCAAGACATAGAGCTTTTCGTTTGGAATTATTATGTTTTTTTAACGCATCAATGGCTATCTCTTTAAGGTGATCTTGCATTGTTTTATTTATACCAGATTTATATCCGTAATTATTGTTATATAAAAGGTGGGTGGGCGTAGTATGTTTTAATTGAAGTAGATAGCAATCTTTGCAAAGGGTAAGTGTGAGTGGAAACTTAGGTGGTTTTTTGTTACCTTTTGTAAAATAAGGTAAATAAAGATTTCCTAAAGAAATAACATCTTCAATATTTCTTGACTTACACGAGCGGCATTTGTTTATCATATTCAATACCATATTATATGGTCAAAATTGGATAATTACAACATTTAATAAAAGACATGTAAGTAGTTTTTATTTCTTATAGAAAAAAAGCCATAGCTTAAAAAGCGGATCATAATAATCTAATCTTCTTTTGTTTTTTTTCATTGATTTTACTTCAGGATAAGGAGATCTTTTTATTGATTTAATTTTATATATTATCAAGTTATCTTCTTTATTTATAACAAGGTAAGGTTTTAAAGAGTAGTTTTCAAGAGTATCTTTTAGTACAAAATCATTTCTATAAGATAAAGCAAGATTGTGTAAATATGGACCTGAATATAATCCATATGGTTCGGAAAGCGCCTGAGATGAAATAAAAACAGGTTTGTTCTCTTTAAAGGTTATGTCAATTTCATCTTTTAAATTAACGGTTGCATAGCTTGGTTCATCTACAAAGTGTTGGTTTCCAGAATAAACTTTATCAAGCTGTGGTCTTGCAAAGTGACTTTCAATATACAGTCCACCTGAAGGAAGCTTTTGTACTTCAGCTTTTAGAACAAGATAAGGAATATCTGTTTTCAGAAGAAACATGGCAGGAATAGTAGTAATAGAAAGATAAAAAATAACGATAATTATGGCAAATTTGTGTTTATAAATAAGAAGTGAAGTTAAAAATGCAAAAGCAAAGCTTGAAATTAAGGCATGTCTTCCAAAAAAAAGAGAATCCCACCACTGATTTGTAATAAGTGACGGAATAATCCAAAGCAGAGATAAAATAAAAAGCTGTTTGTTTTTCTTAAATAAAGAAAACAAAGAAACAAATCCTAAAAGAATAACTAAGCTTGTATTATTTCTTAGAAGAGGAATAAGAAAATTTCTAAAGATAACTGCGATAGATATAATGCTAAAATTTAAATTTGCCCGTGATCCTAGTTCTTTTAAGTAGAGATCTGAGAGTCCTAATAATATATTATTGTTTAAGATAGATATAAAATAGCTATTAATAAAGCTAAACAAGATAAGCGAAATAGAAAAAGCAATTGTTACTCTTAAAATCTTTTTTCTGTTCCTAATATATATAAAATAAAGTATAAATGGAGTCCAAAGTAAGATGGCAGAATGAGTCAAAAAGGAAAGACCCCAAAAAAGAGAAAACAATAAAAGATTAAATAAATTGTTCTTAGCAGAATATTTATATAGAAAATATAAGGATATAAAAAAGAAAGGAATGTAGATTGCCTCCATCATAACTGAAACGTTTGTAATCCAAAATAAGGGTAAAAAACTTATAATTATGGAGGAAATAAGCGCAACATTTTTGTTGCTTAACGCACATGTAATCTTATAAAAAGCAATTATTCCTAAAAAGGAAAGTATTGTTTGTAAGATGAGCACGTAATATAAAGGATTTTGTCCTAAAAACAAAAATAATTGATAAATCGGCCAAGAAATTAGAATATATCCTAAGTGCAGAGGGATATGGCCTGAATAAATCGCCTGTAAAAAATTAGGATCTGAGAATCTTGCAATATACTCTGGTGAATCAAAAAAAACAGGTTGAGGATTATTTAAAAAAAAGCGTGAAATAAGAAATATAATTGCAAAAATTAATGTTCTTACCCGCATGTTGATTAATTATATCAGAATAAAGTAAGATAGAAATGAATTTATGCTCAAGTCAGACCTTTTAAGTGCAGTAATTTTAGTAAAGAATGAAGAGAAAAACATTGAAAGTTGTTTAGAAACTCTTTTATGGTGTGATGAGATAATTATTATTGATGACTTTTCTACAGATTCAACAATAGAGAGAATAAAAACAGTTAATAGTTCAAAAATTAATATTTATAAACACAAATCAAATGATAACTTTAGTCTTCAAAGAAATTTTGCTCTTACTAAGGTCAAAAAAGAGTGGGTTTTATTTGTAGACGCAGATGAAAGAGTGCCTGAACCGTTAAGAAATGAAATCGTTAGTGTAGTAAGTAATAGTAAGGGGGTTTTAGGTTACTCATTAAAAAGAGTAGATAATATTTGGGGAAAAGAGTTAAGACATGGTGAAATTGGAAAATCGAGCTTTGTAAGACTTGCAAAAAGAAATTCAGGTAAATGGATAGGAGCAGTTCATGAAGAATGGAAGATTGAAGGTAGGATTAGGAAATTAAATAATGTTTTATATCATTACCCTCATCAAACATTAGAAGTATTTTTAAAAGAAATTAACTTTTATACAAGCATTAGAGCAGAAGAACTTTATAAAGAGGGAAAGAAGGCGAATTGGCTTTCAATACCTATTTACACAAAGGGGAAATTTATAATGAATTTTTTTGTAAAGAGAGGATTTTTAGACGGAGTTCCCGGATTAATATCAGCGCTACTTATGTCTTTTCACTCATTTTTAGTACGTGGAAAACTTTGGATGTTAACTAAAGAAAATGAATAAATATTTATTAATCATTTATCTTCTATTTTCTTTTTTCGTTTTGCTTTTTTATTTTTTAAATCTACTTTGCAAGGGAGAAATATGCATTTTTCACTAAATTATATTTTAGAAAAATATAAACCTATTTTGCTGATAATTTTAGTCTCGGTAATTTTAAGACTAATAGTTTTTGAAGTTAAGACTAATAATCCAAGTTTTAATCTGCAACAGGATAATTATTTAAATTATGCCACCGCTTTAGCACAAGGCTCAGTAAAAAATAGTAATTTATCTGAAAATGATTGGCGTTTATTTCCAGGTTATCCAGTAATGATTATTATTGTGGATTATGTTATAAATTCAAAACTTATTGCAGCGCTATTAATAAATATTCTCGTTACGATAGCATCAATAGTAATATTTTGGATAATAACTAAAAAAAACATTATCTTTACAGCGCTATTTTCAATTTTTCCTCCAATATGGCTTTATCAATCAGTTAAAGTTTCTACAGAGCCAGTTACTCTATTTTTATTATTACTTTCAATTTTTGTCTTTTTGAAAAAAAAGTATTACACAGTAGGGCTAATTATTGGTATGGCATTTACAGTAAGGCTTATTTCTATTTCTTTACTTTTTGCACTTATTTTTTTCATGTTTACTAAAAAAGAGTTTTTAGGAATAAGAAAAATAATAATTACTTTTCTTATTGGGTTGGTTAGCTTTTTTTTATATAATTATTTAGTTTTTGGTCAAGATTTAATTTTTGTTCAATTTATTAAATATAATTCTTTTGAAACAGTTGTTATAGGCACTACTCAGATAATAAAAGACATTTTTAGAGTACTTGATTCAGGTCAGTATAGAATATTTTTTTCAGGCATGTTTTATTTATCTATAAACTTATTTGCCTTAATTGGTTTATATTTCTCAAGGCATAAATCAGTTTTTCATATGATTTCACTTTACTGGTTTGTTTTTTCTCTTTTGTTTATATTTTCTCTATCGCCAGATAAACTTCTTGAAGAATTTTCAAGATTTACTGTTCCTTTTGTTCCAGCCTTAACAATTGGGATTGTTGAAATTGTAAATAAATTTATTCCTAAAGTAAAACTTAATAAATATGTTTGAAATTGCATTTCTGATTGGAATATATGGCTATATTATTTTAGCACTTGGTTTTGCAGGGCTTCTTTACAAAAGCGTGCTATTAATAATTACACTTCTTTATATAATATTTACTTTAATTTTTTATAGAAACGTATTATCAAAAATTAAGTTGTTAAAGATATTTAACTTAATAAAAGCTATTCCTAAGAAAAAGTTTAATTTCCTGCTGATTCTTTTACTTGCGATTCAGGGGTTAATAAACCTAACAGGTGTATTTTCCCCGGAATTTGCATTTGATGCTCTCTGGTATCATCTTACGCTTCCTAAGCTATATCTAATTAATAGTTCGATATATCATATTCCTGGAGGACTTCTTTATTATTCAAGCATGCCAAAATTTACTGAACTTTTATATATTCCTGCACTTGCGTTTTCATCCGAGATCTTTGCAAAATTAATTCATTTCAGTTTTGGAGTACTTACATGCATAGTTATTTATAAGCTTTCAAGAAAATTTCTACCCGTAACTTTTTCAATAATTGCAGTGATTATTTTTTACAGCAATATTGTCGTTTCTTGGCAATCAACAACAGCATACATAGATTTAGCGAGAGCTTTTTTTGAAATTTTGGCACTTTGGGGTTTTATCGAGTGGGTTAAGTCAAGAGATAAGAAATGGTTAATAGAATCAGGTGTGTTAATTGGACTGGCAGTTTCTGTAAAGATATTGTCTTTAATGTCTCTTTTAATTTTCTTTATTTTAATTCTTATGCAAAAAGAAAACATGAGGCAAAAAATTAAAAATACATTATTAATTAGTTTTCCAGTTTTAGTTATAATTTCCCCATGGCTTATTCTTTCGTTTATTAATACAGGAAATCCTGTTTACCCATTTTTATCTGGATTGGTAAAAATAAATAACTTTAATTTGGGATTTATGAATCCTTTAAATTTTATATCTGAAATCTTAAATATTTTTATAAAAGCAGCAGATCCAATTTCTCCGATTTACCTAATTTTTATACCTTTAATTTTAATAAAATACAAAAGTTTTGCAAAATCACTTAAATTAATTACCATTTATGTGTTTTTAGCTTTATTAGGCTGGTATTTCTTTGAATTTAATGGAAAGAGTATTCCTGAAATAAAAGGTGGTGCAAGATATTTGCTACCATATCTACCCGCTTTTTCAATTTTGATTTCTTATTTAATCTATCAATTCAAAAGATACAGTTTGCTTAGAATTTTCTCTGTAATGCTAGTTATATTTCTTTGCTTAACAACCATTGGGTATAGAAGTATTGCAAGTATAAAATATATACCATACTTAACGGGAAAAGAGACAAAAGATGAATTTTTGACTAGTCATCTTAATTTTTCTTTTGGTGATTTTTATGATACAGACGGGTATTTTAAAAACAATATAAAAGACAGTGATAAGGTTCTTTTATATGGATTTCACAATCTTTATTACATAAAGTTTCCTTTTATTGATTCTTCTTGGGTGAAAAAAGGCGATAGTTTTAATTTTATTGCAGTGCAAAACGCTAAGCTTCCGGAAAGGTTTAAGACCTGGGATTTAATTTATCTTAATCCTAAAACAAATGTTAAACTATATTCAGAAGGTGGAATAAAATGGCAGTTTTAAAGTTTTTAGCAATATTTTTAATATTAGTTCTTCTTCCCTTTGGACAAATAGGAAAAATTGATTTTAACAATCTTTCTTTTACATTTTTTGACATTGGTGTAATTTTTCTTGTTTTAGGTTGGTTTATTTATTCCTTGATAAACAAGAAAAAAATAAAAGGAAAATTAATACTTTCAATTTGTTTATTTGTACTTGCAGGAGCACTTTCTTTAATAGTTAATCTATACAATTTCTCATCGACTCAGTTTTTAGTAGCTTTTTCTTACCTTGTGCGATTTATTATTTTTACTGGGGTTTATTTTGTATTTAAAGATTTTAGTAGGAAGTTTAATGAAAAAATAATTAAATACTTTTTCTTATCAGGAATTATGATTTTAGCAATAGGTTATTTGCAATTCTTTTTTTATCCAAATCTGGCCAATCTTTCTTATCTTGGTTGGGATATGCATTTATATAGACTGTTTGCAACATTTCTAGATCCTAATTTTGCAGGTATATATTTTGTTGTTATACTTTTTACAGGAATTTATTTATTAAAAAAGGAAAAAAACCCTATATATTTATTTTTTTTATCATTTACTTTCTTAGGCATATTTCTTACTTACTCAAGAACGGCTTTAGTTGCACTTACTATTTCTGTTATTACATTTTTGATCTTAAGTAAGAAAAAAAAATTGTTTGTAGGTTTTATATTTCTGGTAATTTTATGTATAACTTTAATTCCAAAATCATTCATGTCGGAAGGAACAGACCTGTTTAGAACAACTTCAATAAATGAGAGGATAACATCGATGAATAGGGGGCTTACAATCTTTATTGATTATCCTTTACTTGGAGTTGGATTTAATGCTTACAGATATGCTCAGGGAAAATATGGGTTTATAGATAGCCAAAGCAAGGTCCCCTTACTAGACAGAGCAGGAGCAGGAGTTGAAAATAGTTTTATTTTTGTTCTTGCAACAACAGGAATTATTGGTTTTATCGCCTATATATTTTTACTTATAAATTTTATTAAGCTTTTTTTACAAAAAAAAAGCGATCAATATTCACTTATCATGTTTTCTGTTTTTATTGGACTAATCGCAAGTAGTCTATTTATTAATTCTCTTTTTTATACCTTTATAATGTTTTGGATGTGGATGACAATTGGAATTATTGAGAGTAAGTAACTTTAATATTTTTTTCAGTTTTATTTCCTGCTTGATCTAAGGCTACAATATTTATTTCATTATCACCGTCTTTAAGGGGTAATTCATAAGAATAGCTATTCATATCATCTATTACTGCCCAAAAGCCGTTTACAGTAACTGTTACTCCTGAATCAGTTTGTCCACTTACTACTGCTTTATTTTCATCTTTTTGATATGATTGTCCGTCTACAGGAGTTGCAATTGTTAAATTTGGAGCTGATTTTATATACGTAATATACAAGGTATTTGAGAAGGTGCTATTTTTTCCGTCAAGATCAGTTCTTGCTTTTATAGAGTTTTCTCCCACTTTTACTATTTGTTCTGTAGAGAATGTTCCATCTTCTTTAGTGTTTACTGTATCCCTAAGCTCATCATTTATATATATTTCTATAATTCCTTCTTTTGGTGTTCTTCCTGAGATTATTACGCTTGCGCTGTTTGTTGCAGCTAATCCTGAGTCTAAAACAGGGGAGGGAATAAAAGAAACCTCTTTTTTAGTATCAGATTTATCAGATTCATTGATCCCTGATAAAAATATTGCAAAGTTTGCCAATGCAGGAACTCCAAATTTAAGCAAAAGGAAAATTATAGCTATTATTCCAAGAACAGATAGAAAAAGATTTTTCTTTATTCTGTTATTCTGTCGTCTGGTAAGTCTTGATCTTTTTCTCATTTTACTTTTGAGCCAACGGTGAGAATCGAACTCACGGCCTGCTGTTTACGAAACAGCTGCTCTACCACTGAGCTACGTTGGCAGCCGTAAACAGATAATGTAATTGTATGAAATTAGCACCTAAAGAGCAAGTTATCTAAAAATAGATATACATATAGTTTGAATAATGTTTTAAGATTTATATATGTCGTAAAATCTGAAGTTTATTTCTTATTTTATCCTTCGTTTACGTTTTGTTGCGACTTTTAACTGGAGTAAGGCTTTTTGAAGCTCTGCTTCAGCAATTCTAAATTCTTTATCAGTTGCTTTTTCTTTAAGCATGTGTTCCGCTCTTTTTTGAGCAGCTTCCGCATTTGCAACTTCGATATCTTCTGCTCGCACCGCATAATCTGCCAGAATGGTTGCTTGATTATCTGCTATTTCCAAAAATCCACCTGTAATTGCCAGTAGGTGTTCTTGGTTTCCTTTTTTTATAATCATTTCACCAGGAAGAATTTTAGTTAAAAGATTTACATGGTTTGCAAGCACTGTGATTTGTCCGTTTTCAGTCGGAACAATTATTTCAGAGACGTCATCTTTGTAAATAACTTTTTCTGGGGTAATTATCTCAACGTGAAGATTCATTTATAAATTTTATTTTGCTTTGGCCTTTTTTACGACATCATCTATTGTTCCAACCATGTAAAAGGCGCTTTCAGCAAGTTTGTCATGTTTTCCTTCAAGTATTTCTTTAAATCCGTTTACAGTATCTTCAATTTTTACGTATTTTCCCGCTTGTCCTGTAAAAATTTCAGCAACGAACATGGGTTGGCTTAAAAATCTTTGAATTTTTCTTGCTCTTGATACAATTAGTTTGTCTTCATCAGATAATTCGTCAATTCCTAAAATTGCAATTATATCTTGAAGATCTTTATATCTTTGAAGAACTTTCTGAACACCTCTTGTAACCTCATAGTGCTCCTTTCCTACAATATTAGGATCTAAAACCCTAGATGTAGAAGTTAGAGAATCAACGGCCGGATAAATACCTTGTTCTGCAATTGAGCGCTCCAAAGTAATAGTTGCATCTAGGTGGGAGAAAATAGTAACAGGTGCAGGGTCGGTATAATCATCTGCTGGAACGTAAACTGCTTGAACTGATGTGATAGAACCTTTTCTTGTTGAAGTTATTCTTTCTTGAAGGTCTCCCATTTCAGTTGCAAGAGTAGGTTGGTATCCGACAGCTGAAGGCATTCTTCCAAGCAAAGCTGATACTTCTGATCCTGCTTGTGCAAAACGAAAAACGTTGTCAATGAAAAAGAGCACATCTTCATGTTTTTTGTCTCTGAAATATTCGGCCATAGTTAATGCAGTTAGAGCAACTCGCATTCTGTTTGCTGGAGGTTCATTCATTTGCCCAAATACCATAACGGTTTTGTCAAGAACTTTTGCTTCTTTCATTTCTAGCCATAAATCATTTCCTTCTCTGGTTCTTTCGCCAACTCCTGCAAAAACAGAATGTCCCTTATGTTCTGTAGCAATATTTCTGATAAGCTCTTTTACAACAACTGTTTTGCCAACACCTGCTCCCCCAAAAACAGCAATTTTACCTCCCTTTGTAAAAGGCGCAATAAGATCAATAACTTTTAATCCAGTTTCTAGAATCTGTGGTTTTGTTTCCTGTTCGGAAAGAAGTGGTGGTTTTTGGTGAATTGATTCATAGGAGACATCTTTACCAGTTATTTTAATACCATCGTCAATTGTTTGCCCAAGTACGTTAAAAATTCTACCAAGCGTTTTTTGTCCAACAGGAACTTTTATAGGAGAACCAGTTTTTTTAACCTTCATACCTCTAGAAAGTTTGTCTGTTGGTCCCATTGCAAGTGTTTTTGCTTCGTTGTCCCCGGTTAGGAAAGCAACCTCCAACACTAATTGTTTGTTATCAGAAGTTTCTACAGTTAATGCTTCTTTAATAAAAGGCGGGTTTTTTTCAAACCTTACATCAATAATCGGACCCTGAACTCTTATAATAATTCCATCTTGTTTTAAATTTGTCTTACTCATAATTTGTCATGAAAGCTGCACTTCCGATATCCAAAATTTCATTTGTAATCTTTTCCTGTCTTGACTTATTATATTCAAGTTTTAATTCGTAAATAATTTCAATCGCGTTATCAGTTGCATTTTTCATTGCAATCATTCTTGCTGCTTGTTCTGAAGCATAATTTTCCAAAAGGCCTTGATATAACACCATTTCTAAATAATGATTTAAAAGAGAAGGGAGAAGTACCTCTATATTTGGTTCAAACAATGTGAATCTGCTTTCTTTTTTCTCTTCTTCATTAAATTCTAAAGGTAAAATACTTTTTATAGTTGGTGTTTGGGTAAATACGCTGGTAAATTCAGTTGAAATTATTTTTACTTCTGCAACTTTTCCGCTTAGAAAAGTATCTTCTACCAGTTTAATAATTGGATAAACTGTATCAAAGCTTGGAAGTGTTGTGCCAAACGGAAAAATAGCTAATATTTCTCGGTCTAGCTTTAGGAGAGCATTCTCTGCCTTTTTTCCAATAATAATGTAATAAGGATTTCCTTGATCTTCTTTTATAGTTTCTCTTATTAAGTTTGAGATCATCCCTCCGCAAAGACCTTTATCAGGAGAGAGAACAATAGTTAATTTTCTTTTTGATTCAGATTGAGTTTTTAGGTATGGATGAACATTTTTATCATCTATTCTTGAAGAAACGTCTTGGGTTAAATTTGAAAGCTTTTCAACATAGGTTTTAGATAGAAGCGCAGCATTTTGTGCTCTTTTAAGCTTTGATGCGGCAATCATTTGCATTGCCTTGGTAGTCTTAGAAACATTTTGAGCAGTTTTTATTCTTCTTTTTAAAGAAAGCATGTTTGCCATATTAAACTGAAAATCCTTTCTTGAATTCTTGAATTGCTTTTTGCATCTGTTTTAATATTTCTTCGTTTGGTTTTTCCCCACTTGTTAAGGAATCAACTATTTTTTTGTGATTAAGCTTCATGTATTCATGATATTCTTTTTCAAAATTTTGAACTGATTCTGTCGGAATATCATCTAAAAAGCCGTTTGTTACGGCCCAGATACTAAGATATTCATAATTTTCAGCAAGCGGTTCATATTGAGGCTGTTTAAGAATTTCAATGGTTCTTTTTCCTCTTTCGAGTTGATTCATTGTAGCAGTATCCAATTCACTTCCGAATTGAGCAAACGCAGCAAGATCGTTGTATTGGGCAATCTCAAGCCTTAGCTTGCCTGAAATTGACTTAATTGCTGATGTTTGAGCAGATCCTCCAACTCTTGAGACAGAAGAGCCTACGTTAATTGCAGGCCTTACTCCTGCGTTAAATAAATCACCTTGAAGATAAATCTGTCCGTCAGTAATTGAAATAACATTGGTAGGAATATATGCAGACATATCATTTGCTTGTGTTTCGATAATTGGAAGCGCAGTAATTGATCCTCCTCCGTTTTTCTTATTAAGTTTTACTGCTCTTTCCAAAAGCCTACTGTGCAAATAGAAAATATCACCAGGGTATGCTTCTCTTCCTGCAGGACGTTTAAGAACAAGGGAAACTTCCCTATATGCCCATGCATGCTTTGTCAAATCATCGTAAACAATTAAGACATCTTGACCTTTTTCCATAAAGTATTCTCCAATTGCAGATCCTGCATAAGGCGCAAGATATTGAAGAGCAGCTGAATCTGATGCGCCGGCATTAACAACTACAGTAAAGTCAATAGCTTTTTTTTCACTAAGCTTGTCAACAATTTGTGCAACCCTACTTTGCTTTTGACCAATTGCAACATAAATACAAATTACCGGTTTTTGGCCATTAGCTTTATTAGAGAATTGATTAATAATTGTATCAACTGCTATTGCGGTTTTTCCAAGACCACGATCACCAATAATTAATTCTCTTTGTCCTCTTCCAATAGGAATCATAGAGTCAATTGCCTTGATTCCAGTTTTTAAAGGTGTATTAACAGGTTCTCTCTCAATTACACCTGCTGCAATTTTTTCAAGTGGCATGTTTTTACCTTTTTTTATTCTTGCTTTTCCGTCTAGTGGTTCACCTAGGGGATTAATCACTCTTCCAAGTAAATCCTCAGAAACATTAATCGATAATAATTTACCTGTTGTTTTTACACTGTCTCCTTCCTTGATATTGTCTCCTTTTCCAAGAAGAGTAACTGAAACATAATCTTCATCCAGATTTAAAACCATTCCTTGTGTTCCGTCTGAAAAAGAAACTAGCTCTCCCATGAAGGCTTTAGAAAGACCAGATATTATAACAACTCCGTCAGTATTTTTTTCAACAGCTCCTATGCTTTGAAGTTTTGGACTAAGCTTAAATGTATTAAGCCTTTGTTCTAATTGTTTTACAATTTCGTCTTCTTTAATCATATTGGTTTAATAAATGTTCATTTATTTTATCAAAAGTGTCATTTAAACTTAATTCATAAATTAAATCATTATTTATAATTTTAAGCCCTAAAATTAGAGATGGGTCAGTTATAAAAGAAATCTTCTTGTCTTTATATGTCTTTTTAAACATTTTTTCAATTTCTCTTCTGTCTTTAATTTCTATATTAGGCATTACAATTGTAACTCTTTTTTGCTTCTCAGTATTTTTTAGTGATTTTAGATATTTTTTTAAATTTTCTCTAGTAAGTTTATCTGCAATTTTTCTAACTCTTAGCTCGTTAAGGTTATTTCCAGAGTAGCTTCCGGCTACGAGTTTTTTTATTTGTTTTTTAGTCATATTATTTTACAATTTGTTTTATTGCCTTTTCAATCAGTTTTTTCTCATCTTTTTCAGAAAACATTTCCTTTAATGCTTTTTGTAAAATTTCTATCGAAATACTATTTATTTTTGCTGTTAGTCTTTTTTCTGCCTCCTTGGTATCTTCTCCAATCTGATTTTTTGCGTCTTCAAGAATTTTCTTTGACTGATTTTTGGCATTTTCCTCAATACCTTTTGCAAGCAGTCCTGATTGGTTTTTTGCATCGTCAATTATCTTTCTTGCCTGAACTTGTGCTTTTTTAAGAATCTTCTTTTCCTCTTCTAAAGCTTTTTCTAGTGCGATTTTTCCTTCTTCTGCCTGATTTAACCCTTCTTTTATACTTTTCTCACGCTTTTTTAAAGTTTCTAATACAGGTTTATATAGAAACTTTTTAAGTATAAAAAGTATAATCAAGAAGTTTACTATTTGAGCAGCCAAAAGCATTGGCTCAACTCCAAAGTTCTTAATAATTTCCATATACTATTTCATGAAAGCCAAAATTAATGAATAAATAGCAATAGCTTCTGCAAACGCCATTCCTAAAAGCATGGCTGGTAATACTTTCCCTGAAGCTTCAGGATTTCTTCCTATTGCTTCCATTGCTTTGGCTCCAATTAAACCAACAGCGATTGCAGGTGCGAGTCCACCGATTGCAATAATTAATCCGCCTGATACGCTAAATGTCATGAGCTGCTCACCTCCTTAGCTTGATGGTGAGACACCGTCAAAATTGCCATAAATGCCATTGTTAGCATTGAAAATACTAAGGCTTGAACAAGTCCAACAATTATTTCTAAAAACATAAATGGCAAAGGAAAAAGGAATGCAAAAAGTGATGAGACAGTAATTAAAACTACTTCTCCTGCGAATATGTTTCCAAAAAGCCTGAACGAGAGAGAAATAACCTTTGTTATTTCAGAAATTACCTCAAGAATTCCTACAAATAGATAAATTGGATTTAAGGAAAAATATTTACTTAAATAGTCTTTTATTCCAACAATTTGAATACTCATAGTGTGAGTAGCAACAGCAGATACAAGTGCAAGTGCAAGTGTAACGTTTAAATCACTTGATGCAGCTCTTATTAAAGGGATTAGTTCTTTTCCATGTTCTGTTGCATGAAAAAAACCAATTGTTCCAACACCGGGAATAAGCCCGCTCCAGTTTATAAGAAGAATAAATATAAAAAATGTCATAAAGTAGGGGAATATTCTTGCAGCCCGTGTGTCGGCAACAGATTCTGTTAATGCGTAGAAAGTTTCAATAAGATATTCAATTAAATTTTGAAATAATCCTGGGATGAGGGAAATTTTTCTTGATATGAAAACGCAAGCTATTATTATCAAGCTATCTACTATTAAAACATCTATGATGCTATTTGTCACTGAAAAAAAGCCCAACTTAATAATGGGCTCTGCCGCAAATGAAACCATTACGTACTTTATTTTATAAATAAGTTGGAAGAGAGTCAAGAGGAGAAATGGTTTTTTGTGATTTTTTCAACAATGATAATCGGTTTATTATTTTTTGTATCAACTTTCCCATTAATAATAATTACAGAATCTTTTGTTAAAAGATATTTATATGAATCAAATATCTTAGGAAATACAATACACTCGACGTTTATTCCTTTTTCATTACTTATATTAATAAAAGCCATTTCAGAATTACTTTTTTTTGTAAATATCCTTTTAATATTTTCAACAATTCCTCCAATTATGACTTTTTCTCCCTCGGATACTTCTTCAAGAAGCTCAAGTTCATGTGTAATATCTTTTTTAATTTTTAATAAGTTCTGCATTTGTGGATGGGAAGTTAAATAAAAACCTAAAAATTCTTTTTCAAAGGAGAGTTTTTCATCCTCAGAAAAGTCTTTGGTGGTAGAATTTATCTTTTGAGAATGCGTATCCTTAACGTCTTTATGAATTTCAAAAAGACTAGTTTGACCATCTAATTTTTGCTTTTTCATTTTATGAGTTGCTTCAATTGTCGCAGCGTAATTTAGTAAAAGCTCAGCTCTTTTACCAAACATATCCATAGCTCCTGCTTTAATTAAACTTTCAAATGTTTTTTTATTAACTGTAGATAATTCAATTCTTTCTACAAAATCTTCAAAGTTTTTAAATTTACCATCTTTCTTTGTTGCAAGTATAGCTTTAATAGCTGCTTCTCCTACATTTTTTATGGCAGACAGTCCAAATCTTATCTTAGTGGAGTTTTCAATTGAGAATTCAGAGCCCGACTTATTAATGTCTGGAGGAAGAACGGTAATGTATATTCTCTTACATTCAGCAATAGCTTGAGCAAGTTTTTCGCTTTTGGTGGGGCCTGAACTTCCGCGTGATTCAGCAGTAAGAAGTGCAGTCATAAACTCAACAGGATAGTGTGCTTTTAAATAAGCAGTTCTAAAGGCAATTGTTGCGTAGCAGGCGGCGTGTGCTTTTCCAAACCCGTATCCCGCAAAAGGCTCAAAAAGAGTCCAAAGGTGTTCTGCGTTTCTTTTAGTCATTTTATTAGAAACACAACCATTAACAAATTTGTCATGTTGTTTTTTCATTTCGGATGAAATTTTCTTTCCAACAGCTTTTCGAAGTTTATCTGCCTCAAGCCAGGAATAACCTGCTACGTTAATTGCAGTCAAAAGCAGATCGTCTTGAAAGGTAATTATTCCATAAGACTCTTTTAGTACATCTTTTAAACGTGGGTCAGGGTAAGTGATAAGTGATGGATTATGTTTTCTTTTAATAAACTCAGGAATATTTGCCATGGGTCCTGGTCTGTATAACGCTACCATTGCTTGAAGATCAAAAATTGTAGTTGGTTTTAACTCTTTTATATATCTTCTCATTCCTGGAGATTCTAGTTGAAATATTCCAGTTGTTTCACCCGATGCAAGTAGTTTATAAGATTTTGGATCATCGAAAGATATGTTTGAAAAATTAATATCAATTCCTTGATTCTCCATAATAAACCTTAATGCTTCTTGAATAATAGTTAAATTTCTAAGACCCAAAAAATCTATTTTTAAAAGTCCTACACCATCTTCACCCACAGTATACATGTCATATTGAGTAATTACCTTTTCTCCATTAGGTTCTCTTTGAAGAGGAGTATATTTTGTTAACTCTTTATCTGCGATTACAACTCCAGCAGCATGGACAGACGCATGCCTTATTACTCCTTCAACTTTTCTTGCCAAATCTAGAAGTCTTTTAGTTTCTGCTTCAGTAGTATAGGAAATCTTTAATTCAGGACTTTGTTCAAGTGCTCTATCAAGAGTCATTGTATGCCCTTGCCATCCTAAAGGAATCATTTTAGATATTCTGTCAGGACCTGAATACGGCATACCTAACGCTCTACCAGTATCTCTTACGGATCCTTTTGCCTCCATAGTTCCAAAGGTAATAATTTGAGCTACTTTGTCTTTTCCGTATTTTTCCGTAACGTATTGAATTACTTCATCTCGTCTATTATCCGCAAAGTCAAGATCAATGTCAGGAGGAGAAGGACGCATTGGATTTAAGAACCTTTCAAAGGGAAGTTTGAAGAACAAAGGATCAACGTCTGAAATTTCCAAGGCATACGATACAATTGATCCTGCATTTGAACCACGGCCTGGACCGACAGTAATTCCTCTTGATTTTGCCCAGTTAACAAAATCTGCAACAATTAAAATATATGTTTCGTAACCCTTTTTTAGGATAACGGAAAGTTCGTAATCAACTCTTTTTTGTATTTCTGGTGTAATTTTTTTGTAGCGTTTGATTAGTCCTTCTTTTACTTTATTTTGAATATACTCAGCAGGAGTTTTTCCTCCTGGAACGTCAAAAATTGGCATAATCCATTTTCCAAGCTGGAGTTCTAAATCACACATATCAGCTATTTTTACTGTGTTTGATATTGCTTCTGGAGTTTGAATAAACATTCCCATCATTTCTTCAGGAGATTTAACGTAATGGTCGGGTGAGTTAATCATTGTTAATTTTCTGTTTTCATCGGAAAGCGTAGTTTGAGTTTGAATACAAAGAAGAGCTTCTTGTGCTTCTGCATCCTGACGATAAATATAATGATTGTCATTAGCTGCAACCAAAGGCAGCCCAGCTTTTTCTGCAAGCTTTATAAGTTGTTTATTGACTATATCTTGATCCTTATTATTAATATGTTTTTGAAGTTCAATATAAAAATGCTCTGGGCCATAAATTTCTGCTAATTCTTTTGCGCGTTTCATTGCAGTTTCTTCCTGTCCATCTAAAAGGGGACTTGCAATAAAACCATTTACACATCCGCTTAAACAAATAAGTCCATCATGATATTCTCTTAATAAATCCAAATCACATCTTGGTTTATAATAATATCCTTCTAGATTTGAAATAGATACAATTTTCATTAAATTTTTATAACCAGCTTGGTTTTTGGCAAGAAGAATAAGATGATTGTAGTTAGAGTCTATTCCAGCTTCCTTATCATGCCTTGTTCTTTTGGCCATATATACTTCACAACCAATAATTGGCTTAATTCCCTCACTGATACATGCGTTATAAAAATAGATAGTGCCATACATGTTGCCATGATCAGTTATAGCAATTGCTTTCATGCCTAATTCTCTTGTACGTTTTGCCAAAAGTTTTATTTTTGCAAGTCCGTCTAAGAGAGAAAACTCGGTATGGTTATGAAGATGGACAAAGTCAACCATTATTAAGTATCTATTTTTGTATGTACTTTTGTCATTTTTGGTATTATCATACCTTTTTCGTAAGAAACTGTTCGATCTTTAAGGTCATTTCCATATTTATCTCTTTTGCTATTGTAAAGAGCAATATCTGCTTTTCTAACAAGATCTTGTGCTAATTCTTTTACAGATTCTTTAGTTTTTCCTTTTGCATTAGGGTGAAATGATGTTAAACCGACACTTGCTGAAAAAGGTAATTCTCTTTCTGGCATATGTCCAGAAACTCTTTCCAGAAATTTATCTTTAATTGCTTTTCTAAGTCTTTCCGCAGTCATTAAAGCATGTTTATCTGCGGTACCCGGTGCTATTACAGCAAATTCATCTCCTCCAAAACGTGCAACAACATCTATTTCTCTAACTTCTAAATTTAATAAATTAGCAATTTCTTTTATAGCTATGTCTCCTACTGGATGACCGTATCTGTTATTTACATCGCTAAAATTGTCTAAGTCAAGCATTAAAACAGAAAAAGGTTTTTCAAGTCTAATATGGGTTCTTATTGCTTGCTCTAGTTCTTCATAAAATTTCTCTTTATTGAGGACACCTGTTAAAGGATCTATTCCCAATTTACTTTCTGCATTCTCTGCTCTTTTCCTAGCTTCATGTACTTCATGCAATTTTTCTCTTGCGGCTCCAAACGCTGCTCTCCTTACAAATCTTTTTGTCCTAGGTGATTCTTTTACTACTATTGCTTCTGCTTTTTTAACAACAGGTCTTAATCCTTCATAATCTTTTCGCACTTTCGAAAAGTTTAATCCTTTTTCTGATGGGACTTCTGTTTTACCTGATTCATCCATCCTTAAGCTCCTTTTCTAAAACTCTTTTTATATCAGAAGTATCTATTGGTTTCCCAATTGTTTTTACAATACTTCCTATTAGAAATCCTATTACTTGCATTTTACCATTTTTATAATCATTTACTGCTTTAGGATTCTCTTTTAAGGTCTTTTTTATTGTCTCAAGCAGTTTTTTTTCATTAATGGTAACCTTTTTATTTGAATTTAAAATTATTTGTACTAATTTATCAGGTAAAATATCATTAATGTTTACCTTTTTATTAATTATTTCATTTGCAATTTTTTTTGGGGTAATATTTTGTTTCTTAGCAATAGAAACTACATTTTCAAAATAATCTGCTGTTCCCTTTTCTCTAGTTAATATTTCAGCATTATAAATAGAAATTTCATATTCCTTAATAAACCTTTTTACTTTATCATCAGAAAATTCAGGAAGTTTGGATTTAAGCTTTTCTAAATAGTCTTTTTTAAATCTTAATGGGGGAATATCAGGTTCTGGAAAATATCTGTAATCATTTGCTTCTTCTTTTATTCTCTGAGAGACAGTTTTTTGTTTATTTTCATCCCATCCTCTTGTTTCTTGTACAGGTATATTGCCATTTTCTAAAATTTCAAGTTGTCTTTTAATTTCATATTCAATTGCCTTTTGTACAAATTTAAAAGAATTTATGTTTTTTACTTCAGCTTTGTAACATGGTAATCCTTTTTCTCCGATTTTTATTAACGAAATGTTTGGTTCTAGTCTCATATCTCCTTTTTCCATGTCTGCATTTGAAACATTTAAATATCTTACAATTTGTTGAAGCTTCTTAAGATATGTTATTACTTCTTCAGAGCTTTCAAAATCTGGCTCTGTAACAATTTCAACTAAAGGAACACCGCTTCTGTTAAAATCAATTAATGTTAACTTTTTTTTATCAATAATTGCATGAATTAATTTTCCTGTATCTTCCTCCATGTGAACACGAGTTATTCTAATTTGTTTTTTTTCGCTTTTCGCTTCAATATCAATGCTTCCGTTTGAGCAGAAAGGCTGATCATACTGAGATATTTGATAACCTTTGGCAAGATCAGGGTAAAAATAATTTTTTCTGTCAAACTTTGAAAACTCAGCAAGTTTACAGTTAAGTGCAGCACCAATATTTAGACACCATTCAATAGCTTTTTTGTTTGGAATAGGGAGTGCTCCTGGAAGACCAAGGCAAACAGGGCAGGTGTGAGTATTTGGTTTTTTTCCAAAATAATCCGCAGAACATCCACAAAACATTTTAGACTCTGTTTTTAATTCAATATGTACCTCAAGTCCGATTAATGGTTTGTATTTCATAAATTAGGTTTTTCTTTAGCAAAAGAGTGGTTAATTTCAAATGCGTGTCCTAACTGATATAGAAGTTTTTCTGAAAATTGTGGACCAAGTATTTGCATTCCAATTGGAAGTCCTTTCTCAAAACCTGCAGGAATAGAAAGTCCAGGAATACCTGCTAGATTTGCGGTAACAGTATAGATATCTGAAAGATACATTTTTAAAGGATCGCCGGTTTTTTCTCCTAGTTTCCAGGGCAGAGATGGAGAGGTTGGTGAGACTAAAACGTCCACCTTTTTAAAGACATTTTCAAAATCTTTTTTTATAAGTGTTCTTACCTGCATGGCTTTTTTATAATATGCATCATAATATCCAGCTGATAAAGTAAAAGTTCCCAACATAATTCTTCTTTTTGCTTCATCGCCGAAATCATTTCTTTTCCCTCCATACCTTATTCCGTCATATCTTGCTAAATTGGATGAAACTTCAGCTGGTTGAATTATGTAGTAGCACGCTATTGCATATTCTGAGTTGGGAAGTGATACTTCTTCAACCATTGCACCCTGTTTTTCATAAAAATTTATTGCATCATTAATTTTTTCTTTTATTTTCTCATCAATACCACTAGAGAAGTATTCTTTTGGAACACCAATCTTAATACCTCTTATATTCTTATTAATATCTTCAAGGTAATTGTCTGGTTTTCTATCCGGGGTAGTAGCATCACTTGGGTCTTTTCCGGCAGTAATATTTAGAAGAAGCGCACTATCCTCTACTGTTTTTGTAAAGTGTCCAATCGAATCAAAGGAAGATGCCATAGCAATTATGCCATACCTACTTACTCTACCGTAAGTTGGTTTTATGCCTACTACATTACAAAAACTTGCAGGAAGTCTTATTGAGCCGCCAGTATCAGTTCCGGTTGAAGCAAAACACATATCACAAGCAACACTTGCTGCCGATCCACTGCTTGATCCTCCCGGTACATGGTTTTTATTCCAGGGATTTTTTACAGGATTAAAGTCTGAGTTTTCGCCGCTTGATCCATGTGCCCATGCATCACAGTTAAGTTTTCCAATTGTTATTGCACCTGCTTTTCTAAGCTTTTTCACAACAGTAGCATCATATTGCGGAATGTAATTTTCTAGCACTTTTGAACTTGCTGTTGTTTTAACCCCTTTTGTTAAAAAGAGATCTTTATGAGCAATTGGAATTCCTAAAAGCGGAAGAATATTATTTCCCGCCAAAAGTTTGTCTGCTTTCCTAGCTTCTATTAAAGCTTCTTCTTCTAGGATGGTTATGTATGCATTAATCTCTTTATTATGCTTTTTTATTTGTTCAAGGCAAGATTTTATCAATTCTTCAGAAGAATAGGTTTTGTTTTTAAGTCCTTTTCTTGCTTCCTTAATTGTTAGATAATTTAGATTCATTCTAATATTCCTTTGACTTTAAATAACCCATTATGGGTTGATTTTGAGTTAGAAATTGCGTCTTTTTGAGATAAGGATGGTTTTACAGCATCTTCTCTGGTGATGTTTTCAAGGTTAGTAACTTGGCTGGTCTCTTCTGTTTTTGAAGTATTTAACTTTTTTAATTTTTCAATGTAAGTAAGAATAGAGGAAAGTTGTTTTTCAAGAGCTTTCTCTTTGTTTTTTTCTATTTTTAAATTAGCTAGTTTTGCAACGTAAGAAATGTTAATTTTCATCTCAAATATTATACTTTAACCTTAAGTCTTTTGGCAATTGTTTCTCTTGCCTTTTCTTCCAAATTATCGTCTAAATTTTCAAGTAAAATATATTTTTTATATTTTTTTCTAATTGCAGTTTTTATTAGATAATCTGATAGCTCTGGATTTTTTGGCAAAATAGGGCCGTGAAGATATGTGCAAATACAATTTTTATATATAGCTCCTTCAGTTTTGTCATTTCCATTATTTCCAAATCCTGTAATTACTTTTCCAAACGGCAGAACGTTTTTTCCTAAATATGTTCTTCCGCCGTGGTTTTCAAATCCTACAAATGTTAAACTTTTTAAATCCTCTAATTCGGGTTTTATGATTATATCTCCGATTAATCTTTTTTCTCCAGGGTTCTGAGTATGAACATTTATGATTCCAAGCCCCTTAATAATTTTTCCCTCGGCGTCTTTATAATATTTACCTAAAAATTGATAGGCTCCACAAATGTATAGTCCTGGAATTCCGTTTTTAATAAGCTTTAAAAGAATGCTACTTTTTTCTCTTAGATCATTTACAACAATTTCCTGCTGTCTATCTTGAGCTCCTCCCATAAACAAAAGGTCACATTTATTAAGATCGTTTTTATTAAATCCTACATCCAGGTAAATTAAATTAGTATCTATGTTTCTCCATGCACATCTTTTAGTGAGAGAAATTATGTTTCCCCGGTCTCCATAAGTACTCATTAATTCTGGATAAAGCCAACCAATAGTTAGTTTATATTTCATAGTTATAAAATCTTTTTCCCGGTTAATATTTTTCTTATATCAAGCATTGCCGAATAAGTTGGCAGTATGTATAGAGTTTCTTCATTTGTTGTTGTTTTAAGAGCAGAGAAAATAGCTTTTTTAAGATTTGTTTCAATGTTAAATTTCTTTTTATCACTGTATTTTATTCTGAGAGCTAAATCATAAACTCTTAATCCGCTAATAGTTACGTTATGGTAGTTTTTGATTAAATTTTCCATATTTATATCCCAGATCCAGGAGATATCTTGTCCATCGGGGATATTGTCATTTAAAACTAAAAGTAGATTTTTTCCTTTTAAATCATTAACAGTTCTTAGTGACTCGTTAAAACTAGTAGGGTTTTTAGCTAAAAAAATCTGCACTTTCTTGTTTTTAACGGTAATTATTTCTTGCCTTCCAAATGCCGGTTTAAACTGTTTAAGAGCTTTTAAGATTAGTTTGTCAGGAATTCCTATCTCTCTTGTTAGAAGAAATGCGGCAAGGGTATTATATCTATTATATACGCCTAGTAGAGGATAGAGATTTGATTTAGAGAGAGTTATATTTGGCCTTTTATATTTACAATTTAAGCATTCCCAATTCCCAAGATGTGAAAAGTATGTTTCTTTGTAGCTAAGCCGTGATTTACAATTTAAGCAAAAAACTGAGTCAGCTGCATTTTGAAAACTATTTATTGAAATTGTTTTATCATTAATTCCAAAATATTTTACTTTTCTAACTACTGTTTTTCCTAGATAAGCTATTGTAGGATCGTCTGCGTTTAAAATTAATGTTGCTTTTAAGTAAGGTTTATTTAAAGCTATTTTCCAATTTTCTGCGATAGAATTTATTTCTCCGTATCGATCGAGTTGATCTCTAAATAAGTTTAAACAAACAATATAATCTGGGTTAAGAAGCTTAAGTATTAAAGGTAATATATTTTCATCAATTTCAAATATTGCAAATTCGCTGTTTAGTTTTCCGCTTAAGTTTGATTCATGAATTAAGGAAGAGGCAATCCCGTTTAATAAATTTGCACCAGAAACATTTTGAAAAACTGTTCTGCCGTCTTTTTCAAGAATCGCTTTAATAAGTTTTGATGTAGTAGTTTTTCCATTAGTTCCTGCGACTAGAATAATTTTAGTTTTTGATTTTTTAAAAATACTTTCAATAAAGTTATTGTTTATTTTAAGCGCAATATGTCCAGGCCAGGTTGATCCACTGCCGACGTTAATTAACTTACTAATATAAGATAGAGTTTTTCCTAAATATATTAAGAATAGATTCATAATTACATTGAGCGAAGTATTTTTAGCCTTTCTTCAACTGGAGGGTGAGTATTAAAAAGAGAGGATAGGAAAGCTTTTCCAGATTTTCCCTTAAAAGGATTTACAATAAAAAGTTGAGCAGTTGCATTATTTACAGATTTAATTGAATTCTTATCAGATGAAATTTTTTCAAGCGCACTGGCAAGTCCTTCAGGATATCTTGTAAGAAGTGATGCTGAGGCGTCAGCTAATAATTCTCTTTTCCGTGAAAGAGCTAGTTGAATTAAGACTGCAATAATAGGGGATAGGATTGCTAAAGCTATTCCTATTCCAAGAAAAATTAACTGAATATTTCCAGAACCTCTACTACTTCTGCCTGAAAAGCTTCTAAGCCATAGTGTTCTCATAAAAAAGTCTGCAAAAATCGCAATAAAACCAACTAATATAGCTACAATTGCCATAAGCCTTGTGTCATAGTTTTTGATGTGTGATAGTTCATGTGCAATTACCCCTTCAAGTTCAACTTTATTTAATTTAGCTAGTAAACCAGTTGTGACACATATTACAGCATGTTTCGGATCTCTCCCCGTGGCAAATGCATTAGGAGACGGTTCATTCATGATATAAATCCTAGGAGGAGGAGTTCCGTTACCAATTGCAAGATTTTCAACTATTCTGTATAAAACCGGATTGTCATTTTTTTTAATTAACTTAGCTCCCGTTGAAGCTAAAACAAGTTTATCTGAATAAAAATAGCTTCCAAGACTTGTTATTCCTGCAAAGATTAACGCAAATCCAATTAAAAAAACAGGGCTATATCCTAGAGCTTTACCAAATAAATAAATTATTGTTGTTGAAAAAACAACAAACAATATCATAATTAGCCAAGTTTTTGTTTTATTGGCAGATATAGAAGAGTAAATTTCCATACTAGAACGAAACTTTTACAGGTTTTTTCTCTGCTTCATTTGCGGCAAAAAATTCTGCTTCCTTAAACTTTAACAAGTTTGCAAAAAGTACATTTGGAAATATTTTAATCTTAGTATTAAACTCCATAACATTGCTGTTATAAAACTGTCTTGAGTAAGCGATCTTGTTTTCAGTATCAGAAAGTTCATCCTGTAGTTGTTTAAAATTTTCAGTTGCTCTTAAGGTTGGGTAGTTTTCTGCAACTGCAAATAAGGATTTCAAAGTATCCGTTAATTGATTATTTACCTTTGCCTTTTCTTCAACTCCTTTTGCAGACATAAGACTTGCTCTTTCTTTTGTTATTTTTTCAAACAAATCTTTTTCATGTTTTGCATATCCTTTTACTGTTTCAATAAGATTTGGAATTAAGTCTGTTCTTCTTTTAAGTTGCACGTCAATCTGAGAAAAAGCCTCAGAAACTCTCATTTTAAGAGTGATTAGACCGTTATAAATAAACCAAATATATATAAGAATTGCTGCAACTATTACTAATGTAATAATCATAGATATCACCTCCCTTTATGAGCTTAACCAATCTCTAAAATCATTATACGGCAAAGTGTTTAATATGTCACTCTTTTTTGCCCAACCTCTTCTTGCAACAGAAACACCATGTTTTATTAAATTCATTTGGTAAGCTGCATGACTATCACTGTTTATTACTAATTTTACTCCCGCTTGTACTGCTTTTCTAACTAAGGTGTCAGGAAGATCAAGCCTGTTGGGCCAACTGTTTATTTCAAGTGCTTTGTTGTTCTTTATACAAAATTCAAAAATTTTATCCCATTCTAAATCAAACCCAAGTCTTTCGTTTATAAGTCTTCCAGTAGGATGACCAAGAATTTTTGCTCTAGGATGTGACAATCCCGTGAGCACTCTTTTGGTCATTTTTTCAATATTCATTGAAAAAGAGCTGTGTATTGAAACGATTACTCCATCAAGAAGTTTTAGAGAATTATCATTAACTGCAAGCTTTCCTGAAGGTAAAATATCCACTTCGAGCAATTTAATTATTCGAACAGTTTTATTACTTGATTTTAATTTTTCAAGTTTTTTGTCTCTTTTTTCAAGTATTTTCTTAATTTGTTTCTCATTATGTCTTGACATGCTTGGATTATGTTCCGAAAATGCTAAATATTCATAATTTAGCTCTTTGGCTTTATTAAGTAACTCATTTATTGAGCTTTTTCCTAAATCATGACTTGGTTCTATAGGAAAATCTGAATGAATATGCAAATCTCCTTTTATATCTGATAGTTCAACTAATTTTGGAAGTTCATTTCCAATTGCAAGTTCAATTTCACCATTATCTTCTCGCAATTCAGGTGGGATAAAGTTCATTCCGACTGCGTTATAAAATTCTTTTTCAGTTTTATATTTCTGTAATTTTGCGTTTAAAGTATTTGAGTTTTTTATCCCATATTCAGAGAGAGATAAGCCCTTTTTAAGAGCGTATTCTCTTAAATGGATATTATGTGCCTTGCTTCCGGTAAAATGCTGCAGAAGAGAACCAAACGCGTCAGAGGATTGTGTCATAAGGTCAATTTGATGTCCTCCAGAAACTAAAATAGAAGAAGATATGTCTCCTTTTTCAACAACCCTTTCTATAAAAGGATATTTAACAAAGTATTTAATTACTTCTTTAGGATTATTGGTAGCTACAGCAATATCTATATCGCCAATAGTTGAGGATTTTCTCCTAAGACTTCCTAGTGTTTCAACCTGTTCTATGTATTTAGATTTTTTAAGATAATTTACAAGTTTTTCAGCTAGATCTGTTGCATAAGGAAGTGTCATGCGTTTTAGTTTTGTTTTTCCAAGCTTAAATTCACTAATTGAACGAATAATATTCTTTTCAGATTTCTCCCCAAAGCCTGCAAGTGGAGCAATTTTTCCTTGTTTTGCTGTTTTTTCTAAATCTTCAATAACAGATCTTGGGTTTTTAAAATGAAATATTCTAACAATGCTAGATGCTTTCTTGGGGCCAAAAGAAGGGATTTTAAGAAGCGGAAAAACAGAATCAGGAATATCTTTAAATACCCATTTAAATTGAGTAACATTACCTGTTTTTAATAATTCCTCCAAGTGAGCTTTTATTGAAGGACCTACTCCTGAAAGGGTTTGAAGCGCATTTTGTTTGTATAAATCTATAAGTTCTGTAGTTGAGTTATCAATTGCATCAGCTGCTTTTTGATATGCAACAATTTGAAAATAGTACTTTCTTTCATTTTTAATTGTATAAGCCGCTGCAACATTTCTAAGAAGTTCTGCTATTTGCTGATTGGACATATTATTAAGACTTAAGCAAATCTTAACAAAGGATTGACTATATATCAATTATTTGCTAATATGCGAAAACTACGTGGACTTGTAGTAACGAGGATTCCCACCTCGCTGTCCAGATGGTTGGGATCGTAGCTCAGTCGGCTAGAGCGCTTCCCTGTCACGGAAGAGGTCGCGAGTTCGAGTCTCGTCGGTCCCGCAGCAAATATTCCTGCCCCGTAAAAAAATGCCAAAAGTAAATAAAAAACAAACAGTAAAAATAAAACAAAAGGATAGTTTCTTTTCTAATTTAAAATTAGGAGAATCTTATACAAGTTTAATAGTTGGAGTAATTGTAGTAATTGCTGCAACTTTTGTTGTTTTTGCACTAGTGAAAGGAAATGGAACAAGTCCAATTAAATCAATTGATTCATTATCTACAGAGTCAGATAAATCAATACCAAAGACATATGAAGTAAAAAAGGGAGATGACCTTTGGTCAATATCTGAAAAAATATATGGATCTGGGTATAACTGGGTTGATCTGGTAAAAGAAAATAACTTATCTAATCCAGAGATAATATATGTTGGAGCAAAGCTTTCAATTCCAGATGTTGAAGTAAAAAATCCTGAAAAAGAAACAGTAATGGAGATAGTCTCCGCAAAACCAATTACTGGTGATAAATATACGGTTCAAGAAGGAGATAATCTTTGGGATATTTCAGTTAGAGCATATGGTGATGGATATAAATGGGTAGAGGTTGCAAAAGCAAATAATATAGTAAATGCTGATTTAATCTACTCTGGTAGTGTTCTAAATCTTCCTCGATAACCTTCAATTTTATTATCAAGAAAGTTCTATATGTTAAAATACTATTATGCGGTGATAGTTCAGTGGTAGAATGCTTCCTTCCCAAGGAAGAGGTCGAGGGTTCGAATCCCTTTCACCGCTCAAGAAAGTATGGAAGAAGAGTTTAAATTAAAACCTAAAATAATTCAACCTGAAGAAAGCAGCATTAAAAACACAGGTGGTGTTATGACGCTTTTTGATGCAAAAGAATATGACAAACGCTTTCCTTTAGAAATAATTCAATCAGATGGACAGGTAAAAGTATTAAAACCTGAACAAAAAGGAATATTAAAGTAACAAAAATAGAAATTGAAAAAGAACTTGAAAGTTGACGTAATTCATCGTTTTTGGTAATATAAGTCGTGCCCGATAGTCATAAAAAACCATTAAAGTATATTTTTGTTTCTGGAGGAGTTATCTCTGGGATAGGAAAAGGTGTAACAGTCGCTTCAATCGCGTTTCTACTTAAATCTGCAGGGTATAAAATAACCCCGATGAAATTTGAAAATTATTTAAATCTTGATGCTGGAACAATTAACCCAATTGAGCATGGAGATCCCTTTTTATGTGAAGACGGAACTGAAGCGGATATGGACATAGGAACCTATGAAAAATTTCTGGATGAAGACATGTGCAGAAATAACTTCGTTACTATGGGTAGAATTTATCAAACAGTAATAGATAAAGAAAGAAGATTTGAATATAAAGGTGAAGACGTTGAAGCAATTCCTGATATTACAAATGAAATAATAAAAAGGATTAATGATTTAGGGAAAAAGAAAAAGGCAGAGATCGTGATAATTGAGCTTGGTGGAACAGCAGGTGAATATCAAAACGCTTTGTATTATGAAGCAGCTCGTATGCTTGCCTTAAAAAAGCCGGATGATGTTATTCATATTCATGTAAGTTATGTTCCAACACCAAAGCATTTAGGAGAACCTAAAACAAAACCAACACAACTTTCTGTAAAAATATTAAATGAAATGGGTATACAGCCCAATTTTATTGTTGCAAGATCAGACAAGTTCCTAGATGAAAGAAGAAAAGACAGATTAGCATTATTTTGTAATCTTCATAAAGATGGTATAGTCTCAAGTCCTGATTTACCTTCAGTTTATGAAATACCGCTTGTACTCCATGATCAGAATTTGGATTCGAACATATTAATAAAATTAGGACTTTCTGTTAGAAAACCAAATCTTAAAAGCTGGAAAGAACTAACAAAAGTAATTAAGGAAAAGAAAAAAGGTAAAAGTATTGAAATAGCTATTGTTGGTAAGTATTTCGGAACTGGAGAATATCAGCTTAAAGATTCATATGCGGCACTTTTTGATGCGATTGATCATGCAAGTTGGAAAGTCAAAGTTAATCTTAAAACTCGCTGGATTGATGCAGAGAAAATTGAGCTAGCAGTTAAGAATTTAAAAAATGAGAAAGAAGTTTTAAATGTTATTCAAAAAGTAATAGGGGATCCTGACGGAATAATTGTGCCAATTGGTTGGGGAATAAGAGGGGCGGAAGGAATGATTAACGTTGCAAGTTATGCGAGAAAAAAGAATATTCCATATTTAGGACTTTGTTATGGAATGCAACTTGCTGCAGTTGCATTTGCAAGAGACATACTTAATTTATCTGATGCAAATACTGAAGAAAATAATAAAAATACAAAGCATAAAATAATTCATATTATTGAATCCCAAAAAGAACATATGGTAAGAAGAGCATATGGAGGGACAATGCGTCTTGGAGCATGGGATGCAAAAGTAAAGAAAGGTACTAAAGCGTATTTAATCTATGAGAAATACGATGGTTTTATTGACAAGCACAAAGGATTAACTAGTGAAAGACACAGACATAGATATGAATTTAATAACAAATATGCAAAAGACATGGAAAAGAAAGGTTTGATAATCTCAGCAAGATCAGCAAGAGAAAATTTAGTAGAAATTATCGAACTTTCTGATACTATTCACCCTTTTTATATGGGAACACAAGGACATCCTGAATATAAAAGCAGACCATTAAAACCGCACCCAATTTTTATTACTTTTATTGAGGCATGTAAAAGTTAATTAAATTAATCCTTGAGGATTTATTACTTTTCGATTATAATATAAGGCTATGATTACGGATTTAAACTTTAAAGTAGGTGACATAGTAAGAGTTCACCAAAAAATTAAAGAAATAGATACTTCTCAAAAAGGTGGAGGAAAAGAAAAAACAAGAGTTCAGGTATTTGAAGGTATAGTTTTAAAACAAAAGGGAAGAGGAGATAATAAAATGTTCACAGTTAGAAAAGAAGTTGGAGGAGTTGCAGTCGAGCGTATTTTTCCTCTTAAATCTCCGAATATTGAAAAAGTAGAAGTTAAAGGAAAAATTAAAGCCAAAATAAGAAGAGCGAAATTAACATTTCTTCAAAAATAATAGCTATTTAAGAAGATCTTAATTTTCTTATTTGATTTCTAAGAATAGTAGCGGTTTCAAAATCTAAATCCTTTGCGGCACTTCTCATTTCTAAACTAAGGTTTTTAATTAGTTTTTCTTTTTCATCAGGTAACAATACTTCTTTTTCACTTAATTCTATAAGAAAATTAGCACTATCCTCTTTCTCTTTTTCAACCAATTTTGCTCTTATTGCCTTACTTATCGTTTTTGGAGTAATATTATGTTTTTTATTATAGTTAAGTTGTATTTTTCGTCTTCTTTTAACCTCTTCAATTGCTTCTTTCATTGACTTAGTAACAGTATCTGCGTACATAATTACTTCTGAATCAACATTCCTAGCAGCTCTTCCCATAATCTGAATAAGTGATGTTTTACTTCGTAGGAATCCTTCTTTGTCTGCATCAATAATTGCAACAAGAGATACTTCTGGGAGATCAAGTCCTTCTCTTAGTAAGTTTATTCCGACTAGAACATCATATTCAGCAGATCTTAATTTATCTAAAACATCTTGTCTTTCTAGAGTATGAATGTCTGAATGCAAATAAGATACCTTAATGTCTCTTTCACTTAAATAGGTTGATAAATCTTCTGCCATTCTTTTAGTGAGAGTTGTAACAAGAATTCGCTGATTTTTTTTTGCCCTTTTATTTATTTCTAAAATTAAATCATCAACTTGTCCTTTTATAGGCTTAACTGTAATAGTTGGATCTACAAGTCCGGTTGGTCTAATTAACTGTTCAACAATTGCGTCTTCTTCATTTGCAAGTGATAATTCAAAGTCATTTGGGGTTGCACTTGCATAAGTTATTTGATTAACTCTTTGCATAAATTCATCAAATCTTAGGGGTCTATTGTCAAGAGCTGAAGGAAGCCTAAAACCATAATCAATAAGCATTTTTTTTCTAGCTTGATCACCGTTATACATGCCTCTTATTTGTGGAATTGTAATATGAGATTCATCAATTATAGTTAAGAAATTAGAAGAACACTCCTTGAAGTAGTTAAGCAGTGTATATGGTGCATCTCCAGGTGATCTTCCATCAAAATATCGGGAATAATTCTCAATTCCGTTAACGTATCCTAGTTCTTTTATCATTTCTAAATCATAATTTGTCCGTTGATTAATTCTTTGTAACTCAAGCAATTTGTTTTCTTTTTTTAATTCCTCAGTTCTTACTTTCAAATCTTTTCTTATTTCTTTAAAAATATCATTGTAATTACTCGGATTAGTCATAAAATGCTTAGTGGGATAAATAACAATAATTTTAAGTTTATTTACAATATCTCCAGTTAGAGTATCAAACTCAGAGATTTTGTTTATAATATTATTTTTTAATTCAATTCTAAGCCCTAGGTCTGAATAGGCAGGAAACAAATCAATGTTTTCTCCTCTAACTCTAAAAGTACCTCGTTTAAATCCGTAATCATTCCTTTCATATTGAAGATCAGTAAACCTTAGCATAATGTCTTGCCTCTTAATTTTTACTCCTGGTCTTAATTCCAAAATGAATTTTCCATATTCAATAGGGGAGCCGATATTATATATGCAAGAAACAGATGCAACGACTATTACATCTTTTCTACATAATAAATTAGCAGTTGCAGAAAGCCTTAATTTATCTATTTCTTCATTTACCTCAGTCTCTTTTTCAATATATGTATCACTTTGAGGAATATATGCTTCAGGTTGATAATAATCATAATAAGAGACAAAGTAGCAAACTGCATTGTTTGGAAAAAAATCACGTAGTTCTTGATACAGCTGTCCAGCAAGAGTTTTATTGTGAGAAATAACAAGCGTAGGTCTATTTAAATTGGCAATAACATTTGCCATAGTAAAGGTTTTTCCACTTCCAGTAACTCCGAGAAGAACATTATTTCTTACTTTTCTACTAATAAGCTTAGTTAATTTTTCAATTGCCTGAGGTTGATCACCAGTTGGTTTATATTCTGAAACGAGTTTAAAATTCATAATAATATTTTAACATAAATATGAGGCTAAAACACATAGATGATATATTTAGATCTATAATGTCTCAGTTGACAAAGTTCTAATATTTTTCGTATAAAATATACATAAGATAAAAATATGTCAGGAGTACTGTATAAAAAAGAAAGAGAAGTTTTAGAATTTATTTCTCAGTTTCAAAGACAAAATGGATATTCACCTATTCTTGCTGAAATTTCTAAGGCAACAGGACATAGAAGCAACTCTACAGTTCATACAATCATAAAATCACTTGTTGTAAAGGGATATATTCAAAAAGTAGATGGAAATACTAGAACTCTTAAAATTGTCGATGAAAATGTAAAGCTTAATTTAATGGGTAGTGAGGCTGCGATTGAACTACCTTTAATGGGCTTTATTGCAGCAGGAAAGCCATTAGAGCCTCATACTGATCCAAACGCAACGCTTTGGGTTTCAGGAAGTTTAATTTCGGGGGAAAAAACTGCTTTTTCATTGCAGGTTAAGGGTGATTCTTTAATTGAAGACGGAATATTAGATGGTGACTATGTAGTTGTAGAAAAAGTTCAAGAGGCAAAGAACGGTGATATTGTTGTAGCAATCGTAGATGAAAACTTAGCAACGCTTAAGAAGTTTTACAAAGAAGGTAATAGAGTGGTGTTAAAACCAGCTAACTCCACAATGGAGCCGATCTATCCAAATAGTTTAACTATTCAGGGTAAAGTAGTAAGCTTAGTAAGGAAATTTTAATGAGTAGCAAAGAAGCTAATCCAATACATGGTCAGCTTGCTGCAATTAAATTACATAATTCCCCTGGTCAAACAAGTCTAATGTATCGTCCAGGCGCATTGTCTGCAATAAAGGAAAAGAATAAAATACCACCTAAAAAATAACTTCATAATCTAAAATTATGTATAATACCCTAGTTATGGGAACTTTATACATTGTTGCAACTCCAATTGGAAATTTAAATGATATAAGCTTGCGCGTAGTTGATACTATTATGAATGCAGATTTTATTGCTTGTGAAGATACTAGGAAGACTGGATTACTTTTGAAATATATCGAAGAGAAATTTTTTGAAAAACCGCCTAAAAAACCTCTATTTTTTTCATATTACGAGCAAAATGAACAAAGAAGAATTCCAGAAATTATCAAGTTATTAAAAGAAGGTAAAAATATTGTACTTGCATCTGATGCAGGTACTCCTACAATTTCAGATCCGGGGTATAAACTTGTTAGAGAAGTTATTAAAGAAGGACTACTTGTAGTTTCAATTCCAGGACCATCTTCTATTATTTCTGCACTTGTCTCATCTGGCTTACCGACAGATAAGTTTGTGTTTTATGGATTTCCTCCTCATAAAAAGGGTCATCGAGTAAAAATGTTTAAAAACATTAGTTTGTTAAATAAAACAATGAAATTAACAATAATTTTTTTTGAGGCACCTCATAAGCTTATTAATACACTTAAGGAGATGCAAAATGAATTTGGCGATATTTACATTGTTATTGCAAGAGAATTAACCAAAAAATTTGAGGAAATTAGAAGGGAAAAAATTAATGAGTCAATTAATCATTTTTCTAAAACTAAACCAAAAGGGGAAATTACAATATTATTTAGGCTGGAGAGTCTTTAATTGATTACTTATTTCTAAGAGTCTATTATATTTTGCAACACGTTCTCCTCTGACAGGCGCACCGAATTTAACATAGTCTGCAGAAACTCCTACAGCAAAATCAGCTATAAAACTATCATTTGTCTCCCCACTTCTATGTGATACGATTATTTTTAAACCCGAAGATCTTGCGGCTTCAACTACAGCAAGAGATTCAATTACGGTTCCAATTTGATTAGGTTTAACTATTAATCCACCAATTGCTTTTTTATCAAGTGCCATTTGAAGTCTGTAGGGATTGGTTGCGGTTAAATCATCGCCTACGATAAGCGTTTGCTGTCCCAGTCTTCTCTGAATTTCTGTCCAACCATTCCAATCGTCCTCTGATAAAGGATCTTCAAGATAAATAAGTTGAAATTCTTTGTTTAACTCTTCATAAAAAGCTATCAGCTCTGATCTTGAATAAGGCATTGTCTTATCTTTAAGATGATATTTTTGTTCGCTAAAAAAATTAGATGCTGCCGCATCAAGGCCTACAAAAACATCAAAACCAAGCCTAAGGTTTTTTGCAGCAATAGCTTTTTTAATGTAGCTTAATGCCTCTTTATTGCTTTGCAGACTTGGTCCAAATCCTCCTTCATCACCAACTAATGTTGTTAGGTTATTTTCATTTAAAATTTTTTTTAGTGCAGTATATATTGAACTAATTGTACTTAAAGCGTCAGAAAATAAAACTGATGATGCAGGAATTACAATAAATTCCTGAAAATTAATGTTATCCCCAGCATGTTTTCCTCCATTTAAAATATTAAATAGGGGAGTAGGAATTCTAAGCTCAGTATTTTCTTTTTTTATATATTCTCTTAAGTATAAATATAATGGTAGGGTAGAACTTTTTGCAGCTGCTTTTGCAGTAGCCATAGATACTGAAAGTATAGAATTTGCACCAAGTTTTCCCTTGTTTTGTGTTCCGTCAAGATCAATCATAATTTTATCTACTACCTGTTGTTTTGTTGCTTCAATTCCAATTAAGTTAGGAGCAATAACTCTTTCAATGTTGTTTATTGCACCTAATACTCCATTTCCGTCAAAACGACTTTCGTCGTGATCTTTTAATTCGCTTGCTTCATAGTTTCCAACAGAGGTTCCACTTGGACAAGAGGCAACTCCAATTTTTCCATCATTTAATAAAACAGTTGTTTCAATTGCTGGATTACCTTTAGCATTGAGGATTTCTCTTGCAGTTATCTGCTTTATTTTTGCCATATTAGGAAATTAGCTTTTTTTCAGCTCTTGAAATTGTTTCCCTAACAGAATCTATTGCGTCTGGAGACACGGAAACACTTGTAATCCCCCATGAAACAAGCTTCTCAACAAGGTCAGGGTAGGAGGAAACAGATTGGCCGCAAACAGATGAAGTAATACCGTATTTGTGAGCAGTTTTTGCAATATGTTCAAACGCCCAGAGCACAGCTTCATTTCTTTCATCAAACTCTGAAGCAACTTCATCGTTATCACGGTCTGTTCCTAGGATAAGCATAGTTAAATCATTGGATCCAACAGATATTCCATCGATGCCTACTTCAATAAATTTTGGCAAAAGAATTACATTTGAAGGAATTTCAACCATCATCCAAAGCTTAAAGCTAGGGGAACGATGAATACCTGCAGCAGAAATAATCTTTTTCACTTCCTCAAGCTCTCTTACAGTTCTTACAAAAGGGAGCATAATCCATAAATTTTTAAATCCCATTTTATTTCTTACTTTTTTAATTGCTTCAAGTTCAAGTTCAAATACTTTAGGGTCATTAATATAACGATATACACCTCTATAGCCAAGCATAGGATTTGGCTCTTGAGGCTCAAATTCTTTTCCACCAATTAGCGACCTGTATTCATTAGTTTTAAGATCTGACGTTCTGTAAACAACTGGTCTTGGATTAAAAGCTTTACAAAACGTTCCAATTCCTTCTGCAAGTTTATCTACAAACACTTTTTGCTTACCATCTTTAATCAGTTTTCTGGGGTGAGTTCCAATTCCTGCCATCATAAATTCTGCTCTTAAAAGGCCAACTCCATCTACGTGTTTTTGAGCAACTTTGTCTGCGATTTCAGGCTCTGCTAAATTAGCATATACTTTTGTTGCAGTTTTTATCATTTCTGTTGTCCCAGTACTAATTTGTGGTCCTTGTGTAAAATGTCCACCTCTGTATACTTCTCCCTTAAGTCCATTTACAGTTACAACAGTACCGGTTTTTAACACTTTAGTTGCTTCCTGAGTGCCAACAATAGCAGGTATACCTAGTTCTCTTGATACAATTGCAGCGTGAGAAGTTCTTCCTCCGCTATCAGTAACAATTGCAACTGCTTTTTTCATTGCTGGAACAAAATCAGGATTTGTCTGAGGAGAAACTAAAACATCACCAGGCATTACTTTGTCTATTTCTTTTGCACTGTAAATTACCTTTACAGGACCTGATGCAATTCCAGGAGATGCAGGAGCACCCTTTAAAATTGCAACTAAATTCTTGGTATCACCAATTAATTCTTTCTTTTTTGTATTAGTTGTTGTAACAGCTCTTGTTTGAACAATATATACCTTTCCTTTTTCAATTGCCCACTCAATGTCTTGAGGAAAATAATAATGTTTTTCAAGTTTTTTTCCAAGTTCTGCAAGAGCAATAATTTCATTCTCTGACAGCTTTTGTTTTGAGCCGTTTTTTTTAGAAAGCTTTATTTCCTTATTTTTAGCCCCTTTTAATACAAACTTAATTTTTTGCTCCACAACTTGTTTTACTAAAACCTTCATTTCATCTTTTGCTACTTCATAATGATCAGGGGTTACCTTTCCTTGGACAATATATTCTCCCAAACCGTATATTGCTTCAACAATAATTTTTGACTTATCATTTGTAACAGGGTCAATCGTAAACATGATTCCTGATTTTTCGGACTCAATCATTTTTTGAACAACTAAAGCAATGCCAATTCTTAATTTGTCAAAATTCTGTTCGTGCCTATAAAACATTGCTCTTGGTTCATAGAGAGAAGCCCAGCCTTCTCTTATGCTATTAATTAGATTTACTTCTCCTTTGATGTTTAAATAGGTTTCTTGTTGTCCTGCAAATGAGGCAGTTGCTAAGTCTTCTGCAGTTGCTGATGATCTTACAGCAACCAATGCGTCTTTAAATACTCCACCAAGAGTTCGATACGCCCTACAAATTTCATTTTTAAGCTCTTCCGAAACGTCTCCACTCATGATTTCCTTTTTAATATGACTTGAAACTTGTGTAATTGAATCGTGTTTTTCAAAATTTACCGTATTAAGAAGATGTTTTATTTTAATTTCCAGCTTATTGTCTTTTAGAAATTTGTAATAGGCATTTGCAGTTACTATAAAGCCTGGGGGAACGGGAAATTTTGCTTGAGTCATTTCTCCAAGGTTTGCACCTTTTCCTCCAACAAAAGATACATCATCCTTATCTACGTCTGAAAACCAAGCTACTTGGGCAGATTTTGTCATACATTAAGTATGAAAGAAGTTAGTTAAAAATGCAAGTATAAAGTGGCTTATTTTGAGCTTAAGATTTTCTTTAAGTCCTCAACCATTTTAACTGGAGTTGGATCTTGATTATATGTTAATGCGAGATAATACGATGTCCAGTCTGCAAGATAAATACTCGAAAACATTTTATAGAAAACGTTTTCCCCTTCCATATTAATAATTTCTGAATCAATTCCCCGTTTTCTTAAAAGTATCGCTGTTGCATTATAGCGGTTTAAATTACGAATATTATCTTCATTGTCTTTAAGCATAATTATAAAAAACTTACCTTGAGGATTTGTGTAGCCAACCATTTCATTATGATCAAGTTCAGGGAAAAAGTTCCAGAACGCAGGAGTTTTAGCATTTTCGTTTATCTTGATTTTCCAAATCATTGCAACGGATTTAAATTTAGGTGAAGTATATATTATCGGTGTTTTCCCGCTAAGTTTTTGCGCAAGTACTTTTCCTCTCTCTTCCCAAACATTCATTTTTGTACTAAAGGTTTTTGCAATATTTTTAAGTTCGGAAGTTGTATCAGGAATGAGATTTTGATTGACAAGTATTTGAAGCATTGAACCAAAAAAATAACCTGTTCCCATTCTAGGCTGGAAGTTTGGATAAGGAATAGGTAATTTTACATGTGGCATGTTATATTTTTTACATAATTCTTCAATTCTACCTCCGCTCGATATTCCAACAATGGGTAAATTGTTTAGACGTGCTTCTTCAAAAGAGCTTATTGTTTCTTCAGTTGTTCCTGAGTAAGAAGAAATAATGTTCAAGCAATTATTGAGTGCTTCCGGGGGTAGTAAGTAGTACCTATTGATATAGATTTCTGCTGGTTTATAGTCTTCTCTGATTTTAAAAAGATCATTGCAATAAGTTCTAAGTAAATTTGCAGGAAGTGCTGATCCGCCCATGCCTGATATAGCAACTTTTTTAAAAGTTCCGTTAATTTTAATATCTTTTGCTATTTCAAAACCTTCTTTAAACTGTTTAGGTGCGTCAACTATAAATTGTTTAAAATTTGATGGATCTTTTCGATTAGCGTTAGTCATATATGTTGTTAATTATAACTTTTTATGAATTTTACTAATTCGTATTTTTTTTTCTCCATAGTACTCTTATCTAAAGACTCAACGTTTAACCTCAGTAACGGCTCGGTATTGGATGTTCTTACTGAAAATCTCCAGTTAGAATAGCTTATTGCAATGCCATCCATTGTGTCAAGAGTGCCATCTATATACTTTTCTTTTAGCTTATTCATGATCTCTGAAGAATTTTGAACTTTAAAATTAAACTCTCCAGACTCAAAACTTCTTCTATAATCGTCAACAAGTTGTGACATAGTTTTCCCGGTTTTAGTCATTACTTTAAGAACAATAAGTATTATGGGCATTTGGGATTCTGCATTTCCCGTGTCTCTAAAGAAATAATGACCTGATGATTCTCCACCAAAAATTGCTCTAGTTTTATGCATTGTTTCTGTAATAAATGCGTGTCCAACTTTCACAATTTGCATTTGGCCACCATTTTCCTTAATTATTTCTTTAGGAGTAAGTAAATATCTAATATCAACTAAAATTGTTTCATTAGGGTTTGAACTCAGCAATTCTTTTGCAACTATAGAAGTGATTATTGTTGGGGGAACAATATTTCCTTTTTCATCAATAAAAAAAAGTCTGTCTCCGTCTCCATCAGGAGCAAGACCAAGGTTTGCATTTTCAGCTACTACTTTTTTTTGTAAATCAACTAGTGTTTGAGCTTGAAGAGGATCGGGTTGATGTGCTGGAAATGTTCCGTCCAGCTCAAAATTCATACGAATTAAGTTACCAGGTATTTTTTCAAATAGTGCGTTGATATATTGTGAGCCCATTGCATTTCCTGGATCTGCAACAATTTTAAACTCTTTAATTTCAGGATTTCCTGCAATTTTTATTGAATTTTCAATTTCAGTTTCTATAATTCCTTCTTTTTTTTCAATTTTTCCACCCGATATTGCCTTTATACTTTCATTGTTTATTGACATTTTTTTAATTTCATCAATTCCTGTGGTTTTTCCGATTTTTATTAACCCATTTTTACTATTTTTAACCATCTTTATCCCATTCCATTCTTTTGGATTGTGAGAAGCAGTTATTTGAAGTCCGCATTCGTAATTATAGTGAGAGACAGCGAAATAAAAAGTAGGGGTAGAAACAATTCCTATGTCTATAACATGTGCTCCAAGTTCAACTAAGGTTTCAATTGCTTTTTTGGTTAAACTGGGAGATGAAATTCGCATGTCTGTTCCGATAACTATTGTCAAAGCTTCATTTTCAGGCTTATCCTTATGAAAAAATGAATAGATTGCTTTAACTACCGGAATAATTGTCTCCTCATTTAGATCGGTAGGGTAGACTCCTCTAATATCGTATCCTTTAAAGATTGAAGGATTGATCTGCATTTTTTTATCTTATATTTCCATTAAAAAAAAGTCAATATTTTGTACTAAAGGAAGAGATGTAAGGCCATACTTTTGCTTATAGTCTAGTAAATATAATTTACTATAGATTCTTTTAATATTTTCTAATCCAAAAATGTTTGCCTGCCTTTCAAGCTTACCTCTTTGCCAAGGTGCAATTCTAGCTATCTCGTCAATAGGGGAGTCTGTTTTTAAAAGAAGTGCAAGCATTAGTCTGAATTGTCTTACGATCATAAAAAAAACAAGTTCTTCTGAGGTTTTTAAAATAGTTTTATGAAAATAAAGGACATTTTCATAATTATTAGGTTTTATATTATCCAGAAACAGAAATAAGCTTTGTGGAAATTTAAACAAACTTATATCTGCTGTCTTAAAAAAAGTAAGTACTGTTTTGCTTACTTCTTTTTCTTCCCAAAAATAGATGTTTGAGCTTTGCTCATGTTTTTTAAAATATTCAAGAATTTCTTTAAAGAATTTATTTGCTTTTTTTTGAGATAAAAAATTCTCAATAAAAAGATTCTTTTCAGTTTCAAACAGTGAGGAGCTCTCTAGGATTTGAACAAGATCTGTAACAGTTATTTTTTCTCCCCTAAGGCTAATTGGATTTTTAACTTTTTCTTTGCAGGAAATAAATTGTTTACGTGAACTTGAAAGATCATCTCCGTGAATAATTGTAATCATTTTATTTCTTTAACTTGCTTTTGTATTCTGAAAATAGTTTTTTTGCTTGTGTATTTAAATGTCTATTTCTCCCTCGATGAGGAAGCAGAGAACCTGAGAAATTTTTAGGAATATGCAGAAGCTCATGAATTAAAACATGAATTTTTTGATCATCATTAAGCTTGTCGTAGTATTTTGATAATACTTCAATTACGTATGCAGGTTCAATTTGAAGGACATCTTGAAATATTTTTGGGAATGACCATATTCTTGCATATGCTCTTGATTTTGATCCTTTAGTTTTAAAACAATAAACCCTACTTTGTCTTACATGTGACAAGTTAAGCGTGTGTAAAATTTTTTTAATATCTTTTTTTACTTCTTTTGCTTCTTCCCATTCCATAGTGAATATTTATTTTGTATGCCTATCAGCAACCTTAGATGCGCCGTAAGAAAAAGGTTTTGTTTTTGCGATATATCCACTACCAGTAACCATTCCAACAACTTCCTTAATTGTACCTCTTGATTCTCCATATTCACCTACATCAACATGAATTTCAAGCTTAGGAGAATGTCCGTTAAGGTTTTCTTTTAAAACAGGAATAAATTCTTCTGCAAATGTTAATGAAGACATAGTTTCTGCATAAATTTTGTTTCTTAGATTATTTCTTAATCCTTTAATATTGTCCAACTTCTTTTTTTTGTAAAAATATATGCCCCCAGTGCCTTTCCTATGGATGGTAACTGCGGTAACAATTATTACGTATTTTTCTATCTTCAGGTTTCCATTTTTTTCTTGCGAATCTGAACCAATTACAAGGCAATACTCTTTATTTATTTCAGATTCCATAAACTCTCTAATCTTTTGACTCATTTCATAAATATTAACTTTGCCGTATGTTTGACTATAGAAAAAACCGTTTGTTGTATCACTTATATTCATAACAAAAATCTAGATGCAAATCTGTTAGCGAAGTTTGCCTCAAAAATTATACCACAACACGCTATCTAATGTTTAAAAGCCATTTTAAAAATATTCTCGTAGCATTTGCTTTATTTTCTCCGTTTAAATCTTTATTTTTCTCGTATGAAGAAAAGTCTTTCGTAGGTAATACGTAGCTTAAAATAGCTTTTCCTAAAACAGTTCTAATATTTGTTAAAACAGGTTTTCCTTTAGTTTTTGGTAAATTAAAAATAGCATTATATCTGTCTGTTTTATTGCTATCAGGTTTTAATAAGGAAAACTGCACAAAGGGGCCAGCTCCTGCATTAAGAATAAACGGAGTTACAGTTACAATGCTTGAATCAGACCAAACGTTATTAAACGCCTGTTTGAAATATTCTGCATGTTGTTTTTCATTCGTACTGTTTGTAACCCAACCTGTTTCTGTAATAAAAACAGGCAGATTTTTACCACCCATAGACTCAATATGGTCTCTCTCATATTTAAAGCTTGATATGCTTTTTGCTGTTAAAACTGTTGGAGGTTGACTAAATCCAGGATTTGGGTATGAATGACTTGAAATTCCATCTAGTTGACTAAAAATTCCTGGTACTGCTTCGTTCATAAGAGTAAAATAGCTATATTGATTCATTGATTTTCCATCTATATTCTCTGCTGCATTATCAAGCCCTGCAGAAATTATGAAAAAAGAAGGATCTTTAGATTTAAAAACTGTTACGGCGTAACTAAGTAGTTTTGCATATTCTGAAGGATTTGATTCTCCTCCCCATTCATCGCCTCTATTTACTTCGTTAAAAACGATAATATACTTGTTTTCCGTAGGCCATGTTAAAGAACTTAGGAAGTTTGCAAAATCTAAAACGACTGCATCGTTTGGCTTATTCCAAACAGAGGTATTAAAATAATCTCCGTCTGTTGCAAGTCTTAATATTGGTATTAGATGATGTTTCTTTGCTTGATCTAAAAAAATTTGCCATTTAACAATATCTTTATCAGATGTTTGAATAGGAATAGTTACGTACCCCCAGTCTCCACCCGAGCTATTTACTAATTCTGCTGCTTCACTAATCTCTGATGTAAAAAGAATATGTATACCAAAGCGATTATTTGGCGTATCAAGTGGATTATGAATAGCAAAAGCATTACTTGTACTGTGAGTTATTGTATATAAAAATAAGCTTATTATAAATATCTGCTTAATAAAACGCATAGTTGTATTTTACCTTAAAGTAGCAAACATTTCACATATTAAACATTTTACACGAGAATAAATTTTCCAATTGATAAAAAAGGTTTATAGCTATAAGATATATTTCTGCCTTTCTGCCTCTTAAGTTATGGCCAAAAAAAGAGAAAAATCAGCACTTATTTTAAGTTTAACAACTTAGTTAAAAGTTATAAAGTTAAGACAGGTTTAATTAATTCAGTACTGAAGCACAAAAAAACCCCATTGCTGGGATTTTTCCGGGGTACCTATTGCTAGATAACCTATCTTTAATACTTTCGTATCAAAGATACAAGTATATTACCGTATAAATGAAGTTTTGTCAACTGCATGTATGAAGGGAATATTGACAAGGATAAATAACCATATATATAATAATAAAATTATGGCTAGAGAATACGTCAGGGGGTAAATCATGCGTGAATGCTTTAAATGCCTGAACCCTGTTAGGTGCTTTAATAATAATGATCAGACCCGGACAATGGTAATTACAGACCGAAATAGGAAAAAGGAAATAATGGTTGACCCTGAAATAATAGAAGAATGTGCTGTTATCAGAGGCGAAATACCTGCTGCTGTCTTTGCCATGCAAGGAATAACAAGAAAATAAAGAAATTCACACTTCGTGTATCCAAATGTTTCAGAATTGGAACCAAATCCGTACCATATTTACAAAATATTTAGCATAAGAATATAGTAAACTCTAATAGTAGTCAACTTCTTTTGACTATAAATAAGAAAAGGTGTATAAGGAAATTATGAACATAAAATCTACTAAATGGGCTTTTGTGGTTATAGCTGCTCTTATTGGCACGCTTATCAATTACTTTTTAGGTAACTGGTGGTTAGGAATAATAGTTGCCATAATACTAATTACAATATTCCTAAGTTTATTGGAGAAGTTTGGAAAAAAAACACTATGAGGAAAATATGGTAGAAAAATGCGAAAAGTGTCCTAATACTATTTGTTACGAAGCACCAACAGGAAGAAGTATGGAAATAACGAAAGAAGCAAGACTTACATTAACTGAAGAACCTACTACTATTTTTGAGTGTCCTAAAGGAAACAATGGACAATTAAGTTTATTTGATCCAGTTAAGAAAAGGACAACAGTGAATAATGAATAAAATAGATTGTTTAAACCCCAAAATCAGCTTAAAAAGAACAATATTTAAAAAAAACTTACTTCAACACCCTTAAGATTACAATTACAAACTTTTACTTAAAGAATATGAGGCTATATATTACGGATTAGAGCAATATGTACTTCAATATTCATTTGCCAATTTATTTGACAACTTATTAAAAAGAGTTATTATTAAACAACAATAAAGTAGCCAATGAAGATTATTGAGAATTTATTCAAAGGTAGAATTAACAGAAGGAATTTAGTATTAGGACTAATTTCTTCCTTGAGCATATACTTTATCATCCTTGGAAACCTATTTTATATTGTTACCTCTATTTCCAATATCTTCGTTTTTATTTTTGCTGGAATGTTATACGCAATTTCTTTGATTTCTGTGTTAACTTTTAATATTTCGTTACAAGTAAGAAGATGGCACGATTTGGGTCTATCAGGAAACTATGTATTTTTAAATCTTATTCTGACTGTCTTTGTGATTTTATATGTCTGTTTAAAAAGGGGACAACAGGAAGATAATAAATATGGCTCAAAACCATCTAAAAAATTAAATTTCCTCTCAGTTATTTTAGGGATAGACAAATAACCTCTTCCTTTCTAGCTAATCGCCAATTAAAAAGTCGAAAAAATAACTTTAGTACCCCTAAATATTTCAGAATAGAATTCCTGCAATAAAAACTATTTTCGGTCTTTTGAGAAAACATCAAATGTATTCTTACTATGAGAACAGTGTTGTATTCCATTATTATCTTCAAATGGTTTAGCATTATCAAACTCCCATCCACATAATTGCTCAAAGATATCGCTGTAATAAGGACAAGATTCGCAGATACTTGCATATCCTGGTTTTAGAGAAATTCGAAAATTATCGGTTATATTTCTTTCAGGCGTCATATCTACAAACTTTTCAAAGCAAGAATACGATAAATTCCAATATTAGTCAAATTGTTTTGTTTTATGCCCAAATGTTTCAGAATAAAACCAGATAAAAGCTTCTTTGAGCAATGGAATTATCTGTTGTATTCCAGTCTCAAATCAGCTTTGCAGTTTAACTATCATTAGGAAGTAGAAATTATTTTATTCGTACTAATGTATAGTGTGGACGTTAAGAATAAAGTAAATAATGCTAACATTATGAGTACTGAAAGACAATCAATATCAAAAACGAAATTACAAGCCAAATGTATTGCTAGGATAGCAGGTATAACTCTTACTGACGAACAGATTGGGCTGTATGTTAAACATAGGCTTGGTTTTTCTATCCTCAAAACCTCAGGAAAACTTTCTATGCCACGGGGTTTATCCGATCAGAAACTTTTAGAAAGATTGCTTACCCCCAGAGCAATGCTTAGAGCTTAGAAATTGCTATTCCAACATTTTTTTACCTGACAAAAAATCGGAAGAATAATACATTTTATTTGCGTAGCTACATACAAATTTAGTTCGCTAATTATATGTTTAGAAAAACAATAGCCTTATTTAACAACCTAATTGTGTACCCACTAGTGGACGAGATTCGGACCTCAATATCTACTTCTAGCTTCATGAACCCAATACCTGATTATTCAAACTATTTAACTATATGAAAACATTACGTTCTAGCCTCAATAATAGCGTCTTGCTTAATTCATAGCACTAAATCTGTAAAAGTACGAGGGGGAATAGCTGTGAGACCACCAGGGCCTCTAAGAATAATTTATATTCAAAAGATGAAAATACTTTCTGGAATTAGGCTCAAATTAGCTTTGGGGTAAAAGCGTCTATTTTCCTTCTTTTACATTGCAGTGTTGATTTCCATATTCATCTTCGTAAATCTCTGGCTTACTAAACCAATCCCTGCATGCTTGTAATCCAAGAGTTTTCATAACTTTATCGTGGGATGGACAGAAGTAGCAAATCGGAGCATATCCTGGCTTTGAACTTATTATCCTAATATTAGCTCTCTCTTTTTCAATGCTCATATGTCATACGCTCAGTACATTTCTCCACTCCGAAACTATCTTTAAATAATGTTGGTTTCCAAATTTTCGCCCTACAGGCTTCTGTCCCAAATATCTTTCTGATCTTATGATTAAAAGGACAAGATTTACAAATCCCAGCTTGTCCTATCTTTACCGACAATCTCTCGTTATGAGCTATGTGCATCGTTTCAGGTGTCATATTTATTAGCGGAATAATACAATAAATTCTAATATTAGTCAAATTGTTTTGTACCCCAAATGTTTAAGAATTGGAACCAGATTCGTGCCTGTTTAGAACAATGGAGGGAACTGTTAAACCCTGGTCTTAATCCAATCTTACAACTCAACTACCACTAGGAATTGGAACATTATAAATGCGGGATGCTCCAGTAAACCAAAAATCAAAAAGACAAAATTGCTAGGAAACCAAGTGTCAAATCTTAAAGTGGCAATACCAGAGGAGCGGCATGAACAACGCGATAGCTACCGCCAGCATTCCAGTCGCCGACATACAAGCCATAACTACTATTGAAGTTTCCAACACCAGCGATAATAGACCTGCTTTTTCTTATTCCTGTTTCTGTTCTTGTTCCTGTTCTTGTTCTTGCGTAATTGTATTTATATTTCTCGCCAAATAAGTATTCTTGTCCTTTAGTCGCATTTAAGTGTTTGAAAGCAAGTTCTTCATAATCAGGGGCATCCCCTATTATTGCTTTAACACCTGGAACTTTATTACTTAG
>JAZDGF010000007.1:0-2679 GCA_043807135.1 Candidatus Levyibacteriota bacterium | reverse complement strand
GATGAAACTTTAAATAAAGTAGTTACAGCAACAACAACTGGCAATGGAGCTATTGATGCTTTAATATCTGGCAATATAATGTGCAAAGATGATTATCCAGACTGTACGGGTAGTTATATGGATTCTATAGTTCAGCATTATGCTACAGATACTGTGGCATATGCGTCTGGCTATGCGTTAAGTTCTACAACTCCTGCTACTTTAGAATTTGATACTGGCAAACCAACTACTTCTCCATCTGATCAAGTGCAGAATATCTATTGGGGGATTAGTATTCCTTCAGGACAAGAGCTTGGAGATTATAAAGGAGAAAATACTTTTACAGCAGATCCTGATTAAAAAGTTTTCCACAGTTGACGTTGTTATGTTCATTTTAAAAATAAGGTATAATAAATAACTAATTTAAAATGGTTGAAACTTTAATAAATAATAATTAATAATAAAATATGTTTGAGTATCTAAAAATATGCGCAGTCTGTGTTGCAGTCGTAGCAATATCTTATTTCGCATTTGAAGCTCCATTATCATTCGATTATCCAAATATAGACGTACAGGCTGATATTTCTACTACTTCTGTTTCTGTTGGAAATGCTTCTCCTACTGTTAGCAGTATTTTTTTAAACAGCGGTGAGCATATTGATTTAATTGAAGATAATGCAACTACTGTAGTAGCTACAGCAACTGTTTCAGATACGAATACTTATTCTAATATTGTTTTAGTAACAGGAAAACTCTATAGGGCTGGAGTTTCAGACGGATACAATTGTATTGCAGATGGAAATAATTGTTATGTGGATTCCGCCTGTGCAACTAGTTCTTGTTCTAGTAATGATTGTGTTGCAACTTGTCAATTTAATGTTTGGTTTATAGCAGAGCCCACAGATGCTGGTTCTTATAGTGGACAAAGTTGGGATGCTTTTATAGAAGCTACAGACGCCAGTAGTGCAACTGGAACAGCTACAAATACTGTTCAAGCAATAGATGTAAAAAGTTTAACTGCTATGAATGTTTCTGAAACTGTTGCTTATGGAACATTAGCCCCTGGTGTCGCTGATGCAAGTACAACTAATTTAGTTTTAGCAACAACAACTGGGAATGAAGCTATTGATGGTGAAATATCTGGAACGATAATGTGCACGGATTATCCTGGTTGTTCGGCTTATCGCATAGATTCTATAGCTCAACATTATGCTACAAGCACTGTAGATTTTGGAGATGGTTATGTGTTAAGTTCTACAACTCCTGCTGCTTTGGAGTTTGATACAATTAAACCGAATGCTACGCCTTCTAATCAAGCACAGAATATCTATTGGGGAATTAGTGTTCCTGGAGGACAGGCTGCTGGTGACTATGAAGGAGAGAATACTTTTACGGCAGTTTCTGATTAGTTAATATTTAAATGAGAATGTCCAGGAAATTCCTATTTGTTATTTGTTTTTGTTTAATTTCTTTGTTTTTTTATTCTGATGTTCAGGCTGGTTTTGGTATTTCTGCTCCTCATATTTGGAATGATCGTCTTGTTCCTGGTGCTCATTTTGAACATAAAGTTACTTTGACTAGATCAGATCCTTCAGAATCAGTAAAAATAACAATTGAAATGAATGCTCCTGATATTGAAAGTTGGATAACTATAGATAGGGGAATGGAATTTATTTATCCTGCAGGACAACAACAATTTCCAATTAATGTAATAATAGATGTTCCCAAAGATGCTGGTTATGCTTTATATGAAGGCAGGATGACTATTAAGGCTTCACCCGTTTCTTCTCAAGGATCTGTGAGCGTAGCAATAGGAGCAATAGCAGATTTTCACCTTAATGTTACAGGAGATGAATTTTCTGATTTCCAGGTCAGAGAGATAAGTATCCCGCCGTTAGAAGAGGGGTGGCCATTAAAAGTTGTTGTTTCTCTTGAAAATATAGGCAATGTAAAAGTGCGTCCTTCAATGATTAAGCTAGATATTTATGACGCTTATCATAATCAGCTTTTATATTCAAAAGAAATAACTCAGTTTAGTTGGGTAGATTCTTTTAAGGTAGGACAAAGCACAGGAGAGGTAGAGATAGATCTTTCTTCTGCTCAATATTGGGCAGAATATAAATTATATAAAGGAGAAGAAGTTCTTTTAACAGATCAAATTAAATTTGATGTTCATTTACCAGGAACTTTAATTCCACCACCATTCTTAGAAAGAATTAAAATTTTTGCTGCTGCTTCTCCGTTTGGATTAATATTAGTTACATTCTCTGGAACGATTATTGTCATTGGTTTAATTTTTGGAGGAGTGTTTATTTTAAAAAAGAAGATGAAGAAGAAAACTATAAAAAGGAAATCAAAGAAATAACTAATTGTGCAATCGTTTAAAAGTAAGAAAATATTTTTTATTTTTATTATCCCGATTCTAAGCGGGTTTCTTTTATATTTTTTTTCTTTTTTTATTTTTGACAAAGCGCATGCTACGGTAGCCACAACCTCTTTGCAAGTGACATTAGGACCTGTTTGCGGAAATAATATAGCGGAAGGAAGTGAAGAGTGTGATGGCACAGATTTAAATGGAGGAACTTGTGTGGCCGAGGGATATGATAGTGGAACCATATCTTGTTCGGCTGGTTGTACTTTTAATGTTTCTAGCTGTTCTAATGATGATGGCGGTGGAGGTGGAGGCGGTGGAGGTGGAGG
>JAZDGF010000006.1:0-34472 GCA_043807135.1 Candidatus Levyibacteriota bacterium | reverse complement strand
GTGTGTACAAGACCCGAGAACGTATTCACCGCAGCATGCTGATCTGCGATTACTACCGATTCCGACTTCATGAGGTCAAGTTGCAGACCTCAATCTGAACTGAGGCGAAATTTAAGGGATTAGCTTGCCGTTACCGGCTTGCAGCCCGTTGTTTTTCGCCATTGTAGTGTGTGTGTAGCCCAAGACATAAGGGCCGTGCTGACTTGACGTCTTCCCCTCCTTCCTTCCCGCTTAAAACGGGACCGTTTCCAATGAATATTTAACATTGGATGGGGGTTGCGCTCGTTTCCCCACTTAAGGGAACACCTCACGGCACGAGCTGACGACAGCCATGCAGCACCTGTGTAACCATCCTTACGGATTTCTTCCAGTTTCTTGGAAAATAAACGGTTACATGTCAAGTCTTGGTGAGGTTCTTCGTTTTGTCTCGAATTGAACCACACGCTCCACTGGTTGTGCGGGTCCCCGTCAATTCCTTTGAGTTTTAGCCTTGCGGCCGTACTCCCCAGGCGGTCCGCTTAACGCGTTAGCTTACACCCCGTCACCAAAAGGTAACAGAGTTAGCGGACATCGTTTACGGCTAGGACTACACAGGTATCTAATCTGTTTCGCTACCCTAGCTTTCGTACATCAGCGTCAGGAAAAACCTAGAAGCCTGCCTTCGCCTTTGGTGTTCCAGTTAATATCAACGCATTTCACTGCTACACTAACTGTTCCAGCTTCCCTGTTAATCCTCAACCTAAACAGTATCGCACCCATTCCCGGGGTTGAGCCCCGGTCTTTAAGACACGACTTGAAAAGGCGCCTACGTACACTTTACGCCCAATGAATCCGGATAACGCTTGCCTCCTACGTATTACCGAGACTTCTGGCACGTAGTTAGTAGAGGCTTATTCGCCAAGCTGTGAACGGCTTGGCAAAAGGAGTTTACAACCCTAAGGCCGTCTTCCTCCACGCGGCGTCGCTGCGTCAGACTTTCGTCCATTGCGCAATATTCCTGGTTGCTGCCACCCGTAGGTGTACTGCCCGTGTGTCAGTGCAGTTGTGGCTGATCGACCTCTCAGTCCAGCTACCCGTCATTGCCTTGGTGGGCTTTTACCCCGCCAACAAGCTGATAGGACGCAGGCTCCTCTCTTGGCGGACCGTTAAGTCCTTTACTCTTACGAGAACTATGGGGTATTACCTGATCTTTCGATCAGCTATCCCCCTCCTAGAGGTAGATTCCTACGCGTTACTCACCCGTCTGCCACTGAAGCATTGCTGCTTCCGTTCGACTTGCATGCCTAAGGCACGCCGCCAGCGTTCATCCTGAGCCAGGATCAAACTCTCAAAAAAAGACAGAGACAACCATTGTTTATAAAAAACAATGACTTGTGTCTGCTTACCTCACTAAATAGTGAGGATTTTCCTACCACTTCTTGATTAAGGAACAAAGCTCCTTTAAAGAAGTGTTATTATCCTTGAATTCAAATGTCAATGTGCAAAGATATGCCCCAAAGACCAAAAAACCCGCCAAATGCGGGGTTAAATCCCTTGTTGCTTTGGCCTTGTTTACATACTGCAATTATTATAGTCTAATTTAAAATAATGTCAATGTTTAATATGTTTCCGGAGCAACACCATTGTCCATGGGAAAGAAGTTTTCATAGAGAGGAACTTAATGTCTAACTGTTTTTCGACAAACTTTCTAAATCCCCAGATTGTCCATTTATTAATATGCCCTATATCTTTTCCCCACTGAGTATAGTTAGAAAGATAGAAAAGGGGTTCATTTGGAACAGAGAGAAATAGATATTTTTTTGAAACTCTAATTAACTCTTTTAGCCCTTTTTCAGAGTTTTCTAAATGCTCTAATACCTCAACACAAATAACCAAATCAAAGGAATTATTTTCATAAGGAAGTTTATAGATATCCCCTTGTTTTAAATTTAAAAAAGGATAAAGCTTTTTTCCAATACCAATTGCTTCTTTTGAATAATCAATTCCTTGATAAGTCTCCCCAATTTTTTTCTCTTTTAATTTATTTAAAGTAAAACCTTCTCCGCAACCAACATCTAAAACAGTATTTATTTCTAAATTTTTCACAAGCTTAAAAAACACTCTGAAAAAATTAGCTATAAAAAGTTTCTTCAGAGGATTGCAACTAGTATGTTTTGCGTAGTTTTTTGTTTTATCCATTGCTTTTTGAATGCCTTCTATAGGTTTTTATAAGCCTTACAGGGTATTGGACAAAGAATGAATGAGGTCTTTTTTTCATTCTTCTAGCAGAAGTTGGCATAACCATTTTTTTATCAAAACCAATATTTCCTATTTTTCCAATCTGCATTGTAATATCTACATCTTCATGAACATGATGATCCTTTATTGCTAATTCTTTCTTAATTTTTTCCCAAGCAGATTTTCTAAGTGCCATGTTTGCCCCCATTAAAACATGATTTTTATATATCCTTTTTGCAAGTTTACTGTACCCCTGAGAAAATAACGCGGTTTTTACAGGAAGATCATAAAATTTTATAGGGCCTCCCAAGGCGGCAATATTGTTTATTCTAAAATTCTTCTTAATCTTTTTAATCCAGTCAGAAGGTGCAATAACATCTGCATCACATCTTGCAATAATATCGCAAAGAGCTGCGTTAAATCCTTTATTTCTAGCGGCAATTATTCCCTGTTTTTTTTCTTTAATAATCCTTACAGGAAACTTCTTACAAATCTCAACTGTCTTATCCTTGGAATTATTATCAACTACAATAATTTCATCTGGTTTTTCTTCTTGATCCATAAGACTTTGAAGACACTTACCAATATATTTTTCTTCGTTGTATGCTAGAACCACTACTGAAACTTTCATCCTGGTCTTTCTATCTTATAGATATTTAACTGCTTCGTAAAGAACTATTCCTAATGAGACCATTACATTTAGCGAAGTATTCACTCCATACATGGGAAGTTCAACTATCTTGTCTGAGGCTTTTAGTGCCTCTTCTGATACTCCACGTGTTTCATGTCCTACGACAAAAGCAATGGGAAACATATATTCAGTTTTTTGAAACGAAACACTTTTTTCATTCTGTTCTATTGCGACAACTAATAAATTTTTAACTTTAGATCTTAAATTCTTAATTGCGATTTTTGCTGATTTGGAATACTCCCAAGGCACCCATTCTGTTGTGTTAATTGAGGCTTTTTTAATTCTGGTATTTGGTGGTGTTTCTGTTTCTCCACAAAGAATAACTTTTTCTGCTGCCACAGCATCTGCCAAGCGAAAAATTGCTCCTGTGTTGTATGTATCCATTATATTATCAAGAATAATATAGATTTTATTTCTTTTTATTTTTAAAATCTCTTTTTTTGTCGGAGTTGAATTTCTTAACACAATTGGTTTTAATTTTTGCATTTCTTAATTATATCCTATATTTTGATAAATAAAAGGCTCTTAAAAAAATCGGAGCAACTTAAGTTCCTTATTCTGAAGAATTATCCACTGATTCATTCTCTATCTCAATTGAGGAATTTTCAGAGCTTAAAGATTCTTTTGTGCCACCTGATAAGTCTTTAGTATTTTCAGAATTATACTTAATTTCTTCAAACTTTTTAGCTGTTTCTTGCGCATTTTCAACTATCTCTTGTGCGCTTTCAATTGCTTGGTTTTGCATTTCCAAAATCTTATTTCTTTGCTGTTTCTCAAGTGCAAGCCTTCTTTGTTCTGCCTTTTTTAATTCCTCATTTTTTTCTTCTATTGCATTTCTTAATGCCTTTTCTCTTTCCTTCAAAGACTCTTTTGCTGCACTATTTGCCTCTTCTTCCAAATCCTCAAGTATTTCTTTTAAATCCATTGCAGATTCTGTGGCATCATGAAGCCTCATCTCAGTTTCTCTTAATAAGTCATCTTTTATTTCGTTTTTCAGATCTGTTTCGTTTAGTGAATTTTCTACTTTTGATTTTGCAATAGTAAGACCGTCTGCTGCAGACCTTACATCACTTTCTACTTCTCCCTCTGCTTTTATATGAAGTTCATCTAAAACTTTTTGCTTTGCTTTAATCTGATCATTTATTTCTTTTGCCAAAACGGAAACATCTTTTCCAGACATTTTTGCAAAAGAAACTTGATCTGCTGCTAATTTATAACTACTGGAGATTGCCTCAAGATCTGTTCTTATCCCTGCTAAGTCCTTTTTATCAAGCATAAAGCGAAGCTCAGCAAGTCTTTCCCCTGCAATAGAGGTATAAACCTTGGCTTTTGCTTCAGGAGTAAATGCAAGAGCAACTCTCACATTTTGCTTTAATTGATCCAAGAAAAAAAATGGACTATCCGGTAAAAATATTCCCGGACCTTCCGTTGTTGCAGGAATGCTTAAGTTTTGATCTTCAATTCCTAAAACCTGTTTTCTGTAAGCAACAGCTGAAGATGTACTTACTGAAAATATAAACAAAACTAAGAAAATTGCTAAATATTTTCTCACGTTTTAAGTATGAAACGTATTATTTTTTTTGTCAAGTTCTTAAACTTATGGTTGACAAAAGTTACACTCTTTGATCTATAATCAAAAGATATGACCGCTACAGGACACGCAGTTATCGGAGCAGTAATTGCTGCTAAAATTGGAAATCCAGCTCTTGCTATTCCAATTGCTTTTACTTCTCATATTGTAGCTGATATGGTCCCTCATTGGGACCCTGCTACAAACCGCAACAATAAAGGAAAAGCTCGTCTTTTACTAGATTCATCAATGGACGTTTTTCTAAGTTTTGCAATTGCCTATCTTTTAACTTATTATTTATTTCCAGAAACCAGTATTCTATATCTATTCTTAATTGTTGGCTTCTCCCAACTTCTAGACTGGTTAACTGCCCCGTATTATTTTTTCAATATCAATCTTCCACCTTTTAATTGGTCCTATCATTTTCAAAAAAAGTTTGATCGGAAACTTGATAAACCCTGGGGAATTATTACTCAAGCAGTTGTAGTAATAACAATAGTTTTTCTTGCAGTTATTTATTAATACATAAGATCTTCTTTTCTAAGACGTACTTTAATTTATATTTGATGCAATTTTTAGACTTTTAGGAACATTATTAACAACACATTCTAAGTAGTGGCTTTTTTTAAATCTTCAATTTTCCATGCTGCAAAGTCGCATTTTGGGTAATTCGAACAACCATAGAATTTACGACCTTTTCTAGTCTTTTTGAGTATAATTTTTGCTCCATCTCTTGGACAGTTAAATTTAGTTTCTTCTACTAATGGCTTTGTAAATTTACAATCAGGAAACGTAGAACATGATAAAAACTTACCAAATCTTCCTGTTCTAATAACTAATTTTGCTTTGCATTCAGGACAAATTTCATCTGTCTCCTCTACTTTTATTTTTACTCTTTCCATTTTTGCTACTGCCTTTAATGTTTTTTCAAAAGGAGAATAAAACTCTCTAATTACCGGAGCCCATTTTTTATCTCCGTTTGCAATATCATCAAGCTGCGCTTCCATTTGAGCAGTAAAAGGAATATCATCTATCGTTGAAAAGTTTTTTACTAAAAAATCGTTTACTGCTACTCCTACTGTGGTTGGAATAAATTTGCTTTCTTGTCTTTCAATATATCCTCTTATCTCAATTGTTGAAATAATAGTTGCGTAAGTTGAAGGCCTACCAATTCCTTTTTCTTCAAGAGTTGAAATAATAGATGCGTCGTTATATCTTGGTGGCGGTTGTGTTTCATGTTCAACTTCTTCTATTTTTTTTGCCAAAAGCACTTCTGAAACAGAAAAACTTGGTAAAATTGTATCATTTAACCCTAGTGGATTTACTTTAAGAAAGCCTTCAAAAACCAAAACAGATCCATTTGCTTTTAGTCTATATTCTGATGCACTTTTACCATTTTTTGAATCAACAAGTACTGTTGTCGATTCAATAACAGCATCTGCCATTTGTGAAGCAATTGCCCTTTTCCAGATCAAATCATAAAGCTTTGCAAAATCTTTTCCTAGTTCTGCAGTAATTATATCTTGCTTTATGTTGGCTTTTGTAGGACGAATTGCTTCATGAGCTTCTTGAGCTAATTTTTGTTTGGTTTTATAAAATCTTGGATTATCTGGTATGTATTTTCTTCCGTATTCTTTTTCTGCATAATTTCTAATAGCATTTATTGCAGAATTAGCCATAGAAATAGAATCTGTTCTGTGATAAGTAATATATCCTTCTTCATAAAGCTTTTGGGCAAGACTCATCGTACGCTTTCCCGAATATCCAAATTTTCTTGAAGCGTCCTGTTGAAGCGTTGAAGTTGTAAACGCAGGAGACGGAGATCTTTTAACTTGTTTTTTAATTACATCTGCAACAGTGTATTTTTTGGTATTTAAATCTGCTACTATTTTTTGCACTTTTTCTAAAGTCTCAATTGTGGTTTTTTTATACTTATACTGTCCATCATAAAGCGTGAGAATCTCTTGAAGATCAATTTTTTCTTTATTTATCTCAGTTAACTCAAATGCAGTCTCGTTCTTTTCTGATTTTAAAATAGCAGTAACTGTATAATATTTTTCTTTTTTAAATTTTTCAATTTCCCGTTCTCTCTCAACTATTAATCTTAGTGCAATAGATTGAACACGACCTGCAGAAAGCCCTCTTCGTACTTTTTGCCATAAAACAGGAGAAAGTTTATACCCAACTAATCTATCCAAAACTCTTCTTGCGGTTTGCGCATCCACTAAGTTTGAATCTACTTCTTTTGGATTTTTTAATGCTTCTTCTATTGCCTCTTTTGTGATTTCATGAAAAACAATTCTTTTTATATTCTTATTCTTTTTTGATGACTGTAATATTTCTTTAACATGATGTGCTATTGCTTCTCCTTCACGATCAGGGTCGGTTGCAAGAATAATATTTTCAGCATTTTTTCCTGCCGCTTTTAGTTCTGAGATGACTTTTTTTTTGTCTTTCATAAGCTCATATTGAGGTTCAAAATCTTTTTCAACATCTACACCAAGTTTGCTTTTCGGAAGATCAATAATATGACCCATTGAGGCTTTTATTTCATAATCCTTTCCTAAATATTTTCCAATTGTTTTTGCTTTTGTAGGAGATTCTACTATTACTAAGTTTTTCATAATTTGTTTTTAGCTCTTTTAACTTTAAAGAAGAATAGCGTACCTGTCAAGAGGAATATATGCTAAATATTTATTATTTATAGCTAAATTTATTCTAAAAATTATTTATGATAAATAAAAGGAAACTCTTTTTCTTACAACATCTTTTGCTAAGCGTTGATGATTTTATGTTACGTAGGTACACTGTCAATTTTTTGAAAAATAGCTTTCTAAAATCTTTTTTGCAATTGGAGCAGCTACATTTGAACCTTCACCACTTTCTTCGACAAGTACGGTTATAACTATTTCAGGATCATATGCCGGCGCAAAAAGAGTGATCCAGGCATGAGGCAAGGTTTTTTCGCCTCCGTGTTGAGCAGTTCCTGTTTTACAGGCAATGGTTACTTTTCTAAAGTCTTTAAAATTTGCAGAAGTTGTTGCCTGAGGCACCTCAAGAAAATTCTTATCATCAATTTTTAACTCTTTATTTTTTACTTTAAAATCAAACAACGGCCAAGCTACTCCACCTGTTTGACAACTTTCAATCATTCCTTGACGAACTAAAGAAACAGTACTTTCAGATAAAAACTTTTTCTCCAGTTCCTTTTTCTTTTGATTTAAAAGAAGATGCGGTTCATATAGTGCTCCATTATTTGCAATTATTTGAGTAAGTCCGTTTATCTGAAGAGGAGTTGTTAATAAGTATCCCTGTCCAATTCCGTAATGATAAGTATCTCCTAAATACCAACTTTCTCCAATCTGCTCTTCTTTCCATTGAGGACTTGGTATAGTTCCTGATAGCTCCCCTTCAAGATCAATTCCTAAAGGTTTCCCTAGTCCAAATTTATCAGCCCATTTAGAAATCCCACTTACTCCTATCTTTTCAGCAAGCTTGTAAAAAAAAATATCATTTGATCTTTTTATTCCTTTTACAACATTTACAGATCCTTCTGTTCTTCCATACGAAGAAAAATACCAATTGCCAAAAGAAAAGGCACCTACTCGAAGTATTCCTGTGTCCTCTACTTCCCAGTTTTTATCTATGGTTCCATCTTCAAGCCCACCTGCTGCAACCACAAGTTTAAACGTAGAACCTGGAGGATAAGTTCCTGAAATTGCCCTGTTTAATAAAGGATTGCTTTCTTCATCAAGTAATATTTCTGATAAAGTTTTGTAAGTGTTACTATTAGCGTTTTTATAGCTTTCTCCCATTGTAAACAAGTTTGCATCAAATGATGGACGAGACAGCATAGCAAGTATTTGCCCATCAAGAGTTGAGACAATAACTGAACCTCTTTTAATATCTTTTGTTGCTTCATGCACTGCTTTTTGCAATTTTAAATCAATTGTTATCTTTATATCTTTCCCAGGAATTGGATCTGTCTGACCAAGTTTTCTAACAGTTTTACCAAAATTATCTACCTCCATTAATTGTTTTTGATCGACACCTTTTAAAACATTTTCATATCTTCTTTCAATCCCCATCTTGCCAATTAAACTTCCTCCTTTGTAATCCATAAAAAGCGGATCATCCATTTCTTCTTTCGAAATTTGTCCAATATATCCAATCACATGCGATAAAAGATCTTTATATGGATATTCTCTAAGGCTATCTACTTCTAAATCTTTTTCTCCCTTAACCAAAAGAGGAAGGGCTTCATCTTTTGTAAGAATGATAGTTTTATCCTTGTCTATTTTCCTAAAACCTGGAACATTAAAAACCAAAGGAGTATTATTTCGATCAAAAATTATCCCTCTGGGGGCATGTGTTATTAATGTTTTTGTTCGATTATTATCTGATAAATATCGGTAGTATGATCCATCAATAATCTGCAAATAAAAAAGCCTTGCAAAAAGAATAATAAAAATAATTACTCCAGATACTACTAAGAAAAAACCCCTGGAAGAACGATTTTTACCTTCAAAGTTTTTTTGTCTTTTACTGCTTTTATCAAGAAGAATAAAATCCGGAAAAGCAACTCCTGTTTTTGTCATATTAAGTCTTTTTAAAATATTCTTTTGTATCATATCTTTTACTTGTACTCGCATCTATTTTTTTATGTTCTAGAAAATTAAAAATTAAAAATATTACTGCTCCTACTAATCCGCTGAATATTGACTCTATTAAAGAAAACTTGTTAAAAATTACAAGATAAATTGCGCTTAAGATAATTGACATAATAAAGATAAAATACACAGTTGATATTTCAAATTTACGTTCATAAAGACTTATAAAAAATAATGATGATACAAAAAAAATGCTGGTATACCCTAAGGGTCTAAAGCTTAGAATATCAAGAATAATTCCTGATATAAATGCCAAGATAAATACCCATTCTTTTTTGGAAAAAACAAATAAGTTTAAAAACACTATTAAAACAAGCGGCATTGTAGTTAGAACTAATTCGAAAAAAAATGCAACTATAAATATTGGCCAAAAAAATTTACCTACCATTTTATCTTTGTATCATGATGAAAACTGTTGTTAATTTTGAAAAGTCTAGAAAACTTATAACATCTGCTTTTTGAAACAGCGAACTTGAATTTTTATAAACAGAGATAATTTTGCCTACTATTAAATCAGGCGGATATCCTTTTCCTTCTAGATCAACATCTCCTTTAGTTAAAACAATATCGTCTTTTTTTAAGCTTTCTGAAAGTAATACATTGTCTAAAATCATTTCTCCAGCGCCTTGACCATTTATCACTCCAAAAATATTTTTATCAATTCCCAGCTTTACAGAAAATATTGAAGTGTCACTCGTTATTAAGGAAATAAGCGATGAAGACTTTGCTGTTTTTTCTATTTTTCCAACTAAATTATCCTCTGCAATAATTACATCACCTTTTTTAACTCCGTCTTCCTCCCCTTTGTTAACAATTAATGTTTCCGGTACAGATACTCCTGGGATAAAACTTGGGGAACCTATTACATCCGCAGCTAAAAGATTTAAGCTCTTAGGATAAGTTGTTTGAAATTGATCTAAAAGTGCTGCATTTTGATCTTTAAGCTTTTTTTGATCAACAAGCATTTTTATCAAACTAGCATTTTCTTTCTTTAATTGTTCTTTTTCTGAACTAGACCCAATTTTTGTAAATGAAATAAATGACTTATGAATTTCTTTTTGAATCGGGGAGAAAAAAGAAGCAATAAAGTTTCCTTTAAATATACCTAGTTTTGAAAGAGAAAAAATAAATAAAGAAGAAAAAATAAGTATTAGGAAAATATAAAAAAATCTACCCTTTTTTTGCATAAAGTTATTGTAGTCTTTTTACTCTACTGTGACAAGTTAAATTAACAATAAAATTATGTTTTTAAAATAGTAGAATCGATTTTTGCAGCTTTATCTTTTATTTTAATCCACCTATTACTTTTACTCTCTGAAGAAGTGAATCATCTTCTAAAACTTTTCCTGTTCCACGAACAACCGTAGTAAGGGGATCTTCAGCTCTAATTACAGGAATATGTGTTCTCTCAACTATTAAATGATCAAGTCCTGAAAGCATAGATCCACCACCTGTAAGTAAAATTCCATGTTCTAAAATATCACTTGTTAACTCCGGAGGTGCTTCTTCTAAAACATCTACAATTCCATCAATTATTTGCGCAACTATTGGAGAGAGAGCTTCTCTTACTTCAACTTCTGTAATTCTTAAACTCTTAGGAAGACCTGTTTCAATATTCCTTCCCCTTATAACAGCCATTTTGTCATGTTTTTTTTCTTTGTTTTCTTCTTGATATCTTTCTTGCTCTTCTTCATTTTGAGGCTTTTGACTTACCTTCTGAGGCTTTTTATATGCACTACCTATTTTCATCTTTAAATCTTCCGCTGTTTTTTCTCCAATTAAAAGCCCATGTCTAAGTCTTATGTAATGAGCAATTGCCTCGTTCATTTCATCTCCTGCTATTCTTAAAGACCTACTTACAACAATTCCGCCCAAGGAAATTACGGCAATTTCAGTAGTCCCTCCACCAATATCAACAACCATTGCCCCAACCGGCATAAAAACAGAAATATCTTCTCCAATTGCTGCTGCCATTGGCTCTTCTATTAAAAATGCCTCTCTTGCTCCTGAAGAGAGTGCAGCTTCCCAAACAGCTCTCCTTTCAACTTCTGTTACAGAAGATGGAATTCCAATTACCACCCTTGGACGAGACCAGGCAACCGGCAAAAAATTGCCAACTTCATGAACATTTTGAATATAATGGGAAATCATAGCCGTTGTTGCATCAAAATCTGCAATGACTCCTCCGTGAAGAGGTTTTACCGTTATAATGGTTGCAGGTGTTTTCCCAACCATTTTTTTTGCTTCTGTTCCAATTGCAACAATTTTTTTACTCTTTTTATGCATTGCCACAACTGAAGGCTCCCTTATAACAATTCCCTTACCTTTTACCCAGACTAAGGTGTTTGCCGTACCAAGGTCTATTCCTATATCGTGTGAGAATAAAGAAAAGAATTTATTTAACATAATAAGTATTTTAATTCCTAATTTCTGTTTCAAAAACAAGAAGAATATAAAAAATCAAGAATTTAAATTAATGTAATAATAACATTGGAAAAAGAATTTGCCAAGGATAAAGAATTTTAAGAAGGACTGGGAATTCCAAAATCAGAAAGATCTTTCTTTGGTTTATTGTCATTTAAATATTGTCTTGCTACTCTTGCATCTTCATCACTTATATGACCCTTTCTAACTCCATAATCAATTAGCTGCGTCATTGTAAGCGCTGAATGGAGCTTTACTCCTGCTTTTTCAAGTTCTTCCCTACCTCCCTGTTCCCGATCCAAAACTACATATAGATCTAAAACCTCATATCCCATTTCTCTTGCAACTTTTATGGCTTCAAGTTTTGTATGTGCCCCACTTATTAGATCATCTATAAATCTAGCCTTTTTCATTCCTTCCTTCGCCAATTTACTACTAGGAATAATTTTTCTTTTCCCGCCAGCTAATTCTTGCTTATCAAAAATTTCAATGTGGGGAATATCTTTCTCCTCTCCATATGCCTTTCCTAAAATAGTACCAGCTTTAGGAATTCCAACACAAAAATCTGGAGTTCCTTCTCCTTCTATTTCTGCTAAAGCATTTCGAGCGTCTAATATTACTTGCGTTGGTAAGTTTCTAAAATTTACAAAATATGGAGACAATTGCTCATAGGGATTTTCTTCATGCAATTTTAGAGCATATTGACCTTTTTCTTCTGGTCTTAAAGCAACTAAAGGAACTGTTTTTTCATTTGGCGCAATTGAAAAAGTTCCGTCTTCATATATGGTCAAGATCGGAGCTTTTCCTCTTACCTTTGTAGTTAGCATTGTTTCCGCAAGCCTCTCTTGAGCAGGCGTTAATGCTTCTGGACTTGAAATTTCTTCTTGTCGTGAGCTTAAAGGTACTGAGGATTCTCTCTCTCCTCTTATTCCGTAAGTAGCTTGTCCTTTTGGTTTTTTAGTCATTTCTAAAGATAGTAGTAAACAAAATATAATATTAAAGATTCTTTGTCAATACGTTAATCCTCTTGCCTGAAAAAATTTGTTGTGCTAGGATTATTAAATAACTTTTACCATTAAATCCTAAATTAAATGAAATTAATTAATTACTGCAATCGTATTATTGAATATTCCTTTTATCTAATTTTTTTCCTAATTCCTCTTGTTTTAACCAGTAGCACATCAGAGCTTTTTGAATTTAATAAGATGTGGGTTGTTTTTGCTTTTACTATTGTAATCGTTGCTGCATGGATTATTAAGATGATTACGAGACGCAAGATAAAAATTGTAAGAACACCTCTTGATATTTTAATTTTAATATTTTTAGCATCTCAAATTCTTTCAACTATTATTTCTCTTGACTCTCATGTTTCTTTCTGGGGCTATTATTCAAGATTTAATGGAGGACTGCTTTCAATAATTGCCTACATTTCTCTTTACTACGCATTTGTTTCAAATCTTGCAACAATTGCTATTGTTAAAAGACTAATAAAGGTAATCTTAGTTTCAGCTGGCCTTGTTGCTCTTTGGGGACTTCCTTCTCATTTTGGCTATGATCCAACTTGTTTAATATTTAGGGGAACTTTTGACGTAGCTTGCTGGACTGCAGATTTTCAACCAAAAATTAGAATCTTTTCTACAATGGGACAACCTGATTGGCTTGCTGCCTATCTTTCTATCTTAATTCCATTAACAATTTATCTTTTTGTTAGCAGTCTTAAAAGAGAAGCAAAAAGTATTAAAAATATTTTCTCTGATTTTACTAAGCAATCCTTTCTTTACCTTTTCTTAACTATTCTTTTCTACATTGACCTTACCTATACAAGATCAAAATCGGCAATGCTTGCAGTTTGGATATCTTTAATTGCATATGCTTTTATTTTTCTTTTTATCCAAAGAAAATCTCTAAGAATTCCCATAGGAAAACTTCTCTTTAAATACTGGCAAGGAATAATAGTTGCTGTAATGTTTGGCATAATTATTTTCTTTATAGGACAACCCTTTCCTCAACTTGAAAAATTCACTTATTCAGGAATTTTAGCAAAAGTTCAGGAGACAAAAGAATCTTCAAAAGAAACAAAAACAGCTAATGCAAAAATTGAAGAAGAACAGGCACATTATGGAGAGTTGGGAGGAACAGATTCAAGTAAGATTAGACTTATTGTCTGGGAAGGAGCGTTTAATATATGGAAAAATAATCCAATCATAGGAACCGGTGTTGAAACATTTGCTTTTGCTTATTACAAATACAAACCAGCTCAGCATAATTTAACATCTGAATGGAATTTTCTATACAACAAAGCGCATAATGAATATCTAAACTACTTAGCAACCACGGGAATCATTGGTCTAGGTGCTTACTTAACGATAATTTTCTATTTCTTATGGACTTTATTTAATAAATGCTTTAAAAGACTAACTATTAACGACATTGATGAAAATCTTGCCCTTTCTCTTGCACTTGTTGTTGGGTATTTTACAATTCTAATCTCCAACTTCTTTGGCTTTTCGGTTGTAATTGTAAACCTATTTTTCTTTTTAATTCCTGCTTTTGTTTTTGCAATTCAGAAAATTACTTCTGAGGAAAAAGCATTTGTGCTTAATCTTCCCTTTAAAGGATCAAAAGAAATAGCCAATAAGTATCAAGAAAGTGGTTTTAAAAACTCTACTTTTCAATTGATTGTTATAGTTATTGTTATTGGAACATCGCTTTTTATGATCTACAAACTTTACTCCTATTGGAATGCAGACAGGGCCTATGCTTATGGACTAAATCTAAATAGAATCGGGCAATATCAAGATGCTTATGCATACTTACATAAAGCTTTAGAAAAAAGACCTAATGAACCTGTATTCAAAAATGAAAATGCAATAAACAACACCATGCTTGCAGTTGCAATGCTTTCTAATACAGACAATCAATCAACTGATTCAGCAAAAATTGCAGAATCACTTATTCAAGAAGCTGTAAAAGATACAAATGAAGTTACACTTAATTACCCCAGTAATGTTGTATTTAGAAAAACTCAAACAAGAATTTTTTATACACTTTCCCAAGTTGATCAAAGATATCTTCCTTTAGCGCTTGAGGCAATAAAACGTGCTCAAAAGATTGCACCAACCGATGCAAATATTTCATATAATTTAGCTGTTCTTTACGGCCAGAACGGTCTTGTTGACGAAACAATCGCAGCTCTTGAAACTACTGTAAAATTAAAACCTGATTATCGCGATGCCTACTATGCACTAGGAGTTTTTTACCATCAACAGGCAACAAATAATCCTTCTAAAAGCGCTGAGCTAAATAAAAAGGCAATAGAAACAATGGAATATATTCTTACCAAGATAAATTCCAAAGATACTCAAGCTCAAGAAGCAATAAAAAGCTGGGAAGGAAAATAGTTTTTTAAAGCTACCCGTATGCTATAATCTTTTCAATGTCAAAGATCATAATTGCACCAAATCCGGTCCTTTCAATAAAAACAAAGCCTGTTGGAAAATTAAATAAAAATATTTTAAAAATAATTGATGATATGAAGTCTGCTCTGCTTTCAGCAACTGATCCTGTTGGAGTAGGACTTGCAGCGTCCCAAATTGGAGAACCTTTACAAATATTTATTACAAAACCTACTCCAGAGTCAAAAATTAGTGTCTTTATTAATCCTAAAATTATACTTCTAGAAAACAGTCTTCCTGTTAAACCAAGTAACAAAAGATATACTAAGCTTGAAGGATGTCTTTCTCTTCCGACAATTTGGGGAGAAGTTAAAAGAAAGCCTGTTTTAACTCTTGAATATTTAAATACAAAAGGAAAAAAAGAAACAAAAGTTTTTAAAGGTTTTATGGCAATAATTATTCAACATGAAGTTGATCATTTAAAAGGCGTCTTATTTACAAAAAAAGTGCTGGAGCAAAAAGGAACTCTTTACAAATCTGAGAAAAATAAAGAAGGTAAAGAAGTTTTTGAAGAAATTCAAATCTAAATTCTAAATTCATTTTCTAAGCTTATTAATCATGAATGTTGTTTTTTTTGGCGGATCAAAATACACAATTCCCATTGTTAAACTTTTAAATAGTAAGTTTAATTTGTCTCTTGTTATAACAGCTGAAAAGGAGATAAATGATCCTATTATTAAATATTGTTTAAAAAACCAAATACTTTATTATTCAGTTAACTCCTTTTCAAGCTCAGAAATTAAGCAAAAACTACTTACCGTAAACCCTAATTTTGCAGTTCTTGCCAATTTTAGATTTATTATTCCAAAAGAAATATTAGATATTTTTCCTAAGGGAGTTGTAAACATTCATCCATCTTACCTTCCTAAATACAGAGGTCCTACGCCAGTACAAACTGCAATTTTAAATGGTAATAAAAAAACAGGAGTAACTCTTATAAAACTTGATGAAAAAATTGATCATGGAGAAATAATTGCACAAAAAGAAGAGGAAATTTTAAAAAATGATACCTCAGAATCCTTATATTTAAGATTATTTAAACAAGGATCGGAAATGTTAAACAATACTATTACAAAATATCTAGAAGGTAAATATGCACTTAAAAAGCAAAATGATTTAGAAGCAAGCTTTACTAAGATTTTAAAAAGAGATGACGGATATATTGATTTTTCAAAGATTCCATCTCAAACGAGTTTGAACAAAATAATTAGAGCTTACTTTCCATGGCCCGGAACCTGGATAAAGGTAAAAATTAATAATAAAGATTTAAGAATAAAACTTTTGCCAAATAATATGCTTCAAGTTGAGGGGAAGAAACCTCTTAGTTTTAAAGATTTTATAAATGGCTATCCTGAAGCAAAAGATATTTTAGAAAAATTAAGCTTAAGTTAAATTGTCTTTTTCTATTAATCAATGAAAATTTTTAATTGGAAATTAGTTCTTTCTTTTTACATAACACTTTTTATTCCTCTTTTGTACTTTATAAATATTGCTCTTGCCTATTTTTTTCCAAACTCAATAAAAAGTTCAATAGAATTTTCCATAATAGGACTGTTTCTTGCAATCATAGGACTTTTTATCTGGATTTTAAGCTATTTTCATCTAGGTAAATCTTTTGGAGTTTTACCACAAAAACAAAAAAGAATAACCAAAGGACTATATAAATACCTAAATCACCCAATGTATGTTGGAGTTTTTCTTACTTTTCTAGGACTAAGTCTTACCAACAGATCAAGTGCTGGGTTAATATTTCTTTTTTTTGTTACCACACCAGTTCTAATTATTAGGGCAAAACTTGAGAATAAAAAATTAATTATTTAAAGCTACTTCTACTTGAGGGGTTGAAGGTTTTTCTTGAGCTTTCATAGAACCTTTTACCATTCTTAAGCATTTTGTACAAAGCTTTATTTTCTTAGACATACCATTAAGAACCACCCTTGTTTTGTGCAAATTTGGTTTAAACGTTCTTTTGGTTCTTCTTTTCGAGTGGGACACATTGTGTCCATACATTATTCCTTTTCCGCAATTACCACATCTAAGTGCCATAGACAAACTCCTGAAGATCAATTATACTGGAAAAATCCATAAAACTCAATTGGTAAATCACATATTTTACCTATCTTGAGTCTTTGGATATTTTATTTTAAAATGCTTTCTGCTTTAACCATAGTTATCGTTTTAGTTTTTTCAGCAATTTTGCATGAAATTGCTCATGGATATGTTGCAGAAAGACTCGGTGATCCAACTGCAAGACTTTTAGGAAGACTTACCTTAAATCCTAAAAATCATATTGATCCTATTATGAGCATCATGCTTCCTCTTCTTTTAATCTTTTCGGGCTCACCCGTTATTTTTGGGGCTGCAAAACCAGTTCCGGTTGATCCATTTAACTTAAGAGACGGAAGAAAGGACTTAGCTCTTGTTTCCCTTGCAGGACCATTAACCAATATTTTAATTGCAATTATTACAAGTTTTATTCTTAAGCTTGCCTTTATGTTTCCAATAGGAATTGCATCTATTTTAATTCCATTTCTTTTAGTAATTGTACAAATAAATCTTTTGCTTGCTATTTTTAATCTTTTACCAATTCCTCCTCTTGACGGTTCAAAGATATTTGCACTCCTTCTTCCAGAAAAAGAAGCAAATGCATACCTATCGCTTGGCTCAATAGGATTTATGATCCTATTTTTTCTTTTAATAATGCCAATCGGCGGATTTTCCCTAGGACAACTAATCTTTGGCTTACTCATTTTCTCCCAAAAACTGCTCGGACTTTAAGTATGAAAAAAATAAAACTAATTACTAATGCAGTACTTAAAGATTTGGATTATACACCTTGTTGTCAAGTTGACAAGATTTTTCATGGAGAATATACTAAGCTTGTTCTTTGGTATTAGAGAGAGTTGGAAAATTTTCCTCCACAAATTCACTGGATTTGAGGTATTCGCAAAATTTGCGAAGACAAGGTGAATGCATGAAGCTGAGGCGTAGTGCTGAACCTACCTAATTTGAAGATTCGGGGAAATACTAACTCACCTCGATATCAAAGACAGAATTTATTTTATTTGTTTATCCCCTTGTTTCTCTTTCCTGTTTTATAGGCACTATTCTTATTACTCACTTTTTGGTAAAATTACACATGCGCCGAGATAGCTCAGTGGTAGAGCAGCTGTTTTGTAAACAGCAGGTCCCGGGTTCGAATCCCGGTCTCGGCTCAAATTTATCCTAATTCATTGACACGTAGCTATGTACTAGGTATCATATGAAAGTGAATAGCAAAAGAAAAGGCAGTATTGCAGTTGGAGAAGCTATTGCATATTTTATATCAAAGGGTAAAACCGTATTGATATCAATTTCTGATTGTGATAAATATGATTTAGTTATTGATAATGGAGGGAGCTTTAAAAAAATTCAATGTAAATATTCAGGCTCCCAAGAACCAAGTGGAGCCTATGTAGTTGATTTATCAACATATGGAGGATATAGGACGAAAACATATCACGTTAAATATATCAAGGGAGATTTTGATTTTCTTTTTGTTTACTGTAGCAATGGTGAAAGATATTTAATACCAGCAAAAGAAGTAATAGGTAAACTAAAGATATCTGTTGGAAAGAAAAGTTGGAGACAATATATAGTTAAAGCTGGGGTGGCAGAGTAGCAATCGCATTTGGCTGTAGACCAAACGCCCGGAAGGGCTACGGGGGTGCAAGTCCCTCCCCCAGCACCAATTCAATTCTTGACAAGCCCAAAACATATTTCTATTATAGAATTATGTTTCCCACAAAAAAGGAGCTTGTAAAGCTTTATTCTTCTGGAAAATCGATGTCCGAAATTAGCTCCATCTTAAAGTGTTCTATTTATAAGGTGGTTTATTGGATGGATAAATATCAAATTAAGAGAAGATCAAGTAGTGAAGCTTTATATATTAAGCTAAATCCGGGAGGTGATCCTTTTAAAATTAAAGAAAATTTAACAAATGAAGAGATATTTCTATATGGACTGGGTATTGGAATTTATTGGGGCGAAGGAGAAAAAGCTTCAGGAAACGCAGTTAGAGTTGCCAATTCTGATCCTTTTGTTATTAAAGTTTTTATTAAATTTCTTAGGGAAATATGTCAATTAAAAGAGTATAAGATAAAATTTAGTATTATCTGTTTTAATGATTCCAATCCAGAAGAATGTTTGAAATATTGGATTAAAAAACTAAAGACATCTAGAAAAAAATTTGGTAAAATAGTTCAGATTCCAAAACAGGGAAAAGGTACTTATAAGAGAAAATCATTGAATGGAGTTTGCACGCTTACCGTATGCAATGTTAAGCTAAGGTCTTGGATTATTGAACAAATAGAAAAAGCAAGCCTGGATAGTTTAATGGCAAAACGTTCCCTTGGTAAGGGAATGAGCGCGGGTTCGATTCCCGCTCCAGGCTCACTTTTGATATAATAGAAGAAAGGAGGAGTATGGCAAAAAAAGGAGAACACAGAATAAAAGTAGGATTAGTATGTGCTGTTTGCAAAAACAGAAACTATGTAACAACTAGAAATAAGATAAATACGCTGGAAAAATTATTATTTGATAAATTTTGCAAACATTGTAAGAAAGTAACTCAGCATAAAGAAAACGATAAATTAAAATAATATTTAAATAGCAACACACTCTAATCTACTTATAATAACGACTCTATAAGAAAAACAAGCAAATTTTTATAATATTTGATAGAATTTAACCATAGGGACGTGGTGAAATGGTATCACGGCAATCTCCAAAATTGCTTTTTACGGTTCGAGTCCGTACGTCCCTGCAACGTTTTTTGAGATCTAAATTGAAGCTCTTACAAGCTTTTAGTGCTTAAAATAATCAGGCTCATTCCCCTGTCTCCATTTAATATTACAACCAACACTTGGTTTTTGAATATTTGAAGTTGGTAAATCTTTTAAAACTTCTTCTATTGCCTGTCTTAAATCTTTTCCTGTTACAGAAATATTATTCCCAGGCCTACTATCATCCAGTTGTCCTCTATATGCAAGCTCTCTTTTTTGATCGTAAAGGAAAAGATCTGGTGTACATGCTGCCCTGTATGTTTTTGCAACTTCTTGCTCTCTGTCATACAAAAGTGGAAATTTAAAATCTTCCTGTTTTGCCATCTCCCTTAAGCTCTCAGGTGCATCTTCAGGATAATCCGTAGCATCATTTGAAGAAATTGCTACAATTCCTAAATTATTATCTTTATAATCTTTATCTAGCTTAGAAAGCTCCTTTTTAATATGTTGAACATATGGACAATGACGAGAAATAAACATTACTAAAAGAGCCTTTTTATCTTTAAAACTTGAGAGAGAATAATTCTTACCTAAAGTAACATCTTCCAGACTAAAATCCGGTGCTTTTGTACCTATCTTTACCATTGTTGAAGGTGTAAGTGACATATTCATATTATATCACTTGCTAAGAAGTATTTTTTGCTTTTATTCTTTAGTTTTGCTAAAATTCCCAAGTTATGAAAGAACTTTGTTTTAAGTGTCAAGAAAAAGGATTTTGTGAATTTGAAAAAAAAGCTAAAGAAATTGCCAGAATGGCAAATAGCAAAGAAGTTAATCCTTCGCATGCAATCAATGAGATTGCTAACCTAAGGCATTTTGCAAGAGAAGAAAGACTTTGTCCAAATATAAATAGAGTTAATCCTCAAATAAAAGGTCTTTAGTTTTTATATAAAAACTAAAGAGAGCAATCCCAGTGCAAACCCAAGAAACGCTCCGCCAACTACGTCTGTAGCCCAATGTTCTCCTAAATACACCCTGCTTATAAACATTGTCAAGTCAAAGACCAAAATTAAAGAATATAGCAGGTATTTTTGATTATTTGAAAGCTTTTTAGACTTCCCTATTAATAAAATAAGAATAATTGAGATAAAAGCGGTCCTTGCCGAATGACCTGATGGGTAAGAATTCTCCATTCTTACATAAAATTGAGGAAAATCTAGTAATTTTTCTGTTCTTAATAGAAAATGAGGAGGAGGAAGATGATCAACAAAAATTTTCCCAAACAGTTCAACAAAGTGTATCCAAACATATAGTAATATAGCCGAAATTCCAAAAAACAACCTTCTTTTGAAAACTAAAAGCACTATCAAAGCAATCGATAATACTTCAATATTTCCAATTATTGAGAATATGGATAATATTTCATCAAATCGTCTTGAAATGTTATCTTGTAGCCTTACAGTTGTATTAAAATCAAGCTGAATGAAGATATCCTTTTGAACAGCATAGGAAAATAAAGCAAATACTCCAAATAGTAAGCCTCCAACTATAAAAAAAGGCAGTCTTTTTTTCATTTATCTCTTTTCTTTATTATGTTTTTCTAAAACACAACTTAACATTGAGTCCGTTACTAATAGGCCTATTCATTTTTACAGCTTCAATTCTTTGAGGAATTTGCGGAAATCTCCATTTATACCCGGATGTTTAAGTCCCAATTCCACAACAGTTTTCATATATTCAAGCTTATTTCCGGTATCATAATACTTTGCCCCCTTAATTTCCACTGCATAAACTGGTTTTTGCTTTGCAAGCTGATCAATTGCTTCTGAAAGGTAAAACTCCCCACCTGTTCCAGGCTTTTGAGTGTCAAGAATTGGAAAAATATCCGGAGTTAAAAGATAATTGGCAACTATTGCCAAGTCTGATGGTGCCTTATCTTTGCCAGGTTTTTCAATTAAGCGGTCTACCTTCCATACTCCTTTTTCTATCTCCTTTCCTTGAACATAACCATATCTAGTATAATCTTCATCTTTAGAAAGTCTTACTCCTCCTAAAACCGTTCCGCCGTATTCATCATATACATCAAGCATTTGTTTTGCTCTTGAAGGAGTTGCGATTGTAAACTCGTCTCCCCAAAAAGCTAAAAATGCCTCATTATTAATCAAATGCCTTACAGATCTTATAGGGGTTGCGTTACCATATGGACCTTTTTGGCGAACGTAAATAAAATTTGCTAAATCAGAAATTCTGTTTACCTCTTCAAGAAAACATTTTTTCTTTTCCCCACCCATTTTCAAATTCTCAACCAAATCCAAACTTGGGCGATCAAAATGATCCTCTATTGCTCTTTTATTTGACCCTGTAACTAAAATTACGTCTTCAATTCCTGCTTCAACTGCCTCTTCAACAACATACTGAATAATTGGTTTTTCAACTATTGGAAGCATTTCTTTAGGCATTGCTTTTGTCTGAGGTAAAAAGCGGGTTCCAAACCCAGCAGCAGGAATTACAACCTTTCTAATCTTACTCATATTGTTTTTAAATTGTACCTTCACTTCCCTATCTGTGTCAACTGCTTTCCCCTTTACAGACATCCTAATATTTGATAAAATGATTCAAAGGTTGGTTACAACCTTGTTTTTGTATTGAAGAAATGGCGATAGCACCAATTACCTTTTTAAAAGAAGTAAGAGATGAATTAAAAAAAGTTGTCTGGCCTACTAGGAATGAAGTTGTAAGACTAACTTCTATAGTTATATTAGTAAGTCTTCTAGTAGGTTTTTTCTTAGGAGGGCTTGATTACGTTTTTACAACTCTAACAACGTTAATCATCAAATAATTATGGATAGTGATACAAAAGATAAGAAAAAAGAAGAAATTAAAAATGAAGCAGGTTCTATTAAGAACGATGCTAAGAAAAGTGAACTTGCAAAACAAGCAGGAGGTGTTACAAAAGATGTCTCTTTTGCTGCCAAATGGTACATTATTCATACCTACTCAGGACATGAAAACAAGGTTGCCAAAAACCTTAAACAAAGAGTTCAGTCTTTAGGTTTTGAAGATAGAATTTTTGACATTATTGTTCCTACTAGAATCACTATTAAAGTACAAGGTGGTAAAAAAGAAAATGTTGAGGAAAAGATCTTTCCAGGATATGTTTTGGTAAAAATGGTTTTAGATGATGAATCCTGGCTTTTGGTCAGAACCACTCAAGGAGTTACGGCTTTTATTGGAGCAGGAAACAAACCAACACCAATTTCAGATAAAGAAGTTGAGGCAATTCAAAAGTTTATGAAAACAGAAGAACCTCTGTATAAGACTGCCTTTACTCAAGGAGAAGCTGTTAAGATTGTTGACGGACCTTTTGCAGATTTCTTAGGAACAATTGATGAAATTGATGAAACACGGGGCAAGCTTAAGGTACTTGTCAGCATCTTCGGACGTGAAACACCCGTTGAGCTTGACTTCTTACAAGTTGCAAAACTTTAAAATATGGCAAAGAAAATAAAAACATTAATAAAACTAAATATTCCCGCAGGTACGGCAACTCCTGCTCCACCGGTTGGACCTGCTTTGGGACAGCACGGACTTCCAATCATGGAGTTTGTTAAAGCTTTTAATGAAAAAACAGCAGATCAAAAAGGAACAATTCTTCCTGCAGTTATTACTGTTTATGAAGATCGAACTTTTTCCTTTATAGTAAAAAAACCGCCAGTTGCAGAACTTATTAAAAAAGCCTTGGGAAAAGACAAAGGATCTCAAAAACCGGGAAGAGAACCTGCTGGTTCAATAACCCGAACCCAAGCAGAGGAAATTGCCAAAATTAAGATGGAAGATCTAAATGCAAATGACCTTAACGCAGCAGTAAAAATAGTTGAAGGTGCTGCAAGATCAATGGGTATAAAGGTGGAGTAAATATGGGAAAAGTAAGAGTAAAAACAATCGGTGACGAAGAAACCGAATTAAAACAAAAAGACAAGTTTAAAAAGAAAAAAGAGGCGAAAATTGCCGAGAAAATATCCTTGGCAAAAGAAAAACCTGTTGAAGATCAAGAAGTAAAATTAGAAGAAAAAGAAGTTAAAAAAGAGAAAAAATCTTCTGGAAAAAAGAGCAAAAAAACTACAAAAAAACAGCCTCGTTCTAAAAGCTATACTGATACGAAAGCAAAAATTGACAGAAGTAAAAGCTATTCAGTGTCTGAAGGAATTGAACTCTTAAAAAAACTTCAAAGAACAAAGTTTGACGAAACAGTTGAGCTTCATTTAACCATGACAGAAACTGGCATTTCGGGAAAGCTTACTCTTCCTTATGGAACAGGCAAAAAAACCAAAGTTGTAATTGCTGATGAAACAGTAATTGCAGAAGTTGAAAAAGGAAAAATTGATTTTGATATCTTAGTTGCCGATCCATCCATGATGCCAAAACTTGCAAAAGTAGCAAAAGTCTTAGGACCAAGAGGACTTATGCCAAATCCTAAAAACGGAACAATTACTAATAACCCTCAGGAATTAGTTAAAAAATATGAAGGCGGACAAATTAGCTTTAGAACAGAAAGCAAATCACCAATTATCCATTTTACGATTGGAAAAGTAAGTTTTGAAGATAAAAAACTAAATGAAAATATAAAAACAATTTTAAAAGCTGTAAATAAAGAGCAAATTGAAAAAATAACCCTATCCTCAACTATGTCTCCGGGAATTAAGCTATCTGCTTAACTTCTTTTAAGACTATTTTCTATCATTTAGTATTGACGAATTCTCTTCTCTTTGATAAACTAACAAAGTCCAAAGACAGTGGGCAGAAAAGTAAGACCTACCGAGGAGCAAAATTAATTTATAATCAAAGTTAATAACATGCACTCGAAGGAGTGTTTTTTTAATAATTATGAAACAAGATGAGGTAAAAATATCAAAAAATAGAGTTAAAAAAGAGGCAATTGTTCAAGAAATTAGCGAAAAACTGGAAAAGGCAAATGCTTTAGTATTTACCAATTATCAAGGCTTAACCCATAGGCAGCTTGAAGTGCTTAAGAAAAAACTTAAGGAACATGACGCAGATATGTCTGTTGTTAAAAACACCCTTCTTAAGCTTGCTTTATCAAAAACTGCAAAAAAAGAAGCTACTAAAAAAGATGAAGCTTTTAATAATCCAACCGCAGCACTATTTATCTACTCAGATATTATTGCTCCGTTAAAAGAACTTGCTAAGACAATTAAGGAATTTGGGCTTCCAAGTATTAAATTTGGAATTTTTGATAATAAAACAATTTCTGCAGAAGAAGTTGCAAAACTAGCAACTCTTCAATCAAGAGAAGTTCTTATGGCACAAGTTGTTTTCGGATTAAAATCTCCTATCTATAGACTTCACAGAGCACTTTCCTGGAACATTCAACAACTGGTTATGACACTTAAAGCAATAGAGACTAAAAAACCAAGCTAATTTTTAATTAATTTTGAAAATTATCAAAGGAGGTGAACTAATAGTATGGCAAAACTTTCTAAAGATGAATTAATAAAGGCAGTAGGAGAAATGTCTGTTCTTGAATTATCCGAGCTAGTTAAAGCTTTGGAGGAAAAATTCGAAGTTTCAGCACAGGCAATGGTAGCTCAAGCTCCTGCAGCAGAAAATGGTGCAGCAGCTGATGAAGTTAAAGAAGAGCAAACAGTCTTCAATATTGTTATTGCAAATTCTGGTGCACAAAAAATTGCTGTTATTAAGGCCCTAAGAGAATTAGTTCCAACCCTGGGACTTAAAGAAGCCAAAGATTTAGTAGACGCAGCTCCAAAAGAAGTAATGAATCAGGTTAATAAAAAAACAGCTGATGAAGCTAAAGAAAAATTGACCGCAGCAGGCGCAACAGTTGAACTAAAGTAATTTTAATTCAACTACATCAAAAAGACTCCCTTTTTGGGAGTTTTTTTGTATTAATTACCTAAAAACTGGTTGCTTTTAAGTATTCTTTTTGTTATTATCCGCTCATGAACCAAGCTGAAACAAAAACCAAACCTAGCGAATTAGAGGAAAGAGATCGTCTAGCCACTATTGGTGATTTAAATAAGATCATTGAAAGAGAAGTTAATGGTTTTGCCTCAAAACAGTTCGGAGGAAAGTGGGAAAAACGTCTGCTTTTGTTCGGTAGTTTGATGCTGGGGAATAGAAAACCCTTTTTGTATTCAGAAACAAGATCAGAAGATCATGAACCTTCAAACGTCCAAGATTTTTATGACAAAATCGACGAACTTGCAAGAAAACCCGAAACAGACACTAGCTCTTCTGCAGAAAAAGCACGTCATGCAAGACAAACCTGGATTATAACAGCGCAAGCATTACTAAAAGAAATGCAAAAATCTTTTAGGCCTGAAAAAGAATTTTTTAGAGAATGTGCTAAACAAGCAGTTAAAAATGGAAACGCTCTTTCTCAAGAGCTTGATGAACAAGAAGGCAAAGTAGATGAGGGAATTATGAATTTTGTTCTTGATGCTGTTAATAGGGTTTTTGATCCTAAATTGGGAGATATTGAAGTAAAAGTTTTTACAGATAACTCTATACCAGAAAATCCTCAGAAATAATAAAAATCTTCAATTTAATACAACTTTTAAGCCTATAGAAATTTTACCTCACCTTATGCCCTTGACAAAACTGTTACAGTTTGTTATTTTTTAACTAGTTAATTATCATATTGATTATTAATAATATATTCTTAAGGCTATGGCTAATCAAAATATATCAATCAATGACCTACCAGATCTTTTAACTGTCCGCGAAGTTGCCCAAGTATTACGAGTTTCTCCTTTAACTATTAAAAGATGGGGCAAAAGAGGAAAACTTCCTGCAATCAGAATAAATTCCCGAGGCGACAGAAGATACAAAAAGGAAGCAGTTCTCTGGCTCTTAGGAATGCAAACTAAAGAGGCTTAAATATTCTTCAAAACTAATTGTCAAACTCCCCTTCTATATGTTGCTTGATTTTCTTTAAGAATTTTTTCTTTATCAGGATTTTGATAGTGTTCTTTAAGAAATGCCAGTGTTTCTTTAGGATCTTGAGTATTTACAAAAACACCAGTCCCCAGTTCAAATCCCCCAATTGTTTTTACTCTTGGAATAAGCCTTAAATACCAATCTGTATCAGGGTAGATATAAAAATTAAAAGAGAATTCATTACCGTGACGAAAAGTAAAGATTTGAATTAAGCGAATTAAAACATGAGCAAAGTCTTCTATCTCAATCTCTGTAATCTCACTAAAGGACCTCCCTCTTTTTTTCGGAGCAACCCACACTTCATCCGGCCATTGACTGGTATGAGGACAAAATATGTAAAAAAGTTCATTTTCAACCATTTCTTCTTTTTCCAGAAGTTTTTTACTTAATGAATTTGTTTTATCAACTAAAGAAGATACTTCTAAAGGGTGAGGAGCAATTCCTACATAAGAATCAGGGTCAAGTCTGGGAATTTCAAGATCAACAGAAAAAGGAACAACCACAAGTTGAGTATGAGGATGATGGATACTTTCTCCTCCTTTTTTCCCTCTATTATGGAAAATGTAAATTTGACCCTTGTCTTTATGCTCTAGAAAGCGCTTTTTATAAGTTTGAAGAATAAGCTTTACTTGATTTAACGAAAGTTTTTCAAAATTATTATGATGATTGGGTGAATGAATAATTACTTCGTGAATCGGTGCAAAAGGATATTTATTGTTTATGACTCGAATAAGCCAATCTGCTTCTACTCCAAAATCTCGTTTTGTTTGTTCAATGCTTTGAGCAGGCAATGTATAAACTTCTAAACTTTTATCTTCTTGACTTGGGCAAAAAGGACAAACCGGGACAACCCCTTTAGCAATATTAGGACGCTTAGCACGTCTTGGAGCAGATACCATCCATTTCTTATTAATCGGGTTTTGAAGAAATTCAAAATCCATACCTTTTTAATAGTAAAGGAAAAAATATACTAAAGTCCAGTACTTTTTATAATATTAACTTTTTACTCTCTCAAGAAAAACTAAGTAAATAAATCTTAGAAGAGAAAGTTGTCTTTTTATTCTCCAAGGCTGAATAATTAGCCTAAATAGCCATTCAAATCCTATTTCCTGAACCCAGACAGGAGCACGTTTAACTTTACCACTTATAAAATCAAAAGCTCCTCCGACACCGATTACTACCTTAACCGGCAATTTTTCAAGGTTTTCTGCAATCCAAATTTCTTGTTTTGGAGAGCCAAAAGCAACAAATAAAATATCTATCGTTTTTGATCTATTATTATTAGTTTTTGAGGCTAATCTTAAATCAGCATTATTCCACTCTTCTTGCGCTAAACTAACCTTGAGATCAGGATATTTTTTAACCAAGCACTCGGCAGTAAGTACTGCTACGCCATGCCCTGCACCTAAGAATCCTACCGTTATAGGCTTTTCTGATACTCTCTTACAAAGGCTTTCCATCAGGTCAACTCCTGTAACTCTATCTTTAAACCCTTTACCCAGTACTTTACCTACAATTATTACCCCTACTCCATCAGGCAAGGCTAACTTTGCTTCATTAAGCACTTTTTTATAATTAACGTCTCTGTCTGCAATCACTAAGATTTCGGGATTTGGGGTAACAACATAGTATCTTTCAATAGATTTTTCTAGACCTGTAATAATATACTCTAGGATTTCTTTCTTCTTACCTATTGTGATACCAACTCCAAGTAGATTTTTTTTATCAAACATATCAATTTTACTATAAGTTTATGCTATTATTTTTGTTATTTTCTAAATAACCTGTTTTTGAACAACTTTTGTTATCGACTTTTTACTCATGATTATCGATTGAACAGCTTAAAAATTACTACTTTATCAAGTCTTTATAGTCAAAACACTATAAATCCCAGTTTTTGTGAAAAGTTGTAATGTTTTTGAGGTTTTTTTATTAGTTAAGTGGTTCATTGAAATTAATATAGGATATTTTTATTATTTTTGCTATTTTTATGCAAAATTATTTAAACTACTTTCTGGCAATACTTCTTTTATATAACTCAATGTTTTCAAGTGCTACCCCAGTTCCTCTAACAACACATAAAAGAGCATCTTCTGCTATATGACAAGGAACCCCTGTTGTTTTTGTCATTAGTTTATCAAAGTTTTTCAAAAGAGATGTTCCTCCTGCCATTACAATACCCTTATCAATAATATCACTTGCCAATTCCGGTGGAGTTTGCTCCAAAACCCCCTTAACTCCACCAATGATGTCATCTAGAACAGGAGCAATTGCTTCGTTTATAATTGTCTCGCTTAATTCAATAGTACGAGGAAGTCCAGTTATACTATCCCTTCCTCTTATTTCCATCTTCTTTTCTTCGCTTTTTTCATTATTTTCTATTAAGGCATTTCCAATTTCTATTTTAATTTGCTCTGCGGTCCTTTCCCCAATAAGAAGATTAAATTTTTTCTTAGTAAAGTTTGCAATTGCCTCATCAACCTTATTTCCTCCTACTCTAACAGAATTATGAACAACTACTCCACCAAGTGAGATAACAGCACTCTCTGTAGATCCCCCGCCAATATCAACTATCATATGCCCTGCTGGTTGAGCAATCGGCACTCTTGCTCCAATTGCAGCAGCAAGAGGCTCCTCAATAAGATAGGCTACTTTTGCACCAGCTGCCATAGTTGCATCTAAGACTGCCCTTCTTTCAACTTGAGTAACTCCTGATGGGATACAAATCATAACTTCTGGTTTAAAAAAACGGGAATGACCCGCTGCTTTGTCTATAAAATATGAAAGCATTGCTTCTGTTATCGTATAATCTGCTATTACTCCGTCTCTAAGCGGTCTTAGAGCAATAATGTTTCCAGGGGTTCGTCCTAGCATTTCCTTTGCTTCTTTGCCAACGGCAACTACTTTATTATCTTCTGCAGTAACAGCAACCACAGTTGGTTCATTTAAGACTATCCCTTTTCCGGCTAAATAGACAACCGTATTTGCAGTTCCTAAGTCTATACCAATTCTTTTTGATACCATATCTAGTTAAGTAAATATTGAGGCCTGAAACCAACCTTATTTTATGTATTTAGATTAAAAAACTAACTTAAAGTTCACTTTTAAATATATCAAACTACCACTTAAACCTATCAGAATTCGTTCCTAGCCTTAACATATTTGATTATATCCTCTTCACATGGAATCTTGCAAGTGTTATTATTTATCTGTATAATTCACTCATGAGAAAGCAGCTTTTGGTTCCCTTGTCAATATTATCGTTTTTGATCCTGGCAACAATAATAGTTGTCTTATTTGGTAAAGGATATCGCCTTAATTTTGAGCAAGGAAAACCTGATCTTTCCGGAACAGGACTTTTAGTTGTAACCAGTATTCCCGATGGAGCTCAAGTCTTTATTAACGATCACTTAACAACAGCAACTGATAACACTATTAATCTTGCACCTAAGAGCTACAAGGTAAAAATTGTTAAAGAAGGCTATTTTCCTTGGGAAAAGACTTTAGTTATTAAGAGTGAAGTTGTTGCCAAGGCAGATGCCTTGCTTTTCCCATCTGCTCCAAAACTTGAAAGCATTACTAATACAGGCGTTGAAAGTCCGGTTATGGATCCAACCCAGACTAAACTAGCTTTTACCGTAGCAACTCCGTCTGCAACCAGAAAAAAGGGTATTTATGTTCTTGATATGAGTACAAGGCCAATTTTAACTCTTCAAGGTGCATCTACTCAAATTGCAGATGACTCGATAGGACTCTTTTCCAAAGCAAAACTATCTTGGTCTCCTGATGGATCACAAATCATTGCAACTACCTCAGGTCAAACAACGTATCTACTTGATGCAAAAAGCTTTAATCAAAATCCCCAAGACGTAACAGAAACTATGGCAACTGTTAATACTACCTGGGAAAAACAACAAGAAGAGAAGCAAAAAGCCCAGATGGATACCTTATCAAAAAAGCTTAAGCTTTTTGTAAGCAACTTTTCTATTCTTTCTTGGTCTATTGACGAAACAAAAATTCTATATAAAGCAAACGTTGACGCAGAATTACCTATTGTTATTGACCCCAGGCTAATTGGAGCAAACTCAACGCCTGAACAAAGATTTATTAAAGAGGGATCGGTCTATGTTTATGATACAAAAGAAGACAGAAATTATAAGATCCTGGATGCTATGCCTGAAGATAAAAAACAACTTGCTTGGTTTCCTGATTCAAAACATTTAATTTACGTTCATACCCAAAAGGTAGATATTATGGAGTATGACGGATTAAACCAAACAACTGTTTATGCAGGTCCCTTTGTAGACAGTTATGTTTTTCCTTGGCCGGACGGATCAAAAATCGTAATCTTAACAAACTTAGGAAATCGTGACACAGCCTCCAATCTCTACACAATTGGATTAAAATAAAATATATTGGCATTTTAATACCAACACTGCTAATCTGGTTTTTACTTTTTACGCTCTGCAAAGATAAGTAATCTTTTCCAAGTAGTTCCGGGAGGCCAACAGGTTTGTAAAATTAAAGTTTCCTTAATTTGATCCTGACTTTTTACAAGATAAGAGATATCACTTGCTTCAGCAACTCCCAGCTTAGTAATAACGTAATTATAACGTCTATCTTCAAAGAAGACGATAACATTATCTCCTTCTTGCAAATTTTTTAACAGGTAAAATATGGCATTATATCTCCCAACGTCCCAAAAATTATCTGTTGAATGAGCAAATAGATAAATATTTCCATTCATCCCTGGAAAAACTGTTCCTTTTGCATGAGCAACTCCTTGTTGAAGTATTGGCAAAAATATATCTTGGTTTGCAGGGTCTACATTTGGAAAAACTTTGGCATTTGCACCAATCTTTGGTATCAAAATACTAAAATTTGTATCAATAGGTATCAAAACCTGTTCTTTTGGACCAGTAATAACTGTTGAGAAACTTACTTCTGTTTTGATTTCAGACTTTTTATTTATTTTTTCCGACTCAAGTATTTTCTTAAAACCCGAGGTCTCTTCTGCTGATGCAACCTTATACTTCACTCCCCTATATTGCATTACTTGATATTGGGCTTCGTAGTATAAAGCCGGTCCAAAAGTTGCCAAAACACCAAATAAGGCAAAAAGTAGTAAGAAATTGCCAATTGTTCTTAAAACAAGATACTTAATAAATCCTGACTTTTTCATATAAATAAAAAGGTGTTTGCGTCCCTGGAGGGATTCGAACCCCCGACACCTCCCTTAGGACGGGAATGCTCTGTCCAGACTGAGCTACAGGGACATTAATTAATGCTTTTTTTAGCTTTAATTAATTTGTATTCTAGCATAAAAGTTAGTAGAATTATAACTAATAGCAAGATCTGAGAAAAAATGATTCGGTTTTTAAATGCCATAAAAAATACTTGGGAAATATTATTTCATCAGGATATATTTATAAAGTTATTTTTAATCACTGCAATTTTATTTACAATTTTTGCCACCTATAGCTACTTTAACCCCATACAAGATACCAGAAGTAGAGCCGAAAATCCTGTCTTAAACGTTAAGGACTTCGGAGCTAAGGGAGATGGATCAACAGATGATACCAATATTATTAGAAGTATAATTAGTACAGCTAGTAAAGGAACTACTGTCTATTTCCCTTCAGGCACATATGTAATAAGGTCAACTATTAATCTTAAGTCTGACGTTTCTTTACAGGGAGATGGAACAAGTCAAACTATTCTCACTATGCCAGCGCAGTCTTCACAAACTTTTATCATGAGTGGTACGAGCTTATCAAATGTAAGCATCTCAGATATGACTTTATCAACTACAGCTTACACTAATAATGTTAACGGAATTTATATGGTTGGAGCTAAGAATAGTAAAGCAAATAATTTACGTTTTGACAATTTATCTTATGGAATGAAACTTGGCTCTGGTCCAATTGGTAGTGGCTGGATCATTGAAGATATCGTGGCCCGCAATTGTGAAATGCCTATTTATGCCTCGTACATTCAAGATAGTAGTTTTACCCGTCTTGATTTAGAGGCAGCTAAGCTATCAAATAATCAGGATCACACTATCTATCTTGAACGAGAAATCCATCGGGTAACATTTACAGACGTCAATTTAAAGGGCGGATCAGGATATACGCTTCAACTCTATTTATCAGGCGGCTCCTCTAGTAATATTACCTTTCAAAACCTAACGTTAGATTCAACCACTGGACGTTACCCCTTAGTGATTGGTTCTGGCTTCTCCAATCTTACTTTCCGTAACACCACACTTAAAACAGTTAGCGGCCAAATAGTGCAGCTTTACGGAGGAAGTAATGTTACTTTCAATGGTTTTACAGCTTCAGGTGGAGATGTACTTATTAGAGTCGAAGGCAACATCTCAAACATTCTCTTTAAAAACGGAGCTTACACTGGTAAAACCTTAGTGTTGCCAACTAGCGCAAGTGGTTTAACCCTAGAAAATGTAACAACAGGATCATCTACCACTACAAAAGCTCCCACAATAGAACCAACTCCAACACCAACTCCCAAAGCTGGTAATATTAAAAATGCCAAAACCTATGGCGGAGTTCAACAAGCAATTGATGCTGCTTCCCCTGGAGACAGTGTATATATCCCTTCTGGAATATATGATGAATTAGTGCGTATAAATAATAAAAGCAATCTTACTTTATATGGAGACGGTGAGCTTAGTATTGTAAAGCATGACGGATCTGATGATCCTATAATTCAAATAAATAACTCCTCAAATATCGTGTTCCACGATTTTACCGTGCAAGGCAACTATGAGCGCTGGGTACAGACGGGCATAAACGTTGAGCAACTAAACGGTGGTAAATTTTATAATCTATCGTTTAAAAGTATCGGGTATACTGCATTTCAAGCTCGCACCTGGGCCTATAATAAATGGGATACTGCAATATCTAATGTAGAGTTTTATAACAATACTGTAGAAAAAGCAGGAGAATTCGGAATCTATATAGGAGCAGGTGTCTCAGGGTTTAAAGCCTACAAAAACAATTTTGGACCAAATCAAGGAAGAATGTATCCCCCACATGCTGTTTACGTACAAGACGCAAACAATGTTTGGATAGAAGATAATTACGCATATGGAACAACAAAAAGTAATGGATTTGCCTATAAAGCAGGCGTCCAAACAGTACATGGGCACATCTTTAATATCTATTTCAATAGAAACGTAGCTACTGGAAACTTCGGTGGACTTTGGCTAGTAGCAGCAGAAGACGTTTATGTAAATGATAATCAATTCATCAAAAATACAAATGAAGCTATACAACTTTGGGCTGATAATAAACGCATTTACCTTAAAAATAATACTTTGGAAAGCCAACTTTGGGCAATTCGTTTTAATACGGACGGAGCATGGTCTTCAAATATTCATTTAGTTAATAACAGAGTGTTGAAAGGTGTACCAATTGAACTTTCTGGAGGACCAGCTTCAATGATCGTAGACGAAACTAACAATTCTTGGCAGCCAGGATTTGTTCCAATTGCAACAACGACCACTACAAAAGCAACAACGACCACTACTACTACAAGTCCACTTGCAGCTGGAAACACAATTCTTACCCTTGATATAGGACTTGACGGAATTGGAACAGTCGGAGATAACCTTAATTCTGATGCAACAGATTCTACTCAAGATCCGCTGCATAAGACAAGAAAACTGTTCGTAAGTGTTTATGA
>JAZDGF010000005.1:0-62316 GCA_043807135.1 Candidatus Levyibacteriota bacterium | reverse complement strand
ATTATTATTATGACTGATGCTGATGTTGACGGGCAACATATTGAAACTTTAATTCTTACTTTTTTTTATAGACACTTACCAGAGATTATAAAACAAGGATATTTATATATCGCTCAACCTCCGTTATATAAGCTAACATCAGGTAAAAATGCAAAGTATGCATACTCAGACATTGAAAAAGATGAAGTAATTAAGGCTTTTGGAAATTCTGCAAGAATTGGCATTCAAAGATATAAAGGTCTTGGAGAAATGAATCCTGATCAGCTCTGGGAAACAACTATGAATCCGCAGAATAGAATTTTAAAACAAGTAAATATTGCTGACGCAGAAGAAGCGGATGCGGTATTTACAATGCTTATGGGAGAAGAAGTTCCACCAAGAAAACACTTTATTCAAAGCAATGCTAAAACTGCAACTTTGGATTTCTAATATTATTATGGAAAAAATAAATGCCTTACCTAATAAAAAAGGCGACTATAAAAAAATGGAGGTGAAAAAATAATGGATATAAAAAAACTCTCAGTTGGTAAAAATCCACCTGAAGAAGTAAATGTTTTTATTGAAATTCCAAAAAATAGCAATATTAAATACGAACTTGATAAAAACAGCGGTCTAGTTTTTGTTGATAGATTCTTACATACTGCAATGAACTTTCCTTTTAACTACGGTTTTGTAGCAAACACACTTGCAGATGACGGAGATCCGCTTGATGTAATTGTTTTAGGAGATCAAGGCGTTGCCCCTGGAACAGTAATTCCATCTAAAATAATTGGTTTCTTGGAAATGGAAGATGAAGCAGGAAATGACGCTAAAGTAGTTGCAGTGCCAAGCACTAAGGTTGATCCGCTTTTTGGAGATTACAATGATATTTCAGATGTTCCAGAAGCTGTAAAAAACAAAATCAAGCATTTTTTTGAAAATTATAAAACTCTTGAACCCGGAAAATGGGTTAAAATTAAAAACTGGAAAGGAAAAAAAGAAGCACTAGAAGCAGTAAGAAAAGCAATTAAGTAATACCTTTAATTACTTATTCTTTAGGTAATATAGGTAGGTTATGTTTTTTGTTTTTTTACTAAATTAACTTTATTTTATTATGAGCGAAGAAAAACAAGAAAAAAATAAAATAGGAAAACTTGAACAGACTGAAATAACAACGGAGATGAAAAAAGCGTATCTTGATTACGCAATGTCTGTTATAGTTTCCCGTGCACTTCCAGATGTAAGAGACGGATTAAAACCGGTTCACAGAAGAATTCTCTTTGCAATGCATGAAATAAATCTTACTCACTCGGCAAAGTTTTCAAAGTCTGCAAAAATCGTCGGAGAAGTTATGGGAAAATACCATCCTCACGGTGATATCCCAATTTATGATTCCCTGGTAAGAATGGCTCAGGATTTCTCCATGCGCTATCCCTTAATAGAAGGACAAGGAAACTTTGGATCAATGGACGGAGATCCTCCTGCGCATATGCGCTATACGGAAGCAAGAATGGCAGCAATTTCAAATGAAATGCTCTTAGATCTTGATAAGGAAACTGTTGATTATTTAGATAATTTTGACGCGACTCTAAAAGAACCGGTTTTTTTACCAAGTCTTTTGCCAAATCTTCTTTTAATGGGATCTGAAGGAATTGCTGTTGGAATGGCAACAAAAATACCTCCACATAATTTATCCGAAATTATTGATGCAATTGTTTTCATGATTGACAAAACCAAATTTAATCAAACTACAGAATCAAATGTTCCAGAAATAAATTCAGAAGTAGGAATTGACGAACTTCTTCAGTTTATTAAAGGCCCGGATTTCCCAACAGCTGGAGCAATTTATGATTTTGAAGAAATAAAAAATGTTTACATGACAGGTAGGGGCAGAATCTTGATTCGCGGAAAAGCCAGCATTGAAGAAATAGGACAAGGTAAATCAGCAATTATTATCACAGAACTTCCATATCAGGTAAATAAAGCGCTTTTAGTTGCAAGAATTGCAGGCCTTGCTAAGGAAAAAAAAATTGAAGGAATTTCAGATCTTCGTGACGAATCAGATCGTCAAGGAACAAGAATTGTAGTTGAACTTAAAAGAGATAGTTCGCCAAAAAAAATTTTAAATAATTTATTTAAATATACCGCTCTTCAAACAACTTTCTCTGCAAATATTGTAGCTCTTGTTGACGGAACACCAAGAACATTAAATCTTAAAACAATTTTAGAAGAGTTTTTAAAACATCGTTATTTAGTTGTAAAAAGAAGATCTGAATTTGAATTAAAGCAGGCAAAAGCAAGGCTTCATATCTTAGAAGGACTAAAAATAGCTGTTGATAACATTGATGCAGTAATTAAAACTATCAGAGCCTCAAAAACTCAGGATGATGCTAAGGAAAACTTAGTTGCCAAATTTAAGTTATCAGAAATCCAAGCAACTGCAATTCTTGATATGCAATTAAGAAGACTGGCTGCTTTAGAGAGACAAAAGATTGAAGATGAATATCAAATGGTCAAAGAAACAATTGTGTATCTTGAAGATCTTCTAGCACACCCTGCAAAAATTCTAGTTATTATTAAAAATGAACTTGTTTCCTTGAAGAAAAAATATGGAGATGCAAGAAGAACTAAAGTTTATAAAAGCAAAGTTGGAGAATTCTCAGAAGAAGATCTTATTCCAAATGAATCAACAGTCATAACTCTTACCACCACAGGCTATGTTAAAAGACAAAGCATAGCAAGTTTTAAAACCCAACATAGAGGCGGAAAAGGCATTAAAGGAATGACGACAAAAGACGAGGATAGTATTTTCCATATCCGTTATGCCCAAACCCATGATAATTTATTGTTCTTTACAAATAAAGGGAAGGTTTATCAACTAAGAGCATTTGAGATAAGCGAATCAGCAAGAACAAGCAAGGGCACCGCTATTGTAAATCTCTTAAATATTGATTCTGATGAAAAAGTTGAATCCTTTATCACATACAGAAAAGATGAAAAAGGAATTTATGTATTTTTAACAACTAGAAAAGGAACTGTTAAAAAAAGCAAGCTTTCTGAATTTACAAATATTAGAAAAACCGGAATTTTAGCAATAAAATTAAATAAGGGTGATGAGCTTGCCTGGAGCAAACTAACAGATGGAGACGACGATATAATTCTTGCAACAAAAAACGGGAAAGCGATTAGATTTTCAGGAAGCACAGTAAGATCAATGGGAAGAGCAACTATGGGAGTTAGAGGAATAAAATTAAACGAAGATGATATTGTAATTGGAATGGATGTAATTGGAGCAAAAGAAGATATTAATCTTTTAACAATAATGAAAAATGGACTTGGTAAGAAAACTTCATCCAAACTTTTTCGCGGACAGGGAAGAGGAGGACAAGGAGTAAAAGTTGCAAAGGTAACCAAAAAAACAGGAAAAGTTTCCTTTGCGCAAGTAATTCCTATAAACTGCACGGAGGTAATAATAACATCGGAAAAGGGACAAATCGTAAAACTTAATGCAAATTCTATTCCTAAACTTTCAAGAGATACCCAAGGAGTAATCTTAATGCGCTTTTCAAAAGAAAACGATAATGTCGCATCTGCAACTTGCATCGAAAATGAAGATTGACGGAAACATAATTGCAAATAAAATCCTTCAGGAACTTAAAAAAAAAGTAGATTGCTTAAAAAAGAAAAATATTCTACCTCATCTTGCAATTATTCTAATTGGAGAAAATCATCCATCTAAAGCTTATGTTAATCAAAAGAAATTAAAAGGAGAATTAATTGGAATAAAAATTTCAATTCACGATTTCAATAATGATATCTCCTTAAGCAAGTTAAAATCATTTGTTGAAAAATTAAATAATGATTCCAATATTCACGGAATTATTATTCAAAGACCGCTTCCTCTTCAAATAGATGAAATGGAAACAAGAAAAATGGTTAGCATCAAAAAAGATGTTGACGGTTTTTTACCAAACTCAAAATTCAACGAACCAATTGCAAAAGCAGTTTTGGAAATTCTAAATATAATATTTGCAGACATACAAGCAGTTAAGAACCAAGAAGAAGGACTTACTTGCAAAACTATTAATGCATGGTTAAAACTTAAAAAAATTGTGGTTGTCGGGAAAGGAGATACCGGAGGAAGACCTGTCATAAATCTTTTTAAGAAAATGAAAATTGCAATAACCATTGTTGACAGTAAAACTAAAGCTCCTTCTGAAATTATTAAATCTGCTGACATTTTGATTTCCACTGTTGGAAAACCGGTTATAAAATCAAATGAAGTAAAAAAAGGAGCAATTATTATTGGAATCGGCATGCGAAAAGAAAAGAACGGAAAACTTACCCCAGATTATAATCAAGAAGAAGTTGCAAAAATTGCAAGCTATTATACTCCTGTTCCTGGCGGAGTAGGACCAGTAAATGTTGTAATGCTTTTAAGAAATTTAATTAATTCTGCACGGATTGACAGTTAAGCATAAATAAATTAAGATTTAATAGATGAAGGACTTAAAAATTCCGCTCTTTACCATTATTTTTATCTTCCTGGGTCTTATTCTCTACACAAGAATCGTTGGACCAATCCCGTTTTCCGTAAATAGCATCCAAACAACAAAAAACAGTTTTTTTGCCACGGAAGGAACAGGAAAAGCAACTGCTGCACCTGATATTGCTGTTGTAAATATTGGAGTTACGCAAACCTCATCTTCTGTAGTAGATACTCAAGATAAAGTAAATAAAAAAGTCTCTTCAATTATTAACGAACTTAAAAAATTAGGAATGAAGGAAAAAGATATTAAAACAACTAATTATTCCGTTTACCCAAATTACGACTTTAACGGAAATCAAAGAATAACCGGATACAATGTAACACAAAATCTTGAAGTTAAAGTAAAGCCAATTGAAAAAATAAATAAAGTTATTGACACTGCAACTGCAAATGGAGCAAATATTTCCGGAGGAGCACAATTTTCGTTTAGTGATGAATTAAAAGAAAAACTTGAAAAAGAGGCCAGAGAAGAAGCAGTTAAAAAAGCCAAACAAAAAGCAGAAGGTCTTGCCAAAGCAGCAGGAATAAGACTTGGAAAAATTGTTGATATCTCAGAACAAGGTTTATCCCAATACCCTATACCACTTGTTGGAAGAGGAGGGGCAATTGAAGAAACAGATAGAAAAGAACCTACAAATATTACTCCTGGAGAGAATACGGTTTCCGTAACTGTTTCACTTTCTTACGAAATTTATTAACGGTTGCCTTTATTTCCACTATGAAAACTGTCATGAACTTCTCTTAACTGTTTATTTGTAATATGAGTATAAATTTGAGTCGTAGCAATATTTTTATGTCCGAGCATTTCTTGAACCGATCGAATATCTGCGCCATTAGTAAGAAGGTCTGTTGCAAAAGAGTGTCTTAAGGTATGAACTGTCGCATCTACAGGAATTCTTGCCGCTCTTACATATTTTTTTACCATCCGTTCAACACTTCGTGCGGTAAGTCTCATTTTCTCACCACCATTATCTTCAATAATCTTTCCTGAGTATCTAATAAATAAAGGTTTAAAACTATCTTCTCTTTTATTTAAATATCTTTTTATCCATTCCGCAGCACGCTTTGAAACAAAAACTATTCTTGATTTTCCACCTTTTCCGATAATTCCAAATTCTTTTCTTTCTAAATTTATCCTATCCTTATTTAGGCTAACCAGTTCTGAGACACGAAGACCGGTAGAGAAGAGCAGTTCTAACATTGCCCGATCTCTTAGTCCTTTTTCTTTTGAAGTATCTGTTGCTGTAACCAAACGATCAACTTGATCTTTTTCTAAAAACTTTAAAGATCTGCTTTCTGTTTTAGGCAAATCAATTTTTGATGGCTCCAAAGTATTATGATCGTTTTTAATTAGAAACCTTAAAAAAGACCTTAAAGCAATAACATAATAATTTTGAGTAACTCTTTTTAAAGTCATTCCTTTAGCATTTTCTCTGTTTGCAAGAAATACGCGGTATTTTCTAATAATTTGTAAGTTTAAATCCTCTATTTTCTTATCTGGTAGGGTAGTGGTAAACCATTTTTCAAACACTTCAAGATAGTGTCTGTAATCACGGATTGTTAATTTGGAACAGTTTTTTTCAATTTCAAGATATTCTAAAAATTGATCAATTAGTTCAGGCAAGCTTCCTTTCATAATATTTTGCGACGCTAGAGTTATAGTAGAGAGATTAGAAAGAATTGTCAAACACTTGACAGAACAAAGCTAAAGAATACATACTATAAATATGTCTGAACCAATTACTCCATCTGAAGCATCCGTGTCTAAAATTGGATATGATGAGAGAAGACAAGTGGGTCGTCGTAAGCCAAATTATAAATTAAGACAAGTAGTAGCAGTAGGAGCAGTCGCTGCTGCATTAGGAGTAGCTGCTGCTCATGGAAGCTCTAATGAAGACAGCAGTCGAATAGCAGCAGACCCGTCAATTCTTGCTCAAACAAGAACCGAAGCAATACAAATTTTCTCTGAAACACCAGCTGAAAGAATGTTTACGGGTTCTTTAGTAATAAATCTTGAAAAAGCCAGAGTTCGAAACACTGCTGGAGTAATCGAGGAACAAGATTATTCAAATAGTATGGATAAACTAACCAAAGCAGAACAGATAAACGGAGTAGAAATCCCAGAAGGAACAAAATTTATTGAAATTACATGGCCAATATTAAAAAGGGACACAAGAGGAAGGCCTGATCAGGATTGGATTGCCATGGCAATAAAATATGAAGGAGAAAAAGAGGTAGAAACAGGCTTTGTTGCGTATTCAGAATCAACAAGAAAAAATGGAATTGTTAGACAAGAAAAAGATGGTGTATTTTCAAGAATAGAAAATTCACCCAATGGAAAGCGTATTACTCAAGTTGGAGATAATAAGATAATTATGCAAGAGCAAATGGGAAAAGTAACTCCATTAGCAATAAACCCATAGTAAATATTTTCACAAAATAAATTTCTATCCTATATTATCTTCCTCCAAAAACAATATCTACTGATGCTCCACTTACACCAATTCCAACAGCTGTCCAAGAAGAATCAAGTTGATTATTATTATGAGGAGCATCTCCTGCAAATACCCATTCAATTAAATGCACTCCGTCCATCTTATATCCAACAGAAGAGTTTTCTCCAACCTTAAGAAATCCTGTTTTTTTTATATTTTCAGGGTCTCCAAAATAGCTGTTAAAACCTGCATGTTCATCTAATTTTCCTTCCTTATTAAAAAATTCAGCTCTGCTTTGAGCAAAGCTTGCAAGACTATTATTCCAACTAAGAATGCCTTTGCCATGTATACTTCTATAGCTATTTAACGCTTCTAATATATCTTGAGGGATTGCCATTTCTTGATCTTCTCCAACCTTCATAGTCCATGTGTGTTCTGAAATCTGTTTAGAAACGCCCCAAGGCTCTGATTCATCTTTTTGAGCAATAATTTTTGCGTTTTCCAAGCTTTTCTTGATTATTATTGTAGGCTTTATAGGAGTTGGTAACGGAGTTGGACTAGGGATATAAGCTAGGATCTTTCTTTCAGGTGTCTTAGCATTATCAAAAAGCTGATTTACCTGTAATCCTAAGCTTGGATAGATCAGAAATAGAATTAAAACAATTATGCTTTTCACAAGACAAATTTAAACTAAAGTTGAAACAATGTCAAACAAACTTGACCATACTCTTAAATCTGTGAGAATATAATCGTAATGCTAAAAAAAATAACAAGTAGCCACAAAGGTTCTCTTTTAATCGAGATGCTTTTCGCTATATCAATTCTTGCAATTCTTAGTGCAGCAAGTTTTATAGGAATAAGTTCGCAGATAGAAAAGGCAAAAGATGTAAAAATTAAAAGTGATTTGATTGAAATACGAAACTCATTTGATCAATACTACGACGATGCCAGCTGTTATCCTCAGGCTCTTCCTGAATGTGGAAAAGAGCTTAAGATCGGAAATGTTATCTATATAAAGAAGTTTCCTTGTCTTGAAGATAATATACCGTATAGATACGAGTTGATAAGCAAAGAACCTCATGGTAACCAAGACGGTAAGAAAAAAGGAATCGAATGTCCTAATTGGTACAAGGTTTTAGTTGACATTCAAAACACAAACGACAAGAGCATCGATTTTATTGGATGTAGGAAGGGCTGTGGCATGAATTGTAATTATAATTTTGGAATATCTAGTACAAATATGCCAATTAATGATGGATGCCCACAATACAGTCTTTATGCATGTACACCAAGTAGAAAATGCATTGAATATGCAAATCCCGAAAGAAGTGAATGCCCAATGATATTTAGAGATGATCCAACTTGTCAAAACAAATGTAGCTTTAAAGAAAATAACTGTAAAAATGAAGCAGGTAAAAAAAAACTAAAACAATAACATAGAATAGAAAGAAAAACCTCCGCTTCAGCCTCGGAGAAGACCAATAATTGTGTAAAATTTAGCCTTGAATAGCCTCAAAAATAATAAAAACTAGAAAACCTATAGTAGGGGAGGTGGTAAAAAAATCTAGGAGGATAAAACAACAGGAAATAAAAGACAGAGGAATACGTATATAAGAAAAGATTTAAAATTTTATTTTTAAACCTTACTTAAATAAGCACTTCTCCCAGTACCGAGCCTGAGTGGCGTCGTAAAAGTATTATTGTGCGACATGACCACTCAAGACCTCCTATTGCTAGAAATCTGGATTTTTTCTTCTATGAGAACGGAGGATGATATCACAAGAGAACTGGATACTTAAATAAAAGAACCATGTCCTCTTCTATTGACCTACAATCAATTTTTATTATGTGCAAGCTACGATAGCACCTTCTTTTCTTGTCATCTCTGGATCAACTCTGGTTTAGCCTATTAAATCAATCTAAACTCTTTATTTTAGCTTTAAAAATAAAACGTTTTGTCTCTGCTATCTTTGGAAAGGAGCATTCGTATTTTTTTCGATTAACTTACTTCGTATCTATCTTCTATTCCCGATAGGTAGAACTACAGTAATCAACCCTGTGAAAACTCCCTTTAAATAAACGTGAAAACACTTATCCACATAGGTTTTTTATATCTAAAAAAGTCCTATAATAATTATTATAGGATATATCAAACTATATCACATATTTCGCACTTCTTTATCTCTTGTGCTCCCCTTTACTCTCTTCCCTATTTATATCCATATGCTGTTTTTTTTGTGTAGAATTGAAGCTATTTTGAAGCTATTTTTAATTGCAGAATTTATTGCTTATCTTATCTTACTAAAAAGAGGCTTTTTTCTAATCTGCACTTCCCTATTTTTAAACCCAAGAAGTATAAATAACTAATGCAGCAAATACAATAATGGAAACTGATACATATTCCCAAATTACTGCTTTAAATAGTTTTTTATCAAACCAAGCTTGAGTCAAGCCAATCAACGAATAAAAAACACCTGTTAAGAATAGTGCAATTAAGGTTGGTGTACTTGGCCAAAACCAAAGAACAATAGAAAGTTCGAAAAGACAAACTGTAAGAAAAAATACCCAGATCATTTCTGATCGTAAACTTTTCTCAAGGCTATAACTCCACAAGGAATGCAGGACAAGAGAAAATGTGTAGATAAAAATAAGAGCAAGGGTTATGAAAACGTTTAGGTGAAGTGTAAAAACAACATTAGATAAAAAGAAAAAAGAAACAAGTGTTATCGTAAAAGCAACTGTTCTAGCCCCGGACAAAAGAGCAATTGTTCTCATTGAAGAAACAGTAAAGATGTTTTCACTTAAAAATAGTGAATACAAACCAATTGTATAAAGACTCGTCATAATAATTCTTGCAAGCATTCTTGTAGGTACTAAGAAATAAAACATTCCAAAAGCAAGACTATAAAAAAACGGAAGAATAAAAATCTGAGGTAAAAAATTATTTTTCAAATCACTTCTAAGAACTAGATATAGAAAAACATTGGTAAGTATCGATAAAACGAAAATAATATATATTCCAGATTTACCCAAAAAATATTCCGAAACAAATAACCCTATTGAAAGAAATATTACTGATAATACTAGCTTTTGTCTTTTGCTTAATAAAAATTTCTCAAAAGATAAAAAACCTGAAAAAAATGATCCTAGTAATGGTATTCTTCTATTTCTCATGTCTGTAGTGTGTTACGCTATATTTGAGTACACTTTTTGTACGTCTTCCAACTCTTCAAGCGCTGATATAAACTTTTCTATCTTACCAAGCATAGTATCATCTTTAATTTCAACTGAAACAATAGGCATTCTTATAATCTCTGCGCTAAGTACCTCTTCTCCCTTTTTAACTAGCTTTTCTTTAATTTTCGCAAGATCTTGAACTAAAGTAAATACCAAAACTTCATTGTCTAGTTCTTCAACATTCTCTGCTCCATTTTCAACAGCAATTGCAAAAACACTATCAATATTTTTATTTTTTTTCTTTACAACAATTTGCCCACTGTGTTTAAACTGATATGAGACAGATCCCGGTTGTCCAAAACTTGCGTTTGATTTATTAAAAAGACTTTTTATAAAGGATGTCGTTCTTTGCGAATTATCAGTTGCCGCTTCAATTATTAAAGATACGCCTCCAGGAGCAAAACCCTCGTAAACAACTTCCTGCAGTAGCCCTGCATCTTTACCAAGAGCTCTTTTTATTGCTCTTTCTATATTTTCCTTTGGCATATTTGCTGTTTTAGCAGTATCTATAGCAAGTCTTAATTTAAAATTTTGCTCAGGATCATCTATTCCCCCACCCTGCTTAACAGCAATTGTGATAGCATTAGAAAGTTTAGTAAATGTTAATCCTCTTTTTACGTCTGTTACACCTTTTTGTCTCTTAATCTGAGACCATTTTGAATGTCCACTCATATTAAAAAAAACGGGAATTTCTTTGTTATTATACTCTTTCAGTATTGACTTTTGCAATGAATCATAGTAGAATTTTTCAATATTTCACTCCAAAAAAGATGATTGATCTCCAAGCTATAAATTTAAAAGATCAAGCAATAAAAACTGCTCTTACGGGAGATTGGCAAGCGGCAATTGAGCTAAATAAAACTATCCTTACTCAAACCCCTGATGATATTGATACTCTAAACCGTCTCGCACTTGCCTATACAGTAACAGGAAAAATAAAAGATGCAAAAAATACTTATCAAAAGGTTTTTAACCTAGATCCTCTTAACCCCATTGCTCAAAGAAACATTAAAAAACTAAGCGAAAAAACTGAAGATTTACAAACTACAAATGGAGGACAAATAAATTGTAATTTCCTGGAAGAAACTGGCAAAACAAAAATCGTTGAGCTTGTAAATGTTGCTCAATCAAACATAATTCAAACACTAAGAATCGGTCAATGTGTAAACTTATCAATAAAAAGATCGAAAATCTTTGTTCAAGAAGGAGAAAAACAGTACATTGGAGTACTTCCAGACGATATTGGCAATCGCTTGATTAAATTTATTAAAAATGGCAATAAATATGAAGCATTTATAAAATCAACTATAAACAGCAAAGTATTTATATTTATTAAGGAGATAAAAAGAGCAACTAAGTATAGAAATCTTCCATCCTTTGTTACAACTGAAGACCATGGACTGACTTTTAATAAGATTAAGTTAAGAAGCAGTAAGTAAAATAGGACAAAAAGTAAAAAATTAATCTTTTCTTTGAAACACGACTCTCCCCTTAGACAATTTGTGCTTAGCTTTTTTAAGCTCTTTCTTTGAACTCTCCTTTCTTAGCGAATTTAAAGACATTAAAAAAGAAACTATGAAAATAACAACAACCAGTTTTAAAAACATACTTAATATTTAAATTCAGCAATCTTATCTTTTCCGATTACAATTATAACATCTGCGATGGACTTCTCTCTTGCTTTTTCAACCGGATAATTTAAAACTGATGAAAGTCTTTTAACTGTGTAGCTTTTTTCACCAAAATATATAATTTTTGAGTTTTCCTCTTCTTTATCTGCTGATAAAACAAGTACTACATCTCCCCCCATATTATTTACAACACTAGCAAGTTTGCCCCCTACCCCAGAGACATCAGTACCATTTATTACTTGAACTCTTTTCTTCTCATTGAGAATCTCTTGATCTGTAAAAAAAGAATAAAGAACTGAGCTTCTTTTAAGCTCATCATCTGTATTGGAAACTTTTTTTTCGTAAACAGAAGTCAAAGGAAGTGACCGAGCAAAATATGAAAGCCTTAAGAGATCAATTGAAGTAATACCTGAATATCTTCCATTTAAACCTAGCATTGTTTTTAAAAAACCTATGGCAATATTGTTACTAGAAAAGCTTAGCTTTTTTGATTCAATAGATGCATCTATTGGAATTTTTAAAAAGCTATCAATGTTTTCAACTTCCCCTTTTATGGAGAGAAGCGATATTGTTTTGTTTTGAGGCGAAAATGAAAGAACCTTAGTATCATTTTCTTTAATTACTGAAACTGTAAAACGGTGCTCTCCATCAAACTTACTATTTTGAAACAAAAGAATTAATTTCAAGAGAAAGGAGATAAAAATAAAAAACAGAATAACTACTATAAAAATAGTTGCAATTTTAAAATTAGTTTCTACTGTTTTTGATTTCCTTTTCATAAGGTACTCTTATTTAATATTAGAGGAAAAAAAGAAGATTTACAATTATTCACAAAGCGTATTTAACGCTCTACCTAGTTCTTCAGGCAATGGGCTTTCAAAAAAAAGCTTTTTTTTATCTTTTGGATGAAAAAATGAAATCTTTGCTGCGTGCAAAAATACCCTAGGTAAGTATTTCCTATCTTCTTTTGATATTTTTCTCCCAGCATACAAAAAATCAGAAAAAATAGGCCTGTTTATGTATTTCAAATGTACTCTTATCTGATGCGTTCTTCCTGTCTCAGGATATAGCTCAACTAGCGTTAAGTCCTCTTTGCTATTTAATTTTGACTTATGTATTGAAATTACTTTATATTTGGTTAGAGATTCTCTTCCGCCAGCAAGAATCCCAAATCGTTTTCTATTCCATGGAAGTCTTCCAACAGAAGCTTTAATCTCCCCTTCTTTCGGATAAATTTTACCATGTGCCAATGCAAGATAGGTTTTTTTAACAGTTCTTTGTTTAAACTGATTTTGAAGATTTTCAAAAGCTTCTTTATTTTTAGCAACAATTAAAACGCCTGATGTCTCTTTATCAAGCCTATGGACAATTCCTGCTCTTTTATAAAAATCTGAAGTCTCTTTATCTAAATATTTTTCAGAATCAATATCTAGCTTTTCTTCTAAAAAGTCCTGTATTGTTTTTTCTTTTTTTGTGGTTTGAGATTTATTTACGGTTATTCCTGCAGGTTTATCTAAGATTAAAATGTCATCATCTTCGAAAATTATTTTAATATTCATTTTTTAGATGTATTGATAAATTCTCTGAATATAAATAAACTAAGCGAAAAGCAAAATAGAATAAACAACATTGTGTTTTCTGTTTCAAAAAACTTCATATAATTATTGTCCAAAAACCAACTTACCATGGAAAAAAAAGAGACCAATGCTATTAAAATTAAGGCAAGGGAGCCATCTCTTATTCTTCCTCTTAAAAACAAAGGGAATAAAAACTTAAGCATTGAAATAGATCCAATTAAATACAATGTAAATAATGCTAAAAGTCTTGCTGAAACTTCTGACAAGATAATCACTCCTAAATACCCTACTGATAACGCTGCAAGCATTCCTAGGGAAAAAAAGTCCATAATCCTACCATATGGCATTTCCTTATTTTTCAAATAAGGGTACAGAAATAGTAATCCTCCGATAATTGCTCCTGCCAGTGAAAGCCCTGGAAAATAAGGAAAAAGCAAAAATCCAAGCATTGTATGAAAAACAGGTCTTGGATGAATTAGAACATAAAGCAATCTACTAAAAAAAAGTGAAGAAAATGCAGTTAAAAAAACAGTGTTAAATAAAAATTCCATTGCAACGTTTTTTCGTATTATAATAAGATCGTCTTTTGATAAAAAGTAAATAATATATAAAAAAACCAAAAGACAAACTAGGAGTATTAATATAAAAAATTGCATAAGATTTTAAGCCTTTTCCGTGTATTCACCTGTCCTGGTATCTATTCTAACTCTATCTCCTATTTTAATAAAGGGAGGCACTTTTGTTTTTAAACCATTTTCCAAAATAGCATCCTTAAAAACATTAGTCGCAGAATTACCTTTAAATGAAGGTCCTGTTTCAGAAATTATAAATTCCATTTTTGATGGAAGATTTAGAGAAAGAGGTTCATCTTCAAGAAAAGAAATGGAGAAATTTTCTCCCTCTTTAAGAAAGATATAGCCTTCGGCAAGATCAAGTCGCATGTTAATCTGCTCAAAAGTTTTAGGATTCATAAAATAAACAAAGTCATTATCCTTGTACAAATACTGGGCGTCTCTTTTGAGAACATAAACAGGCTTCACTCTTGCACCGCTAATGAAGTTTTTTTCTGTTGTAGCACCAGTTCTAACGTTTTTTACTTTAAGCTTGATGTTAGCACTTCCTCTTCCCATTTTAACGTGCTCATAAGAAAGCACCTGGAAGATACTTCCTTTGTCTTCAAAAACGGTCCCTGCACGAAGATCTGTAACTGAAATCATATTTGATTATTTTCTTTTAATTCTTATTAATCCGGAGAAAGGAATAACTTTTATTCCTCTTTTCTCGAGTTGATCAAGAAATAAATTAGCACCCAATGAATCAGATGCCATATGACCTGAGATAATTGTGTTTATATGATGCTTTTTTGCTTCTTCATAATGAGATTCGTTCATATGCATTTCAACAATTGTTCCAATGCCAGCATGTGCCATTCTTTCATAAATTAATTTAGAGCCTGAAGTTCCACCAGTAAAACCGGTTACAGCTACCTTTCCTGCTCTGTTTCTCCTAGATCCTGAAGTTAATTTTGGACCAGTTTTATATTTTTTTGCTTCTAAGAATTCGGGAACTTCTTCAATTGCATCAATTACATCCCCTACTGTTTCAAGTTTTTTCTTTGCTAAATGGTTTGAAAGATAATTGTATCCAAGATTATCCCAAATCGTATGAATTACCATAAAAGGAATATTTAAAAGTCTTGCTGCATCAACGCTTTGAAAATGATTAGCAGGACCAAGTCCTCTTTTTACCTGACTAATACGCTCGCTAAGCAAAGATTCTGCAATGTTTACCGGAACTCCCAACTGAGACATTACATCTATTTGTATATCCATTACCTCATCAAGTGCAGCTAGAGCTTTTCCTTCAGGATGATGTCCAATTATTAGATCAATCTTTTCTCCTTTTTGGTTTAATCTGTCTGTCAGAACAACTTCTCCTGTTGTAATATCAATCCCAGTAATTATTTTAGATATTTTTTTCTTTGGATCACCAAGAAGAATTCTTGAATCAGCGTATGGATTTTTAAAAGTTTCTTTATCAAAAAATTTCTTTTTTTTATCAGGTAATTCCTGATAGTCTCTTTTAGCCTTGACAAGTGCAGCTTTTGCACCGATAACTCCCCTAGGATCTGCTTTTGATCCCATTTCAATTGCCAATTCGTATATTTCCTGAAGTGTCATAGGATGTATTTTAACACCTAAAGAGTAAAAAATAAAGCCTGTTTCTGCTATAATAACCTATAAGCCGAGGTGGTGGAACGGTAGACACGTGGGTCTCAAAAACCCATGAGCTTTAAACTCATGAGGGTTCGACTCCCTCCCTCGGCACAGCTATACTGCAACAAGAGGCCTAGCTCTTTTTAACCACTCCCCCCACTCTCGAGTTGTAACTCTTACTCCAGGCCCAAAATTTTCAAGGGGTACGATAACTGACTTTATTAAGTTTCTACCTTCTTTTGTAACTACTGGAAAATCCACTATAAGCTCTTCTGGAAAATCCACTCTACGCCCTTCGTCTCCTAAAATACGCTCTCTAAAATGGAATCCTATTGCTCCATCTGCCATTAAAGCTAAAATGGGTTCATATGGATTTTCATAATTAGGGTCTATAATTGAACCGCCAATAGCAAGTTTTACAATTTCTTGATTTGCCTCAATTGACTCCATAAGTAAATCAAATTCAGAATAGTTGCCTTTTCCATTTCCAATAGAGTGAAAAGATTTCTCAGCACCTTTTATCGCAGCGCTCTTTAAATAAATTCTTGCCATATTACTAATATAAGCTAAGAAAGATTTTGCACTTGTATCTTCATTAGGACTAAGTACTTTTTCGCTATTGAACTCTAGAGTTTTATATGCTTCATGAAAACTAGCATCATCTCGTAATCGAAAACCTTTTAATGCGTTTGTAAATTCCCACACACGTTCTATTACTTTTTTTATATGAGGAACGCTTGAAATATATGCAGGATTTGTAGCATGATAAAACCTGTTGTTGGGATCAAGAAAAATTCCCAAAACCCCTTTTACTTGCTTAATTTCAGCTTCTGAAATAAAAGGATTATTTAAAAGCAAGTCTGCAACCCCCAGTTTTTCACTTGCTGAATGCTTTCTCTCAACGCTCATAACTAGAGGATTTTACTACTACAAGCTTCTAATGTCAAACAATTTATTTTGAAGCGTAAACACGTAAATATACTTGGAGTATGTAAAGAAAATAAATTAATAAAACTACAGCAACTATTGGTAAAAGAATTAAAGTACCAATCGTAAACGCACCGCTTATCCATTCATGAATTAAATCCTTAGGACGAATAGATAGGATTTTTTTACGTTTAAATCTAAAGTCAACAACCCCCTTTGTAAAGGGCTTACTAAATAAAATCACCCAAAAATAATTCATAGTGTAGCGAACCATCATAGTAAACGGACCTTCTGCTGCAATCCTTCTGCCTGATGAATAAATCGGAAATCTAAAAGTCCATTTAACTACTCCATGCTTAAACATACGCATTGCAACATTAGTATCTTCTCCATAAAAACTGTAATGCTTTGTATCATAGCCCTCTGTCTTTTCAAATGCAGTTCTTCTTAAAACAAAATTTCCCCCCTGAAGCATTGATCCTTTTTTAAAAATGTGGATATTTAATAAATAAAGGGAAAATGCATAATAGTAAAAGAGTTTTACCATAAGCTTCATTCTTCTTGAAAGATCGTAGTAGATAAACGGTCCACTTAAGGCAACAACTTCTGGGTTAGAAAATTCACTTAAAACCTTTTCTATCCACTTGGAAGTAAGTCTTGTATCAGCATCTATGTTTGCAATAAGATCACCCGTGGAAGCAAGGTATCCTGCTTTTCTTGCACAAACTAAGTCTTTCTCTAGCTCATCAACAACTTTTACATTTTTAAAAGATTTAGCAACTTGCTTTGTTTTATCAGTTGAAGCATTATTTACAACTATAATTTCAAAGTCGTAATTTTTACCCCTAGCTTCTTCTAAAACGGAGTCAATACAATCCCCAAGGTAATTCTCTTCGTTATAAGCTGGTATAACAAAGCTTATTTTCATTAAACTCTATTATAGCGCGTTTTTCTTTTTGTTTGCATGCTTTCTTATAGTTTCTTCGTAAATCTTTTCCCAAGTCTTAGCAACGTTTCTTTTGGAAAATTGTTCAGTAAACTTCCTACCGCCTTCCCCAAGCGCTTCTTTTTTATCTTTGTTTTTGTATAAATAAAGAATTTTTTCCTCAAGTGCCTCTTGATCATTTGGCTTAATTAAAAATCCATTTTTTTCATTAATGTAATCAACAAGTCCCCAGGAATTTACTCCAATAACAGGATTTCCGCAAGCCATTGCCTGCATCATGACAATACTTTGTGTTTCTGCTGTCCCGAGCATTAAGAATAAATCTGTTGCATTATAAAGCTTTACAAAATTCTTTAACTCTTTTAAAAATCCATAAAATTTTACTCTATCCCCTACTCCTAATTTCTTAACCATTGCTTTTAAGTTTTCTTCCTCAGATCCTTTTCCAGCAATTACCAGATTTATGTTTGGAATTTTTTCTTTAAGATTTACAACTGCTTTTATCATTAAATCTATATGTTTTTCTACAGCAAGTCTTCCACAGTAATAAAGAGTAAAATCTGAAAAACCATACTTCTTTTTCAATTCCTCTCTTTCTTTTATTGCTAAAGGTTTAAAAGCTTCTATATCAACAGGATTTGATACCGGTTTGCATTGCCTATTAAAACCATATTTTTGCATCTCATGTAGAACTGCCCAAGAAGGAGAAGAGACAAAATCACATTTATTAAAATACCAAGCATCATATTTTGACATTGAGTTTTTAAACCAATTTGATTTAATAGGGCTATATTTAATAAATTCAATTATTGGAGTATGATTTGTACCAATCAAAGGTTTTTTAAGAAGTTTTGCACTTATTAGCCCCTCCACTCCTGCTCCGGCAATGTGATTTGTATGAATTACGTCGGGATTAAACTTTTTAACTTTTAGAAAACGCAGTCCTGTTGGCACAACAAGTCTTCCCTGCCTTGTACCTGTTGGATAAGAAAAAGAAAACATACGACTTATTTCAATTCTTTCGTGTAAGAAAACTTCTTTTTCATTAGAAAGATTTACTTGTTTATAATCCTTACTACTGTAATGCGGTACAAAAAAGTTAATAAAATGCCCCATTTTAGCAAGCTCTTTTGCTGTAGTAAGTATTGTATCCGTAATTCCGCTTAGCTCAGGATAAAAATTATCAGAAAAAATTGCAATTTTCATTTAACCTTAAAAATATTTATTTCTTTAAGTTTTGTAATAAATTTATAAAATTTTATTTTTAGCCTATTATATGCATAATAAGAGAAGATTATAATTACTGCAGCAACTAAAAGGCCGATTGAAAAATAATCCAAGTATTTACTTAACCCAACATATGCCTGGCCAAAATAAAACCCAATCATTAAGAATATAAATGACTTAGGTAAAGTTACCCAAAAATTAAACCAAAGAAACCCCCAGAGAGGCATCTTAACTATTCCTGCTGCTACTAAAATTGGCGCCCCAAATGCATGAGAAATTTTTCCAAAAATTAATGTTTTTTTGGTATGTCTTTCAAAATGTCCTTCAAGTTTTTCAATTTTACTTGTACTTAAACCTATGTATTTTCCCCATCTATCAATAAATCTTTCTCTTCCCCACCTTCCAATTGCATAATAAATAAAATCTCCAATTACATCTGCTGCAACAACAACTAAGTAAACAAGGATTGGATTTAGAAGTTTTAACGATGACAGAAATCCGGCAATAATAGTTACAATCGGACCTTCTATAACCATCACCGGAAATAAAATAATGTATTTATATACCGATAACCATTGAATAACTTGATCTAAGGAAAATATCATTTTAAAAATATAAATAGCTAATTAAATTACTTAAATTAAACTATCTTATATTTATTCTCTTTTATTAGACTCCTACTTCATTTGAGTAGGAGTCTAATCCTCAAATTCTCTTTAAACGATTCCGTTAGCCGGATCATCTGTTTTTACTTCCTCAGAAGCCATTCCAGGCACTGCTGGTGTTGGCTCAGGAATAGCAGATGGTGCTGCTGGATCTACTGGCCCTCCAGGGACTACTGGATCCGTTGGCATTCCAGGCACTGCTGGTGTTGGCTCAGGAGTACCAGATGGTGCTGCTGGATCTACTGGCCCTCCAGGGACTACTGGATCCGTTGGCATTCCAGGCACTGCTGGTGTTGGCTCAGGAGTAGCAGATGGTGCTGCTGGATCTACTGGCTGAGAAACGGGATTAGGGTTAGGATTTATTCCACCTTGATTTAATTTATCATCCATTAAGTATTATCACCTCCTTCTCTTTTCGCTTCCACATTATAAAATTTTATCCTATCTCCGCGGAAAAGTAAATCAATTTCCCCAACTGGACCATTTCTATGTTTTGCAACAAGCAGCTTTGTCTGCATAACATTAGAAAATGATTCTGTATCCGGTCTATACAAAAACATAACAACGTCTGCATCCTGCTCAATAGCGCCTGACTCTCTTAAATCTGCGAGCTGTGGCTTTTTCTCACCTCTATGCTCAACTGCACGAGACAGCTGAGAAACAGCTAAAACAGGTACTTTTAATTCCCTGGCAAGCTTTTTAAGAGACTGCGATATTATTGACACTTCTTGCACACGATTATCATAATGTCTCCCGGGATCTGCAAGCTGAAGATAGTCGACAATTAAAAGTGAGACATTATGTTCAAGATGAAGTCTTCTTGCCTTAGTTCTCATTTCTGACATAGATATTCCTGGAGTATCATCAATGAAAATAGGTGCATCTGCAAGTTCTCCCATTGCCTGAGAAAGTTTTGTAAAATCTGTTTCTGAAAGTTTTCCTGTTTTAAGCCTCCATGCGTCAACATCAGATTGTCCTACTAAAAATCTATCAACTAATTCTTCTTGGCTCATTTCCAAAGAAAAAATCCCAACTGGCTTTTTTTCAGAAACTGCAATGTTTTGTGCAATATTAACAACCATTGCCGTTTTTCCCTGACCGGGTCTTGCTGCAAGAATTATCAAATTTGAAGCCTGAAAACCTGATAAAAGATTATCCAAATCTGTAAATCCACTTTTCACTCCTCTTAAACCCTGACCTTTTTTATGAAGCTCATCAATTCTGTCAAAACTTCCTGCAAGTGCTTCTTTAACAGGAATAAAACTTTTTAAAGAATGTCCTTGAGAAATAGAAAAAACAGTAGATTCTGCTTTATCTATTATTTCACTTGCTTCTGTGTCTTCGGAAAATCCTAATTCAGCTATTTGTCCTCCAATTTTAATTAATGATCTCTTAACTGAAGCTTCTTTAATAAGATTTGCGTAATGCTCAATATTTGCAGCAGTAGGAACAGATTCAACTAATTCTGCAAGGTATGTGGCATCTAATTTATCGTGTGTTTTGTTTTTCTTAAGTTGTGCAGTAAGAGTAACAATATCTATTGGCTTACTCTGTTCATATAAAGAAATCATTGCATCGTAAATTATGCTGTTAATATCGTTATAGAAATCTCTTGAGTAAATTAATTCAGAAACTGTTCCTATTGCGTCTTTATCTATGAGGATGGCACCTAATACACTTGCTTCTGCGTCTTCATTGTGCGGGAGAGTTTTTATCGCTGCCATAGGACATATATTTTAAACCTTAAGTTACTGTAATACAACTACTTCCATTTCTTCAGGAAGATTACCTTCTTTTATGGATAGTTTTTTTGTCTTCTGAACAGAAGAAGAATCTTTTCCGAGCGCCTTTATTGATTCCTCAATGTTTTCTCCATAAAGAATTGCTATTCTTGGTTCAATTATAGTTATTATTGATTCGGAAAGAACTGTATCAGTATTCAATATTGCCACTTCATGCTCTTTTGCTTTATCAGGCATTTTGGAAATAGCATCTGCTCTTCCTATAATAAGTTCTGTTTTTTCAATAACCATGCTATAAACAAAATCATCTCCTGCTTTTTTTCCGGAAATTTTTATGCCGCCTATCTCATATTCTCCAGACCCTGCAATTATTAATCTATAATCAGTAACTTTTTTTAAGTCATAAGTTTTGTTTTTTAATAAAAGAATAAAATCTGCAGGAGTCTTTGAAATGTCCCCATTAGGATCGATAATGAATGAGGTTTTTTTACTGCGGATTCTTAAACTCTTGTTTTCTAAATAGGTAATTTCCATTTTCTAATCCTAACATATCTAAATTTCCTTGACAAGGCAATCTTTTTTTCGTAATATAAGTTGCTTTAAAGATATGAAAAAAGAAAGAACAGTTTTAGCGCTTTTGGCAATTATAATCGGATTGATTTTTGCAGGAGTTGCATTTTATTTTTCTCAACATGCAAAAATTTTGCCAGAATCAGAATCAAATCCAATTTTAGTTAAAGCAGTTTCCCCTACTCCCAAGCCAACTATTTTTCTCTCCATAAATGAACCTTCAGACGAAAAAATTACAGATAAAAAAGTAGTAAAGATTTCAGGAAAAACAGAGAAAAATGCAACTATTATTATTCTAACTAAATCAGATTTCGATATTATAAGACCAAGCTCTACAGGAGATTTTTCAACAACAGTTAATATTTCAAGTGGAGTAAATACAATAAGAATTACTGCTATTGCACCAAACGGTGAAGAGCAAACAGTAAAAAGAACAATCTCTTTTACAACAGAAGAATTTTAAGATGAAAAAATTAATATTAATCATTGCTTTAATAATTACAATTTTTACTGCAAGAGAAGCATTTGCTGCAACACCTACTGCAATTCCTACCACAACTGCTGATAAAGATGCAGAAAGTGCTCAGCTAGATGATTTAAAGAGTAAGATTGCATCAAGAGTTGCAGAACTTAATCTTGTAGAAAAAAGGGGTATTGCAGGAACTGTTGAAGAAACCTCTGGAACACAAATTGTCTTAAATGATATTAAAGGAGATAAAAGATATGTCGATGTAGATGAATTGACAAAATTTTCTTCTCCTGATTCTGAATCTTTTGGAATTTCAGATATTACAAAAGGGAATGTACTTGGTGTAATTGGACTTTATAACAAACAATCAAAAAGAATTATGGCAAGAGAGGTAGATGTTATCACTCTTCCAAAAATAATTCATGGTGTTATCTTATCAATTGATAGTAAAGAAAATACTTTTGAACTTATTGATGAAAAAGGGAAATTAACTATTGACGTAGCAAAGATTACTAAGACTTTTGAATATACACTAGAAGATGGAATTGTTGCTTCGGGTTTTTCTAAACTTTCTGAAAATCAAAACGTGCTTGCTTTTGGATACATGGATAAAGATGATAAAAAGCTTTTGCTTGCATCAAAAATAATAATTTTTTCAGAGATTCCCAAAAATCCTAAAATAATTATTGCTCCTGATGCACTAGATGCAAAAGCAACTGTTGTTCCCTCAACAGGAAGTGGAAAAAAACTAACTCCAATAACTGATTAATGAAGTCTTTGATAAAAGAAAAAAAAGAAATATCTTCTATTATGAAGGCTTGTAAGGTTTGCGATGCTGCTTTTAAATACATTCTTCCCCATTTAAAAACTGGGGTTTCGGAAAAAGAAACTGCATTTAAAATTAATAAATTTATTAGAAATAAATCAGAAGGTATTGCTTTTAAAACGATTGTTGCTTTCGGAGAAAATTCTTCTGAAATTCATCACAGGCCAAATAATCGAGAGCTTAAAAAGGGAGACATTATTATGTTTGATTTTGGTGCAAAAATAAACGGATATTGCTCGGACATATCAAGAACCGTTTTTTTTAAAAAAATAACTTTAAGAAAAAAACATATTTATGATACAGTTTTAAAAGCACAAGAAAAAGCAATAATTTATCTAAACTCTTCTCTTAAACGAAAGAAATTAATCTCTGGTTGTGATTTAGATAAAATTGCCAGAAATTACATTTCTCAGAAATATCCTAATTTTCCCCATTCCCTTGGTCATGGAATTGGTAAAAAAGTTCAAATGAGTCCAAAAATTTCTCCAAAATCAAAAACAATTCTAAAACCTGGAATGATTTTTTCTATAGAACCGGGTATTTATATTAAAAACTTTGGCGGAGTTAGAATAGAAGACTTAGTATTGTTAACTAAAAATGGTGTTAAGATGTTAACTAACTCTTCAAGAGAAATAATTAAAATATAATACAAAATTAATCCCCTATTGAATTATTTTTAAAATACCGCTACGATAGAATTATGCTGGATGAAGTTAAAAAGGAGCTAACATCATTAAAGCTTTTATCTATCTTGCTTACCATTGCAGTAGCTGTTTATCTTTTACAATTTGCTTGGCAGTTTTTAGGTAATTTTTCCGATGTTTTTGCAATAATAATTCTCTCTTGGCTTTTAAGCTTTATACTTGAACCGGTTGTAGATTTATTTTCAAATTTTTTTAAAACTTCAAAAACTATATCAGCAATTTTAGCTTACATACTTCTAGCGATTATTTTATTAGCAATAGTTTTACTTTTTATTCCTGTAGTAATTTATCAGCTTGATATTCTATCTAAAGTACTTCCCAACTATCTTAAAACCGCTCCAATCTTTGTTCAAAAATGGAGTGAAAACCTTGTTTCATCTTTAGGTAATTACACATCTTTTATTCCTTCTGTTGCTAACTTTTTATTTTCTTCACTTATTATTTTCATTATCTCTTTTTACCTTATCGTTGATAAAAAAAGAATTGATGCTGAGGGTTATGAATTTATGCCTAAAAAATGGCATAAGAATTTTAGAATGATTCAAAATATTATTAATACAACTTTTGCTTCCTTTATTAGAGTGCAGCTTACCTTTGCGCTAATTAACGGAGTTGCAACTTGGGCAGTATTAAGACTTTTAGGAATTGATTTTGCAGCATCAACTGGAGTTATCTCTGGAATTCTAACCATAATCCCATTGATTGGACCAATTTTGGCAATTATTCCTCCTGTTTTTCTTGCATTTATTCTAGATCCTGCCATGGCATTAATTGTATTTATTATTCTTCTTATTTTTCAGCAATTTGTGTTTAATATTTGGGGTCCAAAATTTATCGGTAAAGCATTTAAGATTCATCCAATTATTGTCTTACTCTCTTTCTTTGTTGGTGTAAAAATAGCAGGAACAATGGGTGCAATATTTGCTATTCCATTTATAAGCATTATTATTTTGGTAATTCGTAATCTAGGACGCTACTTTATATCCCCTAAAGATGCTTAAAAATGATATAATATAGGATATGATTAAAGCACAAACGCTTAAAGGCTTTCGAGATTTTCTACCCAAAGAAGCCAAAAAAAGAGAATATGTCATAAACACCTTAAAAGAGGTGTTTAAGTTATATGGCTTTGAACCTCTGGAAACACCCACCCTTGAATACGAAGAAATCTTGACCGGAAAATATGGAGATGAAGGCGATAAATTAATGTATAAGTTTACTGACAACGGTAAAAGAAAAGTAGCGTTAAAATATGACTTAACTGTTCCCCTTGCAAGGGTTATTGCTCAAAATCAAAACGAGATAATTTTCCCCTTTAAACGTTATCAAATTCAACCTGTTTTCAGAGCAGATAATCCGCAAAAAGGAAGGTATCGAGAATTTATTCAATGTGATATTGATATTGTTGGAACAGACTCTTCCCTTTCAGACTATGAACTACTAGAAATTTCCATAAAAGGTTATGAAAGATTAGGTTTTAAAAATATTAAAATTTATATTAATGATCGAGAATTATTAAAAGATATTCCTGAAAAAGCAATCGCAATCATTGATAAACTTAATAAGATTGGAGAAGAAAAAGTAAAAAAAGAATTAAAGCAAAAAGGATTTGATGAAAAAATCTTAGAAAAACTAATTAATAACAAACCCACTAAAAGAGTAATTGAAATTTTAAAATTTGCCAAAAAGACTGGTCTTTATGAAAAAATTGAATTTAACCCAACACTTGCCCGAGGACTTGATTACTACACCGGAATAATCATGGAAGCAGAAGATCCAGGCTATAAATCAGGATCACTAGGCGCAGGCGGAAGATATAATAAACTTATTTCTCTGTTTATAAAAAAATCATTCACAGCATCAGGGTTTTCTTTTGGATTTGATAGAACGATTGATGCAATGGACAATTTAGATCTTTTTCCAAGTAATCTTAAAGTCACTAAAGTTCTTATTGTCTATTCGGAAAAAGCACTAGAAATCGCAGAAAGATTAAGAAAAGAAAAAATTAATACTGAAATCTATCTTGAGCAAAAAGATTTAGAAAAGCAACTTAAATATGCTGATAAGAAAAATATTTCTTTTGTAATAATTTTTGATCAAGAAAAGTTAATATTAAAAGATATGAAAAACCGCACCCAGCAATCTTTATCACTTGAGGCAATTATTAAAAAACTAAAATAAATTCTTCATACATTTTTTTACACTATTATCCTTTTAAAAAGCGTCTGCTATTCTTGTAAAAACACCTACTTTAGTGTATAATTTAAGAGTAATGAAGCAAGCAATCCATCCACAATATTTTGAAAATGCACAAGTAATCTGCGTTTGCGGAAATCGTTTTAATGTTGGATCAACGCAGGAAGTAATTCACGTGGAGCTTTGTAATAAATGTCACCCTTTTTATACAGGCGAGCAACGTTTTGTTGATAGTGCATCAAGAATTGATAAATTTGAGAAAAAGAAAAAAGTTGCTGAAACATATAAAGCAAAGGTAGTTGAAAAAATTGAGAAACAAAAGAAAAGAGATAGTGGCCCAAAGACACTTCGTGAAATGCTATTAAATGTTAAATAGCTAACCCTCATGCAAGACTACAGATTAATTCAACTCAAAGAAATTGAGCAAAAAATAAAAGAAGCTAATATTTTACTAAATGATCCTGAAATGGCTGAGTTAGCCAAACAGGAAATTGCAAGTCTTGAGGAGCAAAAATTAGCATTTGAAGAATCACTTAATGGAGGAAAAAATTCTGAAAATAACGATGATTCTTTGGATAATAAGAATGCAATTCTTGAAGTAAAAGGAGCGGCAGGAGGAGATGAAGCAAAAATTTGGGCAGAAGAACTTTTAAGAATGTACACTCGTTTTGCTCAGCTTAAAGGATGTAAGACAGAAAGCTTAGACGAAGGAGTAATAAAAATTAGCGGAAAAAGTGCATTTGGACTCTTAAAATATGAAGCAGGTGTTCACAGAGTACAAAGAACTCCTGAAACAGAGAAGCGCGGTAGGATTCACACATCAACAGCTACTGTTTCTATTTTGCCCGAGCTTGAAGATATTGATCTTCATATAAATCCTGAGGATATTGAATTTGAAGCTTTTAGATCTGGAGGTCATGGAGGACAAAATGTAAATAAGGTATCTACTGCAGTAAGGTTAACGCATAAACCAAGCGGAATCGTTGTTACTTGCCAAACTGAAAGACAGCAAATTCAAAATCGTGAAAATGCTGAGAAGCTGCTTAGAGCAAAACTTTGGGAAATAGAGATTGAAAAAAGACATGGTGAAGTTTCTTCACTTAAATCAACTCAAGTTGGAAGAGGAATGAGAGCGGAAAAAATTAGAACGTATAATTTTCCGCAAGACAGAATGACAGATCACAGGATTAATAAGTCCTGGCATAATCTACCTTCTCTATTTGATGGAAATTTAGATGATGTAGAAAAAGAAATTCAAACGCTTGCTAAGCAAGAAGAATCAGCTGATAAATAAGCTTACTTTAAATAAGCCTTATCCTTTTCTTTTAAAGTTTTAATTTTATTTAAATTATTTTCATCTAAAATTTCTGACACTTGTCGTCCTCCTGCCAAATATGGAAGCACTACATAATCTGCTCCTGCTTTATACAACGCTTTTGCTTCATACGCCTCCATTGCCATTGCTACAATTTTAGCTTTTCTGTTTTCATGATGGAGTTCACGAAGTAAAAGAAGATTATCTTCTAAATCCGGAATGGTTGAAATAACCAATTTTGCCATATCAATTCTTGCACGCTCTTGAATATCCAAATCAGCAATATCACCAAAAAGCCTGTAGATATTTTTCTTCTCAAGTTTTTTATAAATTCCAGGATCAAAGTCAATAACAACTACATCTATCTCCATTTCTTCTAAAACTTCTAAGATACTTTGGCCCATTTGATCCCCACCGATAACTACCACATGGTTCTTTAAATGCTCTAAGCTATCAACAGAAGAAATTTCTTCAATTCTTTTATCTTTTTTATTCTCCAAAAAATTCAAAAACCCGCTAGTTTTTGAATAAAGTATTTTGCTATAAGTAATTCCATAAGTAGATATTACAAAGGTAATAATTCCAACAAGAGTAACTAGCACAACTACCTCTTCTGAAACATGACCTAATTTATATCCCAAAAAGATCATAATTAACGAAAACTCAGAAATTTGTCCAAGCGAAAGTCCTGTTAAAAAAGAAGTGCGTTTGCGATACCCTAAGTCCCCCATCACAAGCATTATTATAAAAGGCTTAATCACTAAGGCAAAAAACGATAAAACAACTGCAGGAATTAAAATCATTTCTATACTTGTAAATTTCATTTGCACTCCAAGAAGAACAAAAAATATAACTATAAAAAAATCTCGCAAAATTTTAACTCTTGCAATTATTTGATAATTAGCAACAGAATTAGCTAGAGCTAGACCCGCTAAAAAACCTCCTATTTCTATAGAAAATCCAATATATGGAGAGGAAACTAAGGCAGCAAGTCCAAATACCCAAGCAATACTTCCTAAAAATAATGTTTCTTGTGATTTTGACAAAAATTCCGTTATTTTTGGAAAAACTTTTTGACTTAAGATAATTATTAAACCAAATAGAATTCCTGCCTTAAGAAGAATTAATCCGAACTGATTAAGAGGAGCAAAGCTTCCTGTTTTTAATGAAAATCCTGACAGAAATATTAAAAACATTATTGCCAAAAAATCCTGGATTAGAAGAATACCTAAAGACATCTTTGCATAGAGTGCATGCATTTCACGTTTATCAGAAAATAGCTTTACGACAATAATCGTGCTTGAAAATGTAATTGCAAGAGCAATATATAAAGCACTTAAAAAGGGAAAACCAAATAAAAGAGAAATAATATAGGCAATAATGAATGAAAAAATAATTTGAGCAGGCCCAATTATTAAAGTCATTTTCCCAACAGAGGAAAGATCGGTAATTTTAATTTCAAGGCCGATCATAAAAAGAAGAAAAGTTATTCCAACTTCTGCAAGAGCTGTAAAAAAATCAACATTTACTAAATGGAAATATCCCAGAGGACCAACTATTATGCCTGTTAGAATGTAAGCAAGAATTTCTGGTTGTTTAAAAAACCTAAAGACAAGTGAGACTAATGCAGCCAAACAAATGATTACTGTAAATTCGAGGAAAACGCTACCCATTAATTATTTATACTATTTAGCTCTACTCCCAGTCAACGACTAGTTCTTTTTATTTGTTTTAGCATGACCCTCTGTAATTGCTAAAAGTTTAGAAAGTTCTGCTGCAAATTTCTTAGCATGCTCCCTACTCATACCTACTCTTGCTACAATTCTTGCCTGATTAGTATTTCCCAACTTCTGTAAAACATCAAAAACCACACCGTCCGGATTTGCAGTTATATAAACACTATCCGTGTAATAGATTGGAGTATTATCTAAATTAATATTTACTGCCATTTCCTTATTATTATTTTTATCTGCCATTTTTATCACCACCTTTAAGTATTTTTTAAAAAATAATTATTAAAGATATATTATCTCTTCTTCCAAATCTACATTAAAGTTTTCTTTTACTTTTGCTTTTGCCAAATTAATTAATGCTTTTACGTCTTTTTCTTTAGCATTGCCTAAATTTACAATAAAGTTTGGATTTTTTTCTGAGAATTGTGCATTTCCAATTCTTTCACCTTTTAATCCAGCTAAATTAATAAACCGCGCTGCAGAAAGAACAGGAATAGGATTATATTTAATTTTTCCACCAAACTCTTTCCTTAATTTACCTGGTATTTTTTCAATCGGAACATTTTTAAAAGTACTCCCGATACTTGGATATTCTAATGGGTGCCCTTTCTTCCTGTGATTTATTTTTTCTTCAATTATTCTTGCTATTTCATTTTTATCTCCCTTTTTAAAAAGGAATGTTGCATCTGTAATAATTTCATTTTTTGCCTCACCGCTTTTAAAAATACTATCTCTGTAACCAAAAATACAATCAATATTTTCTCTTGTTTTTTCTTCTAACGAATTAATATTTATGCTTTTTACTTTTATTAAGTTATCTTTTGTCTCTCCGCCAAACGCTCCTGCATTACCTCTTACTGCTCCCCCAATAGTACCCGGTAATCCTCCTGCCCATTCAAAGCCAATCAATGAATTATCTAGGCAATACTTTAATAAATCAGAAGCTAATACTCCTGCACCAACTCTTAACAATTCACCATTTTTTTCAATTCCTGAAATACTGTTGTAAATTACTAAACCGTCATAACCATCATCGTTTATTAAAATCTTCGTTCCACTACCCAAAACAAAAGCAGGTTTGTTATCTTTATTTATTTTTCTCCATTCTAAAAGTCCTTCTTTTAATTGTTTAACATCTGAAACCTTTAAAAAATACCTAGCAGGTCCACCAATTTTATAATTGCTGTAATCTTTAAGAGGAACGTTTTTTTGAATTATCATAATTGCGATCTAAATTAGTAAGTTATTTTAGTAACTCTTCAACTGCTTTTTCAAACTGAATATCGTGGGTTGGATTATTTGGATCAAACTTTACCTCTATGTCTGGTGCCAGTCCGTTACCGTTTACCCAAATTCCTTTAGGAGTAAGCCATTTTGCAATTGTTACATGAAGCCCTGCTCCCTGTCCCAAATCTTCAGCTTGCTGGATTGTTCCTTTTCCAAATGAGGTCTCTCCTATAAGTTTTGTATTTTTATTATCTCTTAATGCTCCTGCAACAATCTCACTTGCCGATGCACTCCCTTTGTTAATTAAAACTACTAATGGAACACTGATTAACTGTCCATTTCTGTTTGCATAGAGAGTTCTTTTATTAACTACATCATCTTCTAAAACAACTGGTGCTCCTTGATTTAAAAACTCAGATGCAATAAAAACTGCATCTGTAAGATATCCACCTGGATTATTTCTTAAATCTAAAATTACTCCCTTTACGTCCTTATCTGTTTTTATTTGTCCAGCAAGTCTAATAACTAAATCTGTCCAATCTTTATTTGTATTATCTCCAAACTGTGAAAGTTTTAAGTAAGCTACTTTTAAATCTTTTTTATCTTTTCCAATATTAATTCTTTCAATATCTCCAACTTTTTTTACATATCCTTCTACACTTTTTACGGTTATAGTATCTCTTTTTATCTTAATATCATCTTGCTTACTATTTGTATCCTTATGAACAACAGTAAGAATTACTTCAGTCCCCTTTTCCCCCCTTATTTTTTGAACCGCTTGGGTAATGCTCCAGCCCGCAATTGAATTACCGTCTATTTTTACAATAATGTCCCCTGCCAAAATACCTGCTCTTTCCGCAGGAGTTTCGCTTAAAGGAGCAACGACAATTATATCTTTTCCTATGGCTTGAAGCTCTGCACCAATTCCTGAAAATTGCCCGGCAAGTCCTTGTTTAAAGTCACTATTCTGAACAGGAGGAAGATAAACTGTAAACGGATCATCCAAGCTTTGCAAAGCACCTGCAATTGCTCCGTTAAGCATTTTCTGAGGATCAATTTTTGTTTTATCGTAATAATCTGTTTCGATTTTTTGCCAAACTGTCCAAAAAGGAGAAAAGTCAATATTTGTAACACCTGGAGGGGGTTCTTTACTTGTTACATTAATCTGAGGTTTATAATTCTTCCAATCATATTGGATTTTATTTATTCCAAAATAATAACCAATAAAAAAAGAAATTAATATTAAAACAAGAATTTGTATGATTTTTACTCTATTTTTCATAAAACAACAATTATTTTATTTTTTCCATTTAAATAAACTTGTTTTCCGACTGCATTTTTAAGCTCCTTAAATGAATTCTCATTTACTTGAAGAATTAATGCATCTAATTCTATTTGCCTAAAATGATCAATATCTTCATCTAAAACTTCAAGCCCTATTGCAGCAAGAGCACCAAGTCCAAAGACTTTTGAAAAAGCGGCTCTTTCAAACGATTTTGCAAGAATAATTTTCTTACAAACCTTTTTGTCTATATCTTCAAACTTTATCTTTTCATTATTTTCATTATTAAGATAAATAAGTTCTCCTTTTGTTTCCTTGCCAAAACTTTTTACTGCAAAAACTGCTTCTTTTTCCGTTTCAATAACAACCTTTGTATTATCGCAAAAAGTTATTTTTCCATCAATAGGAGATTTTAAAACTTCTGTTTCTCCTTTTTCAGATGAAGAAATGTGCAATCTTCCAGTCTTCTCCTCCAGTCTTAAGATTGTTCCTTCAAATTGGCTAACTGCAGTTTTTTTGCCAAAGATTCCTTTTTTTTCTGCAAGTAATTCGCCTTTAGAAATTTTATCACCTAATCCTTTTTTCAAGACGTCAAACACTTTTTTGGGTGAAATTTCAAACTTTTCTGCAAGAGGAACAATAACATCTTTAGAGCTCTTTTTTTCGGCGAGAATATCTCCTGTTTTTACATCACTGCCAACAGAAGTTTTTATACTAAATCCGTCTGGAAGAGAAATCGGCAGAGAAAACATTATTAATTCTTTTCGACAAATGACAAAAGTGCCAAATGTCTTGCGTGCTTTACAGAGGATGCTAAATTTCGCTGATGCTTTGCACAAAGTCCGTTTCTTGACCTTGGAACAATCTTTCCTCTTTCTGTAATAAATCTTTTAAGAATAATCGTATCAATGAAATCAACTACCCTTTTTTCTAAGCAGAAAAAGCATGCTTTTGGAGCTACATTTTTTTGCATTCTTCTCTTTGATTTTACTTGTTTTGCTTTTGCCATAATTTAAAATTTAAAAAGGTATGTCGTCTGGAGCGATTTGCTCTTCCTCAGGAGATTCTTCTTCTTTTTCATTCTTTTCTGTTTTCTTAACAACAGGCTTTTTCTTCTCAACTGTTTTTTCTTCCTGCTCTGATTCTTGATCCTGACTCTGTTCTGGCCTTCTTGAATCAAGTAAAATCATATCTGAAATTACAATTTCAGTAATTGATTTTGCCGTACCATCCTGAGCATTATAACTTCTGGTTGAAAGTCTTCCTTCCACATAAGTCTTTCTTCCCTTGGTTAAAAATTGGCTACAAAGTTCTGCTAATTTATTCCAGGCAACAATTCTGTGAAAATCTGCTTCTTCGTGTTTTTCTCCTGCATCGGTTGTCCAAGCTCTGTTAGTTGCAATGCTAAAAGAACAAACTGCTGTTCCACTTGGCGTATACCTTAATTCTGGATCTCTGGTTAAATTTCCTATTAATTGAACTCTATTTAAACTGCGTGCCATATATTAATCCTTCTTTTTAGCTTTTGGTTTTTTCTTATCTTCTGTTTTCTTGACAACTGGTCTTGCTTTTGTTCTTATCAAAAGATGTCTTAAAACTTCATCCTGATTTAAAAGTTTCTTTTCTAAATCTGAAGGAATAACTTCTGTTTCAAAATGATAGTTTAAATAAAAGCCTGCATTTTCTTTACCTATTGTATATGCAAGCGGTTTTTGTCCCATCTCTTCTTCCTTTGATATTTTAACATCTTTCAACCAATTTTTAATTGTTTCAACTGTTTTTTTTCTTTGAGATTCTGATAAAGATGATCTTAAAACCAATACTAACTGATAATTTCGCATGTGTCTAATTTTACCTTTAAAAACCTAGAAATGCAATAGTTGTTTTGTTGTTAATTCTAAATATTACTACAAACAAATACCTAGCTTAGAGGAGACCCTTTAACTTTGGTTCAAGCAGAACTGCCCCTTGTGGTAATTTTCCATCTTCCATTAACGGGCATCCCATGTCTTTTTCTTTTTTTCCCTGATTGGTACATCCTATCTCGCAAATCGGATTAATTAAGTACTCAACTTCTCTATAGCAATCGTCTCCTATAGTTACCTTAGTTACCTTTGCTATTCTTTCTGGCATAGCATGACCAAAAATTTGTTCGCAGGGTGCATCAAGCTGACGATCTTTTTTTAATCTAATAAGAGGAACTGTAAACTCGCCATTTAACCCGTTCGGCACAGCATATCTACATGATCTCTCTCTTTCGTTACCATTCATAATAAAAATAAATTCTGACGCTGTGAATAATAACAATAAAGGTTATTATTGTCAAGAAGGAATTATGTACCAATTTTAAATTCTATTACATCCCCATCTTTTACAATATATGTTTTCCCTTCAAAGCGACTTTTTCCTGCATCTCTTGATTTTTTCCAACCATTGTTTTCTACAAAATCTCTAAATGAGACTACTTCTGCTTTTATAAACTTCTTTGAAAAATCCGTATGTATTGTTCCTGCTGCATCAACTGCTGTTATTCCTTTTTCAATTGTCCATGCTCTTACTTCTTTTTCTCTTGCAGTAAGAAATGAAATAAGATTTAAAAGTGCGTAACCTTTTTTAATAATCCTCTCAAGACCAGGTTCATCTAAGCCAAGTTCTGATAGATAATCTTTTTGTTCTTCCTCTGAAAGCTGAGCAAGTTCAGATTCGGTTTTTGCAGAAATTGCTATCACATCCTTATCAAAATATTTTTTTAGATCCTCCTCATCTACATTTGCAACAATCATCATTGGCTTTGCAGTTAAAAGCTGCAGTTCTTTTGTCTGTTTTCTCTCTTCCTTTGTCAACTCAATATCTTTTACAAGTATTTCTTTATTTAATCCATCTTTAAGTTTTTTTATTCCTTCCCACCTGATCAACTCTTCTTTCGTGGCAATTTTTTTTGGCCCAATTTGTTTTTCCAAAGTCTGAAGATCTGCAAAGATAAGTTCCATATTTATAATCTGAAGATCATTCTCAGGATTTGGGGCACCAGTAATGTGATGTACATTTGAAGTTTTAAAATGTCTAACTACCTGAAAAATAACATCTACTTCTCTTATATGAGATAAAAACTTATTTCCAAGACCTTCTCCTTTAGCAGCTCCTTTTACAAGTCCTGCAATATCTACAAACTTAACAATTGCAGGAAATATCGGAGGATTTACTCCTGTTGATTTATTAATTACCTCTTGTAGTATATTTAATCTATTATCCGGAACCGGTACTATTCCGATATTTGGCTCAATTGTTGCAAACGGATAATTGGCAACAAAAGCAGATTGCTTTTTAAGCAAAGCATTAAATAACGTTGATTTTCCAACGTTTGGCAGACCGATAATTCCGATATTTAACATCGGTTGATTATATCATTGTTAATAATTTTATTAAATACCGCAAGGGCTTTAAGATAAATATACTACCGAAGCTAAAAGCAATAAAAAAGTGTATAATATATACTTATGATTGAAGCTAAACCAACCATTGTCTTTCTTGGCACATATCCTCCACGTGAATGTGGTATAGCAACATTTACTCAAGACTTACTTAAATATAGTCAAAAGTCCTTAGGATCCTTTGTGGATTGTAAAGCTGCAGCGTTAAATTTATCACCTCTAGATACATATAAATACCCTCAAAAAGTTAAATGGGAAATTGATCAAAACAACAAGCTTGATTATCTAAATCTTGCAAAAACAATTAATGATGACAAACATATTTCAGGAGTCATAATTCAGCATGAATATGGTATCTTTGGAGGCCTGGAAGGAGAAATGCTTTTAACTTTTATGCAAAAATGCAACAAACCGATGCTTGTCGCATTGCATACTACACTACCTAAACCTAAACCTAAGATGAAATCTGTGACAGCAAAAATCATAATGCTAGCAAATACTATTGTTGTTTTGACACAAAGATCAAAAGATATTATCAAAACTCTTTATCCAGAATCTATTGGAAAAGTATTTATTATTCCTCATGGAATTCATCCAATAAGCAGCCTCTCTGATCCAAAAAAATACAAAGCTAAGCTAGAACTTGAAAATCGTATTGTGTTAAATACTTTTGGATTACTAAATCGAGGTAAGGGAATAGAATATGTCCTGCGAGCTCTTCCTGAAGTTATTAAGAAATATCCTACAATATTATATCTTATCCTAGGTGAAACGCATCCAGTTATTCGAAGAAAAGAAGGAGAGAAATACCGTCTCAAATTAGGAAGATTGATCAAAAAATTAGGCTTAGAAAAGCATGTAAAATTTTATGATCAGTACTTTAGTCTTCCTGAGCTATTAGAATTTTTAAAAGCAACTGATATCTATATGGCAACATCTATTAACCCAAATCAAACTGTTAGCGGCACTCTTTCATATGCTTTGGGTACGGGAATTGCTGCTATCAGTACTGAATTTGCTCAGGCAAAAGAAATTATTACACCTGAAATCGGAAGACTCGTTCCTATAAAAGATTCAGCTGCTTTTACTAAAGCCCTCTTAGACTTACTTGGTAATAAAAAAAGGCTAAAACAAATGCATTTAAATGCCTATAAAATGACTCGCCCCATGCTATGGAGTAATGTCGCTAAAGAATACACAAAACTTCTTACAAGGCTTGTCGTTCCTCAGCTAAGACTGGATTATCTCCATAAGATGACTGATGATTTTGGACTATTCCAATTTGCTTCTCTTTCTGTTCCTAATAAAAATTCCGGATACACTCTTGATGACAATGCAAGGGCACTTATTGTCTGCAACTGGTTAATAAGGAAAACGTATACGAAGGAATTAGAGACGTTAATAAAACTTTATCTTTCTTTTATCAAAAAATGTCAATTAACAAATGGTTCTTTTGTAAATTATATTGGATTTAAGGATAAACTTCCTACCTCACAAAATAATGAGGAAGATATACAGGATTCACAAACACGAGCATTATGGGCATTAAGTGAAGTTATGGCTAATCAAAAGCTATCTAACAATATTAGAAACCAAGCAAAAAGAATGTTTCTTTTAAAACTAAAAAGGGGAACAAAATTAACTCATTTACGTGCCATGGCTTTTGCAATTAAATCCTTTGCTCTTGCTTTACCAATTCTCCCAGAAAAAGAAAGTGAACTATTATCACATATTAAAAATCATGCTGATTCTTTACTTGCTGCGTTATCTAATAATTCTGTAAAATCATGGAGATGGTTTGAAAGCGATCTAAATTACAATAACGCTTTACTGTCAGAAAGCTTAATAATAGCAGGTGATGCTTTGAAAAATGATAAATATAAAACTCAAGGATTTCTTTCTCTTGAATTTTTAATTAGCAAAACTTTTTCTAAAACATATATGCCAATTGGTCATTCAAATTGGTATAAAAATAAGCAAAAAAGAAGCAGTCATGACCAACAGCCAGAAGATCCGGCATCAATGATTCTTGCTCTTGCTTGTGCATATCGCTATACTAATAAAAAGCGATATAAAGAATTAACAAAAAAATGTTTTAACTGGTTTTTAGGAGATAATAGCCTTAATAAATCGCTTTATGATTATAAGAACGGTGGTTGCTATGACGGTTTACATCCCGATCGTGTTAATTTAAATCAAGGAGCGGAATCTCTTGTTTCGTATCTTATATCTAGCTTTACCGTATCTCAATTACATTAATGAAATTTCATCAAATAAAAAATATTTTCCCAGATGATCAAGTTGCCCACTATAATGTAGCAGTATGGCAAAAAACCGAAACCGATTCTCTATGTTTTATAGACAGAGAGGTTACAACTCCAGGAGAAATTGGTCAACCTGATAATAGCATATTAAAACTTCTTGAAGTAAACAAGGATGGAGCTGTTGTAAATGAAAGGGTAATTTGGAAACCAGTTTATGATGGCATTAATCTAGAAGACCCCAGAGTTTTAAAATTACCCAACGGAAACTTAATCATTGGACTTACTGCAGTGCTGCGAGAAAAAAACGGCAATGCTATTCCCTTTCCGGCAATTGTTAAAATTGATTCTCAGATATCCTGGGTCGATGAATTACCACCTTTTCTTATTATTGAAAGCTTTGGTCCAGGAAAAAATCTCACAGCTCTAAATAATACGACTTATCTTTTTCGCCCTAATACAAAAGACTATTATCATGATCTTTTAGTTTTTTCTCTTCATTCGCAAGTTCCAAGAAAATTAGGAAACATAAGCTTTCCTAAGGATCTTGCATGGGCTAACTGGAAAATAGGAACTACAATGTCACCTTTATGGATAACTCCAAATGAAGCCCTATTTATCATTCATGGTATCTCCGTACAAAAAATTGACGGGAAAGATAAATATATTTACAGTATTGGACGAGCAAAGTTAATACGAAAAGATCAAACATTTCAAGTTATTGTTGCGCCAGAACCTATTCTTACTCCAGATGATTTTCTCAATAAAGAAGGCATACCATTAGTCAAAGAATTACATCCAGAATCAAAACGTGTTATTTATTCATGCGGAGGAATCATCAAAAGAAACAAGCAAGACACATTATCTCTATATGTAAATGTTGGAGACCGCGAAACCTTTGAAGTAGAATTTTCCCTTGAAGAATTAAAAAAAGACCTTTTCTAACTTGATCAATTAATCACTTTAAGTATTTATCAAAAAAATTAACACTGTTTTGCATAGCAGTATCAAAACTTTCATCTGAGATATTATGTCCTCCGCTTGGATATTCATTTAGCTCATGCGGAATTTTAGTTTCATTTAGTATTTTATTTAAGTTTCTACTATACTCTATTTTTACAACCTCATCATCAGTAGCATGATTAATTTGTATCGCACCTTTTATATCCCCTAAATAATTTGTAGCAGCAACTTGTTTCCAAAACTCACTATCTTTACTAAACCGTCCATAAGTATCAAAAAGTTCTTGTCTTCTTTTCTGTCTTTGAGTTGAAGTTCCCGGAGCACGATAACTATTATCCTGAATTCCAAATTCTGAAAAATCTTCGTATGTATATACTGCTCCTGCCCAAATAACTATTGCAGAAATATTAGGGCTAGCTGCAAGGCTTCTCATAACTAGATTCCCTGCCATACTATGCCCCCAAAGTCCAATCTTATCTTTATTTACAAAATCTGAATTTTGCAAAGCAGAATAAGCATTTAAAATATCAATTATGTAATCTGAGGAATAATATGCTCCACTTGCCTCTCCCTCAGAATTAGCATGACCTCTAAAATCAATCTTAAAAACAACGTAACCTTTTTGAGCAAAATAATCTACATAGGATTCATAATTTTTAAGGGTTTCATACTGAATAGGCGAAATATATCCATGCACGAATACAATCGCAGGAAAACCATTCTTAGGCTTGTCTTCTTTTGGAATAGTTAACAATCCGTTTATTTTTAATCCATCCGAAGAATAACTGGTAGTGTATTCTGTGTACAAAGAATTATCAGAAACAAAAGAAAGATTGTTAAGTTTGCTGCTATATGTTTTGCTTCTTAAATAGGGAATTGTTAATTCTTTAAATGGAAATGAGGCAGAAGATAGCTCATTTTCCTGGCTAAAGATATTCATAGAAATCATTTTTTCAAAAACTGAATTACTCTTTTTTCCTAATAAAAGGAAACCCAGTATTATTAGACAAATAATTATTATGAAAAGAAAGATTATAATTATTTTTCTACTTGATTGACTTTTTAAGCTACTAATATTCATTAAACTAAAACGCTGATTCTTTTCTAACTCCCGGTTTTAATACTTTTAAGGAAAGTATAAAACTAATTGCTACAAAAAAACTACCTGCTAAAAACGGATAATGAACAGCAAATGTTGCAAGGGATCCTCCTAGGATAGGACCAATCATCTGCCCCATACTCATATACGAAGAGTTAAGTCCAAAAATTGATCCTTGTGATTTTGAATCTGTTTCTTTTGATAAAACTGTTTGTGTTAAAGGACTAACAAATGAGTGAGAAAGACTAAAGATTATTGAAATAATAAAAAATTGTACCATGCTTGTTACAAAATACATAACAACAAATGCTAAAGAAACCAAAAATATTGCTGTAGAATAAGTCTTTTTTAGTCCTAAATATTTAGTTACAGCAGGAATAAAAAACCCTTGGGCAAAAATGCCAATAGCTCCAAACACAGTAAATAAAATTGAAATTTGGCTAACGGTCATTTTTAAAGATTTCAATGCAAAAGGCTGAAAGGTATAAATATACATTGAAAAGGACAAAAAGTAGAAAAATGAAATTAAAAGAGTTGGTCCGATATTTTTATCTCCCAGCGCTCTAAACATCTTTGTAAAATCAAAAATCTTACTTTTTTTAATTTCTCCCAAATGCTTATTTGTTTCAGGTAAAATTATATACGTCATAAAAAAAGCAACTAGAGAAACTATTCCTGCAATCATAAAAGGAAGAGCATCAGAAATTCCGATTGTTAAAGCAGAAATTGCCGGTCCGAAAACAAAACCAAAACCAAAAGATGCACCAATTATTCCAAAGCCTTTCGCCCTGTTTTTTTCAGATGTAGTATCAGAAATGATGGCAGAAACTACCGTAATATTCCCTGCTGTTATTCCATCTAAAGCTCTTGCAAAAAACAGCATAAAAACATTTTGTGCAAAGCCCATTATAAAAAAGGATACTGCTGTTCCAAAAATAGAAATAAGTAAAAGCGGTCTTCTTCCGTATTTATCAGAAAATCTTCCTATAAAAGGGGCTGCAATAAATTGACAGATGGAAAAAACGGAAAATAACATTCCATTTTGAAAATCAGTTAATCCAAAACGTTGGGAATAAGAATATAAAATAGGAATAATAATTCCGTATCCCAATGCATTAACAACCGCAATAAGCGCAACAATAAATAATTTTTTATTATTTCTAATCCTGTTCATTTTGAAATTAATCTTATGAGGGGTTCAAAAGACTTACTGTCTAATTATATCAGATTAGTAAAATACCTTACAATCTTTAGTTTCAAACAATTTATAGCTATTCTTCTAATTTTTTATTTCGTCTATCTCTTGCTGCTTTTTAATAATTGAGTAGATATCAATTACACCTTTTAAGGCTGCTCTGCCACTAGCTGATGCTTGATCAAAGCACTCTGTCAAATCAGGTAAATCGTACTTAAGTATTGTATCTACCCAGAAATCATTAGATCCGGAAATATAATCGGAGGTTTTCTTAAAAAAAGCTTCTATTAATTTTTCTGGTAAAATATCTTTTTTTCTTCTTTTAAAATCAGAATTTGATTGTTTTTTTTCCAAAGGTTCAGCTGTATATTCTGACATATAACCAGCAATAGCATTGTATCCTACTGCTTCTCGTAACACTGAAAATCTTACTGAATACTCAAGGGCAAGAGTATTTATTATCCCCATACCCAAACAAAGACCACGAACATAATTTTCCATTAACTCAAATCTAGTCTTAGAAGACAATCCTTTAAATTTATCCCTATTTTTGAAAAGTAGATTACTTCCTCTTACAAAAAGTGTATCAAATATTTCATCACTAAAGTTTACGAGAGAAGGTTCACGAAGTTCATCAAGATTTGTATCATCTATTTCTCTATTGCTACGGTCCATTCTTCTATCAACAATTTCCAACATTGGATGCACACGTCTTCCTATGTTTCTTCCATTTGTATCAATGGCCAGTAAAGGTCTTGGAATACCTGCTCTTTCGCAATTTGACATTCAACGATTATACAAAAATACTAAGCTAATCTCAAGCCCTGGAAGAACTAGATCTTTTTAATTACTCCGCAGCCCATTCTGGGCCCTCCGGAGACTCCGGAACCATGATCTCCTGCGTGGTAAGGATCTTTGTGTGCATGAATCATAATTGATGAACCACCATCATTAAAGATACATAACGGACCATCTGAAAGAGTAAATCTTGTAGAAATTGCTTCAAGATATCCATTCCTCTCTTTGTCTACAATAATATTTGGAAGATCTCCTAAATGATATGGATGATTAATGACTTTAAAGCAGAAATTGTTTATTAGAAGATACTTAGAGAATAATGGAAATGGCACACAAATGTTTATATTACGAAATAATTTGAGGCTAAATTTCCTATTCTAAAATTGTCCTGAGGCTATGTGTGATACTACAAGGTTATGATTTAGCTAATTCTAGATGATAATTTCCAAAACTATTAAGTGTGACTATCCTAAGTTAATTTATCTTGACATTTTTTACTAAAAAGAGTAAATTTAAGGTATAAATTATGAAGGGTACAGTAGATAATATTGAACAAAAAGCAAAGGACAATACATACTTCAGACAAGTTTTAGAAACCGGTCAACACACTCAAGTAGTTATTATGAGTATTCCACCAAATACCGATATTGGCATGGAAATACACACTGATAATGACCAAATTCTATACCTTGTTGACGGAGAAGGAAAAGTTATTCTAAACGGAGAAGAAAAACCATTTAGAAAAGGAGATTTAGTTTTAGTTAATGCAGGAGTTGAACATAATTTTGTAACTGTTGGAAATAATGCTATGAAGATTATTACAACCTATTCTCCTGCTCATCATCCAGAAGGAACTGTTCATAAAACTAAAGAGGAAGCAGACGCTACTGAAGCTTTAGAACACCACGGATAAGCATATATTATAAATTACTAATATTTAAAACTATTCTGCTTTTGTTTGTCCAATAATTAAAACTATATTCTTAGTATCTGCTGAAGCTTCAACTGTATCTTCAAGTGCATATTTTTTGGCTATAAAGGTTTTTAGCTCACTTAAGAAGTCCTCATCAATATTTTCTTCTGTTTCCAATATAGATTCTTTATGGTCAAATTCATCTGCATTTCCAACCGAGGAAACTTCATATCCTTCATCTTCAAGATATTTCCTTGCTCTTCCTGCTTCCCCAGCTATACCACTTCCATTTAAAATCTTTATTGAATATTTTGATTTATCTATTTCTGTTTTAGTTGGAATTGGGGTTGGAGAATTAGTTGAAGTTGGACTAACTGTTTTACTCTCACTTTTTGTCTTACTGTCATCACTGCTTTTAATAAATGAATCTTTATAGAAAAACGCAACACCTAGGACAATTAACGTAAGAACAATAATGCTAATAATAAATAGAATTATATTTCTTCTTGATTTGTTACCGTATAATATTTCTCCGTTTGTCATATTATGTAATTTCAAAAAGCTTACTTTTTGATCTCTCTCCTCTTAAAAGAATTATCCTTGACGGACTAATCTTTAAATTCCTTGAAAGCGCTTTAATAACTGCATCATTTGCTTTTCCCTTTTCAGGAGCCTTGGTAATATGAACTGCAAAATGTTTTGCGTCTAAAATTATTACTTGTGCTTTTTTTGCTCCTGTTTTAACATTAACTAAAATTTTCACTTTATTTCAAGTACTTCTACATCAAAAATAAGAGTTGCATTCGGAGGAATTAATCCGTTTCCTGCTCCAGCTGAACCATAACCTAAATCGCTCGGAATAACAAGCCTTCTTATTCCTCCTTCTTTCATACCAATTACCCCTAAATCCCAACCTTTTATCACTTTACCTGCGCCAATTTGGACTTCTATAGCCTGACCCCGATCATATGAGCTGTCAAATTTTGTACCATTCTCAAGTGCACCAGTATAGTTTACAACAATTGTATCACCTGATTTTACTTCTTTTCCAGTTCCTTTTCTAATACTACCAATCATAAGACCTCCATCTAATGTTTCCATTGAAGAAGGAGATGCTTCTAAAGGCTTTGTTGGAATTGGAGTTAGAGTAGGCGCCGGAGTAGTAAATTGTGCTTTTGACCCAACAGCTGGACTCGGAGTAGCATTTAGCTTATCCAAAACAGTTAAAGGAGTTTCTTTATTTGTTTTATCTTGAAGAATTAGCGCTGTTGCCAAAAGACCTGCAACAACAATCATTATAATGATAAACTTTTTATCCACGCAGCTATTATACACAAACACTACGTAATATTAAAGGGAAAATTTAAGTCTTCTTTTATTTCTGATTTTATCCTATTTCCACTTATATGTAGCAAGCATGTAAACTGCTGAAAGACCAACCAAGATATATATTAAAGTTTCAACGGTTTGCATTGCTCCAAAAATTGAGTTAACAAGGTTGAAGTCAAACAGTCCAACTAACCCCCAGTTTAAACCACCTATTACAACTAGGATAAAAGCGAGTGTTTTTAAAGATTTCATGTAGCATCACCCCCTTAGTTAATCCTTACTTTTAGGATAGGCAGATTTTTATACTTATGTCAAGTTATTAAACATATGCAAACCGTAGCAATTTAACTAGAGGTTATTCGAGGTTTAAATAACGGTTTATTTTTGCTTTTTCTCTTAATTCAGTTACCAGTTTATTTGATGTTTCACTTAATTTTTGCTGCTCAAGCTGAGTTTTTACCTCACCCTTAAGTTTTCCCTCTTCCATATCTTCAGGCATTGAAGCTTTATTTTTCTCCAAATAATCATCTATTTCCTTATCTGTTACTTTTGTTTCATCAATAAGCATCTTTTTTACTAATACCTGAATTTTAATTTGTCCCATAAACTCTGACCTGCTCATTCCCTGACCAGCTAGTAAAGTATCTAGATCCTGTCCTTGTTCTTTAAGGCTATCTTCTATTTTCTTTGCTTCATCATTAAGCTCTTTATCACTTACAGATATGTTTCTTTTCTCTGCCTCTTGTTTTATTAAAGTTTTAGTAATTAATACATCCAGAGTAGTTTTTCCTGCTTGCCTCTCAAGCTCACCAATTAAAGCAAATCTTGATATCGGTTGTCCATTTACGGTTGCAACAACAAATTGATTTCTAAAAACAACTAAAAGAACTATTAGAACAATTATTATCAAGGCAATTCCTGCTTTTTTTCTAGAAAGACCCATCGCTGAAACAAAAGGAAGAGATGCTTTTTTTAAAGGTAAATTTTGCGCAATTGCTGGCTTTGCAATTATTTTCTTAGCTACTACTGAGGAAGATTTCTTAATTGACTTTTTTAGCGCCATGCTGATTATTCTAACAGAAATTTTTAATTCATGTAAAGAGGCAATTTTTGCTTTTGATAAAAGATAGGGTTATTGGTATTATAGATAGACAATGCTTCCAAATACTAAAAAGATTAAACAACTGGAACTAACTGCAAATAAAGTCCGCCGCCTTATTATTACGTCTCTACTTGAAGCGGGATCAGGACATCCGGGAGGTTCTTTAGGAATGGCGGATGTTTTTACTTCTCTTTACTTTTACGCTCTAAAACATAATCCTAGAAAACCCTTATGGAAAAATCGTGACAGATTAGTTCTTTCCAATGGACATATTTGCCCTGTTCAATACGTTTGCCTTGCAATGTCAGGATATTTTCCCATAAAAGAATTAAAAACACTAAGAAAAATAGGGTCTCGTCTGCAAGGACATCCGCACCGCACTTCTCTACCAGGAATAGAAACAACTTCAGGTCCTTTAGGAGAAGGTTTATCACAGGCAATAGGAATGGCACTGGCTGCAAAAATGGATAAAGCAAAATACCAAATCTTTTGTTTAACCTCAGACGGAGAACACCAAGAAGGAAATCATTGGGAAGCTGCTATGTTTGCCGGTAAAAATAAACTGAATAATTTAATTCAAATTATCGACAGAAATAATATTCAAATAAGTGGATATGTAAAAGATGTAATGTCTCTTGAACCATTAAAAGAAAAGTATTTAGCATTTAATTGGAATGTTTTGGAAACAAACGGAAATAATATTAAAGAGATTATTGAAACTATCTCTAAAGTAAAAGCTGAAAAAAATAAACCAACTGTAATTATTGCCAATACTGTTCCGGGAATGGGAGTATCATTTATGGAAAATGATTATAAGTGGCATGGTAAAACACCAAACAAAGAGGAGGCAAAAAGAGCGATAGATGAACTTCTTGCACTTAGAGAAATGATTATACACAAGAAAAAATAATATGTTAAATCCTTATTTAAAGCTAAATAAAAATTTATTTAATAAAGAGGAAGAAAAAAAAGCAACTAGAGACGGCTTTGGAAAAGCAATAATGCTTTTGGGAGAAAAAAATAAAAATGTTGTTGTTTTATCTGCAGATCTTGCCGAGTCATGTAAGGTTGATGCATTTTTAGAAAAATATCCCAACCGTTTTATCGAATGCGGAGTTGCTGAACAAAACATGGCAGCTATTGCAGCAGGCCTTGCAGTTTCCGGGAAAATTCCCTTTATAACTTCATTTGCTATGTTTTCTCCTGGAAAAAACTGGGAAACTATTAGAACAAGTATTATCTATAACAGAGCTAATGTAAAAATTGCAGGACACCATGCAGGAATTGTTACCGGTGCAGATGGAGTAACTCATCAAGCAACAGAAGATATTTCTTCTATAAGAGCTTGGCCGGGGATAAATATTTTAATTCCCTGCGACAGTATTGAAGCAGAAAAAATTACCTTAAGAGCAGCTAGTATAAATGGTCCTGTTTATTTAAGATTTTCAAGAGAAAAAACTCCGATAATTACAACTGAAAAAACCCCGTTTTCAGAAAAAATACAGGTTTTTTGGACTTGTAAAAATCCTAAAACTGTTATTTTTGCAACTGGACATATGCTTTATCAAGCACTCCTGGCAGCAAAAGAGTTGGAAAAACAAAATATTGATGTATTAGTTGCTAATGTTTCTTCTCTAAAGCCAATTGATGAAGAAGAAATAGTAAGACATGTTAAAAAAACTAAAAGTGCAGTAACTTGTGAAGATCATCAAGTAGAGGGTGGTTTAGGAGGTATTATTTCAGAGATACTTGTTCAGAACTACCCTGCTCCTGTTGAATTTATTGGACTTAAAAATACATTTGCAGAATCAGGAAATGCAAAAGATCTTTTGAAAAAATACAAAATGGATAAAAATGAAATAGTTACTGCTGTTAAAAAAGTTTTAAAAAGAGTTTAAACAGGAATTATTTTAATACCTTTTTTGCCGTCTTCAACTTCATATCCCATTTTTTTAATTTTATTTCTTAATTGATCTGCTAAGTGAAACCTTCTTTGTTTTCTTAATTTTTCTCTCTCGTTAACCATTCTTATTACTTCTTCAGGAATTTCCAATTTCTTTCCTCTAGTTTCTTTTACTCTGTCAAGTTTAAGTCCTAAAATTTTATCGTAACTTAAAATACTCTTTGCTTTTTTTGAATTACTGCAACTTGACTTTAACAACCCCCAAACAACTGCAAGTGCTTTTGGCATGTTTAAATCCTCATTTATTGCTGCAAAAAACTTATTATCATATTCCTCGCATCCTCTATCTGCAGGTTCTCCTAATTCAATAAGCTCATCTCTTAATCTATTTAATGCTTTATGCGATGCCCCAAGCGCCTCAAATGTAAAATTCATTTCTTGTCTGTAATGAGCTTGCAGAAATAGATAACGAAGTGAAAGAGGATCATAACCTTTTTTTACAATATCTTTTACTCTATAAAAGTTATCTAAACTTTTGCTCATTTTTTCATCTTCAACAGCTAGGAATGCATGGTGAACCCAATAATTTACGAATTGCTTGCTACTTGCTGCTTCTGATTGAGCAATTTCATTTGTGTGATGAACGCTAATATGATCTATTCCTCCTGTATGAATATCAAAATTTATACCCAAGGCTTTCATAGACATTGTACTGCATTCCAAATGCCAACCTGGGAAACCTATTCCCCAAGGACTTTTCCATTCCATTTGTCTTTTAGTATTTTTAGGAGAAAACTTCCATAAAGCAAAGTCAGTTGAATTCTTTTTTCCTTTAACCATTTTTATTCTTGATCCCGGCTTCAATTCTTCAATTATTTGTTTTGAAAGTTTATTATAATCTGCAAATTTTGAAGTATCAAAATATATCCCATCATCTGTCTTATATGTATAACCTTTTTCTTCCAATACTTGAATTAATTCAAGCTGATCTTTTATATAATCTGTTGCATGCATTATTTCTACCGGATCTTTTAGATTAAGTGCTTCCCAATCTTTAAAAAACGCAGTTTCAAATTTCTTGGAAATATCTGAAACACTCATATCGTATTTCTTTGCTCCTTTTTCCATCTTATCCTCACCCGTATCTTGATCTGAGACAAGATGTCCAACATCAGTAATGTTTATAACGTGTTTTACTTTATATCCATCATATTCTAAAATCCTTACTAAAATATCATCACCAACATACCTTCGCATATTACCGATATGTAAATAGTCATAAACTGTTGGTCCGCAAGCATACATCCCAACATTTGGAGAATCTATCGGCTGAAAATCTTCTATTTTTCTTGTTAGAGTATTATAAATTCTTAACATATTCATTAATTTTTTTACCCTCCTATTCCCAACTTCCTTTCTGGTCCTTTTCTAGGAGGTGTAATTGGCGCTTTTTTACGTACTTCAATTGCTTCCATTTGCTTCTTTTGATCATCTTTGGCATCTTCTTCTTCAAGTCTATCTTGAACAGTTTCTTCTCTTTTTTCAGGCACTCCCAATCTTTGTGCTTCCTGATGAAGTTGTGATCTTAACTGCTCCAATTTTTGTTTTTTTAATTTTTCCTCCTGAGCTAGCGCGTCACTTTTTTCTGCTTCTTGTTTTTGAGCGACAGGATCTTCTTGAGTTTGTTCTGTTTTACTTGATTTATCATCATTTTCACTTTTTCCATATAAACCCTCTATTAATTGCTCTCTTTCTTTTTGGTCAACAGGTTTTTTTGTATTTGTTTTAGACTTTTCTTCTCCTTCTTTTGTTTTAGGCGGCAAAGCATCAATCTGCTCCATAGTTGAATTAGCAATATTTTTTATCTCAGATCCAACTGTTTTTCCAATTCCTTTACCAAGTTTTCCTAAAAATTTTTTACCATCATCCATCTTTATTTAATACTCCATTCTTCCTTCCATTGCTCTTTGCAAGGTTGTTTCATCAGCATACTCCAAATCTGCTCCGATTGGTAGACCTCTGCCAATCCTAGTTATTTTAATTTTACTGCCCTTACTATTATTAATATTATTTTTAATATTTTTTGCAATATACATTGCAGTTGCTTCACCTTCCATAGTTGGATTAGTTGCTAAAACTATCTCTTTAATTTTATCTTTATTATCTTTAATTCTTATAAATAATTTATCAATAAAGATTTCATCTGGACCGATATTATTAAGTGGATCTATTTTCCCATGCAATACATGATACTTTCCTTTAAACCTTCTACCTTTTTCAAGTGCAAGTACATCTAAGGGTTGTTCAACAACACAAATTATAGATCCATCTCTATCACTTTCTTGACAAATTCCGCAAGGATCACTCTCTCCAATCATTTGGCAAAGTGAACAAAGCACTGTATCTTTTTTTAATGATTCTAAAGAATTTGCAAACTTATCCAATTCTATTTGCGGAACATGTAATAAGTAAAAAGTTAGTCTTTGTGCACTTTTCGGACCAATACCCGGTAATTTTTCAAAAGAATCAATTAAGTTTTGTATTGCCTTTGGAATTTTCATACGTTTATTAGATTGTCTAAACCTAAGATGTAATTTTAAGATTTAAGTTCTTTTGCAATTATACCTGCTACGGAGAGTATTTCCAAGTTCTCAAATTTATTTCTCTCAGGAATTCCAATTGTGTCAGTAATAAATACTTTTTCTGCTTTTGCTTTTTTCAAGATTTGTACTGCTTTTTTAGAAAAGACAGCATGAGTTGCAAAAACATAAATACTTTTTGCACCTTTTTTTTCAAGTAAATTGCAAGCTGCTAAAATAGTTCCACCTGTTGAAATCATATCGTCAACAATGTAAACATTTTTTCCTTTAACATCTCCCATTATCTTTTCTGACATTACGTAACCTGTTTCTAAATTTCTGTTCTTTTCAATACTTCCGAAAGGCATTCCATTTAATAACTCTGATAATATTTTTATTCTTCTTATTCCACCCATATCAGGAGATATTAAAATCCCGTTTTTACCATCTATTTTTTTTATTTTTTCTGCAAAAAGAGGAAGTGCGCTTAAGTGAGCAACAGGAATTTTAAAAAGATCAGGAACTCTTGGTGTATGCATGTCAAAGGAAATCATCTTGTCTACTCCAACTGCTTCAAGCGTTCTAATAATAACTGCCAGTGAAACTGCTTCGCCACTTCTAAACACATGGTCTTGTCTTTGATAACCAAGATACGGTATAACTGCAGTTACTTTTTTTGCCCCACTTCTTTTTAAAGCATCTACTATAAAGAAAAGCTCCATATAGTTTTTTTCTGCAGGTTTATTAGTAGATTCAACAACAACAGTATCAAGGTCTAAGACCCTTTCCATTACTCTAATTCTTCTTTCATCATCGGGGAAAATAAAAATATCAAGCTTAGCGAGTTTTTGACCAAGTTCTTTTGCAATCTTTTCGGAAAGAGATTTGTTTGAAAAACCGCTAAAAATCTTCATTAATTTATTCTACTATTGAAATTTGTTTTAAGCAAATATTGTCTTGACAAGGATAAATCTTTTATTTTCCACCTAAAAGACCACTTAATCCGCCTCCGGATTGAGCTAGTTTTTTTGCAGCTACTTCTTGAGATTTTTTAACGGCTTCATTAATTGCTTCTTTAATATCATTGTCTGATCTTCCGTTAGTTTTAATTTCTTTTATTTTTTGATCTCCAGTAATTAAAATCTCAATGCCGTTTTTCTCAACACTTACCTCTTCTGCTTGAAGAAGTCTTTGAATTCTCGTTGCTTCATCTCGCATTTTTTTTAACTCTCCTAATTGTCCTAATGGATTAAACATAAGATCACCCCCTTTTAAATATTATTTATCTTTTAATAATATCGAAACATTTGCCTTTTTTCCACTAATCTCTTCACATGCTTCTTCAAGAATTTCCTTTGCTTCATCTAATTTCTCTTTATGAAACTTAAAGTTTGTTTCAATTATTACTTTTCCGTCTTCCCAGCTTTTTAAACTTCCCCCTCTTAAAACTCCTGCAATAGAATGATTATGTGTTTTTACTTTATCAATTAATCTTTGCCAAATATCATTATCAGTATTTGTATTTATTGACTGCTTGCTAGTTAGCAAGATTGGTTTTGCTTTACTATTTTCAATTGGAATGTTTAAATCTTTTGTAACTTTTTCCTTAGGCTCTTCACACCACTCCATAATTAATAACTCAAGCGGTAGCTGGGGTAAAACTGTGTACTTAAGATCATATGCTGTTTTCTCTAAAAGCATTGCAAGCTTTTTAATTTCTTCCATAGAAAAGTCTATTGGTAATTTTTCCTCTTTTTCTAAAACTCCTACTTTTACAAGAAGAATTTTGTGAATCTTTTCAGCAAGAGATTCTGTTAGATATTTTAAATCAATCCCCTGCTTGGTAACTTCTGAGATTAAAACAAGACTTTTTTTAAGATCTTTATTTGCTAAATTTTCAAGCATTTGTAAAACATATTGATTAATATTTGAACTCTTGTATTTTTTTTCAACCAGTTCTTTTGTAATTTTTTCATCCTTTACCAAAGACCTTATCTGCTCAAGTATTTTTACTCCATCTCTAAAACTCCCATCTGACATATTCGCGATTAAACTAAGTGCATCTTTATCAATTGCAATCTTTTCATTTTTTGCAATTCTTTGAAAAGATCTTAAAAGCTCTTCATTAGTTGCTCTCATAAAAGAAATCTGAAAACATCTGGAAGAAATTGTTTCAGGGACTTTATGCGGTTCTGTTGTGCAAAGAATAAAGATAGCATGACTAGGAGGTTCTTCAAGTGTTTTTAAGAGAGCGTTAAAAGCTTCTGTTGTAAGCATATGAACTTCATCGATTATGTAAACTTTTTTTGAAGCTAATGCAGGAGATAGTCTTATTTTGTCACGAAGATCTCTAATTTCATCAATTCCTCTGTTCGATGCACCATCAATTTCTAAAATATCTATATTTGTTCCACTGGTAACAGACGTACACTGTATGCATTTATTGCAAGGCTCAACGCTTTCATTTGTTATTAACTTTTTATCTTTTACATCCTTTTTGTTCTTCTCACAATTTATAATTTTTGCAATTATTCTTGCAGCTGAAGTCTTACCCAAACCCTTTGGTCCTGTAAAGAGGAATGCGTGTGGTACTGACTTGGCTGTAAAAACAGAATACAAAGTATCTCTTACATCCGTACTGTCAAGCTCTTCTATTGTTTGAGGCCTATATTTTCTATAAAAAACCATAATTTTTCTGTGTAGTAATATTACCAGCTTTTAACTCTAAATACCATCAAATAATTAACCTGTATAAATAGCAAAATCATAAGAAAGCTTACCCATGATGAATTCCTAACAGATGTAGAAGGCCATGATTTACTAATTCATCGATTTTATCATCTACTAAAACTTCCTCTTTTGATGCTTCCCTTATAACTTCGGGGTAAGAGATAAGAATATCACCAAGTCTTAAACTGTTTACAGAATTTTTTGCAAACCCTCCCTCGGTTTGAGGAAAAGAAAGAATATTTCTGGTTTTATCTTCTCCCTTATATTTTTTACTTAACTCCCGCATTTTCCGATCACCTATGATTGCAACCGAAATTTCTACAGAACCCATTATTGAATGTTTGTTTAGAAGATTTATAACAGTAGATTTTATTCTTTTTCGATTAACCCTATATCTACTCTCAACAAATATTGGAACCTTAATGTTCATTATTATTTAATCACTCCTGTTGACCAAAGTTTTCGGGTTTTTCGGGATTCTTCTTGCTTTAATTTCTTTGCAAGAGATGGCTTAAGATGAAATTCTCTTCTTTTTGCTTCCTGTAGAATTCCTTCAGAAAGAACTTTCCTTGAAAACTTTCTGATTAGAACATCGTCACTGTCTCCTGGTCTCTTTTTTACTACTACCATAATATAAAACACCTCCCTTTTATCTATTTAAATTTCGTTTTTAATAAAAACTGCACGCTAAATTAAACGGGCTTGTCTTATTTAGCTTATATTTTACCTTAATCTTTAAGAAGTGTAAAGAAAATAATTACATCTTTACATTTTTCCCCAATGGTCCGAGCAGATGGATGTGTAAATGATTAATAATTTGCGCACCACCACCGTTAATGGTAACTCTATATCCTCTGTCTTCCAATTTTTCCTGTTTAATCATTTTTTGAATAACTTCTCTTAGAGAATTTGTTAAATCATTATCTTCTAATTTTGAAAAATCAGTAATATGCTCTTTTGAAATAATCAAAAGATGCACTTGTTTAATTGGATTCACATCAGGAAAAACCATTACGTTCTCGTCTTCATATATAAAATCTTTTGGAATTATTTTATCTCTAATTTTACAAAAAATACAATCAGTCATTTTAAATTTTTATAGCTTTTCAAGTTCTTTTATGATATCAGCAAGGCTTAGTTTTGTTGGTTTAAAATCCGGTGATTTACTTGATCCGTTTAAAAGCATTTTTTTTGAAATATGTAAAAACCAATGAGCATCAGGATCTAGGGATTTTAATTTATTATAAACTGGTGTTAAATCAATAGAATTCTTTTTCTTTTCAGAATCAGGCATTGTTTTAATTCTAGCGTATCCTTTTCTTGGATCTTTTCTTACAACGATTAAAAATCCCATTTTCTGAGCAAGTTTTACTACTTCATCGTTTATTGTTTCCAATCCTATTCCCTTTCCAAAGCTTGTTTCAAAAATAATACCTTTATTTTTTATTTCATCTTCTGCCCATATCTTGTTTTCAAACTCATGCAAAAGCGCATCAAGAGCTTTACACCCAAACTCTACATATTGCTTATCCTGATTTGGTTTTTCAATTTTTAAGCCGTCTAAAATATTTAAAAGGCCAAACTCATGATGATCATTTGCAGGATCCTGCCAGAAAATTTCTTGAAAGTGATCTATATCTATAATAACTTTTGCCATTCTTGCAATTGCTTCTTTTTTGTATTTCCATTTATCATGCTTTACCATTTCCGGATTTGACCTTGAATATTCTTTTAAGACATAATCCTTGGTAAGACTTATTGCACTTATTGCTACAGAATCTATCTGGTGATGATCAAGCGGACCAAGTCCTGTATCAACATGGATTACTTCATCTTTTCCATTTGTTTCAATAATTCTTTCTGTGTTTTCAAACCCTTTTAATCTTTTTCCTGCTGAAACAAACTTACATACGGCCTCATTCCAACCAGGCAAATATTTTTTAACAAGCCAAATTGAGGCAATTCCATCTAAGTCAGGTGATACATGAGTTACTATAATTTTCATAAACTTTTTATTTTTAAGATTTTTTTAAGTATACAATTTTTAATATCTAAAAGGAAGTACTCTTGACAAATATTGAAGAATAGTTAACTATATAAATATACTGTATTCTGCCTTATGGATAAAAACAATCCACAACTTGATCCCAAGCTAAAAGCAGCATATGACAGAGTTATGGGAACAACTGTAAATCCTGCTCAACAGCATCAAGCGGCTGCACCCCAACAGCCTTCAAATCCTACTCCTCAAGCATCTGCTCCTACCAGTTCTTTACAAAAATCAATTGCTCCAAAAAAATCAAGGCCTAAGGCCTTGCTTATTTTTCTAGCTATAATTGTATTTTTTGCAATCTATGGAATAGTGTGGGTAATAATGTTTGACTTAAAAGTTCCGCTTTTAAACCCCTAGTCTTTTATAAACATCCTCAAGGTTAATTATCTCTGTTTCTTTTGATGTTCTTTCTTTTACTTCAATTCTATCTTTAGTTTTATCACTTACAACTAAACGAATTGGAATACCAATTAAATCACAGTCCGCAAATTTCTGACCGGGAGAAACATTTTCCCTATCATCAAAAAGAACCTCAATTCCATGTTTTACAAGTTTTTTATAAACCTCCTCCGCTTCCTTATTAAGTCCTATTAAATGAACTTGATATGGTGCAATTGTTTTTGGCCAAATAATTCCCTTTTCATCATGAAATAATTCAACTGCAATTCCAATAAGTCTGGTAATTCCAATGCCATAGCTGCCGAAATACGGATATTTTCTTTTTCCGTCCTTGTCCGTATATGAAGCACCCATTTTTTCACTGTAATAGGTTCCGAAACGGAAAATATTACCTGCTTCAATTGCCTTTCCCAACTTAATTTCTCCTTTACATTTTGGGCACTTGTCTTTTTCCTTAACCTCTGCAATTTCTTTATTCTGTGCAAACTCACAGTCTTTGCAGTAAAGAATTACATCTTCACCTGTTTTGCATAAAACTTGGTATTCATGTGTTTTATTGTCTGTAAAAACTCCGCCAGATGCTTCTGCAATTTTTACCTCAAAACCTATTCTTCTAAATACTTTTATATATGCATCGGATATTTTCCAATAATAATCATCCAAATCTTTTTCTGATGAATGCAGGCTGTAAAGATCTTTCATAAGAAATTCTTTTCCTCTTAAAATTCCTGATTTTGCCCTAAGCTCACTTCTAAATTTGGTTGAAAAATGGTAAATTTTTACAGGAAAATCTTTATAACTTGAAATATGCTTTCTTATTAAATCAACAACTATCTCTTCGTGAGTAAAAGACAGGGCATATTCTTTATCATCTTTTCCAAACTGATACATTACTTCTTTTGCGCTGTCCCAGCGCCCTGTTTCATTCCAAATATTCTTAGGGTGCAAAAGAGGCATCAGCATTTCTAAAGCTCCGGTTGCATTCATTTCTTCTCTTACTATTTGTTCTATCTTTTCCTTAACCCTAAAACCTAATGGCAAAAGAGAATAAGATCCTGCCATAAGCTTATCGATAAAGCCTGCTTTTAACAAAAGCTTTGCATTAACAGAAACCTCATCTTTTGGTGACGCTTTAATTGTTTTTCCAAAAAGTTGTGAATATTTCACAATATTAGTATATCATTTTTGAAATGTATTTAAAGTAGGTGTGTTGTATAATCAAATTGACAAAAAGAATGAAATTTAATCCTAAAAAAATCGTTAAATCAAAAGTTGCACTTTTTGATTTAGACGGTACAGTTTTTTCTGCAGCAAACAAACTACATGATGAAGCAACCAATGTAGCGTTGAAACAAGTTTACGAAGTAGGGACCCTAAAAAGCCAAATAGTAAACGACGGTATGACAGATATGCAACTAATAATTGAAGTATTAAAGCTGCATGGATTAACAAAACCTCAAGTCATGGAAAAATTTCCCCAGATGTTAAAAGTAATGAATGATTATTTTATGCAAAGAGTAAAATCCAAAGATTATTCTGCCCTTCCTGGTGTAAGAAAGTTAGCTGAGCACTTTAGAGCAAACGGTGTTCCAAATGGAATTTTAACTGGAAATCCGGAAAAAATTGCCTGGAAAAAACTGGAAATAGCAGGAGTTAAACACTTATTTGATTTTGGGGCTTTTGGAGATAAAACAGACAAAAGAGTAGAACTAGTTGACGAAGCAAAAGAAAAAATTGATGCAAAGTATGGAATAGATTTTCCTGTAGGAAATTTTGTCATCATTGGCGATACACCGAAGGATATTCAATGTGCGCGGGATGCCGAAATACCAGTGCTGGCTGTTTCTACAGGAAGATTTAGTTATGAGCAACTTGCGCTAGAAAAACCGGATATCTTAGTCAAATCTTTAGAAGAATTAGAAAATATAGCTCCTTTTTTTAACCTTAGCTAAGCTGCTAAGCTCCTCTCTTGAACATTTACAGGCGGTTCTAACAAAACCGGCTTATCTTAAGTTTTATAATTTATTTTTCTCCATATATTTTGTATATGGACTATAATCAAAACCAAATATTTTTGCACAAAGCTCAATTGAAAGCTCTGCAGTTTTATTATCAATATCTTTTAACGGATTATACTCTGCCAAATCCATTCCTACTACATTACATTTTTCACCTATATATTTTGCAATAGTTGAAATCTCTCTATATGTTAACCCTCCCGTATTCTGAATCCCAACACCAGGTGCATAAATATAATCAATTACATCTAGATCTAAGCTTACCCAAACATTTTTAACTTTTTTGTTTAAGTTATTAATCATTTCAAATAAAGGATTTAAACCATTTGCAAGAAGATTTGTAATTGTAAAAGCCTTAATATTTTCTTTTTCAATTAAATTTATTTCTTCTTTATCAAGATCATTTCCGCCAACAAGAATAATATTTTCTTTTTTTATCTTTCTTCCTTTTTTATACAAATCAACAAGTCTTTTTTCTCCAAAACCTAAAACTGACGCAATATGCATGCCATGAATGTTTCCCGAAAGAGTTGTTTTGTCAGTATTAATATCTCCGTGAGTATCTATGTATATAATTCCTAAATCTCCTTTTAGAACGTTTGCTGCTCCAGAAATTGTTCCTAAAGAAATTACATGATCTCCTCCAATTGCCAAAACTTTATTTCCTAAAGAAATAGCACTGTCAACTTTTTCTGCAGTTTTTTCAGAAACTCTGATTATCTCATCAAGATATTTTAAGTTCCTGCTTCCTATCTTTAATCCTTTTCTTGCTAAAACCTTAATATCACCTTTATCAATAATTTCTAAACCGGATTTTTCTAGTTTTTTAATAATTCCTATTTCTCTTAAGGCTTTTGGGGCGGTATCCACTCCTAAATTTTCTGCTCCTAGATCAAGAGGAATTCCAAATAAAGAAATTTTTACATTTTTTTTCATTTACTGAATTTTTGGCAAAATAGGTTGACCTGTAAAAAGACGTACTAAATCATGGATTGTTATAAGTAAAATAAGACCAAGTAAAAGTGCCATACCTGCTGCATGTGCATATCCTTCAAATTTTCTATTAACTTTTTTACCGGTTGATACTTCTATTAATATGAAAAGAAGTCTTCCTCCATCAAGAGCAGGAATTGGCAGGATATTTAAAATTGCAAGATTAAGTGAGAAAAAAGAAATAAAAGACATCAGAGGATAAATTCCCAACTGAGCAAATCTTCCGGTAAGCTGAGCAATTCCAACTGGCCCTGCTACGTCTTTAGGAACATTTCCAGAAACAACTAATTGATACAAAAGCATGCCTATTCCTGAAAATATAAGCCAGGATATTTTTAATGCCTCCATCGTTCCAACAAAAGGTGCTTCATACCAGGGATATCTTTTAATTTCTGCATTTTGAGAAATGGCAATACCCATTGGTCCTTCGTCATTCGGATAGTCTTTTCTAGGGGTAATTTCAATGTTTTTAACTTTTGCATCTTCTCCTTTTGCTTTTATTTTAATTTCCTCACCTAAATGTTTTTTTGTGACATCAAGTATTTGTTTTGCGCTGGTTATTTTTACGCCGTTTACCTCTTCAATTATGTCTCCAATCTTAAGTCCTGCTTTAACAGCCGGTGCATTTTCTACAAGGCTTGTTATAATAACTTTTTCTCCCGGAATTGAAACTCCAACAACTGAAAAAAGATAAGAAATTATTAAAACGGCTAGTAAGAAATTCATTACAACACCTGCAATAACAACTAATAATCTCTGCCAGGCAGGTCTTGCAAAAAAAGCACGATTCTCATCTTTTATTTTCTCCTTTTGTCCTTTAACTTTTAACTGGCCACTTCCTGCTTCATCTTCTCCGTAAAGTTTTACAAATCCGCCAATAGGGAGATAGTTTACAGAATAAACTGTTTCTCCTTTTTTAATTCCAAATGCCCTAGGAGGAAGCCCAAAGCCAAATTCCTCTACCTTAATTTTTAAAATTTTTGCAACTATGAAGTGTCCGAGCTCGTGAACGAGGACTAGAATACTTAATACGGCTACTATGGCAACAATTGTTACTAGCATAATTTAGATAACCAATCAATACTATAATATTAAGTTAAATAATGCAAAAGATTTACGTGTTGAATATTTAAAAGCAGTATTAATTAATTAAACTTGAAGAAGCTCTTCTTTTTTCTTTGTCCCTAACTCTTCTACTTGATCTATTGCTTTATCTGTTTCTTTTTGAACTTCTTTCTCTAATCTTTCTTTCTCGTCTTCGTTAATTAACTTTTTTGTTTCTTGTTTTTTAATATCATTCATTGCTTCATGCCTAATTTGTCTTATCTGAATTTTTGCACCTTCCAGTTTTTGTCCAACAAGATGAACCAATTCTTCTCTTCTCTCTTCTGATAAAGAGGGAATTGAAATCCTAATCATTTGGCCGTCTATATTTGGCGTAAGGCCAACATTTGCTTCCATTATCCCTTTATTTAGCTCACCTATAATTGATGCGTCATATGGCGCAATCTGAAGAGTTTGCAAGTCAGAAGAGCTGACATGAGCAAGTTCAACTACTTTTAGTTTTTGGGTTCCTCCGTAAACACTAACTATAATGTTTTCTACAAGTGAGGGGGCTGCTCGTCCTGTTCTAACAGTTGAGAGATCAGTTTTCAAAACCTCAAGAACTTTTTGCATTCTAACCTTTGCAGACGAAACTAATTCTTCCATTATATTTCAAAACGAGTAATATTCTTAACAGTAATATTCTCTCCTAATTTTCCAATTGTACTTTTTACCAACTTTTCAATTGTTAGAGAACTATCTCTAATATACTCCTGTTTTAAAAGAGTTTCAACATCTTTTGGATTCATGGCGCAAACCTGCATAGCAACTTCATGAGCAAGACTCTTGAATTCATCTGTTTTTGCCACAAAATCTGTCTCACAAAGTATCTCAACTATTGCTCCGACTTTTCCATTTTGATGAATATATGCCTCAACTAAACCCTGCGAGGTTTCCCTGTCTTTTTTCTTATCTGCTTTTTCCAACCCGTGCTTTTTAAGAAATTCCAAAGATTTTTTGTAATCTCCTTTTGATTCCTCTAGGGCTTTTTTGCAATCTGAAATTCCAGCTTTTGTTTCTTCTCTTAATTTTTTAAGTAGTTTTATGTAAGTCATAATTATTTTTTCTTTTTCTCTTCTTTTTTGCTAGGCTTTGCCACGTTTTCTTTTGCTTTTGGTTTTTCTTTTACTTCAGATTTCTTCTCTTCTTTTTTTGCTTCAGTCTTTGCTTTCTCAGAAAGTTTGGCTTTATAACTTTTTCTTCCTTCTTCCCAAGCAGAAAGAACATATGAAGTTATTAATTGCACTGATCCTGTTGCATCATCGTTTGCAGGAATTGGATAGTCAATAACATGTGGGTCTGCATTTGTATCAACAATTGCAACTACTGGAATGTTCATTCTTTTTGCTTCTTTTACTGCCAAATGTTCCATATGAGAATCAATTATAAAAAGAGCACTTGGTTTTTCTTTCATTTCTGAAATCCCACTATATAAATTGTTAAGTCTTTGTTTTTCTTTTTCAAAAAGACCTAACTCTTTTTTTGTATATCTTGCTTTTTCATTGGGATCTTGAAGAAGTTTCTCAATGTCATTAAGCTTTTTAATATTCTTTGAGATTTCAGCTATATTGGTTAAGGTTCCACCAACCCATCTTGTGGTAACATAAAAAATATTATTCTCAGAGTGCCCTATTTTTTTAACTTCTTCTTCAACAATTTGTTGTGCTTGTCTTTTTGTTCCGACAACAAGAAGCGTTGAGCCTTTCTCAGCAAGCTCTTTTATGTATTCTGCTGCTTCTTCTAAGCCTTCCTTTGTTTTTGCAAGATCAATAATTTGAATATTATCCCTTGCCTCAAAAACAAAATCACGAGCTTTTGGATTAGATCTTATTACCTGGTGTCCAAAATGACAACCGGCCTCAAGAAGTTCTTCTAGTGTAATTTCTTTCATATTGTTCTTTTGTCTTTCTAGTATTTAGAAAAACCCTCCATCCAAAATTTATTTGAGGAATACTCAAGAACATCTTCTGGATGTGTGTGATTTAGTAATTATACCAGAATCGTGCTTAAAAAAACAAGGCTTTATTATACTGTTTAGTGCTAAGATGTAGAGGGATTAGGTGAAGAAAAAATAACTGTTTCATATTTTTCCGGATTTCTTTTTCTTTTCTGTTCTTCTCTTTTTCTTAACTCAGTATCTTCCGCGGTTGCTGTAAATGAATCTGGACTAAGCTCATATAGCCAGTCTCGTAGAGCTTTATGGAAAGCAGTTACTAGCTTTCTAAATCCGTATGAATTAGGATTCTCATACACTAGGATTTCATTTGTCAAAGTAGAAGTTTCCAAATTCTTGCCATTATCACTATTTAACTCCAAAACTGTTTTTCCAAGACTAGCACTTCCACCAATAACTACTTTTGCCTCCGCTAACTCCCTTAGAGATTTATTTTGGAAAGCTTCTTCTCTTTTTTTTAATTCATAAGGTGTAAACTTTTTAAGTCTTCCTCCTCTTTTATATATTTCTCTCATTATTTGAAGAATAGCATAAAAATATTGGAAAATCAAGCCACTATAGGTTATATTTTTTGCTTTTTTTGCTGTTTATTATAGGTTATAATTTTTTAAAGACGAAATACTTGACATTAAATATAGCACTATATATGCTAAAAATACCGATAATATAAATGAAAAGCTTTCTGCAAAAAGCAAAATTTCTAACCTCTATTGAGCATTCTAAGTACTTTACTATTGCTCTTGTCTTTATAATTGCCCTTGCTGCAGGCATTGTAATAATTGCATCACAGTAAAAAACAAACAAATAATACTCACTCTGATCTTGACGACAGAACAGTTAATCAGTACTACTACAGTTTATTTGTAGTAAAATTCTTGCACAAAAAGGAGATTAATAAGAAATAAGCTCTTTTTCCCTTTTTAAATATTATTTAAGCTAATAGTAAGCATGATTGTCCCTTGACAAGGATATCTATGCTTTATTATGCTAAATCTAATGGATAATCCTGTTATTAAGACGCCCAGCGTCTTTAAAAGGTTAAGAAACTATATTGCCTCTGCCACTTACTCCCGAACTATCGGAATTATTGGCCTCTTAATAGTAATTGCAGCAGTCCCCCTAACTGTCTTTATTTCGCAAAAACAACAGGAAATAAGGCAAAGGGCAGCAACAACTTGCGCTGAATATAGAGCTCCATTATCAACCTGTAATGCGCTTTGCGCACAATTTGCAAATAGAGCATGCGTGTATGTTCAAACAGCAGTTAATCGTAATACTGGGGTTGAAACAAAGCTATATAACTGTTGCGGTGAAACTACTACAACCACAAAACCAGGAACTACTACAACAATGACTTTGGGATGCGATTCAAATAATCCCAGCGCAAAAAACCCTCATAACGAATGCCAATCAAATAATCAATGCTATGTTGTTCACTCTTGTGGGGTAAGCGATTGTTCTCGCAGTCCTTGCACACCAGTAACAACAACCACTACAAGAGCAGCAACCACTACCACACCTGGCTGCAATGGTATTTGTGCTGCTTCGTGCGTTAATCTTGCTAAAGATAAAATATATGAATTAATAGCAGGTACTTGTCCAGATGCGGAATTACCCGATGGCGGAAACGTATCAAGAAATGTATGTTGTGGTCTTGTCGCAAGTATACCAACAACCACCACCACAAGACCAATGAGTTGCTCTTTGTGTATTGCAACTAACTGTGCTGCAGAACAAGCAAGCGGCAATGCCGCAGCGTGCATAAGCGCTAATTGCCCCTCTTGTGATGGTACCACCATCACGACTTCTACAACCACCACCACAAGACCTGCAACCACAACCACTACAAGAGCAACAACCACTACTACAATAGCAACAACTACTTCCACAGCTCCACCTGCAGCTGGAAACACAATTCTTACCCTTGATATAGGACTTGACGGAATTGGAACAGTCGGAGATAACCTTAATTCTGATGCAACAGATTCTACTCAAGATCCGCTGCATAAGACAAGAAAACTGTTCGTAAGTGTTTATGA
>JAZDGF010000004.1:0-14811 GCA_043807135.1 Candidatus Levyibacteriota bacterium | reverse complement strand
AAAGGTATTTCAATCTTTTCTTTATCAAAAGCAATTTTTAATCTTTTTCTAAGTTCTCCTGTAACACTCCATTGTTTTAAGGGTTTAGTTTCTCCTATGATTTTAATCACAACAGAGGAATCTGCAAATTCGTTTACTCTTGAAAACTTTGGAGCTTTTATAATTTGATCTTTCCATTTAGGATCTTTTGCCATGTTTCTTCCTACACTATTTACTACTTTTTCCACTTTTTCTAAATCTGCGTCATAAGAAATGCCAATATCTAAATTAACTCTTGCAAAGATTTTGCTTAGATTGGATGCAATTTTAATTTCTCCGTTTGGAATATGATGCACTGTTCCGTCCATATCCCTTAAAATTGTCATTCTTAGATTTATATCTTCAACAAGTCCTGATGTTTTGTCTAAAGTTACAACATCTCCAACTCTGTATTGATTTTCAAGAATAATGAAAAATCCGGAAATTAAATCTCTAATTAAATATTGACCTCCAAAGCCAAGAGCAATTCCGATAATTCCTGCTCCTGCAATTAAAGGTCCTGTGTCAATGCCAAATTCTGAAAGAATCATCATTGAGGCAATTAAGATAAGAAAAATTCTAAAAGCTGCAGCAAAAACCCTAATTAAAGTTTCTTCACGCTTTTTTTCAGATTCTTTGGATGAAAATTTGGTAGAGATAACAGCTTTCCTAATTACCTTTTCAATAAAAACATGACTTGTTTTATTAATTACAAAATAGGCAATTAAAATTCCTAAAATTTTTATTCCATGAGAAGAAAACCATAAAATAAGAATGTCATTAATTGTCGTAAAATCTAATTGAAACATCTGATTAGAGTATATAAAAAATATGTTCATGAGGCAAATTCTTAATTGACATGCTTCATAAATCCTTTTACATTGCCTTTTTTAGAAAGTTCGTTAAAAAGATTAAACCATCTCAGTGCGTTTGGAACAGTTAATACGTCTTTTCTAAATTGTTGACTAGCTTGATCGCTAATTTTTTCATATTTTTCCTCATCAGTTAATAACTCAAACATTAATTCAGCAACTCTATCTGTATCTCCTTTTTCAGTAAGATAACCAGTTACGCCGTCAATTATCTGAAGCGGAATTCCACCTGCTTTATAAGCAATTACTGGCTTTCCCTTCATTAGGCACTCAGTTATTTTTATTTCAAATCCTTCTTTATACGAAAGTTGTAAGGCAATCTTACATTTCCTTTCCAAAGCATTTAATAGCTGATCAAGATGTCTTAATCTAATTACCTTAATGTCTTTTGCAGCTTCTTTGAATTCAATCTGTCCTAATATTTGCATTGTCATATTAAAAATTGGAATTCCGTCTGGATCATCAACAGAGCCATTTCCAATAATAACCAATTGAGGAATTTCCTTATTATGTTTTTTTAGCATTTTTCTTAACTTCATATATGAATCAAGCACATCGGGAATTCCCTTTGAAGGATCAAATCTTGCAACTTGAATAATATAAGGGCGTTTTAAATCAAGTGTTCTTTGATTAGATTGAAGCAGAAACCTGTTAAAAATTTTTAGGTAATAATCAATTTGCTTCTCAGTAAGTTTTTTGTTTAGTCCGTCCAGAGGATCTGTTACAGCAGGCATCATAACTACTTTTTTAACTGGAACAGAAGAGGGGATAAAATTTTTAATAGGATGTGCTACAAAACAATCACAAGTTTTAATATTATTCCAAATAAAATCCCAAACTTTATTTTGAACTGTTCCTTTTTCTTTTATTAAATGAGATTCAAGCTGAACATGGGATCTGTAGATAATTTTTGCTTTAGTATTCATTTTTTTAATAATTGGAACAAGTCCGTTAGGTTGTAGATCGTCGATTACGATAATATCTGCTTCTTTTATTGGGGTTTTTAGAATTTCTGCATTTTCCTTAATCCAGGAGGAATAAATCTTTTTATCTTGTTTTGTAAAATCAATTCCAATATCTGAAACGCCTTGTAAAACATTATGAAATTTCCTTTTTGTAATATCAAAGGCCTGTGTTCTTTCTTTTAAAATATGCCAGCTTGCATTGACTTTTAAAAGTTTAAAAAGTCTTATTAAAGCGTGTCGCATCAAAGAAACACCTCCCCCTTGAGCGGTTGCACCAATGAAAATAATTCTTTTATCTTTTAATCTTTTTGCAATAGTTAGTAGATTTTCAAAATCATTTTTTGAGCACGTATTTTGGTATTCGTCAAGATTTGTTAAAAATGCGACTTCTGCCTCGTTGTTTTTAAGAAGCTTTATTTTAATTAAGTTATTTTCATCAAAAAAACCTTGAATTTTTTGGGCAATATTTCTTGCACTCTTATCTTTTAAATTTACAAACTTCTCATTTAAATAAGGGACAATATCTTCTTTAAGCCAAAGTCTTGACGCTAATTCCTCAGCGTTATCAAACGCTAGTCCTGCTGCGATAAACTTTGTGTTTTGTTTTTCTGCTTGGTTTTTAAGAAAAAGGGATAGTCCTTTTTCTTCATTGTAGTTATGAGTAATTAGCTTTGTGTCTCCGCATCCTACTACATGAAAGGAATTTGAATTTTTATTTATTCCCAAATAACTTGCTGGAGGAATTTTAAGGTTTTCAATTTTTGCTTGGATTCCTCTTAGTTTTCCTAAGATATCTTGGATTCTGAGGGTAGTCATAGTTTAATACTATAGCTTGTAGTACTAAATAGTCAAGATCGTTATTTCTTAGAAGTAGTTTCTTCTGTTTTCTTGCCGTTTCCGTTAGGTTTTTGTTTTTCTACACTTTCAACTTTTTGCTGAATTGTTAAGATTGCAGATTTAATATCGTCAAGATCTTGTTGAATATCTTGAACTTCATCTTCTAGTTCTTCCTGTTCTTTTTCCTCTTCTTGTTGTTCTCTTTCTTCTTCAATATCTTCCAATTCCTCTGCAGTTTCCATTCTATTTTGGGTAATCATAATAAAGGTTGCTAAATAAATAGCTTCAAGAGATACGATCATTGTTAGGAGTCCGTAGGGGAAAGGGTCAAAGGCGGGTATGAGCGGTTCAAGATATCCGTGTCCTGCTAGTATCCAAAAAGCAAACCAAACAGTATGTACATATAAGAAGGTCATGCTTCCTGAAAAATCAGTAATCATTTCTGCTACTTTTGCCTCTGCAGAATGAAGTTTTCTAAGAAGCATAGCTTCTTTTTTGGTTTTTGGAATGGGTTTATTGTTCATTTTTAAAAAATATAAGGCTGTTTAAATTGTAGACCCCATATACTTTTTGTCAACCCCGTAAAATAATTTTAAAATGAAAGATAGATAAGACGTACTAAAAGTCTTAACGGATTGACTAGGCAAAGATAATGCGTTAAACTAAATTTTCTAGGTTAAATTAGGTACCGCACTTCTTGACAACTAGCAGTTATTATGATAGAGTGCTAAGTAAATATGAAGCTAAATATGGAAAAGCTAATACCAATAATTCCAATTAGAGATGGAATAATTTTCCCAAACACAGATTCGGTTTTAACTTTTGGAAGACCCAAGAGCTTAACAGCACTTGAGTCTGCATTTAATCACGAGAGAATTGTTTGTTTTGTCCTTCAGAAAAACGCAAGATTAAATGAACCCACTAAAGATGATTTATACGCAATAGGGACTCTTTCAAGGATTGAGAGGATGATAAAAACAGATGGAGAGATAAACGCTCAGGTGAAGGGATTATCCAGAGTAAAAATTATATCTTATGAACAAAACCAGCCATATCTTTTAGGTCGTACGGAAGAACTTCCCGACGTAGAAGAAAACAGTCCGGAAATAAAAGCTTTGACAAATCATATAGTTACAGAATTTAGAAAAGCAATGAATCTTGGAAAGTTCGTTGACTTTTTAGTCTTTATGAATATTATGTCTGAGAATTCTCCATCTCAGCTTTCGGATTTAATAGCTTCGGTTCTTGATTTAAAACCACAAGATAGACAAGCACTTCTTGAAGAAACTCGTGTGAAAGTAAGGCTTGAGAAAATAAATGATCTTCTTTCAAAAGAATTAAAAATACTTGAACTTGAGCGAAAAATATCCTCGAAAACTCAAGAACGATTTGAAAAAGGAGCTCGTGAAGTAATGCTTAGAGAACGTCTCAAAACAATTGAGAAAGAATTAGGGGAAACAGAAGAAGATAGTGAAGTAAAAGAGCTTTTAGAAAGAGTTAAAAAGGCAAAAATGCCTGAAGACATAGAAATAAAAGTTAAAAAAGAAATCAAAAAACTTTCCCAAATGAATCAGTTTAATCCTGAAGCAGGATATATCAGAAATTATTTGGATTGGCTATTGAGCCTTCCTTGGAGTGTTGAGAGTAAAAGTACTGTAAATATTAAGGCAGCTGAAAAAATTCTCAACAAAGATCATTATGGTTTGGAAAAAGTTAAGGAAAGAATTGTTGAATATCTTGCAGTTCATAAACTTGCTGGAAAAATGAAAGGACCAATTCTTTGTTTTGTAGGCCCACCCGGAGTTGGAAAAACTTCGCTTGGAAAATCTATTGCCAGGGCTTTGGGCAGAAAATTTGTAAAAATGTCTTTGGGAGGAATAAGAGACGAAGCTGAAATTAGAGGACATAGAAGAACTTATGTTGGAGCAATGCCTGGGAGGATAATTCAGGGAGTAAAGGATGCAGGAACTAGAAATCCGGTATTTATGCTTGATGAAATAGATAAAGTAGGTGCAGACTTTAGAGGAGATCCGTCTTCAGCTTTGCTTGAGGCATTAGATCCTGAGCAAAACAATTCATTCTCAGATCATTATCTTGAAGTGCCGTATGATCTCTCGGACGTAATGTTTATTACAACTGCAAATGTACTAGATACAATTCCTCCGGCTTTAAAAGATAGACTTGAAGTAATTCAATTTTCAGGATATACCCATGAAGAAAAGTTTAGAATTGCTAAAAATTATTTGGTTAAAAAACAAATGGAAAATCACGGATTAAATCCAAAGAATGTTCAATTCTTAGATTCAGCCATTCGTTTTATAATTCAACATTACACAAGAGAAGCAGGAGTTAGAAGTTTAGAGCGACAAATCTCTGCAATATTTAGAAAAGTTGCCAAAATGGTCGCAGAGGGAAAGAAAGAGAAAATGGTGGTTACGGGAAAGAATGTTCAAAAGCTTTTAGGTGCAATTAAATTTAGCTCTGCAATGCTTGAGAAAAAAGATGAAACAGGAATTTCTACTGGTCTTGCCTGGACAGAAGCAGGTGGAGATATTCTCTTTATTGAAATTGCTTTAATGCCTGGAAAAGGAAATCTTATTCTAACAGGTCAATTAGGAGATATTATGAAAGAATCGTGTACTGCTGCAATGTCTTATATCAGGGCAAGGGCTGTGGAATTAGGGATTCCTGAAAAGTTTTATCAAAAGCTTGATGTGCACGTGCATGTTCCAGAGGGTGCAGTTCCAAAAGATGGACCGTCTGCAGGCGTTGCAATTACAGCTGCAATAGTGTCTGCCTTAACAAAAATACCCGTTAAAAGAAAAGTTGCCATGACAGGAGAAATTACTTTAAGAGGAAGAGTTTTAGAAATTGGAGGTGTTAAGGAAAAAACAATCGCAGCTCATAGAGCAGGAATAAAGAGAATAATTCTCCCTAAGGAAAATAAAAAAGATCTTGAAGATGTTCCAAAAGAAGTTAAAAAAGATTTAGAGTTTTCTTTTGTGTCACACATGGATGAAGTCTTAGAAATTGCCCTAACAAAAATGCTTAAAAGACCAAAGCTTCAGATCTCAACTCATCGTGCAAGAGTTTTGCACGCTCCTTCACCATACAAAGCTAACTAATTTGTACCCCCAACGTAAATACTATCGAATCATTTCTCCCATGGATTTTTAATTTGATGGAAGCTTATGGAAAAGCAAAATAAGACTAAATTACACTTCGCTAATTACGTCAAATCCCTTAAAGCTTCCTGTTATAGCTAATCCAATAAGCTTGCCACTGACCAAATTTATATTTTTAATTTGCTTTGCAGTCTCATTCATTGTAGCGCCGGATCCAACTGCGTCATCGATAAGAAGTACATTTCTATATTTCTTTTTATCCTCAACAATAATTGTTTTTTTAGCATTTTCAATTCTGTCTTCGAGTTTTGAAAGTGTCTTTTGTGGAACAATTATTTCCGTTTTTATTTTCGTTACAGATAGGATTCTTAATGGTAGGGTTAGTTGTTTTTCCAGCTCCCTCATAAACTGGATTTCTCGTTTTACAGTCGGAGGAACAAAAAGTATTCCGTCAATCGAATTTTCTTTTATAACTTTTATTATTTGAGGACGGATTTGAATTATGAGTTGGTTGATTAAGTTTGTGTTTTGACTTTGTTTGGCATATAAAAGCATTTGTCCAAGTTTAGTTTTTCCAAATCTTTCAATACTGTAGAAATCTAAATAATAAAGCTTATCTAAAAAAACATTTTTAAATGTATTTTTCATTTTTGGCATGCCGTTAATTAGGTTGTTTTTCCTAAACTTATCAAATTTTTTAAGAGTTGAGATGTATTCGTTTGCCGTTTTTATTGGATCCTGCTTTGTTTTTTCGCACAATGTTAAAAATCCTTCCCATCCGCTTTTTGCCTCTCCAGTGGGGGAGATATAAAGATATTTCGCATTTACGGTTCGAAACACAGCTGGATTGACGAATGCCGGTTGGGGAACTTTTTTAGATGTTAATACGTAATATACTTTAGGTGGTTTGCCAATTTTTTCCAGTTTGCCTTCATCTACAAGCTTTTTTAGCTGTTTATGGATTGCCGTACCGCTAAAGTTGAATAAACGAGCTAAATCGTGTGCTCTAAGCTGACGATTTTCTCTTATGTATTCTACAATTCTCTTCCTGGTATCTGTTATCATAGTTTATAGTTTATAGTAAACTGTAAACTATGTCAAGTATTAAATAGCTGTGTGGTTCGAATCCCGTTGGGTATAGCATTGTCTTGGGTATTGTCAATGACCATTTTGGTATTATTTTGGATATCGTTGACGTCCAATTTCGTACTAAAATATATTATGTTGGGCTCAATAAGCTAACTAAAGACATTAATTTTTAGAAAATAGGTTCGAATATCCCAGATGGGTGTCTGTTTTTTTGAAGCCAAATTTTACTCGTACGCTTAACGCCAATACCATCGAATCATTTTTGGCTTGGATTTTTAGGTTAATGGAGTTTTGTGGCTATAAACAAAATTCTCTAGACGATTCCAATGATAATGTATAATACATTGTTAGTATAATTCCTGTAATTAAATAGCAATTATTTATGCGTAAAGAATTAGGAAATATTTTTTCCATTTTAAAAACTGGTACGCAAAGTGAAACGAAAGAAGCAAAAAGAAAAATCGAGAAGCTACGGCATAATGATAGGAAAAGATTTGAAAGAAACGCTCATATTGCCTTAGAGCAGATTAAGGATTTTGATTCAATCCAAGACCCAAAAAATAAAGCAGCGTTTATATCGGGATTGAGTATATTTTTTCTTATATTGAGTGACAAATACTTTACGGAGCTGAAAAATTTTGTATTAAAAACAATTTGCCATCAAAATGGGCACGTCCGTGAATCAATACGAAAAACAGCGGATTGGCTCTACATTTCGCTTTCATCCAGGATAAATCCTTTTGTTTATCCGAAGGGTAAAAAATTAACGCAAAAGCAGATAGCAGAACAGCAAAAAGCAAAAGAAGAGTACGCGGGATACCTAAAAGATCTAGAGTTATTAATGGAAAAGTATGATGATGGTAGTTATGACTCCATAGTTTACATAGATGAGATGAAACCTAGTATATTCAAAAGTTTGCAGATGCTATGGGGTGATCTAACTCGGGGAAACTTACCTATGCAGTTGCATATTTCTACTAAAGAAGTAACTGTGAGAAGAAAAGAAATAGAATTAAGACTTATGAGTTTGCTCAAAGCGAACTAGAGTGATATTAAATTAGAAGATATTCGAGATACTATTTACAACGAAGAGGGGATGGATGATTTAAATCAAATTATCAGAGTTTTTGATAATGGTTCTGTGGCTGAAATTGAAAATGTTTTGGATATAATTAATGATGCCTGGAATTATTTTCCACACAAAGTTTTAGATGGGCGTTGCCCCACGGAAATTTTAATTCAAAACAAAAAAACAAAACTTTTAAATTAAGATATCGTTCCGTGACGTTTTTTCCTCCTTAAGAAAAAGTACCACTTCGAATATACTCTTTAATGAGAGATTGGTAGGGTACATTAATTTCGTTCGCCTTCTCCTTAACTCTGTTTAGGAGATACTCTGGAATTCTAATTGAGATAGAGCGACTAGTTGGCTTAAGATCAGGAAAGTTTACTTCTTCAAGATCAGAAGCATCATAATGCCTAGAAAGGTCTAGCTTTGTCCAGAATTCTCTTTCTTCGTCTTCGTTTTTAAATTTAGGAAGGATTAATTTTTTCTTCATATATGTACACCTCCTTTTTATTAATGTTTCTTACTGATATTATTCTAATCTTTTTACCTCTTTTTGTAAAAACTACAAAAAGTAGTCTTTTTTTCTTAGTTTTAGCTATTATTCTAAATCTTTCTTCTCCAGCCGAATGCAGACTGTCTTTAAAAATAAATCGTTTATCGTCAAAAAAAACTTCCTCGATTTCTCTATCTTCCACCTTGTGCTTCTTATTTTTACCTATATTTCCTTTATCCCATTCGAATTCAAACACTTTATTGAGAATTCTCATGTATATACTGTACTATACAATACATAGCTTGTCAAGGAAGAAAAGTGATTCGATTAACAGTTCGGGTATTAAAATTTTGAGGCTAACTGTAATTTTTATATCTCATTATCAAAAACCACAAGATTAGCCCGCAATATCAAGCTATTCTTGATGTCCGAGAAGACGATTTTGCATTGAGTACCCCCGACCGGATTCGAACCGGTGATCTCTTGGATGAGAACCAAGTGTCCTGAGCCACTAGACGACGGGGGCTCAAACGATATTTTACCCTAATTTTTACTTCATGGCAATTATTTGTGCCTCGTATTCTTTTCTTGTATAATCTACTCGTGAGTAATATTTTTCTTTCCGTAATTATTCCTTCATACGATGAAATGGCCAATCTTAGAAAAGGTGTTTTAGACAAGATTGATCATTTTTTAAAAAAGCAAAAGTATTCTTACGAAGTAATTATTGTTGATGATGGATCTATGGATGGAAGTAAAGAGTTTGCTGAAAAATTTGTAAAAGAAAACTTAAATTTTAGGTTAATTAAAAATCAACATATGGGAAAAGCAGGAGCTGTAACTTCAGGAATACTTTCCGCAAAAGGTGAATATCGCTTATTTACCGATATGGATCAGGCAACACCAATAGAAGAAATTGATGATCTTTTGCCGTATGTAAAAGATTATGACATAGTAATTGGTAGCAGAAATTCAAATAGAAAAGGTGCTCCATGGACAAGGTTTGTTATGGCAAGAGGAATGATTTTTCTAAGAACAACAATTGTTGGTGTTTACGGAATAAAAGATACTCAGTGTGGCTTTAAGCTTTTTAATAAAAATTCAGCAGAAAAATTATTTACTAAACTTCAAAACCTTCATCATGGATTTAAGAAAATTTCAGGATCTTCAGTTACTGCTGGTTTTGATGTTGAACTTTTATACCTTGCTCAAAAAATGAAGTATAAGATAAAAGAAGTTCCTGTTAGCTGGCTTTATGTAGAAACAAGACGAGTAAGCCCTATTAAAGATTCTGTTGATGGTTTGCTTGATTTAATAAGAATTAAAAGAAATTCTTTAAAAGGTAAATATAATTGAAACTAAACTTTCTTACTAAATTTAATATTCTTTTTACTGGATACCTTTTATCGGTTTTAGGGTTGTTTTTTTATTCTTTTACACAAGTAGATCTTAGTTTAACTTTATCTCAAAATTCTTTATACCAGGCAGTTGAAAAATATTTTCAATACGTTGGTTATTTTGATCGTCCTTTATCAACAAGCTTTTACATCTTAATTCTCTTTTTATTATTCCTTTTCTATATCCTAATTCTTATTGCAATAAATAAAAACAAAATAAATAGAAGACAATTTTGGATTATTATACTAGTTACATCAGGAATCTTAACTTTTTCTTATAATGCATTTTCCTATGATTTATTTAATTATATTTTTGATGCAAAAATTTATACACATTACCACTTAAATCCTTATATGTATAAAGCACTGGATTTTCCAAGTGACCCGTTGCTTTCTTTTATGCGTTGGACGCATAGAACTTATCCCTATGGTCCGGCTTTTCTATTTATAACAATTCCCGTTTCCTACATAGGATCTAATATATTCTTAGTAACATTTTACCTTTTTAAAATGCTTACTACATTGTTTTTCTTAGGCCTTGTTTATTACTTAGAAAAAATACTTATTTTAGTAAATTCTAAAAAAAGTTTATTCAATATCGCTTTTTTTGCCTTAAATCCATTGGTTTTAATAGAGATTTTAGTTTCTGCTCATAATGATACTTCAATGATGTTTTTTGCTATCCTTGGAATTTATTTATTTCTTAATACAAAATGGCAGATAGGATTTATCACAATACTTTTTTCAGCTTTAATAAAGCAGGTAACAACATTACTTTTGATTCCTTTCGCAGTCTTTTTCATTTCAGGATATTTTAAAAAACCTATTTCTAATGAAATTTTTATAAAACTTTGTCTTGCTTTTAGTGTTATTGGCTTTATTTATGTTTTAACACAAATTGAAGTTCAACCTTGGTATTTCTTGTGGGTTTTTCCGTTTATAGCTTTGTTAAAACTTAATAAGTTTATAATATTTTTAACAAACGGGATAATAATTGGGCTTCTTTTAAGATATGCACCGTTTCTTTATTTTGGGAATTGGGATGGAGTTGTTATTTCTATAAAGTCTTATGTAACTGTTTTAAGTCCTATAATTGCATTGTTAACACTACTTATTATTAATTCCTTTAAGTCTTTTAAGAAAAGTTAATAATTGGCTATTTATACTTATTTATGTATAATTTAGCTATATGGATTTTATTAAGAAATACCGTTTAGAGATACTTCTTTCAGTCGGTATAATAGTCTCCTATTTTTTAATACGAACTGCTTCTTTTTTAAGTATGCCGATTTTTACCGATGAGGCAATTTATCTTCGTTGGGCACAAATTGCCCTAAATGATGCAAGTTGGCGGTTTATTTCACTTACTGATGGAAAACAGCCTATGTTTGTTTGGCTAGCGATGGTCTTTATGAAATTTATTGAAGATCCTTTAGTTGCGGGAAGACTTGTTTCTGTATTCTCAGGACTATTTAGCTTAATAGGACTTTGGTTTTTAAGCTTTGAGCTTTTTAAGAATAAAAAAGTTTCATATTTAACAACGGTTCTTTATGTTTTTTATCCTTTTGCCCATGTTTATGACCGTATGGCATTAATGGATAGTATGGTTGGCACATTTTCTGTATGGGCACTTTATTTTTCTATACTGCTTATTAGAAAAGTAAGACTAGATATTGCTTACAGCTTAGGATTTGTAATCGGTGGGGGAGCTTTAACAAAATCTTCAAATTTTTTTAGCATGTATCTTTTACCGTTTGTTTTTATACTTTTTAATTTTTCAAAAAATAATTTTCAAAAGAGGCTTTTAAAAGCAATTTTATTGTCGATCTTTGCTGTTCTTATTGCCCAAGGAATGTATTTAGTTTTAAAGCTTTCTCCTCTTTTTCAAATGATTGAAACTAAAAATGCAACTTTTGTTTATCCTTTTTCAGAATGGATAAATCATCCTTTTACTTTTTTTGTAGGAAACATAAGAGGTCTTAAAGATTGGCTTTTTTCCTACTTAGGAATTTCATATCTTGTATTAATTATTGTTTCACTTCTTTCATATAAGCAATTTTTAAAAGAAAAACTTCTTTTAATTATTTATTTTCTTCTTCCCTTTGTAGCCCTTGCTCTTTTTGGAATGGTGATATTTCCAAGATTTATTTACTTTATGAGTTTATTTCTTCTTCCTCTTGCTGCTTTTGGATTAGAAGAGATTATAGGTTTTGTAAATAGAACTTTAAAAAATTATTCTTATTCATTCTTAGTAACAGTAGTAATTACCCTTATCTTTACTTTCTATCCAGGGTATACGTGTTACAAACTAATTGTAAGCCCAATGGAAGCAGCAATTGCATCAAGTGATCACAATCAGTATTTAGATAACTGGACAGCAGGGTGGGCAATAAATGACACTATTTCATTTTTTAATAAAGAGATAGAAAAAGGACCGATTTTTATAGGAACTGAAGGAACCTTTGGTTTAATGCCATTATCACTAGAGCTTTATTTAGTAGATAATAAAAATGTAACGATAAAAGGTTATTGGCCTGTTAATGAATTTCCAGAAGAAGCAATAGCTTTTTCAGAAAAGATGCCTTCTTATTTCATTTTTTATCAGCCTCAACATCAAGAGATTTCTTCTGAATTTCCAATAGTAAAAGTATACGAGTTAGAAATTGGAAACAGCGGATATTTCTACAGAATATTTAAAATTGTTCCCTAAAGACAATGACAGGTTTTTTAAAAAGATTCTGGCCCTACATATTAATTGTTCTTCTTGTTTTAATATTTTTTCAGCCAATTTTTAAAGGTCAAATTCCTTTTCCTGGAGATTTACTAGCCAGTGAAAATCCATATAGAACAGAATCTTTCCTAGGGTATGCGCCTGGAGGATATCCTAATAAAGCTCAAGGACCTGATGTGATAAATGAAATATATCCATGGAGATATTTTTCCATAAATGAACTTAAAAAAGGTCAAATTCCTTTTTGGAATCCATATAATTTTTCCGGTAACCCACAAATGGCAAATTTCCAGACTGCAGTTTTTTATCCGGTAAATCTATTTTATTTTATTCTTCCTTTTAATCTTGCCTGGACTTTAATTATTCTGCTTCAGCATATCTTAGCGGGCATATTTATGTATTTGTTTCTTAAAAGTGCTCTTAAGCTTAAAGATTTTGCTTGTTTTATAGGGGGAATTGCTTTTGCTTTTTCTTCGTCAATGATTGTTTGGCTTGAGTATGGGAATATTGGGCATACATTTTTACTGCTTCCACTGACGATGCTTTTTGTAAATAGGCTTAATAAGAAGCAAAGTGCTCTTAATTACTTCTCACTTGTTTTAATTCTAAGTTTAAATATCTTAGCAGGTTATATTCAAATGGCCTTTTATACTTTTATAATTACCTTTGCCTATTTTCTATTTCTTTTAAAGAAAGATAGTCTTAAAAAAGAACTGAAAAAAATACTTATTTTTCTAACCGCTTTTATTTTTCCTGTGTTTTTAACGGCATTTCAATTGCTCCCAACATATAAAATTTTTGGACTTTCAACAAGAGGTGAATATTCACTTTCACAAATTGAAAATCACCTTTTACCGGTTAAATATTGGGTAACTGCCTTTGCATCTGATTTTTTTGGAAATCCTGCAACAAGAAATTATTTCATAGATGGAACATATATTGAGAGAACAATGTACATAGGAGTATTAACTTTATTCTTCGCTATTTTTGCAATTTTCAAAGCAAAAAATCCTCAAAAAATTTTCTTTCTAATTTCTTCCTTAGTAGTTTTAATCTTAGCTACTAACTTTCCTGGAGTTAAGTATTTTTATCTTCTGCCAATACCTGTTATTACAACAACAATTGCGACCAGAATACTTTCCCTATTTATTTTTTGCATGATTGTTCTTTCAGCAATTGGAGTAAATCACTGGCTTGAAGCTAAAAAGAATAAGACTTTTATTCCAATAATTTTTCTAATAATTTATATTTTTCTTTTTATAGCAATAACCCTTTTCCCTTCATTTTTTGGTGCAACCCTGCAAGATGTTAAAGTATCACAAAGAAATCTTATTCTTCCCGTATTTTTTACCCTTTCTCTAATCTTTATTTTCTATTTAAAAGATAAATTAAAAAAAGTTGCTTTAATTTTAATTGTTTTGGTTCTGGTTTTTGACCTCTTTTATTTTTTTAATAAAATTACACCGTTTTCTCCACAAGAATTAATTTATCCTAAAACTTGGTTGGTCAGTTACTTAGAAAAAAATGCAGGAATAGATAGATTTTGGGGTTATGGTTCAGCATATATTCCTCCTAACTTTCAAAGCGTTGATAAAACTTTTTCTCCCGAGGGAAATGACCCTTTGCATATAAAAGAATATGGAGAACTTTTGGCAAGTACCAAAGATGGAAAAGTTCCGAGTGTTTTACCAAGACCTGATGCAAATATTGCACCAGGCTTTGGAGATAGTGATTTAAAAAATAATTTCTACAGAAAAAGAGTGTTAAACCTTTTAGGGGTCAAATATATCCTTAATAAAAACGATAATCTTGTGGGAGCAGATCTTGGTACGTTTCCAGAGGATAAGTACAATCTTGTATGGGAAAAAGCTCCATGGCAAATTTATGAAAATAAAAGTGTATTGCCAAGATTTTTTATGACAAATGACTTTGTTTTAGCAAAGGATAAAAAAGAAACACTATCTTTAATTTATGATAAAAATTTGGATTTACTAAAAACATTAATTCTTGATAAAGAGCCTGAAATAAGTATTGATAAACAGTCACAAAACAGCGTAAAGCTTATTTCCTATAAGCCAAATGAAATAGTTTTTGAAACTAAGTCCTCAGGAAATAGCCTGCTTTTCTTATCAGATAATTATTATCCTGAATGGGAGGCAAAGATTGATGATAATAATGCAAGGATTCAAATTGCAGATTACAGCTTTAGAGGAGT
>JAZDGF010000003.1:0-186777 GCA_043807135.1 Candidatus Levyibacteriota bacterium | reverse complement strand
GTCCATTCTTTTTCTCCTTTTTTTTCTTATTCCTTCAGACATATAAAAAACTACAAAGCTTTGAGGAGAACGATTAATATTAAGATTCGTAAATCTATCTCCAAATTTTTTCGGGGATATAATAAACTTATTACTTCGGCGTATCGTTCTATTGTTAACTTCAAAAATATAATTATAATCAATATCCTGATAACCATTAAGACCGAGGTGATTTACCAAAAGAACTATATTGGGAGTTAACGGAATTGTTACCTCTACCGTAGCATCAAGTGGAGTGGGAGGATAAAAACTGTTCATTAAAGAAAAATCAATCATGCTGACTGGAAAATCTGATGTTACAAAAAATGCTTCTTCATCTTCAAACTTCGGAGATAAGAATAACATGTCTGCAACTTGATATCTGTTAACTTGAGTCGCCCCTAGAAGCATCTGTGTAAACATGACGTTTTGCTTTTCTGCATTATCTAGTTCTATATGAAGCCGGGATTCTCTCCCCTCCATAAATTGCTCTTCTAGATGCACAGCTTGCTCGCGAACATCAGAAATAAAATCATCCGCATTCTTCTTATTTAATGGGGTTCTCATTTCTAATGTACTAATAAAATAAGCAACGGCCATTCGATCATCGGTAGTTAATGGCTTCTTTGATATTATCTTTGTGTCTAATACTCTCTTGTAATTGTTCTCGATACTAGCCAACATCTGTTCTATGGCGTTAACGGGAAGGCGTGGGGTTTCATACAAATAACTTTCTTTGCATAGGTTTATCGGGGTGATTGTTTTAGAAATTGCATTTTTAGCATCAGAAATTACTGACTTTTTATCAAAATATACCCAAAGAGCATTTGGCTTCAAAGATTTATCAACGAAATAATCTAGATAGCTTTTGTTTGGAATATAATGTTCTTTCTCTGTGCGTTTTTTCATATCTTACCTTATGTTTGTTTTTTTAGAATAGCTTTTAAGAAAATCTAGATTTTCTTTAATTAAATAGATCACACAATAAGTACTTCCGTCTTCCTTTTTAAGATCTCTGCCTTTAAGTAATCCTTGCCTTCTAAGTTTTCCTCGCGTGGCTGGATGGATACCGTAATAATGTTGAAGTTTCCATTCTTTAATCCAAACTTTATCGTCGCCATCGTAGCCAAGAGATGGAATAACTTTTTTCTGTATATTTCTCCAGCAATCCTTACATCTTAATCCTTTTGGATTCCACCAGATTTCATTCCCAGGAAGAGTTTGACTGCAAATTGCACAGGTATAATAGTCCTTTGCTTCAAGAAAAAATCCTTTAACGTTTTCTTCTTTTAATCTTCTCTTTCTTTTCTCTTGAGTAACGGCTTGTCTATAAATAATATCTGCAAAACCAGCTAGATTCCCAGCGCCTTCTCTTGCTTCGGCGTCAGAAATCTTTCTACCAGCTTTCTTCTCGAATATGTCTTTATATTCCTGAATTAATTTATCCGATAATTGCATAGTTATAATATTGAATTATTCTAATGTGCTTGATGTCTTTCTGTAAGCATAAACAAAAATTGCATTTTCGTCGCCTCCACCTGTACCACCATCTGTATTTAGTTTATTTACAAAATAATCTTCTATTTCCCTGGCGGACATGTTGTCAAGACACTGATCATATACCCAGGCATCGCCAACCTCTTTAACATTATGGTCTTGAAATAATCTTTTCTTAGGGTCTTGTGCGATACCAACATACCAACTGGAATAATTTCCACCCGTGTTAGTTATATGGGCTAGTATATTTTTTATTACAACATCTTTTGTGTTTACCACTTTTATCATCACCTCGATTCTGAAATTAGCAATTCTAACTTGAAATTGCTAAGGCAACTATAAGGCGCATAATCTACTATGTCAACTATTAATTAGTGTATCAAAATGCATCTACTAATTTTGCATGTTTCCCCTAATAAATAGACAGGATTTAGACTTGCAGATTAAATCTAAGGTTATATAATACAGGCGTATGAAAAATCGCAAAAAAAAACCTATTAGGCAAGATAAATATTGGAAAGATTGGGCACTTATTCTTTCTCATACTAAAAGATTCAAAAAAGTTGTTGAGGAGACAAGAAAAAAATGGAAAATTCCTCCCTCTGGACTACCAAGAGACAAAAGAGCAGATTGGTACGCTTCATTATTTGATGGTTCTGATATTAATAGCAGTTATTACGCATCTTCACAAAACGATCTCATCCCAAGCAATAAGCAAATACGAGCAGATCTTTGGGAAATATCTGATGATTTCAACTTAGACAACAGATGGCATATTCCTTTGTTTTTTTATATCGCTTCTGGTAATGTCGCACTTGAACCCCCTTCAGGATTACCTTACCCGGAAATTCGCATAAATGACGCCAGGCTTCCTGAGGACAAATGGGTCATAAAAAGAATGTGGATGGAGATCCATCCAGACACAACCCTAAAAGATATTGAAGCTATTTGGAACCGTATTATGAGCTATCAAGAAAAGATGCCTGCTAAGTACCCTGAGAGACGCCGGCCTATAAAAGGGGTAAAAAAATATGTAAAAATTAGGAAATTGGAAGATAAAAATATTTCCCAACAAGATATTGCCGATGATCATCCAGAGCTAGGCTTTTTAACCGCAAAGGACATTGCCGATTTTAAAAAACAAATAGAGAAACATTTTCTTCCAAAAAAATAAGAATAAATAGGTCTTTATTGCCGCAGTATAACCCCGTCGTCTTGTTTAGATTTATCTGAAATAATCAGAACAATGAAACCATTATTTTGGATTACCGAAAAAAGAAAAATAAAAGACTTAGTTCCTTATGAGCTGAATCCAAGAAAGATCTCAGAAAAACAGGCTGAAAAACTTAAGCAGAGTTTATCCAAATTCAATCTAGTGGAAATACCTGCAATAGATACTAAAAACAGAATTATCGCTGGTCACCAAAGAATAAAATTATTGCTTCTTTTAGGAAGAGGCGAAGAAGAAATAGACGTTAGGGCTCCAAATAGAGATTTATCAGAAGGAGAATTTAAAGAGTACAACATCAGAAGCAACATTGAGGCTGGAGAATGGGATTTGGATTTATTAGGTAGCTTCGATGAAAACCTGCTTTCAGATGTTGGATTCACATCAGAAGAAATAGATGAAATCTTTGACTGGGAAGACACACCCGAAGCATTCGATTTGCAAAAAGAGCTTCAGAAGTTAAATATCACAAAGGTAAACTTTCAAAAAGGAGATATATATAAACTTGGCGAGCATAAACTAATGGCTGGCGATGCAACAGAGGAAAAAGACATATTAAAATTAGCAGATGGCGAAACTTTTAACAGCTGCGTTACAGATCCTCCTTACATTTTAAGCTATTTAACAGGTAAAAAACGCTGTGGTGAAGCAACAACCGGATTCGGGCTGAAGCGAGACAGAAGATATTTGGAGACTGAGTCATTACCCGGTAATTTTACTGAGCTTTGGATGAATAATATTGCCAAGATTCAGAAACCAGACTTCTCTATTATTGTCTTTGAAAACCCCAAAAACCTGCGCACTATATGGAATGAGCTTGAAAAACACTGGAAATACAGAAATACCATAGTGTGGCATTTACCTAACAGAGTTCAAGGATTTGCGGCTAAATATAAATTCTTCAATAAGCATGACATAGCTTTGTTAGGAACAAGTGGAAACATATCCTTAAACCTAGATCAGGAAAATGAATTACTTCAAAACGAATACGAAAATGCTTTGTTTGCAACATCGGGAAGCCCACATTGGGAATCATACGGTAAGGGTAAAAAATATTGCCCGACTGATTTCATTGAGTTCAAAGCTTCAGATGAAAAGAATTCAGGGCAAGGGATAATCTTTGGCACAAAACCAGTGGAAATAATATTGCCTTATATCAAAGTCTTAACTAAAAGAGGAGATTTAATAATTGAGCCATTCGGGGGATCAGGCTCAACTCTAATTGCAGCAGAAAAACTAAAAAGAAGATGCTTCGTTATGGAAAAATCACCAGTGTATTGCGAAGTTATAAAACACCGTTGGGAAAAGTTTACGGGCAGAAAGGCTGAAAAAATCTATGGATAACGCTATTGAAACAAAACAGGACAAGCTTAAAAGAATGCTTATAGAGCAGATTAAAAAAACGCCAATAATTCTTATTGCCTGTGAGAAAGTAGGTATCGGAAGAGCAAGTTACTACAGGTGGAAAAAAGAGGATGAGGAATTTGCATTAAATGCAGAAGACGCGCTTCTTGAAGGGAAACTTCTGATAAATGACATGGCAGAAAGTCAATTGATTTCGGAAATTAAAAATAAAAATATGACAGCAATAATTTACTGGCTAAAACATAATCATCCTTCCTTTTCAACCAGGGTTGAGATTATTGCAGGTAAAAAAGACTACGAATTATCTGATGAGGAAAAGGCAATGCTTGAAAAAGCTTTGGAGCTATCATCCTTAATTCCCAAAAAAGAAGGGGAGGAAGTAAAAAATGGATAGTAAAGAGATAACCTTTGAGGAAATAATAAAAAACGACAACTTAAGAAAAGAACTGGCCAGAAAAAGCCATTACTGGTTCTTCCATATCTACTTTAACCGCTACGTAACCTATAAAACGGCTGATTTTCAAAAAGACTTATTCCTGGTAACCGAGGGAGAGGACATAAAAAACGCCGTGATCGTTGCCTTCAGGGGATCTGGAAAATCTACAATAATGACTCTTTCTTACCCGATCTGGGCAATCCTTGGGCAAAGACAGGCAAAATATATCGTTATTCTTGCCCAAACCCAACAGCAGGCAAGAAGAATAATCGACAATATAAAAAGGGAATTTGAAGCTAATGAGCTTTTAATTAAAGACTTCGGACCGTTCATGGAACAAAACTATGAATGGAGTTTAAATTCTCTCTCAATTCCCCAGTTTAATGCAAGAATTGACGGCTATTCATCAGGAGAAAGCATAAGAGGAATAAGGCATGGAAATCACAGGCCACAAATTATCGTTGCGGATGATGTAGAAGATCTTCAATCCGTTCGGACAAAAGAAACAAGGGATAAAATATATACCTGGTTTACCGGAGATATTCTAGGACTTGGAGATAAAAGCACTAAAACTATCCTTATCGGAAATCACCTTCACTTTGATTCCTTAATTGAAAGAAGAAAAAAAGACATAAAAGGGAAAGAAAATACAGTAATCTTAGAAATCCCTCTTATCGATGAGAATGGAATAAATAACTGGCCTGGGAAATATGAAACAGAAAAAGACATAGAAGATGAGAGAAAAAGAGTTGGAAGCGAGGCTGCCTGGCAAAGGGAGTATCTCTTAAATACAGTTTCCGATTCAGATCAGGTAATCCATGATGAATGGATTCATTACTATGACGGACTACCTGATAAAAAATATTGGGAAGAAATATGCGTAGGGGTTGACCTAGCAGTATCCCAACAGACAAGTGCCGATAGAACATCCATGGCTTCTGCAATCGGATGCTTAATAGATGAAAAACCTTATATCTACATTCTCCCAAATCCAATTAATCAACAACTAACATTTCCTCAAACCATTGAGAATATTAAAGCTTTAAACCAAACCCACGGAGGAAGATTTGAATGTACTTTCTGTATTGAAAACGTAGCCTACCAACAAGCTATGATTCAGACATTAGAAAATGATGGGATAAATGTGGAGGGAGTAAATATAAAACAAGACAAAAGATCAAGACTGGCAATGACCGGACCCTGGATTCAGGATGGAAAAATACTATTTCCCCATAAGGGATGTGAAGATTTATTGATTCAGATGTTAGGATTTGGAGTTGAGAGGCATGATGACTTAGTGGATGCTTTTACTCTGGTTGTAAATAAGCTAATAGAAAAGCTTTCAAGACCACCATTTGAATGGTTTTTTGCTTAAAATAAACAAGATACTACAGACTCTTGTCTTATAGAACACTTAGGAGTATTCCTTTTGGCTTACCAACAACCATGGCCTTAAGATTTTCGAATTCTGTTTCAGTTAAAGGTTCTGTGTGAGCTGCCTTATTTCTATATTTCATTATTAAATCAGCCAGTATGTTAACTTCTATTTCAATTTTATTCTTTTTCAAGTAATCTTTAAAAGATTTTATCAACTTGGAATATTCCCTTAGGCCTTTTTCTTCATTAATTAACTTAAATATAAACCACATATTGCCGAGAGTAAGCTGAGAGTCATCTTCCAAGAATTTATTAAAAATATTTAATGTTTTAAGAATAAACTCTTTTTTCCCACTAGAAAAAGTTTTTGCTTTTTCATTATCTAGTAAAAATCCCTCGCTACTTTTAATTTTTTGTTTACTCAGAATTAATCTAAATGGTTTAAATATCTTGCTCAATAGTTCTCTTTCTAAAGCTTTTGTATAACCAATAACTGCTGGCGCATAATCTTTGGATAATTTCTTTTCTTTTAAGGCTTGTGAAACTATTTCTGCTGTAGTTATAAAAAGCATGCTTTCAGAGTCTAATTTTGACCATTTGCTTCCAAACTCTTTCTTGAAATCAACTTCTTTCTTGGGAAATTCAGATTCCGTTTTAAAATTTTGTCCTAAATATTTTATTTGCCTACCAATTCTTTCATCAAATAATTCAGTCCTTTGAGTTTCGTCTTTCATATTCTTAACCTCTTTCTTCAACTGTTTTACTTTTTTAATTACTTGCTCAAGCTCTGTGATTCCTAATTGCTCGAACAATGTTTTGACGTCTATTTCTATTTTTGATCTTATTGCCATTTCTTCTATGAAAAACTTAAGAGACATTGTTAAAGCTTCTTCTGTTATTTCTAGGGCATCTCCAGGTTGCTTAAAGAATGAGGGAAGGGAAAAGGTACTAGCAAGCTGTAAGGCTCGTCTTTCTAATCTTGCACTAAATGGCACTTGACCGCTTATCTCTTCAAAAATTAAGTCTCTTGCTTTCCAAAGCTTATCAAATACATCTTCTCTAAGAATAATGTTCTTCTTTTTAAACTTGTTCTTAACAAGTTCATGTCCGGTTTGTATCGCATATACCAAAGTTAGGTGGTCTCTTATTTCGTCGGCAAAAGCCATCTTAAGTTGCCCCAGGGCTAATGCTTTTTGATTTCGAGCAAGCTCTTTGTATCGCTCTTGCGTCATACGGTGTAATCGCGCTAACATTCTATCCTCTATTGCATTAAAATTTGGGTCACCAATTGTAATTTTATAACCAAATCTTCCTTCGATTTTTGTATTATAGTTAGTGCTGAAAAAAGAACTAAATTTATATGGACCGACTGATTCCGCTTTGGTTTCATAACGTATTTCGCCTTGTTCTAATGCAAGCTTAAGAGGCTCAACCATTCCTTTGTACTTAAACCAATCGTTAAATTCAGTCACTATAAAATTAAATCTACGATTTTGATAAGCTTCTCCAATTCGAATAAACATTGCTGGAGTCATGCCGCCAGTATATCTATTCCTTCCAGGTAAACCATGTGCCCTTACGTTAATTCCAGAATTTCCAATAATAATGTCTTTTATGGAAAATGTTTTCCCAGTACCCGGAGCGCCAAATAGTGCAAGATTAAAACCAGTTTTCATTGCATATCCTCCTTCAGGATTTAAAACCTGAGTATCGCTCATTCCATATTGTTGAGCTATAGCAAGTAACGGATCGAAGTATAAACTTGAGCCAAATAATTCTTTGAAATAATCAGACAGAAAAGCAATATCAAAATCTTTCCCGAAGCTAATCACATCATCTAATCTTTCCTCTAGTAGCTCGCTTAAATATTTGGTGAACTCGTCGTCCATTTCATTTACTTCTGTTAGTTCCTGTTGAGCAGCATCACTTCTTATAGTTGGAATTTTTGAAATTTCATCGGAAGCTAAAACTTCATTAATTAACGGCACTAGCTCCGGATATAGAGAGTATTTTGTAATGTCTTGATTGGCTTGTTTTTTAATTAAGTTATAACCCAAGAGCTTATCTAATGCATTTCTTGATTTTGCTAGCCTTGCTTTAAAAACGGTAAAGTCAGCTGAGCAATTAGGCTGTCCTAAAAGATAAGTAAAGATTTGCTTAACTCTGTCGCCTTGATCAGAGGCTAAACACTGAAGGATGTCTTTTCTAACTTCGGGCCAGGTACTTCCTATAGTTAATTGTCCAGATTTTATTGTGTAATATTTACCATAAAAATTTTCAGGGAATGTTGCAGGTCGCTTCATTCCTTTTATTGCCATATCATCCCCTAGCTGGTTTATTAACAATACAAATTCATTGTCACTAATTTTTTTTGCATACTCATTAGCTTTTAAAGGAGCCATCCCACAACAAAGCCTGAGTAACTCCACTTTTTCTAAATATTGTTCTTTTGTTTCCATGTTATTCAAGATATTTAATAGTTGCTTTAAAATCTATATTTTGTATAGATCCATTAATTTTTAATTTACTAAATAATATATATCCAATTTTATCTGTTAATCCTTCGTTTTTGTTTGCTGGGCTACTTATTTTTTTTATTGTTTCTGATTCTCTCTTATCTGGTATAACAATAACTGCATCAATTTTGGAATTAGGCTGAACTGCAAAAAGATTTCTAAATCTATCTATTCCGCTATTAATTGTCGTACTTCTCTCAACTTCAAATGCAGCTACTATTGAATCTCCTTTTAGCCAGAGTACATCGATTTCGGTAATTATATCAAATCCCTTTTTGTCAATTCCATATTGCACATTATTTGCCATTGGGATAGATATTTGTCTGAATCTAGTATATTTTCTCTGCTCTGTGTTTCCAATGTGAGATGCATATCCCTCTTTTGCTCCTAAATCAACCAGTCTTTCAATCATCAAATCGTGCTCGGATTCCTCTGTAGTCTCTACCACCTCCTTAACTTTTTCTTCAATTAAATTAAGTTGCTCTATCCTTGCTAAATCCTCCTTTAATTTCCAGACTTTTCTCCCGCTCTCTCCTGTTAATTTTGCAATTCTATTTAATACTTTTGATATCTCCCCATAGTCAGCTGCATTACTGTTAATTAGATTTGTATAAATTTCATTTAACACATCATCTTGGGTCGCCGAACTCTTTTCGTATAGAAATCTTCTAATTAAATATTCAAGTCTTGCTTCAACTGGAATAAAATCTAAAACTCTATAATCTTGCTTATAATGACTTTCACTATATTTACTAAGATACTCTTCTAATCCTCTGCCTATTTGTTCCTTTAGATACCACTTACCATCTTTTTCTTCAAAGTTTTCTTTTAAATAGGTCGTTAGGGAACTTTCATTTATTTTGTCTAACAAATTATTGTTTAGTAGAAATGGAATTAGCTTCATGTAGATAACGCTTAAAGTAGCACCTTTGTGATGTAGTATTGCTTCGGAAGCAAGTTCTTGAATTCTTTTTTCAATTTCAACGGCCGGGATTAGTTTTTTCTTTGGTGCTGATTGTGTCTTTTTAAAAGAAAGGATAAAATCTCCTAACATAGAGCCAGATCTTCTTGTTTGGATGGTGTTAATATAATTTTTTATTGGAGGTTGATATATCATTCCATCTTCCTCCGATAATATAAATCCTGCATCGTGAGCGGCAAGATGAATTGCATTCCAGACTGCAAAGTCTTTATTGTGGAATGTCATTACCATCCATCTTCCATCCTTGAGCACTCTGCAACATTCTTTAAAAATTTTATAAAGTAAATTTCGGTATTTTTTTAAGTCTTTATCATGCTCCTTGCTGATAATTGCCTCTTCTTTGTCATTAATCATCGATTCCCTATCAAGTATTCCGCTAACCCAAACCCAATAAAAATTACAAAGCTCTGCATATAATATATTATTGCCGTAAGGAGGATCTGTTATTATTGCATCAACGGAAGAATCTGGTAAAGATAAGTTTGTGGAGCTTTCAGTAAGAGTCAAACAGGTTGCGCTATCTTTTAGGTCTTTATATGCTTTGGCGCCAATGTAATAAGCTCCAATTTCCTCTTGTGAGTATTTTTTACCCTTTTTTACAGCATTTAATCTATTTTTCCAGGCTTCCCATACATTAACTTCGCAAAATATCTCAGGCAACCAATATACGCTACTTGCCCATTCTATTGGCTTACCCCCTTGCCATCCAGGATTCCTAAATACAATTCTATTCGTAAATCTTAAAGATGCACTAAATATAAAAGTTAATAATTTTTTAATTTCTTCATCTTTTTCTTTTTTAATCTCTGTTGCTAAAATTGCATTTGCTAATAAATTCCTCTTAGTAAACCATTCTGAAAAAGATTTTATATGAGCATTGTAGGGTCGTCTAAGCTCCCACCAGTCGGGCATTTTTGATTTTGGATTATATAATCCTCTTTTTTTAATTATATTATTGGCTGTGCTAGTAATCCGATCCAACAAAATAAAATCTCTCTTGTTGGGAGCAAATTCAGATTTTTGCTTACATCTTGGACAACTAACATGAACCAAGATAATCTCTTCTTTAATTCTTTTACATTCTGCTGGTCTAAATTCATTGTCGCAGCTACGATTTGTGCACTTGAATTTACCAGCAGATACGCCTGCTATTTTTTCACCCTTAATTACTCTCTGAGCCTCACTTAGCTTAACTGGTTTATGACATTTATTGCAGTCTACAACGTTTGAATATTCAAGCCAGCTCGCTGGCACTTCACGCTTGCATTTAGGACAAGTAGTCATATACAAAGATTCGATTTCTTTTCTTAGGTTTTCTATTCTCTCAAGGGCCTTATCAAATTTATAGAAATCTATGCTACAAACCTCCATTTCTGTTATAAATGTGGCTAATGGATTAAAGTCTACTCCTATTACTTTTCTTTCCAATTTAAGTCCCTCAACGATAGTAACTCCGCCGCCGCAAAAAGGATCTAAAATAATATTTCCAGGATTAGAATAATGTTGAATTAGCTCATTAAACACAGACCATGGTCTTCTGGCAAAATATCGATGCATTTTGTAAACAGGAGTATGGGGATAAGCAATTACCCCATGATCTATAGCTTTAATCTTATCAAGATCCTTTTTAGTCTCTCGAGATTTATTTAGCTGGGCCATAGTTGCATTATAACTCAATAAATTATCAAATTAAACTAACTCCCATAGTCTTTCTGATCTAGACTTAATGGCTGTTTTGCGGTACCTTTAACAACTAAATATGTCAATAAGCACAATCCAGAAAAACAAAGATATCCTATATTGTCTGTATGCAAGAAAATCTTCGGAGGATGACGAACGGCAAGCAATGTCAATCGATTCCCAAGTCAAAGAAATGACCGACCTTGCAGAGAAAGAAGGAATTGTTATTAAAGAAATACGGCGTGAAAGCCATTCCGCAAAACAATCAGGGCAAAGATCAGTGTTTAATCAGCTCTTAGAAGATATAAAACTAGAAGAATTCAACGGAATTCTTACTTGGGCACCAGATAGGCTTTCCAGGAACGCAGGAGACCTTGGGATGCTTGTTGATTTGATGGACCAGGGGAAACTCCAGCACATTAAGACTTTTTCCCAAAACTTCTCCAATAATCCGAATGAAAAGTTCTTACTTATGATTCTTTGCTCTCAAGCAAAACTTGAAAACGACCAAAAAGGAATAAATGTAAAGAGAGGAATAAGGGCAAAATGCGAAATGGGATGGAGGCCGGGATCTTGTCCTCTTGGATACTTCAATCGGACGTTAAACGGAATTAAGGATATTCAAATAGATCCTGAGAGAGGACACGTTATTACAAAGATGTTTGAAAGAGTAAAAAAAGGAGAAAGCGGAAGAAAAATCAAGGAATGGATCGACAAAATAGGATTCACAAACAGACCCGGAACAAAAGTATCACTAAGTCAAATTTATCTTATGTTAAACAATCACTTTTATTACGGCATGTTCGAATATCCTATGAACAGCGGTAATTGGTATAAAGGCGCACATAAGCCCCTAATTACAAAGGAGACATTCAAGCAGGTAAGAAAACAATTAGTAATTCCTTTTGAAAAAAGAAAATGGGGATCAAAATCATTTACTTTTAAAGGATTATTCTTATGTGCTTCTTGTGGAGCAAGTATAGTCGCAGAAGATATGCATAGAAAAAGAAAAGGACTTGATCCTGTTTATCATATCTACTATCACTGCAGTAAAAGAAAAGATCCTAATTGCCAAGAGTCTTATGTAACTGAAGAAAAATTAGTTAAATCTTTAAATCAATACATTCATTTTCTATATATGATCCAACCTCAAAAAATCAGATATACGGAAAAGGTAAAAATGAGCATGGATAGCTACAAAAATACAAGAGATACTATTCTTCTTACACAAGATATAAATCCCGATGAAAAACCAATTGATTTCAGGGACTATGCAAAACATATCTTCAAAAACGGGACAGTGGAGGAAAAAAGAGAAATAGTACGAGCAATAAGCGGATCAGAAATGCTTTTTATCCACGATAGAGGAATTACTTCCAACACAGACTAAAAACACCGTTTTCCCCAACAATTAAGGTCGTAGTTAGAGTCCTAGCGCTGGGTCGCTTTTGAGGGTAAAATCCGGTTATGAAATTTTGAGAAAAAATGAGGGATTTAGCAAGCCTTAACAAGCCAAATAGACCTCTCGGTCAATATAGGGTGCTCAACCGTGCTCCGCGGCCAGGATTCGAACCTGGAACCTTGAAATTAACAGTTTCCTGCTCTACCGTTGAGCTACCGCGGAATATAGAGGTATTTTATCATCTCCTAGTGCATATTTCCAGCCATAAGAATATCTTAACGTGTTTTAAATAATTAATGTATTAATTGACTTTTAATTCTTTACTTTGAGATACTTAGAAAGCATAAAATGTTAGACAACAATCTTTTAAAAGTCTTTATTTCCGCTATGCTTCCAATATCTGAGTTGAGAGGGGCACTTCCTTTGGCATTATTACATTACAAACTTCCTTTAATAACAGCTTTTTTAATTTCAGTTATAGGGAATATGATTCCAGTTATTTTTATTGCATATCTTTTAGGTCCAGTGCAAAAGTTCTTATCTGCTCATAGCAGATTATTTCATTGGTTTTTTCAAAAGCTTTTTACAAGAACAAGATCAAAGCATTCTAAAAAATTTGAGGCAATGGAAGAGATTGCTCTTGTTAGCTTTGTTGCTATTCCTCTTCCCATAACAGGGGGCTGGAGTGGCGCTTTAGCGGCATTTGTTTTTGGTATTCCTCCTAAAAAATCAATTCCTTTAATTTTTTTAGGAGTTTTAATAGCAGGTGTAATAGTATCAGTTTTAACATTAGGTGTTAAGTATTTTATCTCTGGATAAAGTTTTTTTGTTGATGTCAAGCAATATTAACTTTATAAAATCATGCATGGAAATGAAATGTAAATTTTGGTTTGTGGTAAAATAAAATTATGAAGAAAAGTAAATTAATATTAATTGCCTTCTTACAGGCATTAGCTTTATCAATTTATTGTGGGTTAGTAGCAACTTTAATATGGAGTGGGGATAAAATGTTTGGGGAAATTACTGATTTTAGAGGACCACTCCTCTTCTTAATTTTATTTGTAACATCTGTTTTAATTTCAGCTCTTTTAACTTTAAGTTATCCCTTTATTTTGTTTTGGCAAAAAAAGAAACCAGCTGAAGCATTAAGAGTGATTATTTATACTGCATTTTTTCTTGCCCTTTTTACACTACTGGCAATCTTTCTTCTAGTTAAATAATTTTAATTGTTTATAAAAATAGTTATTGTATACTAAAAATATGAAATATTACTGGGGGAAGTGGAAGTATAAAAATCTTACGTTATTTTTAGTAAGCATTATTTTTGTTTATTTTATCTCAAAAATAGAAGGTCTTCAATTATTTTTATCAAGTCTTGGTAATTTTGGATATATTGGAGCATTTATAGCAGGTATTCTTTTTGTTTCTACCTTTACGGTTGCAATAGCGATATTAATACTTTCAATTCTTGTAAAAACATTGTCTCCAATAGAAATTGGTTTAATTGCAGGGTTAGGAGCAGTTTTTGGCGATTTTACAATATTTAGTATTGTTAAAACCAGGCTTTCAGGTGAATTAGGTTACTTATATAACAAAGTAAATAAAAATCATTTTAAAACTGTTTTTTATTCAAAGTATTTTAGATGGACACTACCCGTTATTGGAGCAATTATTATTGCTTCTCCTTTTCCGGATGAGTTAGGAGTAAGTCTTATGGGTATTTCAAAAATGAAGATATATCAATTCTTAGTAATTTCTTTTATTCTTAATAGTATTGGAATATTTTTAATGGTCTCAGCAATTCTTTTTTTAGAAAATAAAATCTTATGAAAAAAATTATTCTAATTATTTCAATTTTAGTAATTTTTATCCTTGACTGGGTAGCACTTGATGATATAACTACTGGAAACCAACCAAATTTTTCTGGAGAGTACTTGTTTTTGGCATTGAGCACTCCAGTATTAATATTTGCTATATATCTTTTATTAAAGAGGAAAAAGAAGAGTTAATCTAACTTTCTGCTTTCAAAATATTTATAAACTGCTTCTGAAAAACGGGCGATTCTTTCTGCAGTTTGTATAGGATTATTGCTACTAGATAAAACAACTATAATATAATCTCCGTTTTTTGCAAAAACTATACCTGCGTCATGTTTTACAGTATCTAATTCACCTGTTTTATGAGCAACGCTAATGTTTTCTGGTAAATATTTAGGAATTCTATCGTTTAAAGTCTGCCTTTTTAAAATTTCGATCATTTGCAGTGAATCCTTTTTACTTACAAGTTTTCCAAGGTATAGTTTTTCAAAAAACCCAGAGATATCTTTTGCAGTTGATTTTGGTGGAGAGCCTATGCTTGAGTTTGTAAAATCATATTTATTTAAAAAAGTGGAAAGACTTAAATTTCCAATCCTTGAGGCAAGAAGAAGTGCTGAATAATTGTCAGATATAATAATCATTTTTTCCATTGCTTCTTTTACAGTTTTTTCAACTTCGCCTTCTGTTAATTCTGCTTCTTCACTTGCAATATCAAACTTTTTATTAAGATCTTCAATTGTTTCTTTTAATACTTCTTTTTCACTTAACTCTCCTTTAGAAATTTTTTCAAAAGTAGCTCCCATTGCCCAAAGTTTATAAAGACTTGCAGTCTGGAATTTTTGATCTTCATTTTTATAATAACTTTCTCCAGTTTTTAGATTTTTTACAACAATTCCATATTCAATACTTTGATCAAACAATTCTTTTTCCGCAATTTTTTGTAATGGATTTTTCATTGTTTTATTTAAAATTTCAACGCTTTCTGAAAGAGGATTAAGAATTTCCGTTGTTTTACCTAGTGAACTTATTTTATATATAGAAAAGATTACAAAAAAAATAATCACGAAGAAAAATAAGATTTTCAATCTTTTCCTTCTTTGCCTTTTTTTTAACCTTTCCGTTAACTCCATTTTACTAAGTGTAATTAGCATTAGTATTATATTCTTCGTAAAAATTAATAACAAGAAGGTTTTTAAACTAAAAAATCTATTAAATCTTCTTAATTTTTGCTAGAATCTTATTAGTGCAAACTTTTTTCTTTTTTCTTCCCATATTAATATTAATATCCGGATTTTTTTTGCCTAGAACACATATAAAAATAACTGCCTTTATAAGTCTTTTAAGTGCGATTTTATTAAGTATTTTTTATTGGGATACATCAGGGTTAATTATTTTAAGTATTTTTAAAGGAGCATTAGTTTCTTTTGACATAATTCTCATTATTTTTGGAGCTTTAACCTTCTTGTACGTTGTGCAACACTTAGGAATAATTTCTTCTCTTGAACATCACTTACATGATTTATCTTCAGACATTCGTGTACAAACAATTTTACTTGCTTGGTTTTTCGGTGGTTTTCTTGAGTCAACAGCAGGATTTGGAATACCTGTAATTATCGTTTCTCATGTTTTAGTTAAAATTGGAATACCTGCTGTGGCAGCTGTAATAATTGCTTTGGTTGGGAATAGTATTCCAGTTAGTTTTGGTGCGATTGGAACTCCTATTAAGATAGGTTTTTTTAACTTTAATCAGCTTGCAATTGCAGAAAGCACGGTTTTAATTGGGTTGTTTGTAGGTGTTTTTGTTCCGACAATTGTTTTAGCGCTCTTGACCCATTTATTAAAAAAACCTTACAGTTTTTTTATTGAAGCACTTCCATTTGCTTTTTTGTCTGGAGCGTGTTTCACAATTCCTTACTATCTTGGATTAAAATTAGGACTTGAGTTTCCGTCTTTAATAGGATCTTTGGTAGGGCTGCTTCTTATTTTTATATTTATAAAATTAAACTTTTTAAATGTAAAAACTATTCATAAAGCAAAAGAGTTAGATGAGCTTAAGAAAAAATTGAGCGCCAAAGAAGTTTTTGCTCCATATTTATTGCTTGTTATCATATTGCTCTTTGAGCGACTTGTGCCAATAAGCTATGTTCTTAATCTCTCAGAAAGCACGAGTCATACTTTACGTCTTTTTAACCCAGGAGTAATTTTTTTAGCTGTTGCCTTTATTTTCTTGCTTAGGCATAGAGCAAGTCCTAAAGCATTTTGGCTAAATATAAAAGAAGCTTTAAGAAAGATTCCTTATCCGGCATTAATGATTTTTTTAATTGCTGCAACAATGCAGATTATAGTAAATAGCTCTGTAGCAAGTATTGTCTTTAAAGGTTTGGAAACAGAATATTTACCTTTTATAGCGCCTTTCGTAGGAGCACTTGGAGCATTTATTGCAGGGAGTGCAACCTTGTCAAATTTAATTTTTGGGAGCATTCAAGCAAATGCTGCTAATCAAGCAGGGATTGCAGCTTCAGTTATTTTATCCTTGCAGCTTTTAGGAGCAACAGCAGGAAACATGATGGCGATACCAAATATTATTGCAGCAGAGGCTGCAGTAGGAATAAAAGGAGAAGAAAGAGAAATTATTAAAAAGATTATTCCTTGGTCTGTAGTTTATATTTTAATAATAATCCTTGTTTATCAAGTTTTGCAGTATTTTTAATTATTTTACTTAAGAGTTCCTCTCCTGCGGCCTTTTTTTCTTTTTACAATTGATTTGCCAGGAGTTTTTCTTCTAGATTTTGCCATATTTAATCACCAGCATTATCTTATCAAAAAAATCAAACAAGTTAAACTAGCAAAAATCTTGAAAAATTTGTTATAATAGCATGCTATATATGGATTTATATTCAAACATAATTCGTCCCGTATTATTTAAAACAAACCCAGACCACCTACATGAAACAATTATTTTACTTGGAAGCATTTTAGGAAAAACATCTATTACAAGAAGTTTACTAAAATTAACTTATAGATATGAAAATTCCGTACTTGAAACTAAAGTTTTTGGAATTAACTTTAAAAATCCAATTGGAATTGCAGGAGGATTTGATAAAAACGCAAAACTAATTCAAGTTTTACCTTCAATTGGTTTTGGATTTGTAGAAGTAGGATCTATTACAGCAAGACCTTATAAAGGAAATCCTAGGCCTTGGAATGTTAGGTTAAAACAAGATCAATCTTTAATAGTAAATTACGGATTAAAAAATCAAGGTGTGGATAAAATAAAAAAAAGAATTAAAAATCAGAAACGAACAACACCATTGATAATTAATATTGCCAAAACTAATGATATAAGAATAAGGGGTGATGCCTCTGTTGAGGATTATAATAAAACATTTGTAAAACTTCAATCAATTGCAGATATTATTAATTTAAACATCAGTTGTCCAAACACAGGAGATGGTCAACTTTTTTGCGAAAATCCAGAGCTCTTAGATAACCTTTTAAAAAGAGTTTCTAAAAACAGAGTTAAAAAACCAGTTGTCTTAAAATTAAAACCGGATTTATCAGATGAAATGCTAGATAAAATAGTAGAGGTATCAATAAGATATCCAATTATAAAAGGATTTATCATCGCAAATCTTACTAGAGATAGAAACTTACTAAAGAAAACAAAACCTAAGAATATTTCTCAATTCAATGGAGGAATTTCAGGAAAGCCGACGAAGGAACAATCAAATAAAATGATAAAAACAATTTATAAAAAAACAAAAGGTAAATATCCAATAATCGGCTTGGGAGGAGTTTTTACAGCAGAAGATGCATATGAGAAAATTTGTCTTGGTGCATCTTTAGTAGAACTTGTAACGGGTCTTATTTACGGAGGACCGGAAACAATTAAGAATATAAATAAAGGGCTTGTTAAACTCTTGCAAAAGGACGGGTTTTCAAATATATCCCAAGCTGTGGGAAGCAAAAATAAAATATAGCTTTTTTACTAAGATTTAATATAATCATATTACATGAAGATTTTAATTAACTGGATAATAAGTTCTTTGGCAATTCTGGCAACAGCATACCTTCTTTCAGGAATACAAATTGCAGATTTCTTAACCGCATTTGTTTTAGCAGTGGTTTTGGGAATAATAAACGCTGTACTTAAGCCAATTTTTGTCATTCTAACTCTCCCGATAAATATTTTATCCCTGGGTCTTTTTACTTTAATAATTAATGCATCTTTAATACTCCTTGCGGCAAAAATTGTCCCGGGGTTTTATGTAGATGGTTTTTGGTGGGCACTTTTATTCAGTATAGTTTTATCAATAATCAATTCTTTTTTAAACACTGCTACAAAAAAGAATTAATTTTCTTGGAAAAAAATTTCTAAACCTAAATTAAATCTACTTACTTCCAGTCAGTGGAGGAAGGTATCCTAAAACTACAACCATGAGCAGAATAATTCCCCAGCGCAATGGATGTGCCCCTACAACAGGATAGGCAATTAAGATTCCAATTCCTGCGCCCGCAACTAGATGAACAAGTGCGTTATAGACTGGGTGTTTTTTAAAAAAAGAAATAGCAGTTTTATACATTATTCACCTCCTTTTCTTTCTTATTTAAGTTTGTACTTTTTTTGCAACAAAAGCAATATGTAAGATAAATATTAAAAAATCTACTCTTTAAATATTTAAAATTCTTTTTAAGTTAAATTCTGAAAAAAATTAAGGCAAAAATTGTTTAGAAAAGCTATAATTATTTAATGGTATTTATTATCTTTAACATTTTCTTAATAATTACCTTTTTGTTTTTGATCCTAGCTTACTCTATGTTTTGGCCACCAGATAGTCCATGGGCTCCTTGGTGGAGAACAGATAAGAAAACAGCAGAAGCAGTTTGTAGATTAGCAAAGATAAATAAGAAAGATATCATTTACGATTTAGGTTGTGGAGACGGAGAAATGCTTGTTGCCGCTGTTAAGAAATATGGCGCTAATGTCGTTGGGATAGAAATCGATCCAATTAGATATTTATATGTTAGATTAAGAGTATATTTTAATAAGATTGGTAAAAAAGTAAAAATAAAAAGAAAAAATTTCTTCAAAGAAAGCTTGTCAAATGCTTCCGTAATTTTTGTCTATTTAGTTCCAAAGACTCTTGATAAATTAAAACCAAAGCTTTTAAAAGAATTAAAGCCTGGAACAAGAATTGTAAGCTATAAATATGAAATTGATCTTAAAAAAATAAAAGAAGACAAGCAAAATAAGCTTTTCCTTTATAAGATATAAAAAGCAATATTAATGTTCCCAATAGTAGTTTTGCCAAAGTTTTAAAGAAACAGAAATAAATTTATTCTTTTAGTTTCCATTATTTAAATTATCATTTATTGTTTGAAGTAGTAAATAATTTTCTTTAGAATTTCTTATAAAAAAAGCTCTTTCAGCATATATTTTTGCAGACTCTGTTGCGCCTTTTTGAAGATATGAAATAGCAGCAAGTTTATTTAAAGTTTCATTATTGGGTAGCTTTTTCAACGAGTTTTCTAGAAAGGTAATAGTACTATCTAGATCTTCTGTATTATATTTTAGTTGAGCTAAGTTTTCATAAGCAAGATAATAATCACCATTTTTTATGGAAATAGAGTATAGTTTTTTTGCTTGATTAATATTTCCTTCTTTTTGATAAATTGCACCTAAATTATTAGAAGCAGTCCACCACTCAGGTGACAGTAAAATTGATTTTTCAAAATGTTTTTTTGCTTCATAAATATCTCCTTTCCTAAAGAGTGCGACACCTAAATTATTTTGTAAATCAAAAGATTCTAAAGAAAATTTTTCATCTCTTGAAAATAAGGTTAAATTACTTTTCCAGTCAAAGGTTCTTACAATAGTTCTTACTGAAAATATTGGAATCAGTAAAATTAGAAATGCAAAAAAAAGAAATAGTTTTTTTTGACTTGTTTTTTTAACAATAACACCTATTAATCCTAAAAGTCCTATCATTGGACCGTAAAGCCATCTTTCAGCAAGCGTCATGTCTAAAGGGTAAATATTTAAAAGTAAGAAAAAAGAAAAAATAATCCAACCGGTAAAAAAAATAGAAAGTTTTGACTTTAAACGTATTAGAATAAAAATTATTAAAAGAAACAAAGCTATTGCTAAGGGAAGTGTTAAATAAAAACGCGGATCAGAAATTTTTGTGACAGTCCAGTGTTGTGCTACAAAAAGATCTTGGGGGAAAACAAAAAGTTTTAGATAGGAAAAAATTTCAAAAGGAATAGTTTTAAGTCTATCAATAAAGCTTATATTTGCAATAGGAATTATCTTTGAATGTTGCAAAATAGGAGTTTTTGCTATTGGAAACCTTAAAATTAAGTAAAATATAAAAGTGGAAATTGAAGCTATTGTAATAAGCAATGTGTTTTTTTTATTAAAAAGAAAAGTAAATAAAATTACTAAGGGAATAATTACTACCCCTGATTCCTTAGATAAGAGAGAAAAAAGAATGGTAAGACAGAGAAATAAGGCCTTTTTGATAGAAAGTTTTTTATTTTGCTTAGACAGAAAATAAATTGTAATTAGCAAAAAGAAAACATAAAGTAGTTCTTGAGTACTTGAAATATAAGCAACACTTTCGGTGTTTGCAGGATGTATTAAAAAAATAGATGCAAGTAGAAAAGAAAGAGATTTAGAAAACTGAAATTTTTGAAGCTTAAATAAGGTTTTAAAAACTAAAAATACCAAGATAGAATTTATTAAATGCAAATTAACGTCAAATAAATGGAAGCCAAAAGAATTAATTCCAAATATGCTATGCACGATAGAAAAACTAATCGGCATTAATGGTTTATAGTACCATCCAGAAAGTCCTGCCCCTCCAGTATTAAAAGTGCTTGATGTAAATAAGTAAGGAATGCTATTAATATTTTGAATTGCAGCATTGTTTACAATTTGCTCTTCGTCATCCCAAACAAAACCATTAAGTAGAGAAGATCCATAAACAATTAAAGTTAATACAAAAAAAAATGTGACAAGATAAATAACTGGAATTTTTTCAAACTTTTCAATAAGTTTATACATTTATGAAGAAATTGCCCTTTTTAATTTAAGAAATTTCCATCTAAATTTATCAGCTATTTTATAAAGTTTGTAGACAGAAGCGTTTATTACTAAATCATAACTTCCAATATACTCAATAGCTCTTGGATTATATCCTTGTTTAAATCTATTAAAACCAAACCATGGATCACTTGGATTTGCGTTAGGTCCAAGTGATCCCCACATATCAAATTCTTTAAGTTCTAGCTTTTTTCCGAATCTAATTGCTTCCCACATCATTAAATTAGATGCCATTACTTTTCGATGTTCAGTACTTGATGATCCATATGGATAGTAAAGTGTATTGTTGTAAACAAAAAGAATCCATGCAGCAAGAATCCTGTTATTATATTTAGCAGCTAATAAATGTGCAGTTAGTTTTTCTTTTGAAAACTTATCACTCTCTGGTTTTAAAGTATCCCACATTAATTTATGATAATTTCTTGAGTGAGCATAAAAATTCTGTCTTTTTGTTGTTTCCTCAGTAAGTTTTAGATATTCCTCAAACGTTTTATCTGAATTATCAACAAAAACTTTTACTCCATGTTTTTGGGCAACCTTTATGTTGTATCTTGTTTTTGGATGCATATTTTTTAAAAGTTCTTCTTCTGATTTAGTAATATCTAGTTTAAAATTAAAACTGGTAAAAAGTGGATGAAATGAGGAGATCAAACCTAGAATTTTATAGTTGAATCTTAAATCCCTTGTCCTTTCTATATTAGGTTCAAGTTGGATAAATACGGCATTTTGGGATACTCCTATTCTTTTAAGTTTTGCAATCTGGTTTTTATCAGGAAGCGTTCCTTTTGGAAAATATCCAATTGTAAAGTTTGTATAAGGAATTTTATGAAAAGTTAATTGAATATTATTTTCTCTTACAACTTTTATTCCAGTCTTTTCTCTAAATTGTTTCCATTGTTCGGATTGCAATGGATGATCTGAAAATCTATCAGTTTTTTTCATAAGTATTCTGGAACTTCAGGATCACTGTCAAGGATATGCTTGTTTTGTGCAAGCAATTGTTCTGGTAATTCAAAAATAAAACGAGAAATCATATTATTAGTTCTTTGCCCAAAAAATACTCTTTTTTTTGCATAGGTTAAAAAAAGTTTTTGTTTTGCCCGAGTTATTCCAACATAACAAAGTCTTCTTTCTTCTTCGAGTTCATTTTTGTCCATAAGCGTTCTTGCATGAGGGAATAATCCTTCTTCCATTCCTACCATGAAAATCACCGGAAATTCAAGTCCTTTTGCTGTGTGTAGCGTCATCAGATTAACAGCATCCTTTTTCGTTTTGTCTTTTTTTTCTGTGTGATCTGGCATATATTCCTGCTCTACTAAAGATACGTTCTCTAGAAATTGTATTAAATTTGGGAATTCAAGTGCAACAGAGCGAAGTTCTTTTATATTTTCAAGTCTTTGCCTATCATCTTCGTCTTTTTCGTCATAAAGCAAAAGGTATCCAACTTCTTTTAAAACGTTATCCATAGTTATAATTGTTTTTTTGTTCTTATCATATTTTTTTTGAAAGTCTAAAAATTTAGCAAATCTTTTTTTACCTAATTTTTCAATCCTTTTTAAGGAAACTGAATCGTTTTTATTAACAAGGATTTTTAGATAAGCTAAAATATCTTTAATTTCTTTTCTTTCGTAAAATCTTGTCCCCCCAATTAATAAATAAGGAATTCCGTGATGCAAAAAAACTTCCTCTAAAACTCTTGACTGTGCATTAGTTCTATAGAGAACGGCAAAGTCTGAAGACTTAAGTTTTAAAAGCCTTTTAATATTCATAATTCTATCTATTATAAATTCACCTTCATTATGTTCGTTGTTTGCTTCGTAAATCATTATTTCTTCTCCTTCTAAGTTTTTAGTCCAAAGATTTAAAACAGGATGAGAAGTATTTTTAGAGATTACAGAAGAGGCAGCATCAAGAATTTTTTGAGTAGAGCGATAATTTTGAGAAAGTTTAAATGTTTTTACTTTCCCAAAATCTTCTTTAAATTTAATTAAGTTTTGAAAATCTGCTCCGCGCCAGCTATAAATACTTTGAGAAAAATCTCCAACAACACAAATATTATTGTTTTTTCTTGCTAGCATTTTTGTCAAAACGTATTGTGCTCTGTTTGTATCTTGATACTCATCAATTAAAATATATTTAAATTTTTCTTGATATTTTGCTAGAACATCAGGAAATTGATTAAACAAATCAATCACTCTAAAAAGTAAATCATCAAAATCAAGCGCACTATTTTCTTTAAGAAGTTTTTGATAGTGTGGATAAACATGAGCAACTTTAGATTGAATATGCCCCTTTGCAAGATTTAAATATTCTCTATCATCTATAAGTTCATTTTTTGCTTGAGAGATGTAAGATAGTATTGATGAGGGTTTATACTCCTTAGGAGAAATTCCCAATTTTTTCATAACTTCCTTGATTGCATCAACCTGTTCTTGTTCATCATAAATAGTAAATCTATTTGAAATTCCTAAATATTTTCCATCAATTCTTAAGATTTTTGCGCATAGCGAATGAAAGGTGGTAATTGTTGGTTTTTGAAAAGCTTTGAGTTTGAGAAAATTTATTGACTTCCCAACTCTTTCTTTCATTTCTCCAGCTGCTTTATTTGTAAAAGTTACACAGAGAATATTTTGCGGATCTATTCCAGATAAAATAAGGTGGGCTACCTTATGAATAATAACTTTGGTTTTTCCGCTTCCTGCACCTGCTAAAATAATCATTGGCCCCTCTGTTTCCATAACTGCTTTTTGTTGTTCAGAGTTTAGGTTCTTGAGAAAATCTTTATTCATACCGTATAATGATATCATATGAATCTGTCGTTTATTATCGCTAACTGGAAGTTAAATAAGACTTTAACGGAGACTAAAGAATGGATAGAAAATTTCTTAGTAGAAGGGTCAATACTTTTAGATAAAAAAGTAATAATTTGCCCTTCTTTTACACTTCTTTCTGATTTAAAATCCTTAATTGAGCAAAAGAACTTAAAAATTGAGATAGGAGCTCAGAATCTTTCTTCGTTTGAAATAGGAGAATATACAGGAGAAGTAAACGCAGCTCAGATAAAAGATTTTGCAAATTATGTTTTAATTGGACATTCAGAACGAAGAAAAAATTTTGATGAAACAAACCAGATTCTGGATCAGAAAGTAGAGTTAGCAAAAAAATATAATCTTGAACCAATTTATTGTATACAAGGAAAAGATACATATATTCCAAAAGGAATTAAGATAGTTGTTTTTGAGCCACTTTTTGCAATTGGAACTGGAAATCCAGATACTCCGGAAGACGTAGAGGAAGTAGGAAAAATTATTAAGCAAAAAGGTCTTTCAACATTTTTATACGGAGGAAGTGTAAATTCTGAGAATGTTAACAGTTTTACGTCTATGCCTTCGATAGACGGAGTTCTAGTAGGTATGGCCAGCCTTGATCCACTAGAATTTGGTAAAATTATAAAACTTGCCTAAATGATTTAATCATTACTAACAAATGCCTAATAAAAATAAAAAGATATTACTTTTCATTATCGGTTTAATTGCATTTGCACTTCTTGTAAAAGCTGTAAGTGTTGGTTATAAATTTTTTCCTTTTTTATTTGAACTTACTTTTAAACATAACATTGAACTTAAGCAGCAAGACGATCAAATAAATATTTTACTATTAGGAATTAGCGGGGGAGAACATGATGGTCCAAATCTTACAGATACAATTATTTTTGCAAGCATAAATCCAAAGCTAAATAAAGTAGGTTTAATTTCTCTTCCAAGAGATTTATGGGCTCCTGATATAAAAAACAAGATTAATGTTGCCTATGCTGAAGGGGAATCAAAAAGAAAAGGAGGAGGACTTGTTTTAGCAGAAGCAGTTGTCTCCAAGATTTTAAAAAAAGACATTGACTACGGTTTGCGCATAGACTTTAATGGTTTTGTGAAAGCAGTTGATCTTTTAAATGGTCTTGATATAGATGTTGAAAAAAATTTTGATGATTATGAATATCCGATTGAAGGAAAAGAGAATGATCTTTGCGGGCATGAAGAGGAAGAGTTAGGAGAGCTTGCTACAGCATCATCTCAATTAGAGGCATTTCCTTGTAGGTATAAACATTTACATTTTGACAAAGGCGTGCAATATATGGATGGAGAAAAGGCACTTGAATATGTAAGGTCAAGACATGCAATTGGATCTGAAGGTTCGGATTTTGCAAGAAGTAGGCGTCAGGAAAAAATAATAAAGGCTTTTAAAGATAAAATTTTTTCGCTCCAGTTTTTAGCAAATCCGGGTAAACTTTTTAATCTCTATAGTATTGTTAGAGAAAGCATTGATACGGATATAAAGGATACTGAGTTTGATGATTTTGTGAGACTTTTAGAAAAAGTAAAAGAAGCAAAAATTCAAAATTCCATAATAGACATTGGTGATGAAAAGACTAAAAGAGAGGGACTGCTTATTAATCCCGAATTAAGTGAAGAATATGATTATCAATGGGTACTAATTCCAAGATTAGGTAATGGTAATTTCACCGAGATTCAAAAATATACTGATTGTGAATTAAAAGTAGGTAATTGTACAATTCTAAAGCTAACTAAGGAAGAATTTGATAAATATTAACTTCAGGATTTTTGTAAATAATTTTCCCCAGATCTTTAAATTTATCCTCATTTAGGTTTTGATATTTTTCTTTTTCAAGCTCTCCAATAAAAATTAATTCAATATTATATTTTTTAATAATTTTTCTTGCTTTTTTTCTATCTTCTGTTTCGTAAAGTATTTTTACTTCTTCAATTCTTGGTGAAGGGATATCATAGCTTCCGCGCCAAAGCCATTCATGAACAGTCCAGCCTAAAACTGTTGGAAGACCGCTATTTGCCGAAATTCTTCCAAAATCTGTGTATGAATCACCCTGTGCTTCAAGAATAACAGGTTGGTTTTTTATATTTTTATTAATCCATAGAATTGCTTTGTAATCATTTGGATATAAATTACTTAAGTATCTAGTTCCATCTAATCCTTGGTAGTTTTTTAAATCAGCATAATAAGAATTAATTGCAAAAAAAGGATAAGTCATGATTAACGTAAAAAACGAAATAAAGATAAAAGTCCATGAAATTTGAATAATATTTTTTGAAGCTCCTTTCCTCTTTTTAAGAAAAACAATAATTCTTGTAATCATATATCCAGAGCAAAGAGAGAGTAGGATAAAAGATTGATAGACTAATTTAAACATAGTATTTGCTCTAAAGTGCGCAGGGTAAATATCTTTTATATAAATTATCTCTGGGATAAAGATTAAAATTGTAGAAAACATAATTAAGGTAGTTATAAAAAAATCATTTTTATAAGCTTTTTTTCTAAAAACTAGGACAAAAAAAGAAATTATAAGAAAATAAAAGAATCCATAAAGTATGGAAAGCTGCCATAAAGGAGATGTTTGACAGTGCTCGGACTCAAATAAAAACGGACCAAATTTTCCAATATTTATTAAAAAATCAGGAGCACAAAGTAGTCCAATTCCTGATACAAATGGTTCAAAAAAGAAATTAAAAGGCAAAGAAAAAATAATAAAAAACACAAAAATAATGGCCATCTTAATAGAATAATTAATGATAAAACCTTTTTTATTATTATTTTTAAAACTTATAAAAAGAAAAATTAAACCCGCAAAAAGTAAGTAAATTGCTCCATCCCAAGCATTAGTCATATACATAACAGAAAGTAGAAATGAAAGTAATATTAATTGCCAGGACTTAATAAAAAGAAGTTTTAAATTACTCATAATATTTTTTGGATTTAGATTAAAAATATAATTAAGACTTTGGTCGCTTGGGTTAGTTTTGCCAAAGAGAAGAAACATTGAGAATAATAGAGCAATTGTTAAGAGGACAAAAGGTATATCAAGGACGTGGCCGTGCAAATCTGATACAACCCATGAATAAATGGGGAATTCATGAATTGTATTGTAAATAAACCTAGTTGCATTTGGATACCAATAAGAATTTGGAAATGTTGATGGGAGAAATTCTAATTGCCAAAAAGGCACAGGGTTTTCAACAGAATAAGCTTTAAAAAAAATAAATATAGTATGAAGATTACCTGCTAAAGTGACTAAAAATGCTGTTAAAAAACCGGAAAATAAAATGAATCTTTTTGATATTTTTTTCTTCAAATCAAGATGATTTGCAAAATTAATACCTAAAGAAAAGGAAGCAGCAAATGTAAAAGCAAATAGGGTTGCAAGCATAAGATTAAAACTTATCTGTGAGGGAACGGAGGAAATTTTAGTTAGAATTGCAGTCACTAAATGTCCAAAATAATAATAATTAATTGATAAAGGGGTAAACCAGATATCTTTTGCCGGGAAATATTTAGCTCTTAGAATCGAATTGACAAAACCAAAATCCATATATTTTTCCAAACCATGGATGTCTGGCTGATAACCTTTAATAGCAGTCCAGAATAAAAGTGCGACAATAAAAATTATTTCCTCAAGAATGAATAATTTCCAATTTTTACTAAATAAAGAAAAAACATTTTTAGTAAACTTTTGTTTATTTCTATTTTTTCCAAAGATAAGATAATTAAGAAAGAAAAATAGAATTATTAACAAAATACAGGAAATTTTTGAAAATACTATTAAATGAAAAATACCAAGAACAAAAACAAAGTAGGATAAAATTGCTATTCCTAATATTTTAGAAAAAATATACCCTTTGTCTAAAAATTTATTAAAAATATTTGTAGTAAGTGGCAGAAAAGCAAGCCCGATTACAAAAATTGCAAACCACCAATAAAAAATAAACATTATTTCAGACATATTAAAAATTACAAGCATTTTTGGCCTCGTAAATTATTACAGTGCTTTTTTTGTTTTCATAAAGATTTAGATAGTTTTTATCCATAAATTCTTTATTTATGACGAATTCACTGTTATCCTGACTTATAATATAACTTATATTATTCTCTTTTAAAATCTTGCAATTTTTATTTAAATCATTTGAGACAAAAAACTCTCTTAAAATATAATCTCTTTTTGTTGTGTCATAGCCAAGAGACCAAGAGAAATAAGGCCAACCCATAAAAATTTTTCTTCCGGCTAAGGATGCTGGGTTATAAATATAGGTAGAATTTATAAAAACTGCATCTTTTGGAGTGTTTTTAATTATCCAGCTTATGTCAGGGTTTATTGGATAATCAGGAATTGGGCCTATTGGATCATTTTTTATTGCAAAAAAATCAATAACTCCTGAGAAAGTTAAAAAGAAAATTAATACAATAGTAATGATTTTTCCATAAAATTTTTTCTTCCAAACCTTATAAAGCACAAGCGCAATAAAAATGTTTGCAATTATGATAAATAAATTAAAAAACTTGTGATTGGCTGCAATATCTGGAGAAAACTGAAAAATATTTCCTATTATAAAAAGAGAAAAAAACCCAATAAAAATTTTTTTATGGAGTTTTTTTGAAAGGAGAAATCCCAATGGAATAAGTGCTGTTCCTAAACCAAGATTTAACATCCAATAACGAAACCAGTTATAAATAGAAAAATTTCCTGCTGCTAAATAGCCGGGATTTAATTTAAGAACATTTCCTGATCCTGATTGCAATAAAAATAATATTCTGGGAAGAGAAGTTAGAAAAGATATAATTAATATTAAAAAAATAGACATTCTTTGTTTTGGAAAGAGAATAAAAAAAGTGGACAAGACTACCAAAGACATAATAAATACGGCACCGTGCAAAAATGAGAACAAACCTATTACAAAACCAAAAAGAATAGCTAATTTAAGAGGAAGTTTTTTACTATCTTTTTCAGATTTTATTAATACGTAAACAATAAAAAGAAAAAGAGCAAGCGGCAAAGCAAAATGACGCTGATTTGTAAAAACATTTAAGTTCCAAAACCCACCGCTAATAAGTGTTTTGTCATATGGCGCAAAAGCAGGAAATATTTGATTGTTTAATATGTCAAAAATAGATTTGGGAAAAGATAAGGGATTTTTATTAAAAAAATAAAAAAATGCAAAGGATCCATTAAAAAGAAAAAGTAAAACAGAAATAGTGGAAACAAAAATACTTTTAAAAAGAAGTTTAGATAGTTTATAAATTGAAAAAAGAAGAAGAAAAAAAGAAGCAGAGCTTAATAAATTTAGGGCAAAATCTATTCGAAGACCCGCTTTTTCAAAAAAACCTACAAATGCATAAAAAAGAAAATGATATCTAATTGGAGAGCCTGGAAAAATTGGATATTCGGGAGGAAAGTTATTTCCAAGAGAAAAGGATCTTATTAATGGAATATGACTTGCAAAGTCACTCCATGCCTTTGTTGCAATGAACATTGATCCTTTCTCGTAGGAAAAAGTAGAAAACATTAGCCAAGCACTAAATAAAATCATCAAGAGTATGATAATTCTTTCTAGATACTTCTCTTTAAATTTTATTTTCATTGATTTATTGCTTTAGCAATTCTTTCTCCCAATAAAACTGCATAGTTTGTTCCCCGATCCCATGGATAAATTTGCTCCATATTAGCAAGAAATACCTTTTTAAAAGGGGTTTTAAAAGGAGGAATTTGCTTTGAATAATTAATAGGCATAACTGGTTGTGCAAAAGGAGCTTTAAAAAATTCAATACCTATAATATTTTTCTTATATGTTTTGTTTAATTTTTTAAGATACGGGTCAAATAGCTTAAGCATTTCTTCTTTGGATTTTGAAAAATATAAGTGATTCATAGGAACATAATGTCCAACGTAAACAAGATATTCGTGATCATAATATTTTTTATCCATAAAATTAGTGTGTTCAACAACTGCCATTAAAGGAGAGTTAAGATCGCAAATATTTAACCAGTAAGTATTATCAGAAAGAAAAGGTTTTTTAAGTCTTAATAATAAATTTGTTGCCCCTAGCATATTTAATTTTTCTAGTCTTTTTTTATAATCCTGTGGAAGACTTGGAGAAATTTTTACAAAAAGAGATGAGGAAACAGTAACAATAATTTTATCAAAAACAAGAGAATCTTTTTTTCCGTTTTTTTTAAAGACTACTATTGGATTTTTATTGTTTTTAATCTCAATTACATTACATCTAAATAAAAATTTTCCGTCAAAATTTTTAATTTGATCCTCAAGTGTTTTAGCAAAGCTTAAAAAACCTCCTTTTGGATAAGCAAGCTGTGTGGTTCTTTTTCTAATTCTTGCCCAAAACCAAGCAAGAGAAACATTATTTGCATATTTTTCAAATTTGCCAACAAACAAAGGTTTCCATATTAAATCGTATGACTTTTTACCCATTAAAATTGAAAGAGCCCTTGAGGCTTTAAGTTTATCAAAGGGTTTCCAATAAGGATTGTATTTAAACAATGCAAGAGTTATCCCCATTCTAAATCTATCAAAAAGAGATAAAAGCGGGAAAAAGATTAAAGTAAGTGGAGAGTCAAGTTGTAAAATCTTATTATCTATTAGTGTAGAGGTTTTAGGCCTTTTAATGAGTATTGGATAATTTATTTCTTTTGCAAGCTCAAAAATTTTTTTATCATTTGTAAACCAGTGATGATAATGTTCTTCAAGAGACCAGCTCCAGTTGCTTTTTTTAAATCCTAATGCAAGCCCACCGGGATGATTTTCTTTTTCAAACAAGACAACATCATGACCTGCTTTTGAAAGTTTATAAGCCGCAGAAAGTCCTGTAAAACCGGCACCAATAATTCCTACTTTCATAACGAAGAGATACTACCACGAGTCAATAAGAATAGGAAGCCTCCAAGAAGAGTTAGCCCTATCCCTAAAATACTAATCGTAACAGCAGACGGATTTCCAGGGCTTGCAATTGTTGGAGAAGGCGTAGCAATAGTTGGAGTTATTGTTGCAATAGGCGTTACAGTCGGTTCTGTTGTCGGAGAAGGAATTGGAACTCCTGATGGCTCAATAGTTGGAGCAACTGGAATGGTTGGCGTAGGAGAAATTCCTGATGCTTCAGCAATTTGCGTTCCAGAAGCATAAACAACAAATGTTCTAGTTAATGTTTTTAAAACTCCTAAAGAGTTTTTAGTTACTATAGTAATAGTATGGTTTCCAGGCTCTAAAGGACTAGATGGTCGATATTTCCAGTTACCATAAATATCGGCAGTTGTTTCATCTTCGATAATTTCAGATTCAATAGTAATTTTTATGGTTTCGTTAGGAAGTGCTACTCCTTTAAAAATAGGTTGTTGGTCAGATAAGCCTTCATCTTGCTTAGGAGAAATAATTTTTGGTTCAATAATTTGGGTAGATTTTGAACTGCTTGAAAAGGATGGAAATCCTTCAAATTTCGCAGAGTCTGAGGCTATCGGCTCTACGCTTTCACTAAAATCATAGTTTTTGCCTAAAGTTATTGTCGGAACAGGATTTATTTGGTTTAAGCTTAAAATTACATTTGATTCTTGAGAATCTTCTCCAATAACAAGCATCTTGATAGTATTATCGGAAAATTCAAAATATGAATTAAGGTCAAAAGTCCTTAGTGAATTAAGGGGGAGAATATAACTTCCGTCAGATTTAATAAGAGTAGAGATAGTTTGTGCTTCGTCAATTGTTGCATAAACAACAGCTTCTTTAGCAGTAGTGCCATCGGTAAGCAGAATGTTTCCAGAGATTGGTTCCTGTTGTCCCGGATCATCACTTATGGAAAGTGCTGTAACTATTTGGTAAAGCTCGTTATTATTTTGAAATGTATCCTCACCGCTAGTTATTGAAAAAAAGTATTTTACTGAGGGCTTTAGATTTCTAACAGTAATATTATGTACTTTAATAGAAGTAAGATCTCCTGATTTTTGATCTCTATCATCGCGGGTAACTTGTCCCAGACTTTCATTTTCTCCTAAATTAATAGAACCAATTACCTTGTCATCCGTTGTATATGAAACAGTAAAAGAAGAATCAGTAATGTTAGTAATCTTTACATTTTGCGGAATATTGGTTGGAGCAGCTTTTGTTATAAATATTATTCCTTGCCTTACTAAAGAAGAAGTTAATCCAATGCCAATTACAATAAGCAGGATTCCTAAAAGAGTTGGAATCCTTTTATCCCAAATACTTTTTCTCATAATAACCCTCCTTGGGGAGCCGGAGTAGTTGTTGGCGTTGGAGTGAGTGTTGCTTGCGGAGAAGCAGATTTTTCAGATTCTTGAGAACCTGTCATTTCAAATAATGGAACTACTTGTCCCCTTTTTTTTAATGCTTGAATAGTGGTCATATCAAAATCAGGGCTAATTGGTTTTATTTGGACACTTTGAGTTGGTGTAATTGTTGAAGATACAGAATTATGATAAATGGTAAAAATAATCCAAAAAACAACCAAAACAAATGATGGAATTAGTAATATATAAATGTCTTTATGTTTCATTTTTTAAAAAAAGCAACTCCTTTCAAATGCATTTGTAAATCAGTTGAATCGCCGCTTTTTTTACCAATTGATATAATTTCAACATTTACTACTCTTTGCATATCAATGATAGTGATAATAAAGTTAGAGATATTTGAGTAACTTCCATCAGTAGAAACTCCAAATAAAAAATTTGAATATTGCTTCTCATCATTTGGTTTTTTTTCGACTTCTGCTTCAAAAATCTGAAGAGATGTAATATTTAAATTATTTTCTTTTGCTAGGCCTTGAATTTCTGCAGCAAGGAGAGGGGCTTCCGGCGTTTTGGGCACAGAAGAATAAATAGAAGGAAGATCTTTCTGAAGAGATGAATATTTTTGCTGAAGCAAAGATAAATTATTAATCTTAGTTTGCAGTTGTTGATCTACAAACTTATTATCCTCAAGTTCTTTTTGAAGCTTTGCAATTGTTGAAAGAGTAGGCATGATTGCAAATAATCCAAAAAAAGAAAGAGCAACAAGCGTTAATGCAAGCATTGTAATTTTTTTTGTTTTTTCTGCTTTAAAATCAGGAAGCAGTTCAAAATATTTATTTTTCTTAATGTCTCTAAAAAGATTTTTATTTATTGTTGGCATTTTTCTCCTTTTTAATGAACGCTGTTATTGTTACTTTTATTGTGTTTAATGCAGGACGGTTTTCTATCTTATCTATACTTACGCTCTCAATCTTGGGGTATTTTTTAAGAGATTCAATGAAGCTACTTAAAGAGCCAACAGATTCAACATCAGTTGCCATCCTCAATCGATCATTATTTAGAGTAAACTCCGAAAAACTTAGTCCTTGAGGAGTAAAGACTAAAATATCATTAAATAATTTAACTCTTTCCTCACTAAGTTTTGAAAAAGTTGCTACAACAGTAAGTCTTTCTTGTAGGTTTCGATAGGTTTCCTCGCCGTCTTTTAGGTAGCTAACAATTGCCTGTTCTTGTTTTATCTTTGAGTGAAGATCTATTAACTGTCTATCTAGAGAAAATCTATACAAGAAGGCACTCAAGGCTATTAATTCAGTAATTATGACTACAAGTCTTCCGATAGTTAGTGCCCAATTAATAAAATTTGAAAAAAAATCCGCGTGCCTGGGTTTAACCAAGTTAACAGAAGGAATTTTTTTTGGCATACCAAGTTTAAGTCTAGGGATTTTTTTGCCTTTTGTCAAAGGAGAAGAAAGCTATTTTGTGGCTTTTTTAGCTTTTTTAATAGTCTTCTTTTTTGCAACTGCTACAGTTTTCGCTGAGCTTGTTTTCTTTATTGATAATTTTGCAAGTTTTGATTTTAGTCTTGCAGCTTTATTTTTATGAATAATATTTTTTTTAGCTAATTTATCAATAGCTTTTATGGTTTTTCTAAGATTTTCTTCAGTGGGTTTCTTAGTAGCCTTAATGAGTGTGTTTTTAAAAAGAGCCTTAAGCTCTTTATTTTGTTGTGTTCTTTTTTTATCCTTTCGGAGTTTTTTCTTCGCAGATTTTATTACTGGCATTGGGTCATTTTAGCATGCTATACTGTAAAAAACAATATGCCCAAAAAGATTTTAGAGAAAAGCCTCAAGATAATACTTCAAAGGCAGACAAACATAATTTCGGCAGCATTAGTGATAATGCTTACGATTATTATCTCACAAGTGCTTGGATTGGTCAGGCAAAGATTATTAGTATCTATTTTTGGCGCATCAAACACATTAGGTGTTTATCTTGCATCCTCGCGTTTGCCTGATTTTTTATTCCAGCTCGTTATTGCAGGAGCACTTTCTTCAGCATTTATTCCTATTTTCTCCGATTTTTTAGGAAAAGAAAAAAAAGAAGAGGCATACAAAATGGCTTCAACATTATTAATCTTAGGACTTATAATGTTTGCGGGACTTTCAATTATCCTTTTTATTTTTGCAGAGCCGTTTTCCAAATTAATTGCACCGGGTTTTTCTTTAGAGCAGACCAAACTGATGGCTTCGCTAATGCGAATAATAATTGCCGGAGAATTATTGTTTGTGATAGGAGCTTTTCTGTCCGCAGTTCTTCAGTCTTACAGTCATTTTTTTATTCCGGGAATTGCCGTAGCTTTATATAATTTAGGAATCATAATAAGCATTGTTTTTCTTTCTCCGACACTTGGGATATTTTCTGCTGCTTACGGAGTAATTTTTGGTGCCTTTATTTTTGTTGTAGCGCAACTTCCTTTAATTAGAAAAGTAGGATTTTCTTTTATTCCTACTCTTTCTATTAAAACAAGTGGAGTTTTAGATGTTTTTAAACTTATGTGGCCAAGAACCATTTCAATTGCTGTTTTTCAGCTTGGTGCAATCATAACAGTTACTTTAGTTTCATACTTGCCTAATCCAGGAAGAAATTATGTAATTTTTGATTACGCACAGACTTTGGCTTTTGCGCCGGTTGTTTTATTTGGACAAGCAATTGCTCAGGCAGCTTTTCCAGTCCTGGCAAGAGAGAAAAATCAAATGGATCAATTTAGGTCAACTTTTATTACCAGCTTAAATCAATTAATGTACTTAGTTCTTCCGATTTCCGTTTTGTTTCTAGTGCTTAGAATTCCTATTGTAAGGCTTCTTTTTGGAGCAGGACAATTTGATTGGGCAGCAACTGTTTTAACAGGACAAACTCTTGCTTTTTTTAGTATCTCTATTTTTGCACAAGCGCTTGTTTATCTAATTTCCAGGGGATTTTATGCGCTTCATGACACAAAAACTCCGCTTATTGTAGGAACATTAACAACTATAATGATGCTTTCTTTGGGAGCTTTATTTATTTTTTACTACCATTTTGGAGTAGTGAGCATTGCCATTGCATATTCAATTTCAATCATTGTAAATATTGTTATTTTGTTTGGCTTTTTAGATAGAAAAACAGGCGGTTTTGATAAAAAGCCTTTGTTCGTTTCCCTTTTTAAAATTTTTTTAGCAAGTTTTTTTACCGGCTTTGCCTTATATATTCCAATAAAACTTTTAGATCAACTGGTTTTTGATACTACAAAAACCATAAATTTATTACTTATAACAGGAATTTCAAGCTTTGCAGGTCTTTCTTTCTATCTTTTTCTAACCTGGCTTTTTGATGTAAAAGAGGCAAGAACTTTCGTTATGTTATTTAAGAAAGTAGGCGATTGGAGGCAGATACTTACCAAATCTGAAGAAACAATAGATGCAACAAGAGTAAGTCCGTAATTGCTTTTATTAGCCTCAGAATGTATACTTCTTAACCATATGGAACAAGTAAGAATCAGAAACTTTGCAATTATTGCACACATTGATCATGGTAAATCAACCCTTGCTGATCGTTTTTTAGAAATTACAAAAACAATTTCAAAAGAAAAACTTAACGAACAGTTTTTGGATCAAAATCCTATTAGCAGAAAAAGAGGAATTACCATAAAACTTGCACCTGTTAGGATGGTTTATAAAGTTGATGGGGAAAAATATATTCTAAATCTTATTGATACCCCTGGGCACATGGATTTCTCCTATGAAGTTTCAAGAACTCTTGCAGCTTGTGATGGAGCAATTCTTTTAGTTGATGCAACTCAAGGAGTCCAAGCTCAAACAGTTGCTCATTTAAAAGCAGCAAGAAAGGAGGGGTTAAAAATAATTCCGGTAATAAATAAAATTGATTTATCTACTGCAAATGTAAAGTCTGTGACAAATGAATTAGTTAATTTATTAGGATTTAAAGAAGAGGAGATATTTTATGTTTCGGCAAAAAGCGGAGAAAATGTTGAAAATTTGCTTGACGGAGTTGTAAAAATAATTCCTGTTCCCAATGGAAAAAGAGACGAAATGTTTAGAGGGCTAATTTTTGATGCTGAATATGATGAGCATAGAGGTGTTATTGCTTTTATAAGGGTAGTTGATGGAAAAATAAAAAAAGGAGATAAAATTCAGCTTTTAGGAAATAAAGTAAAAGCAGATATTAATGAACTAGGATATTTTTCCCCATTTCTTGTTCCAAAAGAAGAGCTTTTAACAGGTGAAATAGGCTATGTTGTAACAGGTATAAAAGATATTAGGCTTTGTAGGGTTGGAGATACTTTAACGGTTTTAAATATTAAAACGCAAAAAAAACAAGGCATAAAACCCTTGCCTGGATATGAAACGCCTAAGCCAATGGTTTTTTTTGGAGTTTATCCTAAAAACCAAAATGTATTTGTCCACTTAAGAGAAGCGCTAGATAAACTTTCTTTAAATGATGCTTCTTTATCAATTTCTTCTGAATATTCTGCTTTCTTGGGAACAGGTTTTAGAGTGGGCTTTTTAGGTCTTTTGCATGCAGATATTGCTAGAGAAAGATTAAGACAGGAAGAAAATGCAGACCCTATCTTAACAATGCCTCAGGTTTTATATAAAAAACAAGAAGACGGAACAATTCTTGAGCCGTATATGACTTTAACTATTTATGCTCCCTCAAGTTATGTTGGAAATATTATGACTGTCTGTCAAAAGAAAAAAGGCAGCTTAATTGATCTTAAATATCATAAAGAGATTGCAGTTCTTGTTTATGAACTTCCATACAGTATTTTTATAAGAGGGCTTGCATCGGAAATAAAATCTATTTCATCCGGCTTTGCAACTATGGATTATGAACTAATTGAATATAGAAAGGGAGATTTGGAAAAATTAGAAATCTTAGTGAACGATAATCCGATAGATGTTTTATCTGAATTATTTTACAAAGATGAAATTTATTATGTAGCAAGAGAAAAGGTGGAAAAACTAAAAAAGCTTTTACCAAGACAACAGTTCAAACAAGTAATCCAAGCAAGGGCTATGGGTAAAATAGTTGCCAAATCAGAAATTTCTCCTTATAGAAAAGATGTTACGGCAAAACTATATGGTGGAGACAGAACAAGAAAAGATAAACTATTGAAAAAACAGAAAAAAGGAAAGTCAAAAATGTTTGGACATGCAAAGATTAATCTTCCTCCACAAGCATTATATTCTCTTATTGATTCAAATCTAGAGGGCAAATAAAAGAATAGTTCCGATTACTGTAAGAATTGCTCCTAATGCTCCGATAACCATTATTGTTTCATTAGGCCCTGTTGGAACAAGTGTTGGAACAGGCGTTGATATTGGAACAGGCGTTGAAGCTATACTTTCCCCAGAAACTGTTATTACCTGACTGCAATTTTCTGTTGTACTTACACCACTTGCATTATCAGTTAAGATTGCAGTTGCCGTAAATGTTCCACTTGAGTTATAAGTGTGATTTGCTTGAGAATTAATACTAGCAGTTCCAATTCCTCCTCCTTCAGTAACATCGTTAACTGTGCCGTCACCAAAGTTAAAGGTGACTTTACTAACTGTGCCGTCTGAATCATTACCGATTACTGTAAAGGTAACTGCAAGAGGAGCATTTCCACTAGCAATCCCACCTGAATCTAAGCTTGTGCAAACCGGGCTTTGGTTTGCCACAATCGTTGTTGTGGTGGTTGATGAAGGCAATGTTGTTGTTGTGGTGGTTGTGGTTGTTGAAGCTTCTCCGGTAATCGTAATAGATGCTGGATTTCTTGCTGACAGTACATTTTCTTTTGCAGTATCGGTTGGTGCGGAAGACAGTGCTTCAGTATCACTTCCAAACGTAACTTGCGTTGGTGCAGTTTCAGTTGGCCCAATTGCTGTAAAGGTAATTGTGGCAATTTTAGTAATTGATTGAATTACCCTTGTTTGATCTCCTCCGGTTGCGACTGAGACGGAAACTGTACTTGGTCCATAAACAGGTGCTTCAAATGTGGTTACAGCATCTGAATTAATAACAAGACCGTCTTCGAGAACAGATAGTTTTGTTGGATCATAAGAAATTGTAAACTTTACCCAGGAGACAAAGTTTTGTCCAGGGTCAACCGAAACATCAAGAACTACACTGTCTCCAGTAGCAACAGTTTGGGGGGTTTGTACAAGAGATAAGATGGTTGAGGCAGCAGCGCTACTTCTGGTTTTTTGTTGTTGTTGCGCAAGATAAACCGTAAGTGGAATAGCTACGAGAAGCACAATAATAAAACCCAACAGGATTAATTTTTTGCCCGAGAATAAGGACATATATACTAAAAATATCGTATAGTAACTTAGCTATACGTGTCAAGTATTAAAGGAGCGTAATTTCTTTTAGGTCTTGACAGGAAAAAACTTTTGGTGTATAAATTTAGCACTCACTTCTCGTAAGTGATATTTTTTGACCAACTAAGATGAATACAAAAAAAATAAACATTAAACCTCTTTTCGGAAACGTTTTAGTAAAGCCGCTTGAGGCAGAGACAAAAACTGCAAGCGGAATTATTCTTCCTGATAACGCAAAAAAAGAATCTCAAACAGGTGTTGTTATGGCAATAGGACCTGGAGAAGTAACTCCTAAAGGTGAAAAAGTCCCAATGATTATAAAAGTAGGACAAAAAGTAATGTATAAAAAATGGGGCGGAAATGAAGTAAAGGTTGGAAACGAAGAGTGGACAATAATTGAGCAAAAAGATGTGCTAGCTGTTATTGAATAATATGGCAAAACAAATTAAATATTCACAAGAAGCAAGAGAGCTGTTAATAAAAGGAATTGATCAATTAGCAGATGCTGTTGCAATTACACTTGGTCCAAAAGGCAGGAATGTAGCTCTTGATAAAAAATGGGGAGCTCCAAGTGTAATTCACGATGGAGTTTCTGTTGCAAAAGAAATTGAGCTTAAAGACCCATTTCAAAATATGGGTGCGCAACTTGTAAAAGAAGCAGCTTCTAAAACTGCAGATGTTGCAGGAGACGGAACAACCACTTCAACTATCTTAACCCGTGCAATTGTAAAAGAAGGAGTTAAGATGATTACAGCAAATGCAAACCCAATGATTATGAGAAAAGGCCTTGATAGGGCGAGTAAAATTGTTGTTGAAGAGCTTTTAAAAATGAAAAAAGAACTAAAACAATCAGACTGGGCAAATGTTGCAACCATTTCTGCAGGAGATGAAGAGCTTGGAAATTTAATAGCAGAAGCTCTTAAAAAAGTAGGCAAAGATGGAATTATTACAGTAGAAGAAGGAAAAGGCCTTTCAACAGAGATTGAATACAAAGAAGGAATGGAGTTTGATAAAGGCTATGCTTCTTCTTATTTTGTTACAAATCCTGACAGAATGGAGGCAGAAATTGGAGATCCATACATCCTTATAACAGATAAGAAAATTTCAGCTCTAAATGAACTTCTTCCTTTTCTTGAGAATTTGGTTAAAGTTTCTAAAAATCTAGTAATTATTGCAGATGAGATTGAGGGAGAAGCCTTGGCAACATTGGTTGTTAACAAACTTAGAGGAACATTTAATACAATTGCAATTAAGGCTCCTGGTTTTGGTGATCGAAGAAAAGAAATGCTTGAAGACATTGCTATTTTAACGGGGGGAACAGTAATTTCTGACGATACTGGCAGAAAATTTGACAGTGTAACTATTGAAGATTGTGGAAGAGCAGATAAAATTTGGTCTGATAAAGAAAATACTAGAATAATCGGTGGAAAAGGAGGTCAAAAAATCCTTTCCGCAAGAATTGCCCAAATAAAAACAGCAATTAATAAAGCAACATCTGATTTTGATAAAGAAAAGCTTCAAGAACGATTAGCAAAGCTTGCAGGAGGAGTTGCTGTTATAAATGTTGGAGCTGCAACAGAGGTTGAACTTAAAGATAAAAAAGAAAGAGTAAATGATGCAGTTGCCGCAACAAAAGCAGCTTTAGAAGAGGGAATTGTTCCTGGAGGAGCAGTTGCACTTTTGGATATTTCTAAGAGAATGGATACTAAAGATTTGGAAAACGCAAAAGCAGCAAGAGATGAAATAATTGGTTTTGAAATAGTAAAAGCAGCTCTTGAAGCTCCATTTGTTCAGCTTATGCAAAATGCAGGTCTTGATGCAGGGCAACTTATTACAAAAGCAAGAGAGGCAAGCGCTCATGGTCAAGGATTTAATGTTTTAAAAACAGATTCTGTAGAAACTGCTACCCCAGTAGATATGTTGAAAGAGGGAATTATAGATCCTGTAAAGGTCGTCAGAACTGCAGTTCAAAATGCAATTTCGGTTGCAACCATGATTTTGACAACAGAAGCATTAATTACTGATATTCCAGAAGAGAAAAAAGACATTCCAGCCATGCCGGGAGGTATGGGAGATATGGGATATTAATTAAAGTAAATAACTAACTTACTAGACCGCGGAAACGCGGTTTTTTTGTTGTCAGTAAAGAATTGATGTAATATAATTACTTAGCATGAAAAAGGTTCTAATAATTATTCTTCCTCCTCTTGTAGCAATAATAATTTTTATTGTTGTTACAATAGTTTTAAATAAAAATTCAAACATAGGAGCACTTCAGGTTACTTCCACTCCGCAAGGAAAAGTGTACTTAAACGGAAAATTATTAGGAGACACCCCTCTTTGTAAATGCGAACAAGACAATATGCTAGAGACAGGAGAGTATACTATAAAAATAGTTCCTTCTGATGATAAATTTAGTCCGTTTGAAAGCAAAATTACTATTTCACCGTCTGTTTTAACAGTTGTTGATAGAACTTTTGGAGAAGGAGGCTTGTCGCAAGGAAGTATTATAGATTTAACTCCAATTTCAAATAAAAAAGAAGCACAAATTTTAATAGTTTCTTTTCCTGACAAAGCAAGTGTTTACTTAGACAATAATTTATCGGGAACAAGCCCTCTTTTGCTTAAAAATATTACTGAATCAGATCATGAAATAAAACTTTCTAAGGAAGGGTATAAAGAAAAAGCAGTAAGAATTAGAGCAATAAAAGGGTATAAGCTTGAAAGCATAGTATTTCTAAGTATTAATCAAGATATATCTGCAAGTTCGTCTGCTTTGCCTGAATTAAGTCTTACTCCGTCTGTTTCTCAAGATACGATTGTGATACTTGATACGCCAACAGGATTTTTAAGAGTTAGGTCAGACGCGTCAATTAACTCTTCACAAATTACCACAGTTTCTCCGGGAGAAAAATACGAAGTTGTTTCAGAGCAAGAAGGATGGTTTGAGATAAAACTTGATGACGGAAAAACCGGTTGGGTTAGTTCTCAATATGCAAAAAAAGATACCTCTCAATAAGGACTAATAAAGTATATAATAAAGACTACTAAAAGAACCCAAATTAGAACCGTAATAAAAAGTGGCTTGTCGGATAATAAAACTCGATCAGGACTTTCCCCTTCATTTTTTTCATAAATATCCTGAAGATAACGCATAAGTCCATAAACAACAGGAAGAATCGTTATCATGAGCCACTTTCTTTGGAAAAAAGCAGGGAGAAAATCAGGGAGAAAAATGCCTAAGCTTATTTTAAGTCCTCTTGGATTTTCCAAAAAAGTAAAAAGAGCATAGCTAATAAAAGTTGAGGTTGCAAAGATAGAAGCATAAACATCTAAAAGCCGTTCGGAATAATGAGAAAGAGTTTGTCTGGTTTCTGCAATATTTGCCTTTCTGTTACTTGATAAAAGAGTGAGTTCAGATCTTCTTTTTCCAATAGCAAGAAACAGAGAAATAGAAATTGTAGTAAGTAAAAGCCAAACGGAAATATGATAACCGCTGGCAAATTCACCTGCATAAACTCTTAAGATATATCCGCTCGCTATTAACAGAACATCCATGACAGTGATTGCTTTAAAAAACAAAGAATAAGCAAATTGAACCATTAAGTAAACAACACATGTGATGAAGAATGCAGGAGTTACATAAGAAGCTGTAAATAATGAAATAAACACCAGTATTATTCCAATTACTATGGCAAGAGAAACAGGAATAGTTCCTTTTGCAAGAGGCCTAAACTTTTTAAATGGATGCATTTTGTCTTTTTTAATGTCAAAAATGTCATTTATTACATAGGTTGCAGAGGAAAGGCCGCAGAAGACAAAGAAAGAAATAATAACTTTTTGTAGAGTAGGAAGGTCAAATAATTGACCCCCAAAAAGAATTGCAGCAAAGACTGCAAAATTTTTAATCCATTGCCTAGGTCTAAGTAGCCTTAAGACTTCAAACAATAATTTAGTCATCTGGGTTTTCTATCGTTAATTGCAAAAACAGTATTGTTCCCCCTGCTATTATTGCAAGCATAACAATAGCAAATAACTTGCCTTTACTGGAAAGAATTAGGGCAAGCGAACCCAATATAGCAGAAATTAACCAATAAAACAACGCTATTTTCCTGTGTCCATAATTTCTTTTTAAAAGCAGGTGGTGAAGGTGTTTTTTATCATGCCAGAAAGGTGATTTTCCGGAGAGAACTCTTCTGGAAATTGTAAAAACACCGTCAATCATAGGAACTCCCATGACAAGTACTGCTGTTGCAAGTTTTGCACTTGCTAAAATAGAAACAACAGCAAGAAAAAGATAAACAGCAGTTGCACTATATCCCGGGAAGATCTTTGCTGGATAAAAATTAAAAAACAAAAATCCAATTGCAGCTCCGGCAATCATAAAAGAAAGTTTTGCACTAATTAAGCTGTAATGATCAATAGCTGGAAAACGAAGACTTAAGATTCCAATAACAATAGCAGATATTGCAACAATTCCAGGCATTTGTCCGTCCACTCCTTTGCTCCAATTAAGCATATTCATAATCCAAACAATCCATAATACTGCAATAAGATAGGAAAATAGAATTGAAGTTTGCTCTGATAAAAAAGGAATGCTAAGCGAATTTAAATATAATATTCCACCAAAAGGATTTGTAATAAATGGAATATTTGCTCCTGCATAAACAACAATAGCTGCAGCAATAATATTAATTATAAATCTAAAATATGGAGAAATATCAAACTTATCATCTAAAACTCCAATTATTAGACAAATAAGCCCTGCAAAAAAAAGTGCAATAGTTATTTTCTCTATAGGCAAAAAAATAAGTCCTGCTATTGCAATTCCTAGGAAAAGAGGTATTCCTCCTGCTCTAGGAATAGGTTTTGTGTGAAGAGCTGCGGGATGTTTTCTTTTTGTTGGATCATCTATAAGACCAACTTTTTTTATAAAAATAAGCGAAATAGGAGTTGCAATAAGTGTTGCAAAAAGAGCAGTTAAAAAAGGGAAAATAATTGTTGTAGATAAATCAAACATTTTATAAAACAGCTTGAACGGTTCTAATAATAAAAAGAAAAGTAAGAACGGATATTAAAAAACTAGTTATAGCAAGTATTCTTGAAAGAAGCGGTGCTCTTGAGTAAATACGTGAAGAAATAATTAAATTGATTAAAAAAATGAAAAAAGCAATTAAAGGAGGAATAAAAATTCCGATTGTTTTGGAAAGTCTTTGATCTCCCCAGGAGAGTTGGTTAAAAAGAGGGAGAAGCGGCGGGAGACTATTGTAATAAAAAAGAATATAGAGAATAGAAATTAATATTATTGCAAAACAAAGAATAAATCCTTTTTGGGTAATTTTGTCATCAATAATAATTTTAAAAAACTTTTTCATAAATCATAACGTCACTAAGAATAATACTCAGTTTATAATTATCAAGAGAAAAAGGATAGGTTTTTGCATTTGGCATAACTACAATATATTTAGGTGGTGATTTTTCTAATCCTTCTTTAGCATTTTGTAAGCCATCTTTATATCCTGAGATATGATAGGCAACGGCGTATCTTCCAGGGGGAAGTTTTCCTAGCATTTTGTAAACTTGAGCATTATTGCCCCAGATAAAAACATTTTCATTATTTATTTTGGTTGAAAGGTATTGAACTATTTGGTAATCAATTGGAGTTCTTTTGTCAAAAAATGCTTGATAATCATTTAAGCTTTTTTTACCATCAGCAAAGGTTATGAAGTTTTTGTAATAAGGAATGACTTTGTCATAAAGATGGAAATTTTTAAAAATAAGATAAGCAAGTACAAGAATAAAAACTAAAGAAAATTTTTGCCATTTTTTATTTGCTAGAAAAAATCCTAGCAAAAGAGAAAAACTTGGAAGAAAGACTAAGACATAATGGGTATAAGGGCGTTGCGAAAAGAAAGCATTAAAAAGGGAAAAGCCAACCCAGAGAAAAATAAAAATACCTGCAAAACCTAAGCTTTTCTTTTTTATAAAAACAAATAATGTAAACAAGGATAAAATAATAAGTTTTAAGATAAGAAATCCTTGAGGAATAATAAATTTATTACCGTATCCAACGTACCCAACATTATTTAAAAGTGTTGCCTTTAAGAAATAAGAAAAAGCACCCACGTAGTAGAAATAAATTGAGGCTAAGCTGATTGGCAAAATAAACCCTAATATAAAAATACTGGCTTTATCTAAAACTTGTAAAAGATATTTTTTGCCTCTAAGCTTTGAAAACTTAAAGTCTAGATCGGAAAAAAGGAGAAACAAAAAAAAGGCTGCAAAATCAAACACAGCAATAACTTTAAACAAAAAGGAAATTCCAACTAAAAGGCCTGATATAAAAAGAATTTTATTATTGATTTTTTGTGAGATTGAATAGATTAAAAGACCGGCAAGAATTAAGGGAAAAAGCATTAAATTCTCAGCGTTTGCAATATTTCCTTCAATAAAAGGAATTGCAAAAATAAAGGCAAAAAACCCTGTGGAAAAATATACTGCAAGTTTTTTCTCAAGAAGTTTTTTTGCTAAAAAATAAAAAGCAACAACTGCAAGAACTCCAAAAACAAGACTTGCAAGTCTTACCATGAACTGATCGGAATTAAAGAAGCTGTAAAATACATAAAGAAGAGGAGGTTTGTTATCAAAAGCATCTCTATAAAGAATGCCTCCACTATTAATACTTAATCCAAGTACTTGATAGATTCCTTCATCTCCATACCAGTAAGGCTCAAAAAGAGAAGGAATACGTAATACGAAAAAGAAGAAAGAAGTAAAGATCAAAAACCAGGTTCCAAAACTTTTTTCCAATTTTTTCAGAACTTTCATATATGTTAAGTTTACCAAACCTATATTTTTTCTGTTACTTTATATTCTATCCTTTTTCCTAACATAAGTTTAGTATGTGATATTAGAGCAGGTAAAGTCGAGAGGAAAAATCCTGCAATAGGCAAAAGCATAAATTCTAAAGGAAAAAGAAATTGCCTTGCAATAGATGTGGAATAATTTTTTGGTCTGTTTTTAAAGTCAATAACAATCATTGCAAGCAGTGCAAAAAGACAAAAAGTTAGAATAAATCCTGCAATTTTTGGTAAGTTATAACCAAGAGCGGTTCTTGAAAAGACAGGGTTAATAAAGGGAATAATATTTGCTGCAATTGTAATAATAAACCAGTTGACTGGCCATAAAAGATGATCTAAGGAAACATGGTAAAGCATAAGTGTTTTTCTAACAAAAGGAACTCCTGGTACAGTAAGCCACCATTTTACAAAAACAGGATTATCAGATACACCCCAAGACCAACGTTGTTCCTGTTCATATTTACTTTTTAAAGTCTTGAAATAGCTTGTTGATTGAGGAGAATCCATTGAAGTTTTAAGAAAAATAGGATCTACCCAAAGATCTCCTTTTCGTAGATAAAAGGCTTTATAAAATATTCGGTAATCTTCAGGTATCACGTCTACATCCCAATAACCTATTTCATGAAGCATTCTAAAGGAAAGTGAATAAGTGGAATGAGCAACAAGGCGGTCTCCTTGTACTAAAACTCCAATTCTCCAAAGGCTTCCAAAAAAAGATATTATTCTTACTGGAGCAGGAATTTTCCAAAAATTATTGTGAAAAACTCCTGCAGATTGCCAAAATTTATTATATGGTTTGTCATCGCTTAAAAACTTATAAGCAAGATAGGCAAAATATTGTTTATCAAAAATTGAATCTGCGTCAACAGAAGAAATAGTTGCATAATTTATATCAATAATTTTCTTTTCAACAAGTTTTTTGTAAGCGTATTTTCCAGCATAAGCCTCATTTGAAGATTTCCCTTTGACTTCTCCTTCAATATCAGGATGAAAAGTTGCAAAAATATCACCGAATTTACCTTTATATTCTTTTACTAATATTTTTGCTTTCTCTCTTACTTCTTTTTCTCGATTTTCCATTCCCAACACAATATAAATTCTCTTAGTTGGAAAAGTTTGTTCAGAGATTGCATCAAGAGTTTTTCTAAGCATGTTGACGCTTTCTCTGTAGTTGGGGATAACTACCACGTGGGCAATTTTATTAAAATTTTCAAATTCTACTGTTTTTTTAAGCCAATTTGTTCTTTCTGCTTTTCTTATTTTGTTACTTGCAAGATATGAATTTATTACCAAAGAAAAAGATTTATAGAGCCAATAAACATCATAAAAAAGAATAAAATAGGCAACAGCATAAGGAACAAAAAGAGAACCCCAGATAGGAAACAGAATAAGTGACCACGACAAAAAACCAGGCAGTATTTCTAAAAACCTAGTTGTCTTAACAGGGTATCGTGAAAAGATTCTTTGAAAAAATTTTGTCATTAATTAGATTTTCTAAAGCCTACTAAATAAAGTATGGGCGTTTTCGGTTGTTTTTTCAATTATTTCTTGTTTGTCAATTCCTTTAATTTTTGCAATAAAATCAGCCACAATTATAACATAAGCAGGTTCATTCCTGCTGCCTCGATGGGGAATTGGACTTAAAAACGGAGCATCGGTTTCTGTAATAATCCTTTCAATTGGAGTTTCTTTTACTAAATCGGGAAGGCTAGTGGATTCACCTTTGGCAATTCCTTTATAAGTAATATTTCCATCAAATCCAACATAGAATCCAAGATTAAGTACTTTTTTCAAAAATTCAATATTCCCTGAAAAGCAGTGAAAAATTCCAGGCGGATTTAATAAGAGAGGCTTGTGTTTGATAAGAATATTCAAAATATCTTCTCCTGCTTGACGATTATGTATTTGCAAAGGAAGTTTTAATTTATTTGCAATTTCTATTTGTTTTGCAAAAAGCTTTTCCTGAAGCTTAGTATTAGCAATTCCATTAGACTTATATCTAAAATTATCCATGCCTGTTTCACCAATTGCAACAACTTTTTCTTCTTTTGCCAATTCTTCCAAATCCTCTTCCCAATTTTTTTTAAGTTTATCTGCATGGTGAGGATGGATTCCGATACTTACGTAAAGACCGTCATATTTTTTTGCAAGCTCAATTGCTTTCCTGCTTGTTTCAAGACTGGTTCCAACATTAATGATTTTATTAACACCGGCATTTTTGGCTCTTTTTATTACCTCATCAAGGTCATTTTCGTAGCCTTTAAGATTTAAATGACAATGTGCATCAACCATAAAGATATTATACCTCTATTTTTATTTTGATATACTTCTGTTATAAACAAAAGAAATATTTATTTATAATCAAGCCATGAATAAACCACGAGTAGGAATAGGTGTAATTGTAGTAAATAAAAAAGGGAAAATATTAATCGGAAAAAGAATTGGTAGTCACGCGTCAAAATATTCTATTCCGGGAGGACATTTAGAACTAGGTGAAACTTTTGAACATGCTGCAATTAGAGAATTAAAAGAGGAAGCAGATATCTCCATAAAGAATCCTAGGGTGATTGCTGTTACTAATAATCTTGAAACATATAAAGAAGAAAAATTACACTACATATCAATAATATTATTAGTAGAAAATTTTATAGGTAAGCCTAAAATTGTAGAGTCTGATAAATGCGAGAAGTGGTTGTGGTGTGACCCAAATAAGCTTCCAGAACCTCATTTTGATGCTAGCAAGTTAGGAATAAAATGCTACATAAATAATGAATTTTATAAACAAAAGCTTAATTATTAAATTCTTGGAAAAAGAGGAATAGCTGATTTTATCTGAGGGCCTTTAAACTGTTCTTCAATTTTTTCTGCAGTTTCTGGAAGAAACGGTTTCAAATCATAAGCTACTGAAACAATATCATTTACATAAAGATAAAGTCTTTCTTTTAGTTTTTTTTCGTTGCTAATTTTCCATGGCTCATCCTTATTAATTATTTGATTTATTAAATTAACTTTTGCCCAAATATTAATAAGAGCAGTATTAAATGAAAAATCTTCAAGATTCTTTTTTATAATATGATTTACTTTTGGATTGGTGCCTTTTAAAACAAAATTATTTTGTTCGCAAAGCTTTGCAACTCTTGAAACTAAATTTCCAAGATTGTTTGCAAGGTCTGCATTGTAAACTTCTTTAAATCTGTTTTCGGAAAAATTACCGTCTGCAGTTGATGGGATTTCACGCAATAGGTAATAGCGTACCGCATCTACACCATATTTATTGATTAAATCAACAGGGTCTATAACGTTGTCAATAGTTTTGGACATCTTTTGTCCGTCCACGGTAAGATAACCATGAACAAAAATGGATTTTGGAAGAGACAGTCTTGCGGAAAGTAAAAACGCAGGCCAATAAACTGCATGGAACCTCAAAATTCCCTTACCGATTACATGTAAATCAGCAGGCCACCATTTATTATATTTATCCTCATTCGTTCCAAAACCAATCCCGCTTTGGTAAATATTTAAAGCATCAAACCAAACATACATTTTTTGATTTAGGTCATTTGGAACATCTACTCCCCAATTTCTTGCTCTTTTATTTGAACGGGAAATGCTTATATCTTTTAATCCTTGTTTAATAAAAGAAACTGCTTCATTTTTTCTAATTAAGGGAATTATTTTAAGTTCGTCAGTTTTAATAAGTTTTAAGATTTGATCCTGATATTTGGAAAGTTTAAAGAAATAATTTTCTTCTCTTACTTCTTCTAATTTTTTCCCTGGGTGTTCAAAGCATTCGCCTTTTTCATTTAATTCAGTCTTTTCATAAAAAAGTTCACAGCCAACACAATAAAGTCCTGAATACCCCTTTTTATATATATCGTTATTTTTAAAACATCTTTCCCAAAGCTTTTGAGAAGCTTTATGATGGTCACTGCTGCTTCCTTTTTGAAAAACATCAAAATCTACGTTTAATTTTTCTGCCAGCTTTTTAAAAAGTGCGCTGTTTGTATCGACAAATTCTTGAATAGGAATATTTTCTTCTTCTGCTGCATGAACGTTTTTTAAAGCATTCTCGTCAGCGCCTGATAAAAGAAGAACTTTATTGCCTTTTAATTTATGATGCCTTGCAATAACATCAGCTTGTACAAACTCAAGTGCATGTCCAACATGCGGTTTTGCATTAACGTATGGAATAGCAGTAGTTACGTAAAATTTATTCATAGGCTGATTTTACCATAGTAAAGCTATTTGCGGCGAGTAAAAACAAGCTCAAGAACAATAAAGATTATTATAAGAAGAATAATAAACCCGGGGTTACTAAGTTTAAAAAGATTTAAAAGTAAATAGCCTGATATTAAAAGTGCTAAAAAAATTCCTCGCCTTAGGTTTTTAAGAGCAAAAGCAAAAAGGGAAGTCATGAATAAAAAAAGTGAAAAGAGAAACAAGGGGACGTTTGGTAATTGGAAACCAAGTACTGAAAGTTTTTGATTAGGAGAAAAACTATAGACAAGATAGGTAGATATAAAAAGGAAAATAAAACTAATAAATAACAACTTTATCTTTCTTTTTCTTCGCATGAATTAAGTTTAGCACAAAAAAACCTCTTGACATAAATTGGCAGTCATGTTATCATACTGCTAAATTAGTACTTGGAGTAAAGAATTATGCATGACTTAACACAAAGACAGGTAGAGATTTTAAGAAATCTTATTGAGGAGTATATTAATACGGCAGAAGCTGTTGGTTCAGAGACTTTGGAAAAAAAGCATAATTTGTCTGCATCTCCTGCAACGATTAGAAATGAAATGGTTAAGTTAACCGAACTTGGTTATCTTAAAAAATTACACATTTCAGCAGGACGCGTTCCAACTCCACAAGCAATGAAGTTTTACGTGAAGCAGCTTATGAAAGAAAAAGAACTTTCAGTTGCAGATGAAATTGGTCTTAAAGAAAAAGTATGGGACATAAGAGATAAGGAAAAGCAGTTCTTAAAAGAGCTTACCAAAAATCTTGCAGAAAGAACGAAAGCATTAGCAGTTATAACTACTAGTGAAGGAGAATTTTTCTGTTCAGGGTATGCAAATATTTTAGACATGCCAGAATTCTTTGATATTGATGTTACAAAATGCCTTTTTTCGGTAATTGACGAAAATGACTATTTAAGAGATATTTTTTCAAAAGTTTTAGACGACGAAGAGATTCATGTTCTGATTGGTGAAGAATTAGGCCCAAAACTTCAAGGACCATACGGTTTTGTTTTTACAAAATACCAAACACCAATGAGATTAAACGGAGAAATAGGAGTAATTGGACCAACAAGACTTGATTATACATATGTTGTTCCAACAGTTAGATATTTTGGAGATTTGATTGAGGAAATTGCAAAAGGCTGGTAATATAAATTATGTCAAAAAAGAAAAAAGAGAAAGAAGAGAAAAAAAATAAATGTGAAGAAAATTGTGCAGAACTTGAAAACCAGTTTAAACGCTCTTTGGCAGATTATAAAAATTTAGAAAAAAGGGTTGCAGAAGACAGGGCAAAATGGGTAAAATTAGCTAATAAGGAATTATTGCTTCGTCTTTTTCCCGCTCTTGACGCCTTACTTTTGGCGGAAAAGCATACTAAGGATGAAGGAGTAGTTTTAAGTATTAAGACCTTCATGGATGTTTTAAGAGAAGAGGGAGTTGAGAAAATAGAAACTAAAGGAAAAGATTTTGATCCGTTACTTATGGAATGTGTGCAAGCTATAGAAGGAGAAGAGGAAAAGGTGATAGAGGAAGTAAAATCAGGATACATCTTATATGACAAAGTTTTACGACCAGCACAAGTAATAGTTGGAAAATTAAACTAAAGTTTAAAGCGAAAAGTTTAAATAAATTTAGATTTTTCATTTTAAATTTTATAAAAAAAGGAAAAATATGGGAAAAATAATTGGAATAGATTTAGGTACAACAAATTCATGTGTTGCTGTTATGGAAGGCGGAAGCCCTAAAGTAATTCATTCGGCAGAGGGGAAAAATACAATTCCTTCGGTTGTCGATCCTGTTTCACATGTTGTCGGTGACGTTGCAAAAAGACAACTTGTTTTAAAACCCAAAACAACGATCTTCTCAATTAAGAGGTTGATGGGTAAAAAATATAAAGATGAGTCTGTTAAGCATGATAAAGAATGGCTTCCCTACAACATAAAAGAAGGCCGTGATGGAATGGTCGTTGTTGAAGTAGACGGAAGAACATATACTCCACAGGAAATATCTGCAAAAATTCTTCAAAAAATAAAATCAGATGCAGAAAGCTATTTAGGTGGAAAAATTACTCAAGCAGTAATTACAGTTCCTGCATATTTTGATGATTCTCAAAGACAAGCAACAAAACAGGCTGGAGAAATTGCCGGACTTGAAGTCCTTAGAATTATTAACGAACCTACAGCAGCAGCTCTTGCATATGGACTTGATAAAAAAAATGCCCATACAATTGCAGTTTATGATTTAGGAGGCGGGACGTTTGATATTTCTATTTTAGAGCTTGGTGATGGAGTTTATGAAGTAAAATCAACAAATGGTGATACTCACTTAGGAGGAGACGATTTTGATAAGATAATTATTGATTATCTGGCTGATGAATTCAAAAAAGAAAACGGAGTTGATTTAAAAAAAGATTCTCAAGCACTGCAAAGATTAAGAGAAGCAGCTGAAAAAGCAAAGATTGAGCTTTCAAGTTCTCAAGAGGCACAAATTAATCAGCCTTTTATAACTCAAGGAAAAAACGGTCCTCTTCATTTAACAATGAGTTTGTCTCGCTCAAAACTAGAGCAAATAGTAGAACCTTTAATTGAAAAAACTTTAAAGCCGGTTGAACTTGCTTTGAAAGATGCAAAAATTAAAGCATCAGATGTTGATGAGATTATTTTAGTTGGTGGAATGACCAGAATGCCAAAAGTTATTGAAAAAGTTACAAAATTCTTTGGTAAAGAGCCTAATAAATCGGTTAATCCTGACGAAGTTGTTGCAGTTGGTGCTGCAATTCAAGGAGGAGTTTTAGGAGGAGAAGTAAAAGACGTGCTTCTCTTAGATGTAACTCCTTTAACACTTGGAATTGAAACATTAGGAAATGTTTCAACACCGCTTATTTCAAAAAATACAACTATTCCAAGTTCTAAATCTCAAGTATTTTCAACAGCAGCTGATAATCAAACTCAAGTTGAAATTAATGTATTACAAGGAGAGCGTTCAATGGCTCCTGATAATAAGTCGCTTGGCAGATTTATTCTTGACGGAATTCCACCTGCACCGCGTGGTGTTCCACAAGTGGAAGTGACTTTTGATATTGATGCAAACGGAATTTTGCATGTAAAAGCTCAAGATAAAGCAAGCGGAAAAGAACAAAGCATAAAAATTACCGGCTCAACAGGACTTACTCCTGATGAAGTTGAAAAAATGACTAAAGAAGCAGAAATTCATGCCAAGGAAGATGCTGAGAAAAAGGAAAAAGTCGAAGCAAGAAATGCAGCAGATTCATTAATCTTTACTGCAGAAAAAACTTTAAGTGATGCAAAAGATAAAGTTTCAGAAGATGACAAAAAAGAAATTGAAGAAAAAATCTCAGCTCTTAAAGGAATTTTAGATACAGGTTCAAAAGAAGACTTAGAAGCAAAAACAAAAGAACTTTCAGATTCTTTGCAAAAAGTTGGACAAGCAATGTATCAAAAGCAACAGCCAGAACAAGAAGCAAAAAAAGATGAGCCTAGTGAGTCTAAAGAGGAAGCAAAAAAAGACGATAAGGGTTCAGATGAGCCAGTAGAAGGCGAAGTAGTTAATTAATAGATATCAAATATATCTAATTTTTTAAAGCGCGGCAAACGCGCTTTTGTAATATAATTAAACCTATGGAGAAAGATTTTTATAAAATTCTTGGAGTAAATAAATCAGCTTCTCAAGAAGAAATTAAAAAAGCATATCGAAAACTTGCAGTTCAGTATCATCCTGATAAAAATAGAACAAAAGAAGCAGAGCTAAAATTTAAAGAGGTAAGTAAAGCATATGAGGCATTATCAGATCCGCAAAAAAGACAAACTTATGATCAGTTTGGCAGTGCTGCTTTTGAGCAAGGAGGACCAACCGGTCAAGGACCGTTTGGAGGATTTGGTGGTTTTTCAGGGCAGCAAGGTGGACAATATGGGCCATTTACCTATACTTATTCAAACAGTAATGCCAATGATTTTGATTTTGGTGGCTTTTCCGACCCTTTTGAAATTTTTAGGGAGTTTTTTGGTGGTGGTTCCCCGTTTGGCGCGCAAAGACAAAGAAGAGCTATTTATTCCATAACAATTAATTTTATGGAAGCAGTTAAAGGTGTTGAAAAACAGGTTAGGATCGAAAATAAAAGTCAAAAAATTAAAATCCCCGCAGGCGTAGATGATGGATCCAGAATTCGTTTTAATGATTACGATGTTTTAGTAAAGGTAAAACCTGATTCACATTTTCATAGGCAAGGACAAGATATTGTTTCTGAAGAAGAAATATCTTTTGCAATAGCTACGCTTGGAGGAAATATCGATGTAGAAACTGTAGATGGAAAAGTAAAATTAAGAATTCCTTCCGGTACTCAACCAGAAACAGTTTTTAGACTAGCCCAAAAAGGAATTGCTCATTTGCGTGGTTCGGGAAAAGGAAATCATTACGTAAAAATAAAAGTAGTTATTCCCAAAAATTTAACCTCTCAACAAAAGGAACTTCTTAGAGAGTTTGAAGGAGAAGGAAGCAAGAAGAAAAGCTGGTTTTAAATTATAAACTTAATACCCAATTCTTGAATTTATTTGCTCTTAGGTAATTTGCTTTTTCTCTAATTATTGCTTCATCAGTAAAGCCACCAATTGCTCTTGCAGCCAAGGTAACCTGAAGCTTTTCTAAATTATAGTTTCTTTTTAGTAAAAGTTGAAAAAACTCTTTTGCAAAATCGGGTTCTTTTAGAACGGTAAATATTCTTTGGATTAAATATCCAGTATCATAATACTCAGTTCCACTATTCATCGCATGTTCGCCATCAATTAAGCCAATTCGTTTCTCGTTTAATTTAATCATGTGCCATGGAGTAAAATCACCGTGTTTTGTTTTTTTTTCTAAATTCAGATATCCATTCTCAACGATTTCAAGTAAATTATTTACTTTATATTTTTCAAGAATGCTTTTGGGAACAGCTTCATACCAAGCTTTTGTTTTTTCTAAAAACCACTTGCTATGATTTTCTTTATCTTTCTCTGAAAGTTCTCCTATTTCTAAATTTTGAATAAGTTCGGAAAATTCAATAATAGGCAAAAGATATTGCTTAAAATCTCTTCCTTTGTTATCTTTATGCGGCACTTCTGAAATAGATTCTCCTTTAAAATAATCTGTAATTAAATAAAAAAGATTTTTTTTGTAAAATCCCTCATAAATATTTTTAGGAACCCAGAAGTTTGACTTTCTAGAAACTAATTTATTGAACTGATCATTCCAATTATATTCAATTTGTGTAACAGCGCTGATTCCTTCTGTTGGGGATAGTTTTAAAAACAATTCAATGCTATTTTTTTCTAAAATTCCGACAACATGTCTTTTTTCCTGCCATATTCTTTTAACTTTGTAGTTTTTAGCAAAAAATCTTCTTACTTCTTTTAAATCTAAATCCTTACCAATTCGGTAATCTAATACTTTCCCTTTTACTTTAATTTCGTAAGCTTTCATTAGCTGAATAATTATATCAGGTTAAATTAAAAAAGGCTGGTTTTAAGACCTTTAATGTGTTACGATTAATTTATGCCTGATTGTACACCTACGGAATTGGGATGTATTCCTAATGATCCGATAGGTTTTGTTACAAAATTTTATGCTATTGGTTTAGGTTTAATTGGCGGAGTTTCCGTTTTATTTATTATCTACGGAGGATACATGATTCTTATTTCTCAAGGAAATCCTGATAAACTAAATACGGGTAAAAGCTATATTTTCTATGCTATTATAGGTTTGCTTTTAGCAATTTTTGGCTATGTTTTTGTTCAAATAATTGCTATTGACATATTGCATATACCTGGTTTTAAATAAAGACAAGAAATTATGAAAAAATTCCTGCCCTTTTTATTTCTTTTAATAACAATAGTTAGTTTGTTATTTGTTGCTCCAGCTATTGCTCAAATTGATCCGAGTAGTCCTTCAACAACTTCTCCTACATCTGCAACAGGTCAACCTGGCGATGGAACCTGGGTTAATGATTCAGATGTTACTTTTGTTGGAAAAATGGGAGCAAGATCAGGACAATTTTTAGATTGGACACTTCAAAATTATAGCTGGTCATTTGTTACTGCAGGTACTCAGAATCCGCTTGCTAATTTCTGGTCACAAATTAGAAATATTGTTTACGCTTTCTTTGCTTTAGCAGTTTTAATAACAGCATTTATTATGATCGTAACCCGCGGAAGAAGCATTACGGTTATGCGTTTTATTCCAAGATTTATTATCATCATTCTTTTAGTTACATTTTCTTTTGCGCTTATCCAGTTTTTGTATCAGATTATAGATGTAATTCAGGGCTTTTTCTTAAAAAATCCTGAAGGAACCGGTTTTATTTCCCAAAAAAACCTTTTAAACATAGGATTTAATTATCAGGATTTTACAGGTTATAGAAGATTTGGTGCTCCTTTTGATGAATCTGCTTTTATTTCCCTTCTTTTAATAAAACTTACTGCAGCAACTTATTATGTAATGGCAGGAATTCTTTTAATAAGAAAAATTATCCTGTGGTTTTTCATAATCATTTCTCCCGTATTTCCGCTTCTTTTGCTATATTCCCCAATTAGAAATACTGGAAAAATTTGGATTGGAGAATTTTTCCGCTGGCTTTTGTATGCTCCTATTTTTGCTATCTTTTTATCAGGACTTGTTTATGTTTGGCGAACTGGTATTCCTTTACAATTCGCCTTTTCAAATACAGTTGTTTATCCAACAGCAATTAATATTCTCTTAGGAGGCCCAGGACAGGTTTTGTCTTTAAGTAACAGTGTAAATAATAAGGAGTCTTTTGCACTTTACGTTGTTGCACTTCTTATGCTTTGGGTTATTATAATTCTTCCTTTTTTACTTTTGCAGATTTTTCTTGATTATATCCAAACGTTATCCTTTAGTGAGAATTCTTTTGTAAAACAATTGGTAGAATCAGGTTCTTCGTTTATGTCAAAATCAAAAAGTTCTCCCCAGGCTCCGCCTCCTTCGCCTCTTTCATCTCATCAGCCAACAGGTATGGCAAAAACTATTCCTTTTGCTGCTAAGATTTCAATACCAAACATAAAGACGCAAAGTATTCCAATGGACATCTCAAACATAAGATCAATGCAGTTAGAGATTACGAAACTTACTAATTTATCTATTCCAACAATGAGAGATATTGCAAAATTTGAAACTGCTTCTTTAAGTTCAAGCATGAGTAAGCACACAGAACTTGCAAAATATCACGAATCATTAGAAAGAATTGCTAATCCAAAGAAATTAAGCTCAACAATAGAAAGAGAGAAATATACATCGATAAAAGATAAACTTGTTCAGGAAGGTCAAAAAGGAAATAGAGTTGCAAGTTCTATTCTTACTGCTGCAAGCACTATTAATAAGCCGGAAATGGTTGTTCAGTCTCAAAAAGAAACAGCACGTCTTAATACGGCACTTCAAAAGATTGCAAGTCCAAATACTGCAAACATTGCAGAAAAACAAAAATTAACAACAATAAAAGATCAATTAATAAAAGCGCAAAAAAATGGTAATCCTCTTGCAGTCTCTATTCTTTCTGCAATGGATAAAGAAGGAGCAGATGAAGCACTTAAGGAAAGACTTAAAGAAGCAAAAGAAAAAGGGAATTCAATTGCTGCAATGGTGCTTGAGGAGGCAGGAGTTACGGATATATCTAAAGTTTCTTCAGGGCCATTCCCTGTTACAAACAGAGTGCAGCAAGTAAGCCTTGATGATTATGAAGCAGTTAGAAAGATGTGGGAGGAAAATTATGAAACACTTGAGCCTCCAAAACAACAGGAGAGAGCAGAATGGATAAACGCAGATATTGGAAAGATTACAGATACAGTTAATCTTCTTTCTTCACAAGATACACAAAATGTTGATAAGGGAATGGAAGCAGTTGGAAATATTCTTCCTTTCCTTCTGATTGGAGGATTTTCTCAGACTGAAGTAGTTGCTTATCTTAAGGCAAAACTTGAAGCAGCAAAGTCTGTAGTAGGAAAACTTAAAAGTAAACAAGAAGAAGAGGACACAATGCTTTCTGCAAGGACTAAGAAAGAAGAAAAACCAAAAGAAATGGCAGAGGAAGCAAAGATAGATGAAAAGATTAAATAAAAAGATTTTTCTTGATTTTAAAAATAGTGTTACAATAAATTTATGAACAAGCTTGTGATATTTACTTTAGGGGTTGTAGTAATTGCTGCGGTAGCCTTGGCGGGTTTGTTTTCAATAAGTCCAAATAAAAATCAAAATTATACACCTGTTTCTCCAACAGCTTCTTGTGTTGATTTTGATCCACCAAGTACTTCCCAAACAGTGTCATATAACGGAGTTCAGTATAACTTAATAAAAAAAGATGCAGAAATTATTGAAGAGTATAAATTTAAAGAATTAAATTCGCTTGGAAATAATCTTTACGCACTGACAAGTAATTATTTTGGTCAAAAAGTAGATCCGATAATTGTTTTCCAATTGAAAAATACAACTCTAGAATCTCCATATGTTTTTGATCTTTATATAAAAGATGGAGCAGCAATCCCCGATTATATTAAAAACTGCAAATCAACAGGAGGAAAACTTACTATTGTTGAAGGAGATGAGAATACATTTCCTCCAAGTTCATTTAATAAAACAGACATAATTGGCTTAACAGAGCCATCGGTTGCCCCTGGCTATGTTCATAATGGGAATGTTACAGTTTTTAGCTCTCTTAATAATCTTAGCGAAGTAAAAGAAATTGGAAAATTAAAGGTAGGACAAACTAATTATTCATTATTTTATCATCTGGGAACTATTTATTTAAAAAATGGAGATAATATCTATGAGTATCTTTGGGTAGATACGCCAATTCCCCCTCCTGCTCAGGGAGAAAAATCTCTTCAGCTTAAGAAAGTAACTTTTGTAACAACAAGATCGTATTCTTGGTGGACTCCTGCCTGTAAACCAGCAATTTATCTGTATCCTGAAAAAGAAGAGGAAGTAAATGTGAAAGTAAAGACAAAAGGAATATTAACTTTAACCATTCCTTCTTATCCAGAAGAAGGTTGGACAGTCCTTGCAGATAAAAAAGGACTAATTACATTAGAAAACAATACTTATCCGTATTTATACTATGAATCAAAGATTCCTGATAATTTGGTAAAAAAACCTCAAAAAGGATATGTAGTCAAAAGAGATGAATTAGGGTCTTTATTTGATAAACTTTTGCCAAAATTGGGATTAAATGAAAAAGAAAGTAAAGAATTTAAAGAATATTGGGAAAAAGTTTTACCTATTTCTCCATACTATTTTGTAGGAGTTATGACAAAAAATGATATTGATCAAATTGAGCCGATATTCTTTAATCCAAATCCTGATGTGTTTATTAGAGTAAGATTATATTTTGAAGCATTAGATAAAAAAGTTAATATAAAAGAACCGGTAATTGTAACGCCTCAAAGAAAAGGATTTACGGCAGTTGAATGGGGCGGAATGGTAAAAACAAATAAAGATAATCCATTTACCTGTTCACAATAAAAAATATGTTAGGAAATTTATTTAGTCAAAAGAAAAAAGAAGAAAACGAAATTAAGCAAGATCAATCTCAGCAGCCGGTTATGCCACCGTTAGGGCAGTCACCCATGCAACAACCGCCCATTCCTTCTTCTCCTTCAAATCCTCAGCAGGACGGTATAGTTAGTTCTTCTATGCAGCCGGGACAAAGACAGGATTTATCAATTCTTTCTCATCTAGATTCTAGAACCACTCAAATTTTAAATCAAGCACAGCAGGAAACAAAAAGAATTAAACAAGGATTAATAGAGCCTGAGCAAATTTTATTAGGTCTTTTATTTGACTCTGAAGTTTTTGCCCTACTTTCAAAATTTTCAGTAGATGTTGCCAAGCTTTCAAAGGAGTTGCAGGCAAAAGAACAAGCAGGAACTTTTGAAGGACAGCCTATGCTTTCTGAAAATTCCAAGCATGTTTTTGAGCAGGCATATTCAACTATTAAATCAAGAGGCGTTGAATTTATAAGCCCGGAAGATTTACTTGTCTCTTTATTTTCTCAAAACATGGCAGTATCTGATTATTTGAAATCACAAGGGCTTGATAAAGAAAAAATAGAAAAACAATTATCTAAGTCTTCTACTTTTGTATATGGTAAAAAATCAACGCTTGAACAATTCGGAATTAATCTTACAGAGCAAGCTAAAAATGGAGATCTTGATCCTATAACCGGAAGAGATAGAGAAGTAGAAAGACTTACTCACATTCTTTTAAGGAGAACAAAAAATAACCCTATTATTATCGGAGAGGCAGGAGTTGGTAAAACAGCAATTGTTGAAGGTCTTGCTCAAGATATTGTTGGTGGAAAAGCGCCCAAGGATCTTGAAGCAAAAAAAATTATTCAACTTGATCTTTCATCTTTGGTTGCAGGTGCATCGCATAGAGGAGAATTTGAAGAAAGATTAAGGGGAGTAATTAAAGAAACTCAAGCAGCAGGAAATGTAATTTTATTTATTGATGAAATTCACAGCATAATTGGAGCAGGAGATACAGAAGGAGCTTTAGATGCATCAAATATCATAAAACCATTCCTTGCACGTGGGCAACTGCAAATAATTGGAACCACAACTACAGTTGAATACAGAAGGTATTTTGAAAAAGATAAAGCTTTTGAAAGAAGATTTCAGCCAGTTTTAGTTGAAGAACCGGACGAAAAAGCAGCAATTGAAATGATTAAGATTTTGGTCCCAAGATATGAAGAATTCCATAAAGTAAAAGCTACCCCTGAGGCAATAGAGGCATCTGTAAAACTTTCTAAAAGATATATTGGAGAGCGTTATCTTCCTGATAAGGCAGTAGATCTTTTAGATGAAGCATCAGCACAAGTAAGACTTGAGCTTAATGCCGGGAAAAGGCAAGGAAATGAAATAAAAAGAGAAGATATTGAAAAAGTAGTAAGCAACTGGACAGGAATACCAATTACTAAATTAACCGAAAACGAAAGTGAAAAACTGCTTCGTCTAGAAGAAACAATTCATAAAAGACTGATTAATCAAGAAAACGCAGTAAGTTTAGTTGCGGAAGCTGTAAGAAGAGGAAGAATCGGACTCTCAAGTGTTAATAGACCAATTGCTTCCTTTATTTTCCTTGGTCCTACTGGTGTTGGAAAAACAGAACTTGCTAAAACTCTTGCCCAAGTTCTTTTTGGAAAAGAACAGTCAATGATCAGGCTTGATATGAGTGAATATATGGAAAAACACGAAGTAGCAAAACTTATTGGAGCTCCTCCTGGATATGTTGGCTATGAAGAAGGTGGTCAATTAACAGAAGCCGTAAGAGCGAAACCATACTCAATAGTTCTTTTAGATGAAGTAGAAAAAGCTCATCCCGATGTATTTAATATTTTGCTTCAGTTATTAGAAGATGGAAGATTAACCGACAATAAAGGAAATACGATTTCCTTTAAAAACACCATTATAATTGCAACTTCAAATATTGGTAGCGCTTTAATTCAACAGCAATTGCAAGATAAGGTTACGAAAGAAGATAAAAATGCACAAATCCTACAGCCTGAAAAAATACTGGAAGAAGCAAAAGAGAAATTTGCAGAATTAACAAAAATTTTAATGGGGGAGCTTAGAAAATTCTTTAGGCCTGAGCTTTTAAATAGGTTTGACGGAGTAATTGTTTTCGAACCCTTAAGTCAGAAAAATATGACTCAAGTGGCAAGGCTTGGAATAAATGCAACTAAGAAATTATTACTTATGCAAGGAGTTGATCTTGAAGCAAGCGAAGCAGCTTTGGCAAGGCTTGCTGAAGAAGGCTACGATCCTGTATATGGTGCAAGGCCTTTAAGAAGATTAATTCAAACGGCAATCGAGAATCCAATAGCTCTTTTCCTTATCAAAAAAACTTTTGTTCAAGGAGATAAAATTCTTATTGATTACAATTCTCAAAAAGAAGAATTTGTTTTTACAAAGGCGATTCAAAAACCAGGAGAGCAGGTGCAAAAACAACAAGCTCAACAGCCAGGACAGTCAGTTCAGAATCCGATAAACGGTGCTATTCAGGATCAAAATCAGGTGCCTCCGGTTCCACCTGACTCAATTCCACCAACTCCTACTATAGGAGAGGGGCAAACAATGGCTGTTAATGCCAATCCGTTAAATAATAATTCCGTATGAATAACGAGGGATTTTTAAGTAAAATTAATTCATTTTTTCAAAAGATATCAATTCCAAAAAAAATCATTTTTGTTGTAATTATTCTAATTGTTTTATTCTCAATTCCAATCGCTTTATTTATGTCTAAAAAGACAGTAACTACAGAGCAAAAACCAAATTATAAGACATGGGAGGTAATACTTACTTTTAATACGGACAAAAGAGAGCTTGTTTTAAAAGAAGTAACCCTTATTGATAAAAAAATATCACAAGATAATAGAAGTGCAGATTTTTCGCCATACGAGTTAGTGATGTATTCTTCAGGTGATGAAGTGCTTTATAGAACAAAAATAAACATTACAACAGATCCTTTATATGATATGTCTATAAATGCTCCTGCTTCGGGAAGTTCTCAGCCTGAAATTCCTGATAAATTAGATACGGTTATTTATGTTCCATACTTAGACAAAGGAACAAAGATTCTTATTAAAGAGAATAGTGAGAATATCTTGAAAATTGAGCTCCCTGTAAAAAAAAATTCTCTAAATTTTTTTAATTTACCCAAAGCCCATGCCCAGACACAAGGATGTAGTCCTTTAGTTGTTGCATTTGTAAGTGATGGGTATACGGATTTTAATAAGTTTCATCAAGATGTAGATGCTTTTAAGCAAATTTATCTTTCAGTTGATCCGTACAACACACAAAGCATTTTTGATTTTAGAGTAGTTGACAATTCAGAATCTTTAGGGTGTAAAGCAAGCCTTAATTGTGTGGGTAGCACTAGAATTATGCAAATAGCAAAATCTACTTATCCGGATGCTTCAAAAGTAATAGTTTTAGTTGATATGGTAATTTCAGGGGGTGCGCTTGGAGTAACAAGCGGAATTGGGGGAAACGTTGCAGTTTTCCCAAATAATGGAGGAAATATTACTAATACCACCAGAGTAGTTGCAGCGCATGAATTTTTAGGTCATGCAATAGGCCTCTTGTATGATCGCTATGTCTCTTCAAACTTAGGCTATGGACAAATACAAGGGGGAATAAAAAGTAATTGTACGAATAATCCAAGCGGAGAAAGTTTTTGGCAAACAGCAGGCGGGCAAGGATCATACAAGGGCTGTAGTAATATAAATAATTATGCTTCTTCTCCATTAACTTGTCCAAAACCTGCTAACCCAAACCTAGTAGCAAGTGGTAATGCAAACACTATGATGAGTGCAGTAGGTTGTGCAACACAACCAATATTTGACTCTGTAGAAAAATATTGGATTAGAACTAATGTTTTGCCAAAATATTGTGGAGGAACAACAACACAGACAACAACAACTACAACGGGAGGGACTAATCCAGGAGGAGGCGATCCTTCTCTTCAAAATAGGCCCTTTATTTCGGGTGCAGTTTTTATAGATCAAAACAGTAATAATACTTTTGATCCAGGAGAACAAGGTATTCAAGGAGCAACAATTACTTTGTCGGGTCCATACAGTGGCACTATCACAACTAATAGTAACGGTGAATACGCATTTACTTCTCTTCCTATTGGTAGCTATAATATTTCCGCAAAAGCAGGGACAATTGTTTTCCCTTCGAACCCTATTAATATTAATACTAGTAATTTTGGTCTTATTTTTAGCTTTATAATTCCGCCAGGAGCAAACCCCGGAGGAGGAGATAATACTTGTGGAAATGGAACCTGTGAATTAGGAGAAACAAATGTAAATTGTCCTTCTGATTGTAGTTTGCCTGGAGGAAATAATACTTGTGGAAATGGAACCTGTGAATTAGGAGAAACAAATGTAAATTGTCCTTCTGATTGTAGTTTGCCTGGAGAAGGAGGTTTAGGAACTTCTACCACAACTACAACCATTTATAAAACGGCTAATTGTGTTTTTGACCCTGCATGTACTTCAAGAGAAGATGGTATTCAAATTTGTAGCCTCAAATGTACACCTATAAATTAAATTAATTGCATTTAGTCGTAAAACTTTCTAAACTTAAACTATGCTCTTTTATTTAAGTCTGCCATTAATTCTATTACGCTTTTGGTTTATAGAAGCTCCTGTTTTACTTATTTCCTTTTTTATATCTCTAAATAAGACAATAATGGGTATTATTTCTCTTCCACTTTTAGTAAAAACGTACTTTAAGCCTTGGAAAAATGAGTACAGAGAGGGACTTGTTGGTTTTTCAATAGGTATGGGAATTTTTATTAAAACCTTTGTAATTCTCGCGGATTTATTTTTAATGGCAATAGTTTTACTTATTGAATTTTCCTTTATTCTTTTATTTATTGCTTTTCCAATACTGACATTTTATTTAATTTTTATTTAATATGAAAAATTACGCAAAGCTTTATTATTTTTACTCCTCAAGAATTATAGAATTAATAAGGTTTTTAATATTTGCTCTTCTAATTATTGCAGTAGTTAATCAGTTCTTAATTATTCCTCAAAAACTAGTCAACATTAAATTTCCGTTATTTTTCCTTTGCCTATTCTTAATTATTGAAATTTTCTTTAAGAGAAAAATCTATCGAAAGTTTCCAAGTGTAAAAGTTTTGGAAAATAAGGAAGATATTTTTAATTCCTTTACTCTTGAAGCAATTGTTCTTTGTTTTGATCATGAAAGTGAAATCTTAGAAAAACTAAAAAAACAAAAAATTGGGAAATTTATGTTAACTAAAATGGATATTAAAAAAGAGGATTTAGTAAAAGAAAGTGTTTTCAAAGAAAAGCTTATGCAAACAGCAATGTACTTGGTAAAAAAAATAAACGGAAATTTTGTAACAGAAGTTGATGTTTTTGCAGCTTACTTTTTAAACACAGAGGATAAAACAAAACTACTTTTTAAAAATAAACTTAAGGAAGATGATTTATTAAGAATTTTAATTTGGGCAAGAATGAGCTTTGATAAGCTTGAAAAAACAAAACACAATAGAGTGGAGTTTTGGGGAGAGGGAGTTGGTGAACCATGGGTTTACGGATGGACAATTGAAATTAAAAAATATATGGTTGATTTAACTTCAGAAATCTTAAGAAGAAGCCCTGAAATAATTGGAAGAGATGAAGAATATAAAATGCTCCTAGAAGGACTTATGGAGAAAAAAAGCGTGCTTATTATTGGTGAGCCGGGAAGTGGCAAGGATTCTTTAATTCAAAAGTTAGCTCTTGATAGTTATTCTGGAAAACTAAAAGGAAATCTTTATCACCAAAGAATTTTTCAATTAATGGTAGATTCTTTTTTAGCAGGAGCAGAAAGTCAAGGAGAGCTTGAAGAAAGACTTGGATTAATGGTTGTGGAACTTGCTCATGCAGGGGATATCATTATTTTAGTTAAGGATTTTGAAAATATATTAGGTAATTCTTCATACAAGTTAGATTTATCTTCTGCCCTCATCCCATATATTGAAAAAGGAGTAATCAGATTAATTACAACTACAACTCCAGTTGCTTTTAAAAAGCAAATTGAACAAAGGCATGAGCTAATGGGTGCCTTACAAACAATAAGGCTTGATGTGCCTGATAAAAATACTGCTCTTATGATGCTTTTTAGAAATGCTTGGTATGTGGAAAAAAGCAAGAATATTCAAATAAGCTACAGAGGACTTCTTGCCTCTTTAAATTATGCAGATAAATACAATAGAAATTTGGTTCTTCCTGGCTCTGCAATTGTTCTCTTAGAAGATGCTTCAACTTTTGCATTAGCAAACGGTAAAAATATACTCGAAGAAGAAGATATTATCTCTTTCTTAGAAAGAAAGATAAAAAGTGCGATAGGCATTCCAAAAGAAAAAGAAAAGCAATTGCTTCTACATCTGGAGGAACAAATTCATAAAAGAGTTATTGATCAAGATGAGGCAGTTGTGGCAATTTCAGAAGCAATGAGAAGGCTTAGATCAGGTCTGACAGATCAAAGAAGGCCAATTTCCTTTTTATTCATGGGTCCTACCGGAGTTGGGAAAACAGAAACTGCAAAAGCCTTAGCAGAAAGTTATTATGGATCAAGTGAACGGATGATAAGACTTGATATGAGTGAGTACTCACAGGAAGATAGTGGTAAAAGACTTCTTGGTGCTCTTCCTGGAGAAGGATCTGAAAAAGGAGAATTAACGGATAAAGTTTATGATAATCCATATTCTCTGGTTTTGCTTGATGAATTTGAAAAAGCACATCCAAGAATTCTCGATTTATTTCTTCAGGTTTTAGATGATGGAAGATTAACTGACAATAAAGGAAAAACTGTCTCTTTTGCAAATACAATTATTATTGCAACTTCAAATGCAGCCTCTGAGTTCATTCGTGAAGAAGTTAAAAAATCAATTGTTTTAGATAAGGCATTTAAAGAAAGATTATTTGAGTTTTTGCAGATAAACGGAATATTTAAACCAGAACTTATAAACAGATTTGATGACACAATTGTATTTAAACCATTAGGATTAGAACAGGTTATGTTAATTTCAAAAATGCTTTTAGAAGATTTGGTAAGAAGAATTGCCGAAAAAGACGTTAATCTTAGTTTTGATGAAAATATTGTTAAAAAAGTTTCAAGCGAAGGATTTGACGAGCAATTTGGAGCAAGACCATTAAAACGTTTTATTCAAAATGGCATAGAAGATAATATTGCAAAAAAGATTTTATCAGGAGAAATAAACAGAGGAAATAAAGTTTCTCTTTCAGTAGGTAAGGAAAACGAACTTATTGTAAATATTAATTAACTTGCATTAATCCTCTATAATATAGATTGTGAATAGTTTAAAAATTCTTCTTATCTTATTAGTCTTGTTTATTCTTTTTTCTAAAAGTTCTGTTTTAAGACAAGACGAAAAAACATTTGCGCCAAAAATATTAACGCCAACACCTGTTTTAGAAGAAAAAACACCTACACCTATTCCAACAAAGATACCGATTCAAACAAATACAATAATTGAAAATACTCCTACTTTTACAAGTGAAGTAAAACAGGTACAGGGAATAAGCAATACTTGGGTTTATCCTAATTCACAGCAACTAAGTAACTCAGGAAACGCAATTAATTTGCAAAGTTATGATGATGTAGGACAAATAACAAATTGGTATAAAGAAAGAATTAGAGAAATAGGAATGAATGCTGTTTCTTTTGTTTCAACAAGTACAAACGGAAATGTTTTAAATAAGCTTTCAGGAGCAGATGAACATCAAGAAATAGGTATAGAAATTACAAAACAAGCTTCAAGTCAATTAGTTGAAATAAGAGTAGTGCAGAATACTTTTTAAGGCTGGAAATTTTTAATCCAAAGGCAAAAATCACTAAGAAGATATAGCTTAGAGTAATATACTTAGCCTCGACGCGTAGCAAATTAGAGGTTGTACGACAAGTTTGCGTCGTTCATTGCACATTGTGTGGCATAAATATATAAATATGTATTAGGCTATATAAACTAAAGTTCCCGAGCCAGCCTCTTTATCAACTTTCAAAGCAATTTCATCTCCTTTTTTACCCTCTGAGATTTGTTCGTGCTCAAGTTGTATTGAATCGGCTATTTGTTCAAACTCGTGGTCGCCCTTTACAAATTTTATTTTATCCCCGGTTTTAAGCCCTTTATCCAATTTTATTACGGCAACTCCGATTTTGTCGTAATAATGAATTACTTTTCCGATTAAGTCTTTTTTCAAATTTACTCACCCCCTAAAATTCCAAATGAGCTAGTCTAAGTAGTAGGTCAATATTAGCAAATAACATCTCTTATATAAAGAGGTGTTTTTAAAAAGAGGTAATCCACTGGGTTGTTTTTGGTTGACTGAAGAGGTTAAATCTGCTAAAATGAATTCAATTAAGGAGCATTTGAGATGGTGGGGATTAAGCCCGCCATTTTTTTAAAAAATATGCCGGCAATACAAAGAAGCGAATTTGCATTAGCACTAAATCAGGTTTCAACCGAAAGGGGAATTGACCCCGAGGTTGTTATGGAAACTGTTAGAAATGCTATTGTTGCAGCATATAGAAAAGACCACCCAGGAATAGAAGTTACAGAATTTACTGCGAGTCTTGATTCTCAAACAGGAGAAGCGAAGATTTTTCATAACAAAAAAGACGTAACCCCTCCGGGCTTTGGTAGAATTGCAGCTCAAACCGCAAAACAGGTAATCCTTCAAAAAATTAGAGAAAAAGAAAAAGAAGCGATAATTACCGATTACAGACTAAAAATAGGATCGATTATAAACGGAATGGTATTAAGATTTGCTGGACCAAATATAATTATTGATATTGGAAAAACTGAAGCAATAATGCCTTCTCAAGATCAAATTCAAAATGAAAAATACTATTTAAATCAAAGACTAGCTGTTTATTTAGCAGAGATAAGAGAAGGGTTAAAAGGAGAAGAGATTATTGTTTCAAGATCTGCCCCCGGACTCTTGGAAGGGCTTTTTAAAAGAGAAGTTCCTGAAGTAGCTCAGGGAAATGTTGAAATTAAGGAAATTGCAAGAGAAGCAGGTGCAAGAAGTAAGATTGCAGTATTTTCCACTCAGTCAGGAATTGATCCTGTTGGAAGCTGTGTTGGTCAAAAAGGAGTGAGAGTTCAGGCAGTTATTCAGGAATTTGGTGGTCTTGAAAAAATAGATATTATTCAATGGCAGGAAAACCCAAAAAGCTATATTGCTCAAGCTTTGTCTCCTGCAAAAAATCTTAAAGTAGAAATTGATGAAAAAGAAAAAATTGCTCATGTGTCAGTTGCAGAAGATGAGCTTTCTTTGGCAATCGGCAGAGAAGGTCAAAATGTAAGACTTGCCTCAAAATTATCAGGATATAGAATAGAAATTGAAGGAATGGAGACAGAAGAAAAGGTTGAAGAAAAAGATGTAGAAAAAGACGATAAGCCTGAAAAAAAGGAAAAAAAGAAAGCTAAAACAGTGAAAAAAGATGAAAAAGTTAAGAAAGTTAAGAAAGAAAAGGTAGAAAAAAAAACAGTTGCAAAAAAGAAGACTGTTAAAAAAGTTAAAAAAAATAAAACAGAAGAAATAAAAGATAAAGCCTGATTATGGAATTTGTAATTTTAAATTCTAAATTTAAGCTTATTAATAAAAAAACATTATGGATGTTAAAAATAAAAAACATAGTAAAGAAAATTTATACCCTCCAGTAATTGCTGTATTAGGGCATGTTGATCACGGTAAAACCACACTTTTAGATGCAATTAGAAAAACAAACATTGCTGAGCGTGAACATGGAGGAATTACTCAGAAAATTGGAGCATCGGAAATAGAAATAAAGCACGAGGAAAAACTGCGAAAAATTACTTTTATAGATACACCCGGCCATGAAGCTTTTTCTCAAATGCGGGGAAGAGGACTTAGGGCAGCAGATATTGCACTTTTAATTGTTGCTTTAAATGACGGAATTAAGCCTCAGACAAAAGAAAGCATAGAATTATTAAAAGCTTCAAAAACTCCTTTTATTGTTGTTTTAACAAAAGCTGACCTTCCGGATATAAGTGTAGAAAAGGTGAAAAAACAGTTTTTAAAAGAGGAGATAATACTTGAAAGCTATGGTGGAAACGTGCCTTCAATAGAAGTTTCTGCAAAGTCAAATCATAACGTAAAAGAACTTTTGGATTTAATTCTTCTTATTTATGACGTAAATCAGGATAAATTTACTTATTCTTCAAAAAAAGAGCTTGAAGCGATAGTTATAGAGTCAAAGCTTGATCCAAAAGCAGGTCCAAAAGCAACGGTTGTTATTAAAAACGGAGTAATAAAGGTAAGAAGTGATATTTTTGCAGGAGGTATAAAAGCAAGAGTAAGAAGTTTAACAAATGACAAAGGAAAACAACTAAAAGAAGCAACCGTAGGAGAAGCAGTAGAAATTTTAGGTTTTGAAAATGCTCCTAAGATAGGTGAAATTGTTAATTCAAAAATTAAAGAAAAAAAAGAACTGGGAAGCTCTGAATTGCAAGAAGAAGAGGTTCAAAAATCTCAAGAGGGAATGCCCTCTTTTATTATTTGTGCCGATACTTATGGATCGCTTGAAGCTTTGATAAGTTCACTTCCTAGTGAGCTTAAAATTCTTTCTTCAAAAACAGGTGATATTGAAACGTCAGATATTCTTTTTGCCAAATCAACTGGCGCGGTAATTTTAGGATTTAATATAAAAATAAAACAAGATGTTTTAAAGCTTGCCGAAGCAGAAAAAGTTTTACTTAGAAATTACAACTTAATTTACGAAATAATAGAAGAAGTTAAAGATTTACTAGAGGGTAAAAAACTTGCTATGCAGGAACAGATTTACGGTAGAGCAAAAATACTTGCCTCATTTCCTTTTGAGAAAGGAAAAGCACTTGGCATTTCAGTTTTGGAAGGAAGAGTTGCCAAAGGTGACCGAGTGAGGCTAATGAGAGATAAAGAAGTTGTTGGAGAAAGTAATGTAAACTCAGTAAGAATTGGCAAAAATTCAACCTCAAAAGTAGAAAAAGGGCAAGAGGCAGGAATTGTAATATCCCCTCTCCTTGACTTTACTATAGGCGATATGTTAATATGCCATAACTAAAAAATAGACATATGGATACATTTACTTTTAAACAAATTAAAGATCTATTAAATACGGCAAATACTTTTGGTATTGTGGCTGGAAAAAACCCAAGCCTTGATGATATGGGCGCTGCCCTTTCTTTGTATCTTGCATTAGTTTCTTCTGGAAAAACAGTTTCTATTGCAGCTCCTGATCAGCCGATTGTTGAAATATCTAATTTAGTAGGTATAAATAAAGTAAAAACAAGTTTAGGAATATCAGGTGGAGATTTGGTAGTATCATTTCCGTATAAAGATGGAGAAATAGAAAAAGTTTCTTATACTTTAGAAAATGAATTACTAAATATTATTGTAAAAGCAGGACCTCAAGGACTTAATTTTTCCCAAAAAGATATTAAGTTTACAAGTGGTGCTTCAAATACTCCAAACATTTTATTTACTATTGGTTCTCCAAGGCTTACTGATTTTAGTACGATTTTTGACGTTGCAGATCTTAAAGATACAAAAGTAATTAATATTGACAATAAATCTGAGAATCAAGGTTTTGGAGATGTTGTTTTAGTAGATCCAAAAGCTTCTTCTGTTTCAGAAATTATTGCGAGTTTAATTCTATTTCTTGGTCTTCCAATGGATCAAGATATTTCTCAAAATCTTTTGTCAGGAATTTCATTTACAACTAATGATTTCCAAAATCCGGAAACTAGCTCCTTAGCATTTGAAATGGCAGGTGCTTTAATAAGAAATGGAGCAAGAAGAACTTCCCTGGTAAGGCAAAGAGCAACAAATTTTGAGCCATCACAAACTGTGCAAAGACCTCAACAGCAAACAACTCAAAGCTCAGAAGAAGTGATGGAAAGACTTAGAAAACAAATTATTGAATCGCAAAAAAGACAGGAAGAAAAATTAAGCAACCAACCGGAAATTGCACCGGCAGCTAAAAAAACTGATGAAGTTACTCCAATTGAACAAGTTGAAAAAGAAAAGCAAATTGAAAACCCTCCAGAGGATTGGCTTGCGCCAAAAATCTACAAAGGATCGACCAATTTTTAAATGATTGTAAATCCTAAGAATAACTGCTATAATACCCAAATAAACAAGAATAAATTATTAGATTCTCAGTTTAAAGAATATATTAGATATGCCGCTTAGTACTTCACAAAAGCAAGACATTATTAAAAAATTTCAAACAGTACAGGGTGATACAGGGAGTCCTGAAGTTCAGGTTGCTCTTTTATCAACAAGAATTGCTAAATTAACAGAACACTTAAAAGCACATGATCATGATAATCATTCAAGACGTGGACTTTTATCAATGATTGCAAAAAGGAGAAGACTTATTAATTTCTTAAAAAAAGTGGACGCAAAACGCTCCTCTGAAATCGAGAAAAAGATAGGATTAAAGAATTAAATAAATGAAGAAAACCTCAGTAGAACTAGAATTAGAAGGTAAAAAAATAACCTTTGAGACAGATGAGCTGGCAAACCAAGCTACATCTTCTGTTCTGGCAAGAATGGGAGATACTATGGTTTTGGTAACTGTTACAGAAGGAAAACAAAGAGAAGATATTGATTATTTTCCCCTGATGGTTGAGTATGTTGAAAGACTTTACGCAGGTGGAAGAATTAAAGGAAGCCGTTGGGTAAAAAGAGAAGGGAGACCTTCAGATGATTCTATTCTAATCGCAAGACTTATTGATAGGTCAATTAGGCCTCTTTTTCCAAAAGAATTTAAAAAAGAAGTGCAAATTATAATAACTGTTCTTTCTGTTGATGGAGAAAACGAGCCTGATATCTTATCAATTAATGCTGTCTCAGCAGCACTTGCTGCATCAAGAATTCCCTGGAATGGTCCTATAGCAGCAGTAAGAATAGGTTTTGTAAAAGAACCAAATAATGGAAATTTTGAATATTTTGTTAATCCCGGTCATGCCGAATCTGATTTTTCAGAACTTGATTTGATTGCAACTCAAAATAAAGAAAAAACCTTAATGCTTGAAGCAGGAGCAACCCAAGTTTCGGAAGAGATAGTTTTAGGAGCAATTAAAAAAGCACACGAAGAAAACAAAAAAATAATTGAATTTATTGAAAAATTTGTTAAAGAAGCAGGAGAAAAAAAGGAGACGGTTAGCCCTGATCAAAAACTTGAAGAAGCAAAAGCCTTAATCCAAAAATCATACAAGGAGGAGGCAGTTGCGCTTCTTAAAAATAGACTTAGTAAAGAATCAAGCGGAGACGGAGCAGGAGATTTAGTGGATGCAGTTTTTGAAAGAGAACAATCGGCAAATCCTGAATTTTCAATAGACAAAAAAAGCATTGCCAAAGCAATAGAATATGTACTTTTTGCAAGTATTAGAGAAAACATTCTTAAAAAAGGAATTAGACCGGATGGAAGAAAAATGGATGAGATAAGAGAAATTTCTTCACGAGTTTCACTTTTACCAAGAACTCACGGATCGGCAATTTTTCAAAGAGGACAGACACAAGGACTTACGGTTGTAACCTTAGGATCTCCAAGGCTAGAGCAGTTAATTGAATCGGCAGAAGGAGAAGAGTCTAAAAAATATATGCACCATTATTCAATGCCTCCATATTCTGTTGGAGAAACAGGAAGAATTGGAATTCCTTCAAGAAGAGAAATCGGACATGGAGCTTTGGCGGAAAGAGCTCTTGAGCCAGTTATTCCGGATCAAGCCAAGTTTCCTTACACAATAAGAGTAGTTTCAGAAATTCTTTCTTCTAACGGTTCAACTTCTATGGCAGCAACATGCGGATCAACACTCGCTTTAATGGATGCTGGAGTTCCAATTAAAAATCCGATTGCAGGAATTGCCATGGGGCTTATGAGCTCCTCTGAAAAATATCAAATCCTAACAGATATCTTGGGTTTAGAAGATTTTTCCGGAGACATGGACTTTAAAATTGCAGGATCAAAAGATGGCATTACTGCAATTCAACTAGATGTTAAAATTGCAGGTATTACCTTTGAACAAATTGCTGAAGCTTTAGAAAAAGCAAAAACTGCAAGAATATTTATTTTAGAAAAAATGCTTTCTGTTATGCCTCATGTAAGAGAAGAAGTTTCAGAATATGCACCAAAGATTGAAATGGTTAAAATTCCAGTTGAAAAAATAGGTGAAGTTATTGGTCCGGGAGGAAAAATAATTAAAAATATTATTGCTACAACAGGTGCAACAGTAGATGTTGAAGACGATGGTTCAGTGGCAATTTCGGGAACTTCGGAAGAAGCAGTACAAAAAGCGGTTGATTGGATAAAAGGTTTAGTTCGCGAAGTAACTTCAGGAGAGGTTTTTGAAGGGGAAGTAAAAAGAATTCTTCCTTTCGGAGCATTTATTGAAATTTTACCAGGTAAAGAAGGAATGGTACATGTTTCCAAAATGTCTACAGAATTTGTTAAAGATCCAAACGATGTAGTCTCTATTGGACAAAAAGTAAAAGTAAAAGTTATTGAGATTGATGAACAAGGAAGAATTAATCTTTCTATGCTATTTGGAGAAAATGCAGAAGGAGGAGATAAAAAAAGTGAGGGAAGAGAGAATGATCCTCAAAGAAGTGGAGATTCTTTTCAAGGAGCTAAAACCGATCATCCATTGGCAATGCAATTTAGACGTGAGCGTGAAAAAGAATGGCATGCAAAGAACATGGGTGGAAGACAAAATAGGCCACAAAGTGGAATGCCTCGCTATAATAGAAAACCGCGGTAATTTATAAAAAGTTAACTATTTCCTATTTACTAACTACTGTTGTATTATAAATATATGGACCAAACTGGCTCTCTTGATATTCAAGTGAAAAAACTTGAAGAAAAAGTAAAAGCTGCAAATTTACCTCCGGAACTTTTAGAAAAAGTTAATGGAATGCTTTCCATGTTAAGAGCTGGGCTTAAAGCAGGAGGAGCAACTTTTATTAATTTTGAAAGTACGGCAAAATATATTGATTGGATATGTGATCTTCCCTTTGCAAAAGAAACAAAGGATTTTTTAGATATTAATGCGGCAAAACAAATTTTAGACAAAAATCATTACGGTTTGGAAAGTGTTAAAAACAGAATTCTTGAATATCTTTCCTCAATTATGCTTAATTTAAGAACAAATCAAGAGCAAGACATGACAATTCGTGCTCCAATTCTTTGTTTGATTGGTCTTGTCGGAACCGGTAAAACAACACTTGCTTATTCAATTGCAGAAGCATTGGGAAGAAAATTTGAGAGAATTCCTTTCGGAGGAATGGGAGATGCAAAAATTCTGCGTGGGCAGTCTCGTGCACTTGCAGAAGCAGAACCGGGCGCAATTGTTAAAAAAATAGTACACGCGCAAAGTAAAAATTCGGTAATTTTACTTGATGAGCTTGATAGAGTTACCGAAGCGGCAAGAGCTGATATTATGGGAGTTTTAGTTGAACTTTTAGATCCTGAGCAAAATAAGGCATTTACAGATCATTATATTGATTATCCGTTTGATTTATCTCACTCTTTATTTGTTACAACTGCAAATAATACAACCAATATTTCAACTGCAGTGCTAGATAGGCTTGAGATAATTCAAATGCCGTCTTATACGGACGAAGAAAAAACTGTTATTGCTAAAATTTATCTTTTTCCAAAAATTAGAAAAGCCTCAGGACTTTCTGATAATCAGCTAATAGTCGATGATCCTTTATGGCCAAACATTATAAGGCCATTGGGTTTTGACTCTGGGATTAGAAGCTTAGAGAGAACAATTGAGGGAATTTGCAGGAAAACTGCAAGGCTTATTATTGAGGGAAAAGTGCAACAAAATACTCAAGTTCATGTTACCAAAGAAAACTTAAAGCAATTTTTATCAACCTAAGAAAATTATGAATGAAATAAAATTTATACCATTAGGTGGATCAGGAGATGTAACAAAGAACATGTATATCTACGAATCCGCAACAGAAATATTAATAGTTGACTGTGGAATTGGTTTTGCAGATGAGACTGTGCTTGGCGTAGATTTATTACTTCCTGACATTTCTTACTTATTGCAAACTAAGAAAAAGATTGTCGGAATGGTTTTATCTCATGGTCACGAAGATCATATTGGAGCCTTACCGTTTATTCTCCCGCAGCTTCCCCTGTTCCCTATTTTTGGAAGTCCTTTAACTGCTGCTTTTGCTAATGGGAAGCTTGAAGAATTTAAATCTCTAAATAGAGTAAAACCGGTTGATTTTGACGGTGGAGATATCTCTTTAGGAGGATTTAAAATTTCTTTTATAAGAGTAACTCATTCTATACCTGATGCCTCAAATCTTTTTATAAAAACTCAAGCTGGTAATTTTTACCACGGTAGCGATTATAAATTTGACTTAACTCCTTTCGACAAAAAAACAACTAATTTTGCCAAAATAGCAAAGTGTGCGTCCGAGGGAATTTTATGTTTAATGTCAGATGCATTAGGTGCTGAGAAAGAAGGTCATACTCCTTCGGAAAGAAAACTTGAAGAAAATATTGAAATGGAAATGCGAAAGTGTGAAGGAAAATTTATACTAACAACTTACAGTTCAAATATTTCAAGGTTAAACCAAGCAGCAATAGCTGCGCAAAGAACAGGTAGGAAAATTTGTTTCGTAGGAAGGTCTTTAATTAGGGCAAAAGATATTGCGGAAAGATTGGGATACATGAACTTTCCAAGAAACTTTGTTATAACTCCTGAGCAGATTAAAAATTATAAAGATCATGATCTTTGCTTAGTGATTGCAGGGAGTCAAGGACAGGAGAATGCTTCCATGACAAGAGTTGCCAATAACGAACATAGATTTGTTAAATTAGGTTCAAAGGACGTGGTAGTTTTTTCAGCAGATCCGATCCCAGGCAATGAAATTTCTGTAAACGCGGTAATTGATGCAATTTCAAGAACCGGTGCAAGACCGATTTATTCTGAAGTAAGTGATAGTTTTCATGTATCAGGCCACGGTTCCTCGCAGGAAATATTTTTAATGATGGCTTTAACTAATCCCAAAATGGCCGTTCCTATTGGTGGAACTTTTAGGCAAATGGTTGCATATAAAAATCTTGCTAAGCTTCATGGACTTGCGGATGAGAATGTTTTACTTCCCGAGGATGGACAAGAAATAATATTTTCAAATGGAAAAGGAAGATTAGGAAGAAAAATTCAGCTCAAGAGCGTATATGTGGATCAGATTTCAGGGGAAGAAGTTGAACAATTTGTTCTTCGCGACAGACAAAAGATTGCTCAAGAAGGAATAGTTATTGTAATGGTAGAAATTGATTCTGCAACAGGTCAGCCTGTAGAAAATCCAAATATTATTGCTCGTGGATTTTCATCCGATGAATCAAAAACTCTTAGCAGAAATTTAAATCAAGAGTTAAGAAGAGCTTTTCAGGAAAGAAGGGGAGCAGTTAAAGATTGGATAAGGTTTAGAAGATTAACAGGAAAGATTTCCGAAGCATATATTTATAAAAACTTTAAGAAACATCCTCTGGTTCTTCCGGTTGTGGTTGAGGTTTGATTCGGCAATATTTGGCAAGATTAGGTAATATCTGGTAATATTCGGCAATATTTGGTAATATTAATACGTGCAAATACATCCAAAATACAAGATTACGCCAGAAATATTAGAACTTATATCAAAAATTGAAGCAAATAGGCAATATTTTTCTTTAATAAAAATTCCAATCCTCGTAAAAGAAAAGATTCAAAGAGTAAGCATTTTAAAGAGTTCTCTTTTTTCAGCTCGTATTGAGGGAAATCCTCTTACCTTAGAAGAGATAGGAATGGAGCAAACCGAAGAGCAAAAAAAAATTGAGGTTTTTAATATCTTAAAAGCAGTAGATTTTATAAATAAGAATATTAAAGAAGGGCAAGAAATTTCCGAGAAGGATATTTTAGATCTGCATTCACTTGTGATGAATGATTTATTCACGGTGCAAGGTAAGTTTAGAAAAGAAATGGGAGCTATTTTTAATAGCGCGGGAATTGCCATTTATTTAAGTCCACCTCCACAAGAAGTACCGTTATTATTAAACAAACTTTTAAAATACATAAATTTTAATAAAGAAAAGTTTCCAATAATAAGCGCTTTTATGGGGCATTTTATATTTGAAAAAATTCATCCTTTTATTGATGGAAATGGAAGAGTTGGAAGATTATTAGTATTTGCCATTCTTAAAGAAAAAAATTGGAACTTTGAAGTTAATATTCCTTTTGAGGAATACCTAGATGAACACAAAAGTGATTATTATTACTATTTAGATATTGGTTTAAAAGAACCTGAAGAATACCTTTATTTTATGCTTAAAGCTTTTTATGAGCAAACTGAAAAAACTAAAAAACTAATTGAAAGTGAGATAACTAAAAAGCAAGATATATTCTTGCCTCCAAGACAAGAAGAAATTCTTAATATTATAAAAGAACACCCAGCGATTTCATTTGATAGTATAAAAAGACGTTTTTTAAAAGTACCTGAACGAACGCTTCGTTATGATTTAAAAAAACTTACGAATCAAAATTTAGTTGAAAAGTCAGGAAAAACAAAAGGAAGCTTTTACAGAGCAAAAAATAATTAACTTTTTCCTCTAATTCTCTTTTAGAGTATAATTAAAATAATGAAAAAAATAATTTTGCTTATTACATTTCTTTTTTTCTTTATTAAACCCTCAATAATTTTTGCTGAAATAATCCACTCTTTTGATGTTGATATAAAGGCAGAAAAAAATGGACAAATGGAGATTGTTGAAATAATAAATTATGACTTTGAGAATTTAGACAGACATGGAATTTACAGATTTATTTCTCTATATACAAAGGTTGGCGATTGGTACAGAATAATTGACATTAAAAATGTCAAAGTAGAAAGAGATGGACAAAGTGAGAACTTTAAAAAAACTCAAACCAGTAGTCAGGCGGAATTTAAAATCGGAGATGCAAATAAAACAATTACAGGATCACATATCTATAAAATTTACTATACCGTTACTAACGGTATAGGGAGTAATTTTCCAGAACATGATGAAATTTATTGGAATACAACAGGAAATAAATGGGAAGTAGTTATTGAAAAAGCAAGCGTAAAAATAACTACTGACTTTGATGCAAAAAAAGAAAATGTAACTTGTTTTACTGGTAGTTTTTCGTCAAAAGAAAAAAATTGTGAAACTCAAGAAAACATAACATCTTCTTTAAATGCTCTTAATCCGGGAGAGGGATTAACCGTAGTTGCTGTGTATCCGGTAAATACTTTTCCCAAAAGTGTTTTGTCAAAAAATCCACCACAAGATTTAGGAGATAAAATTTTTAATTTTATTTTAAAAAATTACTATTTAGTTCTTATTTTTCTAAATCTGATTTTTGCTCCATATTTATTTTTATGGTATCAAAAAAACAAAAATAAAAAGAGATTTGGCAAACCAGGCGTTAATTTTGACACTCCCAAAGATGATAAGGGTCGAAGAATTATTCCTGCCCTTTCTGGAATAATAGATACTACAAAACTAGAAAGAGATGATATCGTTGGAACAATTTTTGACTTGGCAATAAGAAAATACATAAAACTAGAGGAAGTAAAAGAATCATCAAAAGTATTTGGGATTATAGACACAAGTCATAAAGAGCAAATAATTAAAAAGCTTAAAAAAGATGATAGTAATTTATCTGAATTTGAAAAAATACTACTTAATCGTTTATTTAAAGATGGGGATAGTATAAAAGTTAGTGAATTAAAAACGGATTTTTATAAAACTTTCTCAAAATTAGAGAAAGAGGCTTTTAAAACTTTAGTTGAAAAAAAATATTATATAAAAAATCCCAAAACACAAAAAGCATTACTTATTATGGCAGCGCTTTTTAGCTTTTTTACTTTAAATTTATTTCTCTCCGGAACTTTATTTTTCTTATCAAAAAAACTTAAAGGTAGAACTTTTCTTGGAGATGAAATGGATTTTAGAGTAGACGGATTAAAATTATTCTTAAAATCAATGGATAGGAATTATAAGTGGCAAGCAGAAAGATTTTATATTGTTGAGAGAATGATTCCTTATGCGATGGCTTTAGGATATATAGATAAATTTATGGAACAACTAAAGCTTATAAAACCTGATTATAACCCAACTTGGTATAGTGGTTATTCGGGTGGATTTTATGGGGGCTATGCAGGTTTTTATTCATCTATGACAACCAGCATGACAACTTCTTCTTCAAGCGGTGCATCAGGTGGTTTTTCCGGTGGCGGTGGGGGTGGAGGCGGTGGAGGAAGCTGGTGATTGATCTTTTACTTACTTATGCATAAGATAGAAAGAAGACGATGATAAGCAGTATATACCTAGCGGTAATAATTACGGTTTTAATCCTAGTCATACTTGTAGTTTTCTTAATGAGAAAGAAAACATCAAAACCTAATTACCGTGCTTTCTTTATACTTGGTCTGTTTTTTTTGATAATTTATTTTTTTCCACAAACCCTTCTTTCAAAAGATACTTCATATGTTTTCTTAATACTGGGAATAATATATGTGTTAGTCGGGTTAAAAAATAAAAAGCAGTGGGGAAAAGAAAAACCGCTTGATCCAGGACAAAAGAAAACACTTTTTGGAGCAATAGTTATAGGAATATTTGTTTTTCTTCTTGGCGTAATATTTTATTCTATAAAATGATCTTTTTAAAGAATAAAATTTATCCTTCTAAAGCTTTCTCGCAAGCTGCTTTGGTTTCTGCGTCTGGCATTTGATCGCAAGGAGATCCCTCTATTGTGTTTAAATCTGTAGGAGGAGTTGTCTTGGGCATCATTAAATATGTCATATCTGAAAATTCAATATTTGAAGGAGGGGCAAATTTTGAATTATCAACAGCCCAATTTGAACATTTATAATCTACCTCTTTATTTAAATCTACTGCTTGCTCTTGAAAGCTGTTATCTCCTTCAGGAGAATCCTCTGTTATCAAGTCTGCTTTCATTTTTATGCCTTTTTCCATTTCAGATGACCAAATGTAAGTAAATTCTCCGTCTTGAATAAAGTGACTTTCCATCATTTCACCTTCTGTTTTAAGAGTAAAATCACCTCTTACCTTATTGTTGGAAATATAAAGCTTACCACTTCCTTGATTTTCAGTGTCGTTTATTGTACAGATAGTATTTTTATTAGTACCAAAAAGACTTTTTATGGTTCCTTTAACCATTTCTCCTGTGGTTTGGGTTTTTTCTTCAGCGGGAATATTTGAGGTTTTTTTTCCAAGATTTAAGTATAAAGCACTGCCAATAATTGCAAGAATAGCGATTGCCGCAATGATTAAGCCCTTACTCTTAAACATATTGTGAGCAGAGTATAAACTGATTTTTATAAAGAGTCAATAGAAGATGCTAGTTCTTGACAAAAACCGTATAATAATAAATATATGTCACAAAAAGTTTTTACAGCAGAACAAGCAAGAGAGATTGGTAAAAAGCTAGGAATTGACTGGAGTTTGTTTGATGTTGAGCAATTTAGATGCGGAATGGATGTAGAGCTTGAGCATGGGTCAGTAGATCCAAACACAAACGTTACAAATAATGATCCTCTGATGACCGATAAAATTGTTCTTACTCATTTAAATGAAATTCGTGATTATTATACTCGCTTGGATAAAATGGAAGAAGAAGGCGAGGCATACTGGGAAGAGCAAGGGAAACACTCTTAACTACTAATAGATACTTCTTTTCTAAAATTCTTGAGAATACTTTGACAATAAGATAAACTTGTAGTAGGTATACCAAGCGTATATAATATTTTTATGGCTAAAAAAAGAGCATACCGTAAGCGTAAGCCAAGGATGAAATTAAAGTTAAAAAAGAATACTGTTTACTCACTCTTTTCTTTTGGTCTAATTCTCCTAGGACTAATCTGCTATTTATCTTTTACAAGAAACGGGAATTCTTTTGTTATTTTAAATGATTCTTTAATTGCATATTTTGGATTCTCTGCTTATCTTTTTCCTCTTTCCTTAATTCTTCTTGGCTTTTTCTTTCTAAGGTTAAAGATGTTTATTTCAAAACCAAATGTTGCTTTAGGTTTTATTCTTTTCTTTATATCTCTTAGCGCAATCTCTAAAGGTGGAATTTTCGGTTTTTATCTTTTTCAGGTAATTGCAGATATTTTAACCGGAACGGGTGCGTACTTAGTTTATTTATTTGGAATTTTTGTTGGTTTAATCGTACTTTTTGATACGTCAATTGATCAATTAATAAATGCAATAAGTTATGTATTTTCTTCTTTAAGAAGACTATTCCCAGGTAAGCTTATGGACTATTTTAAAAAAGAAAAAATGTCTTCCCTTAAAAATAAACAAATGACTATTAAAGGAATGGACAAAAATTTTCCTGCTATTCAAAATATTAGAGAAGCTTCTTCAGCTCCGGTTAAAAAAGACTCTCCTCTTATTGCAGATAAGCTTGTTGCCAACACATTAGGAAAAAATGTTTTATGGGAATATCCTCCGCTTAGTCTTCTGTCTGATTCTTCTGCTCAAAAAGCAGAGCGTGGTGATATTAAAAAAACAGCAAGTGTTATTGAAAAAACTCTTCAGAGTTTTGGAATAGGTGCAAAAGTAGTTGAAGTTAACCTTGGTCCTGCAGTTACTCAATATGCAATGGAAATTGCTTTAGGAACAAAAGTGTCAAAAATTACCTCTCTTGCTAATGATCTTGCTCTGGCAACAGAAGCACCAACTGGTCAAATTAGAATTGAAGCACCAATTCCAGGAAGAAGTTTGGTTGGAATTGAAATTCCAAATAGGGGACTTGAAATTGTTCCTCTTAAAACAATGCTTGCGTCAGATATTATGCGAAAAAACAAATCAAAACTTGCAGTTTCTTTGGGTCTTGACGTATCTGGAAATCCTTTAATTGCAGATATTGCTAAAATGCCCCATGTTTTAATTGCAGGAACTACAGGATCTGGAAAATCGGTAATGATGAATGCTTTTATTTCTTCCCTTTTATTCAGAGCATCACCTGATGAATTAAAACTTATTTTAATTGACCCTAAAAGAGTAGAGCTTACAGGATATAACGGTATTCCGCATTTAATGACACCAGTAATTGTAGAGGTTGAAAAGATTTTAGCAGCACTTAATTGGGCAATTTCAGAAATGGATAGAAGGTATAAAACGTTTGCTAATAGTGGGGTTAGAAATATTGAATCATATAATGAGCTTTCCGGTTTTCAGGCTCTTCCCTTTATAGTAATTCTTGTAGATGAGCTTGCAGATCTTATGTCTTTTGCGCCAGTTGCGGTTGAAGATGCTATTACAAGGCTTGCTCAAATGGCTCGTGCAACTGGAATTCATTTAGTAGTTGCAACTCAAAGACCTTCAGTTGATGTTATTACCGGTCTTATTAAAGCAAACATTCCTTGCAGAGTTGCCTTTAATGTTTCATCAATGATTGATTCAAGAGTAATCTTGGATACCCCAGGAGCTGAAAAATTATTAGGAAGAGGAGACATGCTATATATTCCACCTGATCAAGCAAAGCCAACCCGTATTCAAGGAGCTTTTATATCAGAGAAAGAAGTAAGGAGGCTAGTGGATAATCTAAAAGCAAAGAACTTTCCTATTGAATATACAGAAGAGGTTACTTCTCATCCGGTTATGCTTAAAAAAGGAATTCATTCAGTAGGCGCTGATGGAAGAGATACTCTTTTTGAAGATGCGCTCAGAATTATATGTGAACATGATAAAGCTTCAGCCTCACTTCTTCAGCGAAGACTTTCAATAGGTTATTCAAGAGCTGCTAGGATTTTAGATCAATTGGAAGCAGAAGGAGTTGTTGGAAGAGCGGAAGGTTCTAAGCCAAGAGACGTAATGATTAAAAATGCAGATGAGTTTCTAGCTAATTCCACTGAAAGTTAAAATGATTAAAGCAGGACAAAGGCTTCAGGAAAAAAGACTTAGTAAAGGACTAACCCTTGAAGAAGTTGCACAAGGAACAAAAATAAGGGCAAATTTTTTATCTGCAATAGAAAAAGGGGATTATTCAAAACTTCCCTCAGTTACATATGCACATGGGTTTGTTAGAAATTATGCAAGATTTTTAGGGCTTCCTGAAAAGGAAACACTTGCATTATTTAGAAGAGAATTTGATGAAAAAAAACATTATGGGGTTTTGCCTCAAGGATTTACAAAAAATAAAGAATACTCTCCTTCTAGGCTGCGAATTAAGCAATCTTTTCTTTATATATTTTTAATTTTTGCAGTAGTTTTAGGTTTTATTGGATATCAATATAGATCTGCGGTTTTTGGACCCTCAGTTTATATCATAAGTCCTGAAGATAATACAATTGTTAAATCAACAAAAGTTACTGTTTTAGGAAAAACTGATCCAAATGCAACTGTTATGATTGAAGAGTTTTCGGCTTCGGTTGATCCTGATGGAGAATTTAGAAAAGTAATAAATGTATTTCCGGGGAAAACAATAATTGAAATAAAAGTAACTAATAAATTTGGAAGGCAAACCGTTGTTGAAAGAACTATAGAAATAAAATAAAACCCTTGACATAAAATCTTATTTAAGCTAACTTAGTTATATGATAGATCCTGCTCAGATTGCACTATTTTTAGTAATCCTTATTTTAACAATTCTCGTAATCATTTTAGGAGTTCAAGTATATTTTATCCTTCGTGAGCTTAGACAGACTTTAAAAAAAGCGAATAAAGTATTAGATAACACCGGAAATATAACTGAAAGTGTTTCAGGGCCAATTTCATCTCTTTCGACTCTTGTAACAGGACTTAAAACAGGAGCAACGATTGCCAAATACTTTAAGAAAAAAGAAAATTCAAAATAACTGCCTTATGCAAAATAATAATTCCCGTCATGATAATAAGTTTTTTAACGGTTTCCTATTAGGTTTAATAGTAGGAGGAGTAATAGTCTTTCTTCTGGCAACAAAAAAAGGTAAAAGAATTTTGAAATTAATTTCAGAAGAGGGTTTGGATAACATTACAAATATTCTCGAAAATTACGAAGAAAAACAAGAGGAAAAAGAAAAAAAAGTTAAGAAAGATAAGGTAAAAATAGCAGAAGATTTAGATAAAGAAGACAAAGAAGAGGAGCTAGAAGAAACCGAAGAGTTGGAAAAAGAGGAAGAGGAAATAGAAGAAAAACCCAAAGTTAAAAAAATCCGCAGATTCTTTAAACGAAGTAAATAATTCGCTTATAACCCGTAGTTTCTAATATTTGCATGGTGTTCTTCAATTGTTTCTCCATAACGGTTTTTTCCACTTGCGTCAGAAATATAAAAAAGATAATTGGTGCTTGCAGGATTTAGTGCTGCCTTAATACTTGCAATGCCTGGGTTTGAAATAGGTCTTGGAGGAAGCCCCGGATTTGTATAAGTATTAAAGGGAGAATTTATTTTTTTATCATCATTAGTTAAGGCTTTTTTCCACCATCTTTTTTCAGCTTCTTGATATCCAAGCATGTATTGAAGAGTGGCATCAATATCAAGCTTCATTCCGATATTCAACCTGTTATAAATGACGCTTGCAATCAGCGGTCTATCAACATCTGCTTTTGCTTCGCGTTCAACAAGGGATGCAAGAGTAATAGTTTCATTTTCTGTTAGGTTGGTTGTTTTTGAATTCTTTACACTATTAAATTTACTTTCAAAATTATTCTTCATGATTGAGATTATTAAATCAATGTCTGCATCTTTTGGGAAAAGATAAGTATCTGGAAAAAGATATCCTTCATGTTCTTTTAAATCATTAATCCAGGTATCCTCATAAGAAGGAACTTTCTCTTCAAGAATCTCTGCGACTTCTTCTGCTCTTTTTCCTTCAGGAATTATTACCCATACATCTAATGTTCCATGAGTAAGTTTTTCGGCAATTTCTCTTGTAGCCATTGAAGGGCTTAATCTAAAATCTCCTGCTTCAATCTTTTTGTCATAACCGTATCTTTTAGTAATAATAAAAAATACAATAGAATCTTTAATTAAATTTTCTTTTTTAAGCTTTGAAGAAATTTCTCTAACCCCTTGTCCTTTTTGAACAACAAATATTTTTTGAGTTTTATCTTGAGAATTAACCGGCAGGCTGTTATTTTTCCACCAAAGAGTTGTTAGCACCGATATAGCAAGTACTAAAACAAAAGCAACAATTATTCTTTTCATTCTAAATTAGTAATTGGAAAGTTTCTTATTGAATCTTTTCCTTCTTTTAGATTATACACGCTTTGACTGTATAAAGTACAGATTGTCTCTCCTTTTTCAACCTTTTCATTAAGCTTTTTATCTAAATAAATTCCTGCTGCTTTTTCGGTTGGTGCACCAAGAATTTTTGCAACACTTGTAAGGTTTTTAATATTAAACTTTTTAACTGCCCCGCTTTTTTTTGCCTTTACTTTATATGTATATTTCCCAGGTTTAAGTTTTTCACTGTCTATATTGGGATCTCCTCCCTGTGCTTTAATAATTTCTTGGAATTTCTTAAAAGCGTTACCACTTTTAAGAATTGAAGTTGCCCAGCCAAATGCATTTCCGTAGTGTCTTTTAACACCTTCTCTTAATTTTTTAGGAGAATCCTTTAAGCATAATTCTAAAAGTGTTCCTGCAATATTTAAACTTCTTACCTCTAAATCTAGTGGTCTGTTTTTCTTTTGCTGTAAAATTTTTAAGACTTCTTGAATTTCTAAAATTGGCCCAACCCCCCGTCCTGCCGGCTCTTCTGTTTTGTGAATCATTACTTTTATTTTTATCTTAAATTGTTTTGCAAGAAATATAAATTTATCTTTAATAATTTCCGCATCACGTAAAGTGTGCACTTTAACGGTTTCTCCATATGGAAGATCAATAACAACGTGAGTTGCTCCGAACGCAATCTTTTTGGCCATAATTGAAACTAAAATTTTATCATAACTTTCAAATAGAAGCGGCTTTTCTACTTGAATAATAATGTCGTCTGCAGGAGCAAGATTAAAGCTTCCTCCCCAAACAATGCATCCATTAGTTTTTCTAACTACTTCATAAATTTTTTCTTTTTTAAGAATTACTGGGGCAAGTACTTCCATGTCATCTGCAGTTCCGTCAGGAGAAGTAATTGCCCTAGAAGAGCTTTTAGGAATTTTAAATCCAGCTGTTGCGATAATAGCGACAATAATTGGGGTTGTTCTGGTTCCAGGAACACCTCCTATGGAATGTTTATCAGCAACAATTCCTTCAAATTTCAATTTATCCCCTGTTTCAACCATGGCTTTTGTAAGATAAAAAAGTTCTTTATTAGTAAAGCCTTTAGAATAGCCGGATGCAGCAAAATAGGTGGTTAAAATATCGCCTAATTCTTCATTTGAAATCTGATTCATAATGGCAAATATTTCTTTATAACTAAGTCTTTTACCAACTAATTTTTTTTGAATTGCCTTAAGTGCTAATTTTTTTTCTTCCATAATTTATTTACCTTTTAATTGTTCTATGCTTTGGGAAACAGCGGATTTTAAAAAGTTTAAAAGGGCATAGACAAGAGTATTTATTACTCTGTAAATTGTTGGCCAAATCTTAATTAAAAATCTTTTAAAAGAACTTTCTTCCATAATTAAACCTTATCAAGCCTTGCTCTTATTATAAGTCTTTTCCAGATTGTTCCAGGAGGAGTACAGGTAACAAGAGTAAGATATGAGTCGTCATATCTTTGTTCAAACATAGAAACATCCGATGACTCCACAACGGAAATATTATAAACCTTATAAATAAAAGTAAGATTTGAAACATTTACTTTTATTTCATCTCCGACTCGTAATTCATGAAGAGTCGCAAAAATTGTTTTGTAGTCTTTTGGATTAAACCATTGGGGAAGAGTTGAGTGTCCAAAAACCACTGCTGCTCCTTTTTGCGGTGGGATTGCGGTCCCTCCGTAATTTACAAGGTGAGCTGACAAATCAGTATCAATTGTTGAAACAACAGCATTTTCAATTTTTAATTTTTGAATACTTAAAGCATAGGTTTGAATATCTTGGTGTTGTTTTTGAAACTTAATGTTTGGAAACCAAGTCTCAGCATTTGTGTAATCAGCTTGAGTAAAAACATTTGATGCTTGAGTAATTAAGCTTGCAATAGTTGAACTATTTATAACTGTTGCTTTCGGAATGGGAGTTGTAAGTTCGGGATTGGTAAAAGCATTAGCAAAATATATTTGCCAGGAAATTAACGGGAAAAATATATAAATTATAATAAAACCACCAACAACTATCATAAGAAGACTTATGAGCTTAGATATTTTTTTAAAATTTAGAGAAGACTTTTTATAATATTTAGCCATTAATATCTAGTGTAACTTTTATCTTATTAGGATCTCTAGGCAGGTATTTTGGAATAAAAGGAAGTCTTGGAAAAAGACTTGTAGTAATGTTTGTTACTTGAGGAAGATCTTTAAACATTTTTTCAGCATCTGAAACTGATTTACCGGCAACTTCTTTAACCATTTTTTCTTGATCAATCTTAGGTAAAAGTGCGGCTTTAATATTTAAGTTTGCAGAAATTTCATCGTCTCCTTTTTTTTTGCTGTCTTTTACTTCTACGTTAATATTATCCTCAGTAATGGTAAGACCTTCTGGAATTTTGCTTTTTAAAAGTAATTTTGCAAACGAGACAAGGTCGTCTTTTTTATAGGAGAGTGCTTGATAGTCAACGGTTCCTGTAATAGTTAATTTATCTGATTCGTCGTCAACATCTTTGCTAAAATCTGCTTTGGAAACACTTGCGTCTGCAAAAACGGGAAGGAGGATTTTATCGGTCGCAATTCTATTGTTAAGCTCATCCTTTGCTTTATTTTCAAGTTCTTTAATAAGATCTTGTTCTGCGCGGGTAATATCTTCTTCTGAGACAACAGTTACCTCTTTTTTATTTCCTCCTGACAGAGGGTCATCATTTTTTCCGATAATATCTCCTGTGCTTAAATCTTCGACCGAAAACTTTGTTCCGGCAGGTAAGTTATACTCTTTTCCTATTTTTTTGGCAGTAACCAGAATGGTTGCAGTAGTTGGCTCAGCACTTGCGTCTGCAGACGCGGATGCAATCTTAATGGAATCATCTACAGTAAACTCCAAATCGTTTGGAGCAGAAATTACTATTCCTGATTTAATAGTTGTCTCTTTTGTAAAACGGCTGTATAAAGTTATTTTCCCCTTAGCAGCTTCTCCAATTTCTTTTTTACCGCTGGTAGTTATTGTTGTTGACCCTTCTTCAGAAATAGTTACAAATTCACCTGAAATAAGATTTTTTTCAACGTCCGTTGAAGAGGAGGTAGAAAATGTTGCCGATTGTTTAGTTTCTTCAATTTTTGGGTCAACACTTAAAATAATATTTGCCCTAAGAGCAAATAAATAATAAATGAAAAATACAATTAAGAGTATAATTACAATGCCGGGGATTAAAAGTATCTTGTTTCCTCTAATAATGGGAAGAAAATTAATAATAGATCTTGCAACGCTTTTTATACTTGCAAAAGCAGATCCTCCAATAAATGCAAAGCTTCCTAAGAATCTTAATGGAGAAGAACTATCTTTTTTCCTTTCTTCGGGAAATTCGGGGAATGATTTTTTTGTATCGTCTTCAATTATGGCAAGTTTTGGTTCTACTTTTGTTTCCTCTTTTGAAATTGTTTCAATCTTTAACTCGTCATCTTCTTTTCCACTTTCTTTCTTTTCTGTCTTTTCAATTTTATGATCTACTTCTTTTGGTTCTATTTTTGCAATATCTGCTGCTCCAAATCCAAAGTGTTCGGAAGGAAAGGACTGTTCTTCATGAATCTTATCTTCAATTGTTTTTTCCCCATCAGGAATTTTTACTTCTTCTTCATTTGCTTCTTTTGCCTCTTCATTCTCCTCAGAGTTTTCCTCTTTTGGCTTTTCCTCTTCGGTTTCTTTATGGGTAGTTTCTTTTGTAAGTTCGGGAATATCGTCTGAACTTTTATAATCCATAAGGACTGGTGAAACAGCAAGTCCCATTTGTTTTGCAGACCCATTTATAACTGCTTTAATATCATAATTTGACGGAAGAGTTAGAACTTGAGGGAGATGAAGAAAAGACAAGCTCTTGCTCCACTGATGTTTAATAAATTCCTGGGAAAGTTCTTTTTCCTGATCTGTAAAAATTATAACTCTTGAAGGTAGAATTTCTGGAACTTCAAAGTGTTTAAGTAAAGTATCAACGGTAAAACTGGCAGATTCATGAATTTTAGATGCTTTTGCTTCTAAAACTTTGCTTGCCTTTACTAGGGAAACAATAGCATTTTCTTTACTGATTTGGGCAAAAATGGTTGAAATTGGGGCTCCCTCTTCTTTTTGAAGAAGAGAAACAATTGCCTCGGTTGTTACTAAAAAACCGATTGGAACAATGCTTAATTCATCACTTACTTTCTTAAGTTTATCTAAATAATCTTTTTTAATCTTGTTATCTTCAACCCAATTTTCTTTTAAGGCAAAAATAGCTTTTTGGGTTTCAATATTCTCAGGAAGAGAACTTTCCGCTCTTGAAATAGATTTATCGCAAATATCAAGTAATTCCTCAATAGAGATTTCTTCTATTGATTCGGAGAAATATTCTTCTCCTGAACCTACAATTTTTACAACACCTGAGAGTGTTTCAAAAACTACGCCTGTTGCTTTTTCATCTCTTAGAATTAAAGCAAGAAAATATTGTGGTTTTTCTTTTTTTTCAAAAAAAGAAAGAGAAGGCATTTTCATATTAAAAATTTACTTTTGCGTATATTCTTTTTAATCCGTGTCCTATATTCTCCTGCTTTATTATTCTAAACCTTTTTAGCTTGCCTGTAAAATCAACATGCGGGCCACCGCAGATTTCTTTTGAATAATTTCCTATAAAATACACTTTTACCTGTGTTTCATATTTTTCATTAAATATTCCTGCAGCACCAATTTCCTTTGCTTTCTCAAGTGACATAATCTCAAATTTAATCGGCAAATTCTCTTTGATTTTTTCATTTACTGTTCTTTCAACTTTTTTAATTTCTTCATCGGTAAGTTTTTGACCAGAGCTAAAATCAAACCTTATCCTTTTATTTGTAATATTTGAGCCTGCCTGGTTTACTTTTTCTCCTAATACTTCTCTTAAGGCCTGGTGTAATAAATGGGTTGCAGTGTGTCCCATGACAGTCTGTTCTCCCGAGTCTGCCAAGCCTCCTTTAAACATGCCAGAAGATGCGGTTCTGGAAAGTTCCTTATGTTTTTCAAATTCTTTTTTAAATTCCTCAGTATTTACTTTTTGGTCCTTTTTTGCCATTAACTCAATTGTTATTTCAAGTGGAAAACCGTAAGATTGGTAAAGATCAAAAGCCTCTTTGCCGGTTAATTTATCTGTGTTTTTAATGATTTTAAGTCCGTTATTTAAGCTTTTGCCAAAGCGTGTAAGCTCATCTGCTAAAACTTCACCAACAAGCTTTAGATCTCTTTCTTTATTTATTCTTTCAGGTTCAACTTCTTTTTCTATATTTAGAATTTCTTCCGCAATTTTTTTAAACTCTTGAGTAGGTGTAAAGTTTTTTGTTAATTCATGGTATTTAACAACGGATCGCCGCAGTAATCTTCTTAGAAGATAACCCTGTTCTTTATTTGATGGTTTTACACTTGCAAGAATGATAAAAACAGATGCTTTTAAATGATCTGCGATAATTCGCATTGCCGGTTTATCTTCATCATATTTCTTATTACTTAATTCCTCTATTTTTTTGATAGCAGGGAAATACAATGAGGTTTTAAAAATATCTTGTTGGTTTTCTATTGCTGCTAAAAATCTTTCAAGTCCTCCGCCAAAATCAACATTTTTTTGCGGAAGTTCGTCAAATCCATCTTTTGTTTTAATAAACTCCATAAAGACTGAATTTCCAATTTCCATGTATCTTCCACAGTCACAGTTAAGGTGACACTTTTTATCTTTAAATGTGCTTTTTTCATGTACCTTGGAGTCACCAAAGTCATAAAAAACCTCACTATCCGGCCCTCCTGGTTCACCAACAGGCATTTTGCTTGGAGGACCTGATCGTGACCACCAGTTTTGATTTACTCCATAGAAAAATATTCTGTCGCTAGCGTCAATTCTTTCTTTTGCGAATATTTCTTTCCAAATCTCTTCAGATTCTGTATCTTTTGAAATATTTTCATCTCCTTCAAATACACTGACATAGAGTTTTTCAGCAGGAATTTTTAATTCCTTTGTCAAAAATTCCCAAAACCAGAGGATCTGTTCTTTTTTAAAGTAACTACCCAGTGACCAATTACCAAGCATTCTAAAAAAAGTAGTGTGCCTATTGTCGCCAACTTCTTCAATATCTTGGCTTCTAAAACTATCCTGAGAATTTACAAGTCTTTTTCCTTGTGGATGTGCCTCTCCTAAAAGATATGGAACTAAAGGTTGCATGCCTGATGAAGTAAAAAGGGTGGTTGGGTCATTTTCAGGAACTAAAGGAGCATTTGCAATTTGTTTATGTTCTTTTTCTTCAAAAAATGAAATGTATTTTTTAATTATTTCAAAAGCTGTCATCTAATTGATTATATCATGAGCTTAAAACAAAGCTAGAGTTTATCTCTTTTCTCTTTTGTAATATAATGCACCTATGTCTCAATATTATAATCCTAACCGGAAAAAATATTTATATAACCCCAGCACAACTGATTTATTTCGCTTAAGCAGAAGTAAAATAGATTTATTTATTAGTTGTCCACGTTGCTTTTACTTAGATCGTCGTCTTGGTGTAGGTCAGCCTCCAGGTTATCCGTTTTCTCTAAATTCCGCAGTAGATAAGTTATTAAAAAAAGAATTTGATATTCATAGAGCTAAAAAAACAGCTCATCCTTTAATGACAACATATGGAGTTGATGCAATTCCTTTAGATCATGAAAAAATAGATGAGTGGAGAGATGCTATGAGGAGGGGAATAACTGCTAGAATTGATCACTCAAACGTTATTGTCACAGGAGGAATAGATGATGTTTGGATAAATCCAAATGGGGAATATATTATTGTTGATTACAAAGCAACTTCTAAAGAAGAAGAGGTAACTTTAGATAAGGAATGGCAAGATGGGTATAAAAGACAGATGGAAATTTATCAATGGTTGTTTAGAAAAAACGGCTACAAAGTGTCAGACACAGGATATTTTGTATATTGTAATGGTATTACCGATAAAAAAGCTTTTGATGCAAAGCTTGAATTTGATATTAAGATTTTGCCATATAAAGGAAATGATTCTTGGGTTGAAAAAACTATTAATGATGCAATTAACTGTTTAAGAGACGATAAAATACCCAAGTCCGGAGAAGATTGTGACTATTGTAAATATAGAATTGCCGTAAGAGAAAGAGGAGCTTAATTTCTCCTCTTGACATTATGCAATTTTGTATGATATAAGTTTATAACTTTATATAAAGGATTAAGAAAGAGGAGAGATCCTCAAGGCGTTTTTGTTGTAAAAAACTTAATTCTTCTAAAGACAACTCTCAGATGCCAAAGGCTGATATTAAAACAAACAACAAGTTAAGAGATAATTGGGGTAAGGACTATAAACTACTGCCTAAATTAGATTTACTTGCCACTCAAAAAAAATCCTATAAATGGTTTCTTGAAAAAGGAATTGTAGAGGTACTTCAAGAAATATCTCCTATTGATGATTTTACGGAAAAGAATTGGACTATGGTTCTTAAAGATTATAGACTTGGAAAAATACCTGTTAATTCAGATGTCTGTCTTGTCAAAGGACTTACTTACGACGCTCCTCTTTATGTAAACGCTACTTTAATAAACAAAAAAACCGATTCAAAATTAGAACAGGAAGTTTTTCTTGGGGATATTCCACAAATGACAGATAGAGGAACATTTATTGTTAATGGAATTGAAAGAGCGGTTGTTAGCCAATTGGTTAGATCTCCTGGAGCATTCTTTACCGCAAATAAAGATAACGTAACCGGAAAAACTTTGCACACTGCAGAAATTAGACCGGTTCACGGATCTTGGCTTGAATTTTCTACCACCAGACACGAAACAATTATGGTTAAAATTGACAGAAGAAGAAAGTTTCCGGCAACTACTTTTTTAAGAGCAATTGGAATTTCTTCAAATGATGAAATAAAAGAGAGATTTAAAGATCTTGAAGTAGATGGAGAAACAGCATATATTGCAAATACTTTAAAAAAAGATGAAACCGGAGATTCTGCAACCGCACTTGTTGAGATTTTTAGAAAAATGCATCCGGGGGAACCAATAGTTTTAGATAAAGTAAGAGAAAACTTTAATGGAATGTTTTTTAATTCACGAAGATATGATCTGGGAAAAGTCGGAAGATACAAAATGAATAAAAAACTTAAAAAAGTTCCCGGATTTACTCCTGCAGAAGAGACTGTTAGGACGCTAGTTTTAGATGATATTGTCGCAACAATAAGTTATTTAATCGGACTTTCAAGAGGAAAGGATGGGGTAGATGATATTGACAGCCTTTCTAATAGAAGAGTTAGGTGTGTTGGGGAACTGGTAGCAAATACTGCTTTTAGAATTGGTGCTTTAAGGCTTGAAAGATCGGTAAAAGAGAGAATGAGTCTTATTCAGCTTGATCAGCCAACCTCAATTGCCGGATTAATTAACGCAAGACCGATTATGGCATCTATTAATGAATTCTTCAGAACCTCTCAGCTCTCAACCATTCTTGATCAGACAAATCCACTTTCAGAAATAGACAATTTAAACAGACTTACTGTTATGGGAACCGGCGGAATTTCAAGAGAAAGAGCAGCTTTCTCAATTCGTGATATTAATGCTTCTCAGTATGGAAGAATTTGTCCGATCAGAAGTCCTGAAGGACCAAACATAGGACTTGTTACCTACCTTGCTTTGTATGCTAAAGTAAATGAGTTTGGTTTTTTAGAAACTCCATACAGAAAAGTAGTTCATCAAAAAAAAGGTAAGAAAGCCATTATAAAAGCAACTGATGAACTTGTCTATATTGATACTGAAGACGAGAGAAATCATTATATTACCCATACAACTGTTTTAGAAGATGATGGAACTATTGCTTCTGCTCGTGTTCCTGCAAGACACAAGGGAGAATTTATTGAAACTGATAAAGAGAACATTGAATACGTAGATATTGTTCCTAGGCAGGTTGTTGGATCAGCAGCATCTCTTATTCCATTTGTTTCTCATGACGAAGCAAACAGAGCACTTATGGGAACTCATATGCAGTGCCAGGCAGTACCGCTTCTTAAACCAGAAAGCCCAATTGTCGGAACCGGCATGGAAAAAGAAATTTCTCAAGTTATGAATAGAGTAGTTAGGGCTCCTTTTGACGCAACTGTTACTTATGCAGATGCAAACAGAATAACGATTAAAGGAAAGGGTAAAAAAGAAGAAGAAACCTATATTATTAGTTCATTCAAAAGAACTTCTCAGGCAACCGCGTATACTCAAAAAGCCATGGTAATTACAGGAGAAAAAGTAAAAAAAGGAGATCTTTTAATTGATGGTCCTGCTTCTCAAAAAGGAGAACTTGCTCTAGGTCAAAACTTAATTATTGCCTACACTTCTTTTGATGGTCTTGGATATGAAGATGCAATTGTAATTTCTGACAGATTAGTTAAAGAAGATGTTTTATCCTCTATTCATCTTGAAAAATATGAAGCAGTAGTAGTTGAAACAAAATTAGGCCCTGAAGAAACAACCAGAGATATTCCAAATGTCTCAGAAGAAGATTTGGCAAACCTTGATGAAGAAGGAATAGTTGTTGTAGGATCGGAAGTTTCATCAGGAGATATTATTGTTGGAAAAATTGCACCAAAAGGAGAAACCGAACTTACCGCAGAAGAAAGACTATTAAGAGCAATCTTTGGAGAACAGGCTAGAGAAGTAAGAGATACTTCCTTAAGAATACCTCATGGAGAGCGTGGAACAGTTGTTAATGTTCAAATTCTAGATCGAAAAAAAGGTGATGAACTTGAACCTGGAGCTTTAAGAAAAATTATTGTCGAGGTAGCGCAATTAAGACATGTGGTTGTTGGAGATAAGCTTGCTGGAAGGCATGGAAACAAAGGGGTTATCTCAAAGATTCTTCCGGAAGTTGATATGCCTCACCTTGCAGATGGAACACCAGTTGACATAATAATATCTCCTATTTCCGTACTTGCTCGTATGAATTTGGGTCAGCTCTTGGAAGCTCATCTTGGAATTGCCGGATATAGATTAAACACTAAGTACGCAATTCCGGTTTTTGAAAAAGTAAAAGAAGAAAAAATTATTAATGATTTAAAAAAAGCAAACTTTCCAGTTAGTGGAAAAGCAGTGCTTTACGACGGAAGAACCGGAAAAGCATATGATAAACCGGTAGTTGTAGGAATTGAATACATGATGAAATTAATTCACATGGTAGAAGATAAAACTCACGCAAGATCAACCGGTCCATACTCTTTAGTTACTCAGCAACCATTAGGAGGAAAAGCCCAAATGGGCGGACAAAGACTTGGAGAAATGGAAGTTTGGGCACTTGAGGCGCATAGGGCAAGATACACTTTGCAGGAAATGTTGACCATTAAATCAGATGATGTTGTTGGACGTGCAAAAGCTTTTGAAGCAATTGTTAAAGGAACTGATATTCCAACACCAAAAGTTCCTGAATCCTTTAAGGTTCTTATTAAAGAGCTTCAGGCACTTGGTTTAAATGTTATACCAATTGATGCAAAAATTGCTGATAAAGAAGAAGAAGTAAAAACAGAAGAAAAAGAAATAGTAGCGGAAAAAGTAGAAGAGCAGGTAAAAGAGCTTGCAGGAGAACTTGGTGAAAAAGAAGTCTTAGAAGAAGATCAAGGAGTACATGTTGGGGAAGTAGGAGAAGAAAGCGTTGCCAAAGATCTTAAACAAACGGAAAAGGAGAATAACTAATAAATGAATAACGATAATAAAAAAGCAAAAGATTTAACAATCTTAGATTTCAAATCATTAAAAATCTTACTTGCTTCAAAAGAAGATGTTTTAAGGTGGTCTTACGGAGAAGTAACAAAGCCTGAAACAATTAACTACAGAACTTTAAGACCGGAAAAAGCAGGTCTTTTTGATGAAAGAATTTTTGGTCCAACTAAGGATTGGGAATGTTATTGCGGAAAATACAAAAGAATTAGAAATAGAGGAATAATTTGCGACAAATGTGGAGTTGAGGTTACCCTTTCAAGAGTAAGACGTGAAAGAATGGGACATATTGCATTAGCTGCACCGGTTGCTCATGTCTGGTTTTTCAAAGGTCTTTCTTCAGCATTGCCTTTAATTTTGAATATGCCGCAAAAAAGCCTTGAAGCAGTTGTTTATTACGCATCCTATCTTATTACAGAAATTGATGAAGAAAAGAAAAAACAAAGCTTGGGCGATCTTTCTAAAAATATTGAAAAGAGAAAAGAACAATTAAAGGAAGAAATACTTGAAGAGGAAAAGAAAATTGATAAAGAGATTGAAGAAAAGAAAAAAGAATCTAAGAAAATAAAAGTAAAACCTGAGCAAAAAGAATTAATTCTTCAAGAGCTTGATCTTCAAAAAAGACAAAGAGTTGCAAGGCTTAATGATAGATTTAGTTCTGAGAGCAAAAAAGTTGACGAGATTGCAGATGCTCTTTCAAAGCTTATTAAAAGCCTTAAAATGGGGAGTGTTTTATCAGAAGATGAGTACTTTAAGATTCTTGAATATGATATTCCGGTATTTTTTACCATTAAAACCGGAACAGACGGACTTTTAGAACTTATAAATAAACTTGATCTTAGTGAATTAATATTAACTTTAAGAAAAGAAGCAGAAAAATCAAAAGGACAAAAATATCTAAAAGTTATTAAAAGACTAAGGCTTATTGAGGTAATGAAAAAAGCCGGAGTTTCTCCTGCAAATATTATCATGAGCGTTCTTCCGGTTATCCCACCGGACCTTCGTCCTATGGTTCAGCTTTCAGGGGGAAGATTTGCAACATCTGATTTAAACGATCTTTACAGAAGAGTAATTAATAGAAATAACAGGCTCAAGCATTTAATTTCCCTTGGTGCACCTGAAATAATCTTAAGAAATGAAAAAAGAATGCTTCAGGAGGCAGTAGATTCGTTAATAGATGCATCTCAAAGAGGATCACAGTCGATCTCTTCACCATTAAGATCACTTTCTGATATGCTTCGTGGAAAACAAGGAAGATTCAGACAAAATCTTCTTGGAAAAAGAGTAGATTACTCAGGAAGATCGGTTATTGTTGTTGGACCTGAGTTAAAACTTTCTCAATGTGGGCTTCCAAAAGAAATGGCTCTTGAAATGTTTAAACCATTTGTTCTTCGTGAAGTTATTGTCAGAGGATATGCTCCAAACATTAAGAGTGCAAAAAGATTTATTGAAAAAAGACCACCTGAAGTATTTGACATTTTGGAAGAGATAACTAAAAATCATCCGGTTTTACTCAATCGTGCACCAACGCTACATAAATTGGGAATTCAAGCATTTTACCCAATTTTAATTGAAGGCGCTGCAATTTCTCTTCATCCTTGTGTCTGTGCAGGATATAACGCTGATTTTGATGGAGATCAGATGGCTGTTCATATTCCACTTTCAAAAAAAGCTCAGGAAGAAGCAATAAAACTCATGATGCCAAGTCATAATCTATTAAAGCCTGCAGATGGAAGTCCGATTACTCTTCCAAATAAGGAAATGGCAGTTGGAATTTTTTATCTTACAACTTTTGATGAAACTTTAAGAAAAGAAGACCCAAGGACTTTTTCAGATTTTAATGAAGCTTATCTTGCATATTCATTTGATAAAATTTTGCTAAGAGAACTAATTAAGGTAAAAGTTAATAATGAAATTATTGAAACGTCACTTGGAAGAATTATGTTTAATGAAAAACTTCCAGATGAATTTGGTTTTATAAATGAACCAATTAAAGCATCCGGAATTAAAAAACTTGTTACTAGTGCTATCTCTGTTATTGAAGATGATGAAGTTACAGAGCTTATTGATGGAATTAAATCACTTGGATTTTTCGGTGCAACCGTATCTGGAATTTCAGTATCGGTTTTTGATAACGAAGAAGTTTTAGAAAAAGAAGAATTAATTGGAGAAGCAGAGAAAAAGATAACAAAGATTGATGAAGATTATCAATCAGGACTTATTACAAACGAGGAAAAGAAAAGACTTTCAAACGAAGTTTGGCTAAAAACAACCGATAAAATTGCAGATCTTACCTGGAATAACTTAAAAGATGAAAACGTAATAAAAACAATTATTGACTCAGAAGGTGCAAGAGCAGGAAAAGAGCAATTAAAACAGTTATCTGCAATGAGAGGTCTTATTCTTGATCCGCTTGGAAAAATTGTTGAACTACCAATTAAATCTAATTTTAGAGAAGGGCTTTCAATCTTTGAGTATGTTGCATCAGCAAGAGGATCAAGAAAAGGATTAACTGATTCTGCTTTAAAAACTGCAAATGCAGGATATTTAACAAGACGTTTAGTTGATGTATCCCATGACGTAATTGTAAAAGGAGAAGATTGTGGGACAAAAGAAGGAGTCACTATTGCTGCACATGAAGAAGAAAGAACTGCAAACTTTATAGACAGAATCTTAGGTAGGTTTGCTGCGTCAAAGATTGTTTCTAAGAAAACAAAGAAAAGAATCGTCAAAGCAGGCGATGAAATAACTTCAGAAAAAGCAAAAGAAATTCTTAAGGAAGAAGTAGAAGAAGTTGTTATAAGATCTCCTTTGACCTGTGAAATGGAATACGGGATTTGTGCTAAATGTTATGGAATTGATTTTAGTAACAAAAGAATTGTTGAAGTTGGAGTTCCTGTTGGAGTAGTTGCTGCTCAATCTATTGGAGAGCCGGGAACTCAGCTTACTATGCGTGTTAGACATTTTGGAGGAGTAGTAATGAGCGACGTTACTCAAGGTTTACCAAGAGTAGAAGAACTTTTTGAAATGAGAACACCAAAAAATCTTTCCCCAATCTCAGAAGTTTCAGGAAAACTAAAGATTGAGTCAAATGATGACGGCCATGTGTTAAAAATTAAAAACACTAAAGTTAAACCGGTTGAAGAAAAAGAATATTTTGTTCCCGCCTCAGCAACTTTAACAGTTAAAGATGGACAAGATATAATTGTTGGAACACAACTTGCACAAGGTTATCTTGATCCAAAAGAAGTTGTAAAAATTAACGGTCTAAAAGAAGCACAAAGATACGTTATTGACGAAGCTCAAAGAGTATATGAATCTCAAGGAATTGTTATTAATGATAAGCATTTTGAGGTAATTTTAAGAAAAATGTCAGACAAGGTTATTGTTGAAACAGTTGGAGATACGGCTTTGGTTCCCGGTGATTTTATTACTAGAGCAAGATTTGAAGAAATTAACTCGGAAATTCTTTCTCAAGGAGGAGAGCCTGCAACGGCAAGACAAACATTGCTTGGCATTACTAAATCATCTCTATTTTCTGATTCTTGGCTTTCGGCATCTTCTTTTCAAGAGACAACAAAAGTTTTAACAGAAGCAGCACTTGAAGGTGCAGTAGATAAATTAGTAGGACTTAAAGAAAATGTTATCATCGGTCGCCTCATTCCGGTTGAAGGAAAAACAGCAGATGAGGTATAATACAGTACTTATTAAATAAATTATGCCAACAATTTCACAATTATCAAAAAGGGGAAGAGTTAAAAAAGTTAAAAAGACGCGTTCAAATGCTTTACGTCGTCTTTTTAATGCAAAAGATAGAGAATACAAAAACCTTATTGCTCCACAAAAAAGAGGAGTTGTAACATTGGTTAAAACAATGACTCCTAAAAAGCCAAATTCTGCTCTAAGAAAAGTTGCAAGAGTAAAACTTTCTAATAAAATGGAAGTTACAGCATATATTCAGGGAATCGGACATTCTCTTTCAGAGCATGGAATTGTTCTAGTAAGAGGAGGAAGGGTTAAGGATCTACCGGGTGTAAAATATCATATAGTTAGGGGAAAATTTGATTTGACAGGAGTTGAAGGAAGAAAAACATCACGAAGTAAATATGGAACCAAGAGTGGAGGAGGAAAAGCAGGAGTTTCAGCGTCTGCTTCAGTGCCTACACCGCCATCGGTAGCACCAGTTGAGTAAAAAAATATGAGACATAAAAAAACAGAAAAAAGAAAAATATCGGCAGATAAAATTTATAATAACTTTCTGGTTGCCAAATTCATTAATAAATTAATGAAAGATGGTAAAAAAACTATTGCCGAGAAAAATTTATACAAAGCTTTTGAGCTTCTTGAAAAAGGTGGAATAAATCCCCTGGAGACTTTTGAAAAAGCAATTCAAAATGTTGGTCCAAGGCAAGAAGTAAAAGCTAAAAGAATCGGAGGAGCTTCTTACCAAATTCCAATGGATGTAAGAGGAGATAGAAGAATTTCTTTATCCATGCGGTGGATAATTGAGGCTGCAAGGGGAAGATCAAATAAAGAATATCATACCTTTGCTGAAAAACTGGCAGTAGAACTTAAAGATGCCGTAGAAAACCAAGGAGCAGCTATTAAGAAAAGAGATACGGCTCACAGAATGGCCGAGGCAAACCGTGCATTTAGCCACTTTAGATTTTAATTAATATTATCAAGAAATTGAACAGCAATTTGATCAAAGATTAGCGATGGTTTTCCAAGAACAAGGTGTGCTCGTAAAGCTATCCATTTTTAAAGAGATGGAAAATAGTAATTAACCGTTAATTTATGCTATACTACGCATAGCTTCCTTTAGAAGGGGGAAGTTTTTTTTGACTAAATTTAAACTATGGTAGAACCAACAAAAAAAGATTATACACTAGATAAAATTAGGAACATTGGAATTATTGCGCATATTGACGCGGGTAAAACCACGACAACCGAGCGTATTCTTTTTTATACGGGAAGAACGTATAAGATTGGAGATATTGATGAAGGAAATACACAAATGGACTGGATGGTTCAGGAAAAAGAGCGTGGTATTACCATTGTTTCTGCTGCAACTACCGCTTTTTGGAAGGATCACAGGATAAATATTATTGATACTCCCGGACACGTTGATTTTACAGCAGAGGTTGAAAGATCTTTGCGTGTATTAGACGGAGGCATTACAGTTTTAGATGCTGAAGAAGGTGTTCAGTCTCAGTCTGAAACAGTCTGGAGACAAGCAGATAAATACAATGTTCCAAGAATTTGCTTTGTAAACAAAATGGATAAACTTGGTGCGGACTTTTTAGCAACAATAAGATCTATTGAAAATAGGCTTGGTGCAAATCCGGCAATTATGGTGCTTCCAATCGGCGTAGAATCAAGCTTTATAGGAACAGTTGATCTGTTAACTAAAAAAGCATTTATTTGGGGATCTGATCAACTAGGTGCAAAGTTTGAAGTTTCAGATGAAATTCCAGAAGAATTAAAAGAACAAGTTGAAGAATATAGACACAAGTTAATTGAAAAAATAGCAGAAAATGATGACGCTCTTATGGAAAAATACTTAAACGGCGAAGAATTATCTGTAGAAGAACTTAAAGCAGGACTTAGAAGAGCGGTTATTGCATATAAGCTGGTTCCTATTTATGCAGGTTCATCTTTAAGAAACAAAGGAGTTCAACCGTTACTTGATGCGGTAATTGACTATCTTCCATCGCCTTTGGATGTTGGAGCAGTTAAAGGGATTAATCCAAAAACAGAAAAAGAAGAAGAAAGAAAGCCTGATTTTGAAGAACCTTTTGCAGGGCTTGCTTTTAAGATTCAGATTGATCCTCACGTTGGAAAATTAACCTACTTTAGAGTCTATTCTGGAAAAGCTGCAGCAGGTTCATATATTTATAACACAAATAAAAACAAGCGGGAAAGAATAGGAAGAATTCTTTTAATGCATGCAAATCACAGAGAAGAAGTTAAGGAAGCATATGCAGGGGAAATTGTTGCCTTAGTTGGTCTTAAAGATACGGGAACAGGGGATACACTTTGCGAAGAAAAAAGTCCTATTGTTCTTGAACAAATTACCTTCCCGGAGCCGGTTATATCTTTGGCAATTGAGCCAAAAACAAAAGTAGATCAGGAAAAGCTCGGTTTTGCTTTAAAAAGATTATCTGAAGAAGACCCAACTTTTAGTATTAAAACAAACCATGAAACAGGGCAAACTATTATTTCAGGAATGGGAGAATTACAGCTTGAAATTATGGTTGATCGAATGAAAAGAGAGTTTAATGTTATGGCTAATGTTGGTGCTCCTCAAGTTGCATACAAAGAAACTATTAAAAACACGGCAGAAGGAGAAGGAAAGTATATAAGACAATCCGGAGGACGCGGACAATATGGACACTGTTTTCTTAGAGTTGAGCCAAAAACAAGAGGGGAAGGATATGAATTTGTTAATGCAATTAAAGGAGGAGCAATTCCTGCTGAGTTTATCACTTCTATTGAAAAAGGCGTTAAAGAAACAATGGAGAACGGAATTTTACTTGGTTACCCAATAGTTGATATGAGTGTAACTGTTTATGATGGATCTTTTCATGATGTTGATTCATCTGATGTTGCTTTTAAGATTGCTGCAAGCCAGGCCCTTCAAACAGCTTGTAGAAAAGCAGAGCTTTCTCTTGTAGAACCAATTATGAAGGTTGAGGTTACAACTCCAGGTGAATTTATGGGAGATATTATTGGAGATCTTTCTTCAAAAAGAGCACAAATTATGGGAACTGAAGAAAGAGGAAAAGCAACGATAATTTTAGCAACAGTACCACTGGCAGAATTATCAGGTTATGCAACAATACTTCGTTCTATGTCACAAGGTAGAGCAAGTTATTATATGGAACCTTCTCATTATGAAGAAGTTCCACAAAATATTGTTTCACAAATGCTTGCAAAGTCTACTTTTACTGGACGCGTTGAATAGGTTTTTTAAAGAACATATAAAACTTATCGTTATCGTTGACTTTTCAAAACTTCAATAAAAGATCTTTTAAATGAAAAGAATAATACTTGCATCAAGATCACCAAGAAGAAAACAGCTCCTAGAGAGTATAGGCTTAAAATTTAAGGTTGTTGTAAGTAATATTGATGAAAAATTGATAGTTGAAAAAAATCCTCAAAAACTTGCTGAGAAATTATCCAGACAAAAAGCAAATGCTATATTAAAAAAATATAAAAATGCAATTGTAATTGCTGCTGATTCAATTGTTGTTCAAAACAAAGAAATTATTGGGAAACCAACTTCTGAAAAGAATGCGAGTGAGATTTTGCAAAAACTATCTGGTAGAAAGCATACAGTTATTACCGGTTTTACTGTTCTAGATACTAAAACAAAAAAGTCCGTAACCAGATCAGTTATTTCTAAAGTTTATTTTAAAAAACTTACAAAGGAAGAAATAGAAGTATATGTAAAAACAGGTAAGCTAATGGATAAGGCAGGAGCATACGGGATTCAAGATAAAGCGGGGGTATTTATTGAAAAAGTAGAAGGAGATTTTTTTAATGTAGTAGGTCTTCCAATTTTTGCTGTTTGCAAAACACTACAAGAATTTGGTATTAATATAAGTAGTCATTGGAAATAGTTTCCGTATCTCTTTGTCTAATTGATTTATGTATTACGAAAGATTTAACATGGCTTTGAGCTGTAAATTTAAGACCGCTAAGCGGTCTTTTTTCTTAATTAGAGAAATAATATGATCTATTACGCACTATTAGTTGCGGGAGCACTTGCTTTATTTGCAATTTTTATATTGCAAATATCCTCTTTTGCCTGGATTTACTTTGCTGTTTGGGTAATTCAAGGATCAGTCCCATTTGCTCTTTTAATAGCTTTTGTTTTCGGAGTATTTACTTTTTTAATAGTTTTTGTTCCGTTGGTTTTTAGAAAAATAAAAGCGTCTGGATTAAGAAAAAACATTAAGCTTACAAGATATTTCGTAGATAATCCAATTTCTGATTAATCTTTAGATATAATTCAAGAATATTAAACTATGGAAAAAAAGTTTAATTATTATCATTTTTTTAAATGGCTTACAATCGGATTTAGCATTGTAAGTTTTGGAATTGCTATAGCTATTTTATTGTTTATTTTGTCTAATAGATATTAACTTCCCTCTTGACGAATTTTGAAAAATATTGTATATTATCTTTAACCTTTAGAGAATAAAGAGGTTATTTTTTTTGATCAAATATGGCAGATACATTTCAGAGAACAAAACCACACGTAAATATCGGAACCATTGGCCACGTAGATCATGGTAAAACCACGCTAACCGCAGCTATTGCTACTATTTTATCCAAAAAAGGCTCAGGAAAAGCAATGAAATATGAAGATATTGATAATGCTCCTGAAGAAAAAGCAAGAGGAGTAACGATTAATATTTCTCACATTGAATATGAAACAGAAAAAAGACACTATGCCCATATTGATGCTCCAGGACACGCAGATTACATAAAAAATATGATTACCGGTGCCGCTCAAATGGACGGAGCTATTTTAGTAGTTTCTGCTCCAGACGGCCCAATGCCTCAAACAAGAGAACACATTCTCTTAGCTTATCAAGTTGGAGTTCCTGCAATCGTAGTTTTCCTTAATAAATGTGACATGGTTCAAGATGAAGAACTATTGGACTTAGTTGAAATGGAAGTAAGAGAACTTCTTACAAAATATAAGTATCCAGGAGACAAAGTGTCAATTATTAGAGGATCAGCTCTTAAAGCCTTGGAAGGCGATGCGGATGCAGAAAAATCAATACTAGACTTAATGGATAAGGTTGATGAATATATTCCTACACCCAAAAGAGAAGTTGATAAACCATTCCTTATGCCTGTTGAAGATGTTTTTTCTATTAAAGGAAGAGGAACAGTTGTTACAGGAAGAATTGAGAGAGGAAAGGTTAAGGTAAACGAAACAGTAGAAATTGTTGGAATTAGAGATACTAAGTCAACTGTAGTAACAGGCGTTGAAATGTTTAGAAAGCAACTTGATGATGGTCAAGCAGGAGATAATGTTGGACTTCTACTTCGCGGAATTGAAAAAGATGATGTTGAGCGTGGTCAGGTTATTGCAAAACCGGGATCTATCACTCCTCATAAAGAGTTTGAAGCAGAGATTTATGTACTTACAAAAGAAGAAGGCGGAAGGCATACACCATTTTTTAATGGCTATAGGCCACAATTTTACATCAGAACAACCGATGTTACAGGAGAAGCTACATTACCAAAAGGAGTAGAAATGGTAATGCCAGGAGACAATACCAAGATCACTGCAAAGCTTATTTCCCCAATTGCCCTAGAGGAAGGACTAAGATTTGCTATCCGAGAGGGTGGAAAAACAGTTGGAGCAGGAGCAATTACTAAAATAATTGCTTAATTCCGCAATTTGCTACAATGCCAAAAGGAAGAATAAGAGTACGTTTAAAAAGCTACGATGCTAGAGTAATTGACTCTACGTGTCAACAGATATTAGATACGGCCATTAGGACCGGTGCCAAAGTCGTGGGTCCAATACCTCTTCCAAGCAAAAGAACAGTCTATGCGGTAAACAGGTCCCCTTTTATAGATAAAAACGCAAGAGATCATTTTCAGATAAAAACACACAAAAGATTAATTGATATTATGTCTCCTACTGAAAAAACCATTGATAGCTTAACTCATCTGGAACTTCCCGCAGGCGTGAATATTGAGATAAGAACCTAATGAAGGAGTGCATAAGTAAACCAATTCCTGCCAAAAAAAATAAGAAATTAAAATTATATTTTTTAAATTTTAGTTTTAAATTACTTGCATTTAGCCCCGTTTCCATATATAATAATCCCAGTTTTACATGGTTATAATAAAAAATGTGAGATTGACTACCTGAGTATAGCTTTAGCTTCGAAAGAAGATGCGGCTTAGGGAGCCGCTTTTTTTGTTGTTTGAACCATCCCTGGAATAGATATGAATATAACTGGATTTATTGGCAAGAAAGATTATCAGACACAAGGTTTTTTAGAAGATGGGAAAAGGATTCCGCTTACTGTCGTAACTTCTTTAGGAAATAGAGTATCTCAAGTAAAAACAGCAGAAAAAGACGGATACAATGCAATTCAGCTTGGATTTGGAACAAAGAAAAAAACAAACAAGCCATTAAAAGGGCACAGTGATAAAGCGGGGTTAAAAGAAACACCCCGTTTTTTTAGAGAAATTAGACTTACGGATATTCCGGAAATTGAACCTGGTTATGAAATTAATGTTTCGGAATTGCTTGAACCAGGAGACATAGTTGATGTGGTTGGAATTTCTAAAGGAAAAGGATTTGCAGGAGTAGTTAAGAGATACCACTTTAAAGGTGGTCCAAGAACCCACGGTCAATCTGATAGGGAGAGAGCTCCCGGATCTATTGGTCAAACAACTACACCAGGGAGAGTGTATAAAGGTAAAAAAATGGCAGGGCGCATGGGACATGAGCAAGTAACCGTTAAAAATTTAGAAGTAATTGAAATAAAAGAAGACGGAACAATTTTACTTAGAGGACTTGTTCCAGGCGTAAAAAAATCATTACTTATGATTAAAAAGGTGGGTAAAAACAAAAACTTTGTCCCATTATATAGAGAAATTGCTGAAGAAGAAGTAAAAACAGAAGTAAGTGTTGAAAAACCAAAAGATACTGAAGAAAAAACACAAGTTAAAGAAGTAGCAGAAATAAAAGAAGAGGTTAAAGAAAAAAAAGAAGAAGTGAAGGAGGAAAATGCCTAAAGTAAAAACTATAGTTAAAAAAGAAGTTAAAAAAACAACTGGTTTGAAAATGGACGTATATGATCTAAAAGGAAAAATTATAGAAAAAATAAATCTTCCTAAAGAGATTTTTGATACAAAAGTAAACAAAACACTCTTGGCGCAAGCCGTAAGAGTATATCTTGCAAATCAAAGAAAAGGAACCCATTCTACAAAAACCAGAGGAGAAATAAATGCAACTACTCATAAGGCTTGGAGACAAAAGGGAACAGGAAGAGCAAGACATGGTGCAAAATCTGCTCCAATCTGGGTTGGAGGAGGAGTTGTTTTTGGACCAAGACCAAGAGATTATTCAATGAAAATGCCAAAGAAAATGAAAAAAGCAGCTTTATTTTCTTCGCTTACAGTTAAAAAACAAGAAGGAAAAATAATGGTTTTGACAGGCCTTGAAAAAATCGAAACAAAAACAAAAAAAATGGCAGATGTAATTAAAAACCTTAAGTTTGAAGAGAAAAACAGAAAAATTTTATTGGTTACACCGGATACAATTAATGGTTATGAAAATATATTTAAATCAGGAAGAAATTTAAAAGGTGTAACTATTTTAAGCGCAAAAATGTTAAATACATATGAAGTTTTAAATTGTAAAACAGTACTTTTCATGAAAGCTTCAATTGAAGTTTTAGAAAAAACTTTTTTAAAGGAGAAAATAAATTAATGCATATTATTATTTCGCCAATTATTACTGAGAAATCAATGAGTTTTGCAGCAAAAGACAAATTTACGTTTAGAGTGTCTCAAGGAGCAAGCAAGGTGAAAATTAAAAAGGAAGTTGAGAAAAGATTTAGCGTAAATGTTGTACGTGTCTTAATAGTTGTTGTTAAAGGAAAAACTAAGAGATCAGGTTCAAAAAGAATGGAGAGAAAAACATCAAATTATAAAAAGGCAATTGTGCTACTAAAACAAGGTCAGAAAATTAGTTTATTTGAATTAGGGGGAAAATAATGGTTAAAAGATTAAAGGTTATTAAAAAAAAGAGAACAGGAAGAGACGTAAGCGGAAAAGTTGTTGTTAGGCATCAAGGTGGACAGCATAAAAGATTCTATAGAACAATTGATTTTAAACGCAACAAATTTAATGTCGTAGGTAAAGTTGTCGCCATTGAATATGATCCTAATAGAACTTGTGACATAGCTTTGATACAATACACAGACGGAGACAAGAGATATATTCTTTGTCCCGAAGCTTTAAAACTTAATGATGAAGTTGTTTCTGGTGTAAACGCAGAAGTTAAAACAGGGAACGCTCTTCCGCTTTCAGCAATTCCAGTCGGAACAATTGTGCATAATGTTGAGCTTACTCCTGGAAGAGGCGGACAGCTTGCTAGAGGAAGTGGAACAGCAGCAACTGTTCAGGCAAAAGAAGGCGAGTATGTTCACTTAAAACTTCCTTCAGGAGAAGTTAGAAAAGTAAGAATTAAGGGGTATGCAAGTATTGGAAATGTTGGAAACGTAGAATGGAAAAATGAAGTAATTGGAAAAGCTGGTAGAAAAAGACATATGGGAATAAGACCAACTGTTAGAGGAGTTGCTCAAAACCCAAGGACGCATCCTCACGGAGGAGGAGAAGGAAGATCTGGAATAGGCATGTCGACACCTAAAACCTATGCTGGAAGACCGGCTGTTGGGAATACCAGAAAAAAGAATAAACATTCAAATAAATATATTATTCAAAGGAGAAAGAAATGAGTAGATCGTTAAAAAAGGGTCCATATATAGACCAAAAATTATTTAAGAAAGTATTAAGACAAAAACAAACAGGAAATAAGGATCCAATTAAGACTTGGGCAAGAGCAAGTGCAATTACTCCAGAGTTTGTTGGGCATACCTTGTCAATTCATAACGGGAAAAACTTTATTAACGTTTTTATTGCGGAAGGAATGGTTGGACATAAATTAGGAGAATTTGCTCCAACAAGATTATTTAGAACACATGGAAGAGTTGTTGCAAGAGAAATATCAAAAACATAATTATGGAAGTTATATCAAAAACAAAATCAGTTAGAGTTAGTCCTAGAAAAGTTAGGCTTATTGCAGAAGCAGTTAAGAAAATGTCAATTAATGATGCAATTAAAAACCTTGAAGTTATTAAAAAAAGAGGGGCATATCCCCTTTTGAAAACTTTAAAGAGTGCTGTTGCAAATGCAGTAAATAATGCAAAACATTCACAAGATACGCTTTTTATAAAAGCAATTGATGTTGTTGAGGGACCGGCTTTTAAAAGATTTCATGCTTCAACAAGAGGAAGGGTTCACCCTTTTAAAAAAAGAAGCAGTCATATAAGAATAGTTTTAGGAGTTAAGGAAGAAGCAAAAGAAGTAAAAAAAGAAATTGAGAAAAAATTAAACAAAGAAGAAAAAGAGGAAGTAAAGGAGGTAAAAGAAGATGGGACAAAAAGTTAATCCAATTTTATTAAGATTAGGACCGATATATAACTGGAGTAGTAGATGGTATGAAGACAGGCAGTACAAGGAAACTCTGCTTGAGGATTATAAATTAAGAAAAACCTTAATGGAGAAGCTTAAAAATGCAGGAATTGCTTCTGTTGAAATTGAAAGATCTATTAATAGCATTAAAATTATTGCTTATGTTTCAAGACCGGGTATGGTTATTGGAAGAGCAGGTTCAGGGTTAGAAGACCTTAAAGAGTTATTATATAAAATCTTAAAAATTAAAAAAGAGGAAAGAAATGTTAGAAAAATTGATATTAGAGTAGAGCCTATTAAAGAGCCTAATTTGAATGCATATCTAGTTGCAAAAAACATTTCAGACCAATTAATTAGAAGATTTCCACACAGAAGAGTTATGGCACAAACGGTAGAAAGAGTTATGAATTCGGGAGCAAAAGGAGTAAGAATTGTGCTATCTGGGAGAATTGGTGGTGCAGAAATTGGAAGAGTTGAAAAATTGCAGAAAGGAAAAGTTCCTTTATCAACAATTAGAGAACATATAACTTTTGCAAGCGTTCCATCTTTGACTAAAAAAGGATACATAGGTATAAAAGTGTGGATTAATAAACCGGAGGAGAAATAATATGTTAATGCCAAAAAAATCAAAATATAGGAAACAGCAAAGAGGTGTTTTAAAAGGAGTGGCTCAAAGAGGGACGAATATTTCCTTTGGTGATTATGGACTAATTGCAGAAACCACTGGCTGGGTAACGTCAAGACAGATTGAAGCGGCTAGGAGAGCAATTACCCATTACATCAAAAGAGGAGGAAGGGTTTGGATAAGAATTTTTCCAGACAAACCAGTTACTAAAAAACCGGCAGAAGTAAGAATGGGTGGAGGAAAGGGAGATATCCATGAATATGTTGCTCCAGTTAGACCAGGAAGAATGATTTTTGAAATGAGCGGAGTTGCAAAGGAAGTTGCTTTTGAAGCACTAAGACTTGCTTCTCATAAATTACCAGTAAAAACAAAAATTGTTGCTAAAGATTAACTATGAAAACAAAAGATAAAAAAGATTTATTTACAAAAGATATAAAAGAGTTAAAAAATATGCTTAAAGAAGCAAGAGATGCTCTTTTTAGTCTTAAGATGGAAAAAACTCAAAATAAATTAAAAAACACCAGATCAATTTTTTTTAAGAGAAAAGAAATAGCAAGAATACTGACAATTATGAAAAGAAAGGAGTTTGAAAATGCAAAAAAGCTTTAATGGAATAATAACCTCATTGAAAATGCAAAAAACAGCGGTTGTAAAGATTGAGAGAAGAGCTCCTCACCCACTTTATAAAAAACTTCTTAAAAGAAGTAGAAATTTTAAAGCGGATACAGGAGATTTAAGTCTTAAGGTTGGAGATAAAGTTAAGATTGTTGAAGTTAAACCTATTTCTAAAGATAAGAAATTTAAAGTTGTGGAGGTAATAAAATAATATGTTACAGCATAGATCAATAATATCTGTTGCAGATAACTCAGGAGCAAAGCGTTTAATGGTAATTCAAGTTTACGGCGGATCAAAAAGAAAATATGGTCGAATTGGAGATATTTTTAATTGCACTATCAAAGAAGCAAGTCCTACGGGGCAAGTAAAAGCAAGTGAAATGGTAAAAGTAGTTTTAGTAAGAAGCAGAAAAGAATATAAAAGAGCAGATGGGTCGTATATAAGATTTTCTGAAAACGCGGGAGTTTTAATTGATAGCATAAAAGATAAGAATCCAATTGGAACCAGAATTTTTGGTCCCATTGCAAGAGAAGTTAAAGAAAGAGGTTTTGCAAAGATTGCCAGTATGGCATCAGAGGTTATATAATGACAGATTCAAGTTTAAAAATTAAAAAAATTAAAAAGAATGACAATGTAAAAGTTGTTGCCGGAAAAGAAAAAGGAAAGACCGGAAAAATTGAAAAAGTTTTACAAAAAGAGAAAAAAGTTTTAATTGCTGGACTTAATCTCTATAAGAAGCATGTTAAGGCAAAAGCTCAGGGTCAGAAATCAGAAATAATAACTATTACAAAACCGTTACCAATTGCAAATATTGCACTTATTTGTCCAAAATGTCATAAGCAAACAAGAGTAGGTTTCAAAATTGAAAAAAACCAAAAAGTAAGAATTTGTAGAAAATGCAAAGCAGAATTATGAACTTACAGCAAAGATTTACAAAAGAAATAACAAATGATTTAAAAAAAGAACTTGGAGTAAAAAATTCCATGGCTGTTCCAGTGCTTTCTAAAATTGTTATAAATATGGGAGTTAAAGATGCACTTCTTGATAAAAAAAATATTGAAAAAGCAAGTGTTTTTCTTGCTCAAATAGCTGGACAGAGGCCAAAGATTATGAAAGCTAAAAAATCAATTTCAACTTTTAAATTAAGAGAAGGAGATAAAATTGGACTTTCAGCTACTTTAAGAGGGAAAAGGATGTATGATTTTTTTGAAAAATTAACATCAGTAGTATTACCTAGATTAAGAGATTTTCATGGAGTCAAAACAACTAGTTTTGATAAACGTGGAAACTATACTTTAGGATTCGCAGAGTCTACTGTTTTTCCAGAGATAGACCCTGCAAGAGTAGATAAAATACAGGGACTTGAATTAACAATTGTTACAACAGCAAAAGATAATAAAGAAGGACTTAGCTTGTTAAAGGCTTTAGGAATGCCTTTTAAGAAAGATTAATTATGGCAAAAAAATCAGATATTGCAAAATTTAATAAAAAACAAAAATTTACCGTTAGAGAAAAAAACCGTTGTAATATTTGTGGAAGATCAAGAGCATATATGAGGAAATTTGGTCTTTGCAGGATTTGCTTTAGGGAACTTGCTGCAAAAGGAGAGCTTCCAGGAGTTGTAAAAACTAGTTGGTAGAAATTATATGAATTATTTAATAGCAGATTTTATTATTAGGATTAAAAATTCAGCCTTGTCTAAAAGAAAAAAGGTTGTTTTGCCATATTCTAAAATAAATAAAGAAGTAGGAAGAGTTTTAGTAAGGAACGGGTTTTTGGAAGAAATAAAAGATTCAATAACAGATAATAAAAAAACCTTAACAGCAGTTATTAAATATCATAAAAGAATTCCGACGTTAACAAGTATTGAAATTATTTCAAAACCGTCTCTTCGTGTTTATGGTTCTGTAAAAGATATTTTAGAGCTTGAAAAAAGAGGAAGAAGAATTGCTATTGTTTCAACCAGTCAGGGAGTGATGATAGGAAAAGAAGCAAAGAAAAAAGGAATAGGAGGAGAAATACTTTTTGCTATTTGGTAAAAGTAAATAAATTATGTCAAAAATAGGTAAAAAACCAGTTGAAATAAAAGAAGGAGTAACCATAAGCATTGAAAATTATGAATTAAAAGCAAATGGTCCAAAAGGAACTCTTTCTGTTAGAATACCAAAAGGGATTGAAGTAAAAACAGAAGCAAATAAAATAATTGTTTCTCAGAAGAATGAAAATGATCCTGAAACAAGAGCATTATTTGGTTTAACAAGAGCTTTAATTGCTAATATTATAATTGGTGTTTCAGTTGGTTTTGAGAAAAAATTAGAGCTTATTGGAGTTGGATTTAGAGCTCAAGTATCAGGACCTTCTCTTACTCTCTCGCTTGGATTTTCCCATCCGGTTCATTTTAAAGCACCTGAGGGAATAGTTTTTACAATTGTTGAAAATGTTATTACTGTTTCTGGAATAGATAAAATATTAGTAGGCGATACTGCTGCAAAGATAAGATCTATTAAGCCGCCAGAGCCATATAAAGGAAAAGGGATTAAATATCAGGGAGAAAAAATAAGAAGAAAAGCAGGAAAAGCTGCAAAAACAATAGGTGCGGTAAAATAATATGAAAAGAAATAATACTAATATAAAATTAAAAAGAAAAATAAGAACAAGATCTAAAACAAAAGGAAATGACATAAGATTAAGACTGTCCGTTTATAGATCAAATCAATATATTTATGCACAGATAATTAATGATAAAAAAGGAGAAACTATAGTTGGGATTTCGGAAAAAGAATTATCTGAAAAGGAAAAGATTAATAAGACGGAAAAAGCAAAAAAATTAGGAGCAGTTTTGGCAAAAAAAGCTTTAAGAAAAAAGATAAAAACAGTAGTCTTTGACAAAGGAAGTTATATTTATCACGGAAGAGTTAAAGCCTTTGCAGAAGGTGCAAGAGAAGGAGGTTTGGAATTCTAATGGCAAAAGATATGCAATTTTTTGGAAATCAGGTAAAAGACTTTGAAGAAGAGATAGTCCAGGTTAACAGGGTCTCTAAAAAAACAAAAGGTGGAAATAAAATTGGTTTTTCTGTTTTGACTGTTGTTGGTAATAAAAACGGGAAAGTTGGCGTTGGTTTAGGAAAAGCACCTGATGTCTCATCAGCAATTAAAAAAGGTGTTGCTATTGCAAAAAAACACGCAATAGAGATTCCTATTATTAATGGCTCTATTCCTTTTGAATATAAAATTAAATTGGGAGCAGCAAGAGTTTTGTTAAAACCGGCACCTCCAGGAAGCGGAGTTATCGCAGGGGGAGCTGTTAGAAGTGTTGTGTCACTTGCTGGTATCCAAAATATATCGTCTAAAGTTCTAGGAACGGATAACCAAGCAAGTAATGTTTATGCAACAATGGAAGCATTAAAACAGATCTCGGTAAGGTTTTACAGAGAGAAAAGTATTAAAGGAGTAAATAAGAAATGAGTAGTTTAAATAGCTTAAAAAAAATTATAACTAAATCAAAAAGAAGATTAGGGCAAGGTCATGGATCTGGTCGAAGTAAAACCGCTGGAAGAGGAACAAAAGGGCAAAAATCAAGAAATAAAGTTCCACTCTATTTTGAAGGAGGAGCACTTCCTCTAATAAAAAGACTTCCCTTCCATAGAGGAAAAGGAAAGAATAAGGTTTTTAAGAAAAAGCCAATTGGCATCAATGTTAAAGCTTTAAATTTATTAAAAAAAGATACAATTGTAGATATTAAATCCTTAACAGATAAAAATATTGTAAACAAAGAAGAAGCTTTGACTTACGGTGTAAAAATATTAGGTGATGGAAAATTAACAGTAGCTCTTACTGTAATGCTTCCGGTTACAAAAGGGGCGGAAAAGAAGATAATTAGAGCAGGCGGAAAAGTAGAAATACAGTAACAATGAATAATGTTTTAGCTGTTTTTAAAAACAGTGTAAAATCACCAGATGTTCGAAAAAAACTGTTATTTACAGCTGCGATCTTTGTAATCTTTAGAATCTTTGCTCATATCCCCGTCTCAGGAGTAAATATTGCTCAACTAAAAGAACTTTTTAGTCAAAATCAATTTCTCTCCCTTTTAGATATTTTTTCAGGAGGAACACTTGCTAATTTCTCCGTAATGGCGCTTGGATTAAACCCGTATATTAATGCCTCGATTATTCTTCAACTTTTAACTATGGTTTTCCCAAAACTTGAAGAACTTTCTAAAGAAGGAGAATCAGGAAGGCAAAAAATAAATCAATACACAAGAATGTTAACTGTTCCTTTGGCAGTTTTACAAGCAGTTGGAATGTATGCTCTTCTAAGAAATCAGGGAATAATTTCAAATTTAAACCCAATAAGCCTCATTTCTTTTTTAGTTACTATGGTTGCAGGGACAATGCTTTTAGTTTGGTTAGGAGAACAGGTAACCGAAAAAGGGGTAGGAAACGGAATATCTCTTTTAATTTTTGCTGGAATTGTCGGAAGACTTCCGGTTGTTTTAGGTCAGACAATATCAACTGTAAATGCAGAGAATTTTATAAACCTAACGGTATTTTTAGTATTGGGACTTACAGTTATTGCTTCAATAGTCTTGATTAATGAAGCAACAAGACAAATTACCGTTTACTATGCAAAAAGAGTAAGAGGAAATAAGATGTACGGAGGTCAGCAAACTCATCTACCTTTAAGATTAAATCAAGCAGGAGTAATACCGATTATTTTTGCCGTCTCTTTGGTTTTGATGCCTTCTCTTTTTGCAAATTATTTAATTACATCATCGAATAATCTTTTACATAGTGTTGGAGTTTCCATTACAACTTGGTTTAACCCCGATGGAATTATTTATAACTTAAGTTACTTTCTTCTAGTTGTTGGTTTTACTTATTTTTATACTGCAGTAGTTTTTAATCCCAAAAAAATTGCAGGGGAAATTCAAAAATACGGCGGATTTATTCCGGGAGTTAGACCAGGAACAGCAACTTCTAATTACTTAAATTATATTTTAACTCGCATAACTTTGGCGGGAGCAGTATTTTTGGGAACGATTGCCATCTTTCCAATTATTGCAAAAACATTTACAAATATTCAAAATCTAGTATTAGGGGGTACAAGTATTTTGATTGTTGTTTCAGTTGTGCTTGAAACGATAAAATCAATAGAAGCACAGCTTGTAATGAGAAATTACGAAGGTTTTAAAAAATAATATGAAAATAATATTAATTGGAATTCAGGGTGCAGGAAAATCAACACAGGGTAATTTACTATCAAAAAAACTGGGAGTTCCTTATCTTTCAACCGGCCATATTTTTAGAGATATAGCAAAAGAAAAGACCTCTGAGAGCCGTTATATTAAAGAAACCATGAATGCAGGATATTTAATTCCTGACAATAAAGTTTTAAAAATTGTAAGTAATTATTTACATAGACCAATATATGAAAAGGGATATATTTTAGATGGTTTTCCTAGAACAATTACTCAAGCAAAAGCATTTGAAAACGGAATTGATAAGGTAATTTATCTTAAAGTTTCAGACAAAGAGGCTTTATGGAGGCTTTCAGAAAGAGATGATAATAGGGAAGATAGTACCTTAAAGGCGATTAGAAAAAGAATAAAGCTTTTTCATTTATTTTCAAAGCCGGTTTTAGAATATTACAAAAAGCAAAGACTTTTGGTTGAAATTGATGGAGAGAGAACAATTGAGGAAATCTACAGGAAAATTATCTCCAAGATGAAATAATGATTGTTGTATTTATTGGTTCTCCTTTTTCTGGAAAGGGAACACAAGCAAAACTACTGGGAGAAAAACTTAATATACCTGTCTTTGGGATGGGAAATTTAATTCGAAAAGCATATGAAAAAGGAGATAAGAGAGCTATTGAAGGGTTTAGGAAGTACAGCATGGAAGGAATGCATCTTCCTGTTTCTTTAAAGTTTGATTTTTTAAAAAAAGAAATGGATAAGGCAGGTAAAAATTTTATTTTAGATAATTTTCCGGCAAACAAAGGTGATTTGGAAGCTCTTAACGATTATTTTAAAGAAAATGATTTAAAAGTAGACAAAGTATTTTATCTGAATGTTTCGCAAGAAGAAATGAAAAGAAGATACATTTTTAGAGGAAGAAAAGATGATGATCTTAAAGTAACTAAAAAAAGACGAGAAATTCAGGATAAGGATAGACTTTCAGTTCTTAAGTATTTTGATGAGAAAGATCTACTCATTAAAGTAAATGGAGAAAATAGCATTAAAAAAATTCAAGATGAGTTACTTGCGAACTTAGATTCTACATGATGATTAGTGTAAAAACCCCAGAAGAGATAAAAAAAATGAAAAAGGGTGGAAAAATACTTGCAGAAGTTGTCCATAAGATCTTGGAAAATGCAAAACCCGGAATATCAGAGCTTGAACTTGAGCGCTTAGCAGATAGTTTAATTTATAAAAAAAGTGGTTTTCCCGGTTTTAAAAAAGTAAACGGATATAACTTTGCTACTTGCATATCTACAAATGATGTTATTGTTCACGGAGTGCCAGGGAAATACAAATTAAAAGAGGGAGACGTTTTTGGTATTGATTGTGGAGTTTATCTTGACGGGTTTTTTACTGACATGTCAGAAACTATAAGAATTCGAAGTTCTAAATTTAAACCAAGAAACGACAATATAGACAAATTCTTAGAGACAGGAAAACATGCTTTAGATGAAGCTATAAAACAGGCAAAAGCGGGAAACAGGGTCGGAAATATTTCAAAAACAATCCAAGATATCATAGAAAAAAATGACTATTCTGTCGTTAAAGAACTTATAGGACATGGAGTAGGTAAAAAATTACATGAATATCCCGAAGTGCCTGGCTTTCTTACCGGCAAGATTGAAAAAACACCTCTTCTTAGAGAAGGCATGACTATTGCAATTGAGGTTATTTACAATATGGGTAAAAAAGAAATTAAATATACAAAAGACGGTTGGACAATTAAAACTAAGGATGGAAAAGTCTCAGGTCTTTTTGAAAGAACGGTACTAGTTACAAAAAAAGAACCGGTAATTTTAACAAGCTAATCATTGCAGATAAGCTTTCTTTTTGCTATAATTACATTTGAAATTTCTAATCTTTAATAAAAGTCCAATTCAAAATGCATAAATGCATAAGAAGAGGATGTTTATTTTGTTGTTAGGAATAGGTTAGGCGTAAAATTATTTTATTATGGCTCATCAAGGATCGTTTGAAGTGGAAGGTGCTGTGGAAGAGTCCTTGCCAAATACGCTATTTAGAGTAAGACTTGACGATGGAAATTTAATCCTTTGTCACTTATCGGGGAAAATGAGAAAAAACTTTATAAAAATTCTCCCTGGAGACAAAGTAAAGCTCGAAATGACAGCTTATGACAATACCAAAGGAAGGATTACATACAGATCAAAATGAAAGTACAGGCAAGTGTAAAACCAAGATGTATAAAATGCAAAATTATTAAGCGTAAAGGCGTGGTTAGGGTTGTTTGTGAAAATCCAAGACACAAACAAAGACAAGGATAATTTATATGAGAATTTCCGGAATAAACTTACCAGATGAAAAAAGAGTAGATATAGGACTAAGTTATCTTTACGGTATTGGAAGAAACAATGTCGTAAAAGTTTTGGAAAAAGCAAAAGTAGAAAGCTCAAAAAGAATTAAAGATCTTACGGAAGATGAGCAAAAAAAAATCCAGAAAATCTTAGAAACATATAAAACAGAAGGAGATTTGAAAGTTGAAATATTAAATAATATTAAAAGGTTAAAAGAGCTTGGTGCTTATAGAGGCATAAGACACGGCAAAAATTTACCGGTAAGAGGACAAAGAACAAGATCTAATGCTAGAACCAAAAGAGGTAAGAGAGTTACAATTGGAGCAATTAAGAAAGAATTGGCAGTAAAGATGGAGGGGGTAACTGCAGCAAAAACAAAACCCGGAGGTAAATAAAAATGGCAAAAAAAGCAACAAAAACAGCAAAAGCAAAGAAAAAATCAAGCCTTAAAGTTTCTGAGCAAGGAAAGGTTTTTATTTCAGCAACTTTTAATAATACCCTAGTTACCTTTACAAACGATAAAGGTGATACTGTTACGTGGGGTTCAGCTGGAGCAAGCGGATTTAAAGGAACAAGAAAATCAACTCCATTTGCAGCAACAACAGCAGTTGAGACAGCTGCTAAGAAAGCTGTTGAAAAAGGATTAAAAATAGTAGAAGTTTACGTAAAAGGCCCGGGATCAGGAAGAGATGCATCTTTAAGAGCAATAAAAGCATCAGGCCTTTCTATTTCTTTAATTGCAGATATTACGCCAATTCCACATAACGGACCAAGGGCAAAAAAGAAAAGAAGAGTTTAAGTTTTATGGCAAGACATACAGGACCAAAACATAAATTAGCAAGAAAAGTAGGAGTAAACCTCTTAGATAAAAACTCGGCAAGTCTTCAAAGAAGGTTAAATGTTCCACCTGGAATGCATGGTAAAAAAAGAAAAAGAAGACTTTCTGAATATGGACTTCAAATGAAAGAAAAACAAAAGGCAAAGATTATGTATGGTCTTTTAGAAAAACATTTGAAAAATTTAGTAAAAGCAGTTCAGACAAAAAAAGGTGATACAGGGGAAATGATACTTTCACTTCTTGAAACAAGGCTTGATAATTTAGTTTACAGATTGGGTTTTGCTAAGACCAGAATGAATGCAAGACAATTTGTCTCTCACGGACACATTTTTGTTAATGGAAAAAAAGTTAACATCCCTTCTTATCAGGTAAAAGTTGAGGATGAAATAAGTGTTTCAGATAAAATAAAAGATAATCCGCAATTGCAAACTGCATCCGAAGAAAAAGAAGGAAATATATTACCCTATCTTAAGAGGAATAAACTATTAGGAAAGCTTATTAGGATGCCAAAAAAGGATGATTTGGAATTACCGTTCAACGTGCAATTGATTATTGAATATTATTCAAGATAATGGTAAAATAATACCTTATGACGAATCCGACATTTAAAATTAAAGAAGAAAAATTAACAGACGATTTCGGAAGATTTATCATAGAACCTTTAGAGCCAGGATATGGTCATACTTTAGGAAATGCCTTAAGAAGAATTCTTATGGTTTCTATTCCCGGAGCAGCTGTTACTTCAATAAAAATAGCAGGCGTTAAGCATAAGTTTTCAACAGTTCCTGGGCTTAAAGAAAATATTGTTGATCTTTTAATAAACATTAAAGGATTAAACTTTAAACTTCTTGATTCTAAGACTTCAAGTACGGTAAAGCTATCGGTAAAAGGACCAAAAGAAATTACAGCAAAAGACTTTGATCTTCCGGAAGATGTGGAAGTTGTAAATAATGATGCATATGTAGGTTCATTAACGGATAAAAAAGGAAAGCTTGAAATGGAGCTTACGATTGAAAAAGGATTTGGATATACACTTTCAGAAGATAAAAAAGTAAGTACCTTAGGAGTTTTACCAACAGATGCAATCTTTACACCTGTTAAAAGAGTAAACTATGAAGTTTCCGCAACTCGTGTTGGGAGACAAACAAATCTTGATAAATTAGCTCTTGATATTTGGACAAGTGGAGTCATTGGTCCTAAAGAAGCCCTTGATGAAGCGGCAAAAGTTTTAGCTTCTTATTTCACTCATGTTTTTGAGCCTCAGGAAGTTCCAATTCAAGAAAGCAAGACATCTAATAAACTATATGCAGAAAATATTCTAAAAATGACAATTGATGAATTAGATCTTCCAACAAGAATTTATAATAGTTTAAGAAACGGAGACATTGAAACAATAGGACAATTAATAGAGACTTCAAGGAAAGACCTAGTTTCTATGAGGAATATGGGTGGTAAATCAATTACAATAATTGAAGAAAAACTTAAGGAAAAAGATATTACTTTAATAAATTAGTTTAGACTATCAGTTTTCAGTTATCAGATTTTGGTTAAGCAGTTTTCAGCTTCTCAGTCAAAAAAGACCGACAAGACTAGAATCTGAAAGCGAAAAACCGAGAACCGATAGCTGATTTTTATTATGAGAAAAAAAATTCTTGGAAAACAATTAAAAAGAGATAAGGATGAGAGAAAAGCCTTGTTTAAAGGGCTTCTTTCTTCTCTTGTTTTGGAAGAGAGAATAAAAACGACGGAGCAGAAAGCAAAGGCGATAAAAGCAGATGCTGATAAGCTTGTTACAAAAGCAAGAAAAGATACTCTTTTGGCAAAAAGACTTTTAGGGAAAAAATTAAATCCTAAAGCAGTTGAAAAAATGATTTTAAGAATTGCTCCAAGTTTTAGTAATAGACAAGGTGGATATACAAGAATTACAAGACTTGGAAGAAGATTTGGAGATGATGCAACAATGGTTATTTTAGAGTGGACTGAAAAGTCAATTCAGCCAAAAGTAGAAGTTAAGAATAAAAAAGTTAAAATTGCTAATAAGAAAGTAGCTAAAGGGAAAAAAGAAAATCCAAAAAAGGAGAGTAAAAAATAATGAAAAAAAGCTCAACAGCGATAAAGCAATCAGACATAAAAAGAGAATGGCATTTAATTGATCTTAAGGGAAAAGTTTTAGGAAGGATCTCTGTTGATATTGCAAAACTATTAATGGGTAAGTCAAAACCGAATTATGTTAGAAATTTAGATTGTGGAGATTATGTGGTTGTAATAAATGCAAAAGAAATAAAAGTTACTGGAAAAAAAGAAACAGATAAAAAATATTATAGGCATTCAGGTTATCCAGGGGGATTTAGAGAAGAAACATTAAAAGAATTAAGAGAAAAAAGACCGGAAGATATAATTATACATGCTGTATCAGGGATGGTACCACAAAATAAATTAAAAGCTAAAATGTTAAAAAGATTTCGTGTCTTTGCAGGACCAGTGCATGGTTTTGAAGATAAATTTAAGAATAAGGAATAATTATGGCAGAATTAGATAAAGATAATAAAAAGGGATTTGTTTTTGCAGTTGGTAGAAGAAGAACGTCAGTTGCAAGAATAAGAGTTTATGCAAGTATTAAAGTTGATCTTGTTGTTGCAGGGGAAAAAGCTAAAAAAGGAGATATTTTTGTAAATAACAAAAAAATTGAAGATTATTTTAGTGGAGCAGTATTTTTAGCTATCTATTCGGAGCCTTTAAAAGCAACTAATACATTAGGTAAATATGTAATTACAATAAGAGTGGTTGGTGGTGGACCAAAAGGACAACTTGATGCTGTAGTTCATGGTATTTCAAGAGCTCTTTCCTTAATTGATGATAAGAATAGGCAGATATTAAAGAAAAAAGGATTATTAACACGTGATCCAAGAGCAAGACAGCGAAGAAATGTCGGAATGGGTGGAAAATCAAGACGCAAAAAGCAATCTCCGAAAAGATAAGATTTTTTTAATTTGTATAACTACGAATAAAAATTTACAAAGAGGTATTTTATTTGCCCATTCTTCTTTTTCTTCTAGAAAAATCTAGAATTCCATCTTCTATATTCCTATCGGTTATTTCAGGGAAGTGCGTGTCTGTAAAATAAAGTTCTGTATTTTTTCCGTTTAGCCAACCAACATCAGAGGTTCTTAGTTCTCCGGAAGTTCTTATTAAAAGGTCTGCGGGACTAATTAATCCTTGTCCGTCGTATAATTCTTTAATATTTTCCGTAGTCAATTCGTTTCTTTTTTTAGCAACAAAAATATCAGCTTTTAATGGAAGACTAGATTCTCCATTGAGATCAGAATCTTGTTGTTCTGAAAATTCCCTAACTGCAGTTTCCATATAATCTTGGAGCATGCGAACAGACTGATCTACTCCTCCAAAATCTATAGCCATGACAATTATTCTTCCGCTGTTCGCTCTACTATCTTCTTCTAAATCTTCTAAAGTTTGCCTAAGGTCTTCAGGTATTCGATCTTTTCTTCCTACATGAATAAATCTTGAATTATCGTTAATTAATTCATCTCGATTTTCCATTAATCCTGCATTTATTATTTTCATTAATCCTTCTACCTCTCTAGGGTCTCGATGCCAATTATCTGATGAGAAAGCCCAAAATGTAAGTATGTTGATGGGGAGCTCTTTTAAATGTCTAGTTAGCTCTGAAACTTTTCTACGACCGTTATCATGCCCTTTAAGTGCACTTAGCTTATGTGTTTTTGCCCATCTTCTATTCCCATCCGGAATTATTGCAAGATGACTTGGAAATAATTCATTCGATAATCCCTCTAGTCTGGGAAAATGTTCAAATCGTCTACATCTTGAAACTCTTTCTGTCATAAAATCGTATTATAAGTGAATTTAAACTGTAAAGCAAGGCTAAAACACTTGTTTTTATAAAAGGAAAAAAGCTTAACTTGGTCGGGGTGCGGAGAGTCGAACTCCAGCCACACGGCCCCCAGCCGCGTATTCTACCGTTAAACTACACCCCGAAAAAAATAAGAATTGACCTAGAATGATCTATTGTATTTTATCACAAGATTGATAAAATTGGGGCATGGCAAAATCATCGTCAACTAAGGCAAAACCAAATGAACAGGCTCAATCTTCAAACAAATTGGAAGCAGTAAAGCTTGCAATGGAACAAATTGTAAAACAATACGGCAGAGGCGCTATTATGCGCTTTGGTGAAGGAGGTCAAAGATTTGATATTTCAGTTATTTCTACAGGTTGTTTTCCCTTGGATTTAGCGCTTGGGGTAGGGGGAGTGCCAAGAGGAAGAATTGTTGAAATTTATGGTCCAGAAGCTTCCGGAAAGACTACAGTCTGTTTATCAATCATCGCTCAAGCTCAAAAACATGGAGGTGTGGCAGCTTTTATTGATGCAGAACACGCACTTGATCCAATCTGGGCAAAACAGATTGGAGTAAAGTTAGACGAACTTCTCATATCCCAGCCTGATACAGGAGAACAGGCACTAGAAATAGCAGAAAGTTTAATCAGATCAGGAGGAGTAGATGTTTTGGTAATCGATTCTGTTGCAGCCTTAGTTCCAAGAGCAGAAATTGAAGGAGAAATGGGAGATTCTATGATGGGGCTTCAAGCAAGGCTTATGTCTCAAGCACTAAGAAAATTAACCGGTGTAATTTCCAAATCAAAAACAGTTGCTATTTTTACTAATCAGTTAAGACAAAAAATAGGGATTATGTTTGGTAATCCTGAAACAACAACCGGAGGCCTTGCGCTTAAGTTTTATTCTTCAATAAGAATGGATGTTAGAAAAATTGAAACTATTAAAGATGGTGATAAAGTAATTGGTTCAAGGCATAGGGTAAAAATTGTTAAAAACAAAGTTTCTGTTCCATTTAGAATTGCCGAATTTGACGTTGGATCTGGTGGTATTTCCCGTGAAGGAGGAGTTATGGACGTTGGTGTTGATATGGGAGTTATTAATAAATCAGGCGCTTTCTATAGATATGGAGAACTAATACTTGGTCAAGGAAAACAAGCGGCAGCCTCTTTTCTAAAAGAACATAGTGATGTAAGTAAAAAAATTGTAAATGAAATAATGAGTAAAACAAAAACCTCAGGTACTCCTGTAGAAGTTGGGGTTGAAGAAAAAGCATAAATTAATTACAAAATGGAATCTTTTGAAAGATTTTACAACAAAGCTCTTCGGTTTTTATCTTTTCGTCCCAGGTCAGAAAAAGAATTAAGAGATTATTTTACAAAACCTCGCAGAACAAGATTTGGTTTAGCAAAAAGTAAAATATCAAAAAAGATGCTTGAAAAAATTGTTTTTAAACTTAAAAAACAGAGATTTTTAGATGATAAAGAATTTACTAAATGGTGGATCGAGCAAAGAATAAAAATTAGGCCAAGAGCGTGGAGAATTATTAAATTAGAGCTTGCTAGAAAAGGAATATCGCAAGAAGTTTCAGATCCGATAATTCAAGCTTTGGAGTTTAAAATTCAAAATGACTTAGAGCTAGCAAAAAGACTTGTTAGCAAGAGAATTAATAGATATAAAGGGTTTTCAGAAAAAGATGCTTATCAAAAGATGGTAAGATTTTTAGCTTCTAAAGGGTTTAAGTGGGAAACGATAAAAAAAGTATTAGTTGACGATTGACTAAGCTAAATAGTATAATTTAAAAGGCAGATAGAAATTGTCAGAGAAATATGAAAAATTTAATTTGCAAATTCTCTTTTGACATCCACAGATCTTTTAAATAAGTTCTGTCTTTTCTATTGCCCCGTTTATAATATTTTATGCAAAATCAAGATTTAATTAAATTGGAAGAAAAACTTCTCGAAAAAGAAGAAAGACTTGATAAGGAAAAAGAAAAGCTCGAAAAAGAAAAAGAAGAGCTAAAAAACCTAAAAGATGAGTACAGAGAAAAACTTTCTAAGACCTCTGGTCTAACCGCTGATGAAGCAAAAAAGGAACTGCTCTTACAAACAGAGGAAAAAGAATCCCAGGCAATTGCAAAAATAATTAAAGAAAAAGAAGAATTTGCTAAAAAAACTGCAGATAAAAAAGCACAGGAAATATTGGTTGACAGCATGCGACATGGTGCACTTAACTACATTGCCGAATTTACTGTTTCTACTGTAAAAATTTCCGATGAAGATATTAAAGGAAGAATCATTGGAAAAGAAGGAAGAAACATCCGTGCATTTGAACAGGCAACTGGAGTAGATGTTGATCTTGATGAAGAAGGAATAATTAGACTTTCAAGTTTTGATCAAGTGAGAAGAGAAATTGCTAGAAGGTCTCTTGATAAACTTATTAAGGACACCAGAATTCAACCGTTTAGAATTGAGGAAATTGTTGAGCAAACTAAAAAAGAAGTAGAAAAAGTAATGTTTGATGAGGGAGAAAAACTTTCTCATGAAGCTGGTGTTTTTAATCTATCGAAAGATTTGTTATCAATTTTGGGAAGATTTAAATTTAGAACTTCTTATGGCCAAAATTTAATTGTTCATACATTAGAAGAAACTAAAATTGGTGTTCATATAGCCCAAGAAGTTGGTGCAGATGCAAATATTGTAAGACTTGGATGTCTTCTTCACGATGTAGGCAAAGTTGTAGAAGGAGAAGGAAATCACGTTAAATTAGGAGCAGAGCTTTTAAAGAGATACAATATGCCAGAACCTGTTATTAATTCTGTTTTAGAACATCATGAAGATAAGCCCTTTTCCTCTATGGAGTCAGTTATTGTTTATATTGCCGATGCTATTTCTGGAGCACGTCCTGGAGCAAGATATGAAGATGTTGAAGAATATGCAATACGTCTTACAGAAATGGAAGAAATGGCAAAAAAATATGAAGGAGTTCAAGATGCATACGCATTTGAAGCAGGAAGAGAATTAAGAGTAATTATTGATCCGGGAAGATTGGATGATGCACAGACAACCGTTTTAGCATCTAAAATTAGAGATGAAATAAGCAGTGCATTAGCAGTTCCAGGCGATGTAAAAGTAACTGTAATTAGAGAATTTAGAGCAGTTTCTTCTCAATCTTAATAATCTTCATTTAGTTTAATAAAATCAGGTCTTGACAAAGTGTTCGTTTTCATTGTATTTTAGACCTAATCTTATTTACTAGTTAATACATGCCCAAATTTATTTTATAAATAAATTGAAAGGGATTATAAAAATAATTTAAAACAAATAAAGGAGGTGATGAAATTTGACAAAAAATGACTTAATTGCATTAGTTGCAAAAAAAGCAAATCTTACCAATAAAGCATCAAGAGAAGCTGTTACACATTTTTTAAACGGAATTAGAGATTCACTTAAAACAGGAGAAAAAGTTGTAATTACTGGTTTTGGGACTTTCAGTGTTAGAAAAAGAGCTCAAAGACCGGGAAGAAACCCAAAAACAGGAGAAAAAATTACAATCGGTGCTAGAAATGCTCCTGGTTTTACGCCAGGCAAGACCTTAAAAAAAGCCGTAAAATAATTCTTATTTAATATTTTTATAACGCTTGGGCTAAAAACGACTTTCATTATCGTTCTTAAATGATTGTTTTCTAAGTTTTGTGTATAGATAGGATAATTTTAACTTCATTTATACTGTGTAATTCTTGCTTACGTTTTTAACTCATTAATTTTTTTATCGTAAATCAAAATCTTCTCGCACTCCTTAAATATTTTTAACTTGTCTTTTATGAGAGGTCTTATCCTAGTTGTTTTATTGTAGGGGGTATGAAAATTCCTAGGGGTAAATAAAAAGGATTCCAGGAAGTGAATAAGCCAGATTCTGTTTTAGTTGCAATCTATCTCAGCTGTGATGTTTCATCACTTCTGTCTCGAATTAACGAGATGCCCTCAAGCTTTGATGCTCCTGTAAAGCAAGTAATAACGCATCATTCGGAGGTTGCAGCAGGTGGGATTGCCCGTTTCACATCCACTCGTCTCTGTTGCTCTCAGATTTTGTTAATTCAAAACCTGTCCTAAGATCCACACGTGGATAAAAATCTTAGGTACCAGATATTACTAGTCGGAACTTACGTTCCGTCCCCGGCTTTACACCTGTCTGGACTTTCCTGTCCCGAATAAATCGGGACTAGCAACCTACTTCCTAGAATCCAACGTTAATTATATCAAGTAATGATCTAAATGTAAAACTAGAGGCTCTTTATGCTGAGCAAAGAATCTTGTATTCGCAGGTTAAGCAGAGCCTGTTTTTACTGCAGACAAAATCGCTATTTGCAATTTGTTTTGATTTCTCCAGAATTTTTTCCTTAGTCTCTTCTAGCTGCTCTTTAGTTCTTATAGTACTTATTTTTTTTCCTTCTTCAAGATAATAAAAAGATAGAATAATATCTTCAGGTTTTTTATAAAGTATTTTATCTCTAAGCTCTGTTATTGCTAGTGCATATACAGCAAGCTGCATATTTTTTGCTAAAAATTTTTCGTCAGGAATATTAGTTCCAGTTTTGTAGTCAATAATTTCAATTTTGTTATCTTTTAACAAGTCTATTCTATCTATTCTCCCTCCAATTTTTAAATTTTTAATCATAAAGTTAAAAGGATATTCAAGTTTAATCGGAAGTTTTTTTTCATCAAAATTTTTCTCCAAATAGCTAAGAATTATTTGTTTTGCTTTTTTAAATGTTTTTGCTTCATGCTCTTTACTTTGATAACCTTCATTTATCCAGTTTTTTTTAATTAAACTTTCAATATCTCTCTTAGCTATCTTTTGTCCCGCAATCCAGCTTTGATAAAAATCTCTAAGACTTGTATGAACACTTGTTCCAAAACTTTGTGCAGAGGTTTGAGGGGTAGGAATTTTTAAAATATATTTTAATTTATAATGAAGAGGACAGATATCAAAAGTTTGAATTTGAGAATAAGAAAGATAATTTATAGAAATATTTGAACTAACTGGTATGTCAATTTGAGCAGTTTGTTCCCAGTTTAATAAGGATAATTGACGATTATCTTTAGAATTATCCTTTTCAAGTATTTTGATTATGTTTTTTTCCCCTAGTGATTCATATACAAAAGGAGATACTTTTCTTTCTCTTTTTCCCTCACTGTAATATTTTGATGCGGTCATAAATAATAAGTCTCTTGCTCTAGTCATTCCAACATAGAAAAGTCTTCGCTCTTCTCCTATATGAAAATCACCACTCGGTAAAATTTCTTTAATAAATTCGGAAGGAATAGGAATTATTTCTTTTCTTTGTCTTGTGGGAAAACGTTCTGAAACAAGATTAACTAAAAATACAACTGGAAATTCAAGACCCTTACTTGAATGAATAGATAAAATATTAACGGCGTTATTTTCAGTCCAATCAAAGTCTGTGCTTAAAGGGCTCTCTCCAACTTGCATTGAAAGATCAATCCAATCAACAACTTCAAAAACAGTTGCTGTCTCACGTTCTGTTTCATAGGTTTTTAGTTTATCAAAAAACTTTGCCATATTTTTTGCGGCTAATTCATCTTTTTCTGTTTTTGGGTTTATTATTTCTTTTAAAAAACCACTGTCTTGCAAAAAATAAAAAAGAATTTGTCCAGCTGATTCTTTAGGAACGAGCTTCAAGTGTTTTTTTATCATTTTACTAATATTTTTTATCTTTTCTTTTGTTTGTTGGCTTAGAAAAGATTCATCTACTTTTTCTAAAGTTTCAAAAAGTGAATAGTTTTTTCTTTTCGAAAGGTTTAACAGAGATGCAATTTCTATTGCATTCAGTTTAAAAATAGACATAGTTAAAACTCTATAAAGGGAGATTGAATCTTCAAAATTATAAAGAATCTTTAAGTAGGAAACTAAATTTTTTATTTCTTCACGCTGAAACAATTTTCCCGGGCCTAAAAATTGAAAAGGGATTCTTTTTCTTTCAAATGCTCTTATAAATGCTTGGGCATGATTGTTTGCTCTAACTAAAATTGCAATATCTTTAAATTGGAACGTATTATTTTGTGTTAGCTTATTAATTTTTTCAGCAACTGAATCTGCTTCATCTTCTGCTCTGTCTGAAAAACTAAAACTTATATTTTCTCCCGAAATATTTCTTGCTGATTTCAATTTTTTGTTAATTTTTTCTTTTGCTTCAAGTCGATCTGGATTATTGAATTGAATTAAATTGTAAGCTCTATCAAGGATTTCTTTTGTAGATCTATAGTTTTTTGTAAGTGTTACGATTTTTGTTTTAGGAAATTTTTCTTTAAATTGAATGATGTTTGAAATGGAGCTTCCTCTAAAACGGTAAATTGATTGATCATCATCTCCAACGACTGTTATATTCTTTTTTTCTCCTGAAAGAAGTTCTGTCAGTTTATTTTGTGCATAATTTGTGTCTTGAAACTCATCAACTAAAATATATTTAAATTGTAACTGATAGTTTTTAAGAATATTTTTCCGTTTCTTAAAAAGATTAAGAGTATTTGAGATAAGATCGGAAAAATCCATAACGCCGTCTTTTGTTTTTAATTCCTCATAAGCTTTGTATGCATTGGCAAGTTCAATTGTTTTTTCTACTTCTTGCTTATCCTGTTTCTTTTTCCTCTTTAAGTTTTTCGAAAACCTTAAATATTCATTAACACTTACATCTTCATCTTTTAATCTACTAAAGTGCTGCAGCAACCCTCCTAAAAATTTATTTGGATTACCAAGTGGTCTAAAATATTTAAGATTAAATTTAAAAAGATTTTTTCTTATAAGTAAAATACTTTCTGCTTCGGTTAATAATTTATAACTTGGATTTAATCCGATATGAATTGCTTCTTGACGAAGAATTTTATCACAAAAAGAATGAAACGTAGAAATCCACATCTGAGTATATCCGTAAGGCATTACTTTATCTACCCTTTCTTCCATTTCCATTGCAGCTTTTTCAGTAAAGGTAAGTGCTAGAATTTCTGAAGGGTTAGTATTCTTATCAAGAATTAAATATTTAATTCTTTCTGTTATAACAGTAGTTTTTCCTGTTCCAGCCCCGGCGATTATCAAAAGAGGTCCGCTGCCATGAGTTACTGCAGTAAGCTGTTGTTTGTTAAGCTTTTTATCCATTTAAGATAGAGGTAATTGTATCACAAAAACAGAATTACTCGACTGTTACTGTTCCAGTTTGACTTGGGGCTAAATGATTGTGGTAAGGATATTTTCCAGATTTATCAAAAATTACTTGAACAGAGGATTCATCACCAAATTCACCTAAATTTAAGAAAGGAAAAAGTAGGTGATCAGGGTGATTATCCGAGTTAACAGTTGCGGGACCACCGCTTTTATTTGTCCAAATAACTCTTGTTCCTGCTTTTACGCTTAAGTCTTTTGGATCAAAACCATTTTTTGTAACTGTAACTACTTCTTGAATTTCTGTAGATTTAGTATTTAGATTTGCACCAGAATCTTTCTTAGTCGGAGAAGAAACTCCTTTATTTATAGCAAAATAGATTGCTCCTATTAAGAGTAGGACAATAATTGTTACATATAAGAGCTTCTTATCCATATTAATAAAACAATAGCACTCTTTAAAAATAAATGCAACTTAATTTTTTTTCCTGTTTTTAATTATTTTTTCTTCAAGTAGTCTTGTAATATTTATCTTTTGCCCTATGCTTGAAAAGCCTCCTGAAACATTACTAAATTGAGAGGAGGCATTATTTAGATGTTTTCCTAAAACATTTAGACTTTCGTTTACCTTGTTATAATTTACTTGAAGCCCCCTAAGCATAATAAATATTTCCTTTGATTTTTGTTCAATTTTTTTTCCTTCAAAAGAAAGCAGAATGGTTTGTAAATGTGCGTATAAAGTAGAAGGAGATACAATATAAACACGTTCATGTTTTGCAAAATCCATTATTTCTAATATATTTACGATTTCATAATATACAGATTCGCTTGGAACATACATTAAGGCAAAATCCATAGTTCCTTCATTTGGCAAAATATATTTTTTAGAAATTGTACTAATATGTTTTTTAATATCCCTTACAAATTCTTTTTGAAAAGCATCTTTTTCTTGTTTGCCTTCTGCCTTTGTCATCTTCTGAAAATTTTCCATCGGAAACTTTGAATCTATGGGTAAAATTCCAGCGTCTGTTTTAATAGCTGCATCAACTCTATCTCCTGTTTTAAATTCGTATTGCAAAAAGAAGTTATTTTTAGGAAACATCTGAGAAATTAAATCTTTTAAAACATGTTCGCCGATATTTCCTCGAAGTTTTGGACTTTTTAAAAATTCCTGAAGATCTTTCATGCTTCTTCCAATTTCACTCATTTGTCCAACTTCTCTTCCAACGTCTCTCATGGTCATAGCTGTTTTATCAAGCCTTTCATTTAATTGTTTTGAATTTTCTTGAAGTGTTCTATTCATTGTAGAGGCTGAAGAATCAAGTGATTTTTGCATTGATTTAAGCCACTCAAGAAGGGTTTTGTCAGACTGAGATTTGTTTATAGAAGAAATTTTTCCATAAATTAAGATTATGCCAATAATTAGAATTAAAGAAATAAACAGTAGCTCTATCTGCATTCTTTTATTTTAGCACTAATTAAAATAAAGTTCGGGGTTAACTTCAATATCCTGCCAGGGTATTTTCTTCCCTTTGAAAAAAGCAGCAGCTCCAATCATAGCAGCATTATCGGTGCATAGCCATTTTTCTGGAACAAAAAATGAAATACTTAACTTGTTTTTTTTAATCGCTAGTTTAAATTGATCAACAAGCTTTTCATTTGCAGAAACTCCTCCTGAAATAAGAATTGATTTTGCGTGATTTTTATTCGTAGCCTTAAGCGTTTTCTTTATTAAAACATCAATAATTGCATCTTGAACAGATGCTGATAAATCCGCAACTTTTTTATTATCTAGCCGTTTAATCTTTTTAACTTCTCTTAGAACTGCAGTCTTAAGACCGCTAAAGCTAAAGTCAAAATCAGAAGAGTTAATTAAAGGCCTTGGAAAGTTATAAGCTTTGCCGTTTCCTTTTTTTGCTACTTTTTCTATACTTGGTCCTCCCGGATAAGCTAAATTTAGAAGTCTACCTGTTTTATCAAAAGCTTCTCCTGCTGCATCATCTCTGGTTCCTCCAAGCCACTTAATGTTAGCGTGCCCTTTCATTAGAAGAAGATCTGTATGTCCTCCAGAAACAACTAAAACAATAGCGGGGAATTCAATATTTTTACTTTTAGCTTGTTTAATAAAATTAGCATAAATGTGTCCGTACAAATGATTAACTGGAATTATTGGTTTTTTCCAGACAAAAGCTAAGGTTTTTGCAGTTTCTACTCCGATTAAAAGAGAACCAATTAGTCCCGGTCCTATTGTTACGGAAATTGCATCAATATCAGGAGCGCTATTTTTACTAATGGATATTTTTGCTTTTTTAAAAGCATTTTCAATTACAGGTAAAATATATTTTATCTGTTCTCTTGCGGCTGTTTCTGGAATAATTCCTCCGGTTTTTGCGTGAAGTTTTAAAGAAGACAAAACAATATTTGATAGAATTTTTACTTTATTCTTGCTAGAATTTCCTTCAATAATTGCTGCGGCTGTTTCATCACAAGAGGTTTCAATTGCCAATATTTTCATACTTTACTTCATTTCCAACTTTAATTTTATACTTTTTAACAAGCCCTGCATTAATTTCTAAAATCGTATCAGCAGGTTGACTTGGTTGGTAAACAAGTAGTTGTCCTTTTGTGTCTTTTGGCGGTTTAACATTTTCAAAAATGGTAATAATTTTTCCTTTTTTTATGTAAATAATATCAATTGGAAACAGCATATTTTTCATCCAGAAACCATAATAACCTTCTTTATCAAACGTAAATAACATTCCTTGATTTTCTGGTAAGTTTTTTTTGCCCGATAAACCTATCTCTTTTTCTTTAGCAGACTTTGCAACAGTTACATTAAAAACCTGTTTTTCAATTGTTGCAGTTCCCTGTTTTTCAAATGGGAAGTTTCCAAAAAATACTCGTGAAACAATAAATGAAATAATTACTATTACAGCTATAATTATTAACCCTGTTAAAAATTTTCTAAAAAAACTCATATTAAGTATCCTAACTTCGTAAGGCGAGTAGTTGATTTGTTGTTAATTTTTTTAACAACAAAAACTATTTTTGCGCCAGTTAATTTTGCTTGTCTTTTTTTGTGTCTTATGCCAGAGTCACCTTCTGTGGCAGCTATTACGTGCGGTCCTATGCAAGATACAAGTTTATCATATTCTTTATCAGATGCAAGTTTTTTAAGCTTTACAACAAAATCAACAAACGAAAAGGAAGAGAGAATTTCTGCGCGTTCGCTTTGTTTATTTACGGGTCTGTTTTTCCCTTTAAGTTTTTTAACAGATTTATCTCCTTCAAGGAGCACAATTAGAATATCTCCTTTTTGTTTTGATTTTTTAAGAAGTTTTACGTGACCGAGGTGGATTATGTCAAAGCATCCGCCTGTTACAACAATTTTTTCCCCCCTCAGTCTTAATTTTTCTGCTATTTTCCCTATTTGATTTTCGTTTACTATCCTGCCCATTTATTCCTTTGTTCCTTTTAAATAAACACTTTGCCAAGCTCTGAAATTAGAGATAAACTTGTCTGCGATTATTTCCTTCCCGTTCTTTGTAACTGTTCTTGTAAAATAGACTCTTGCTCCCCAGGCAGAAAAGTCAACTTGTTTTACTACTCCCTTGGGAAGAGTTGGGTCATCTTGATAAAGAGGTGGGGGAGGTGGTGTTTGATTGGTGACTACGGGCTTAGTCATAATTACCTCTCGTCCGTCTTTAGTTCCATATAAAACAAAAGTAAGTCTTAAAACATTAGGATCTACAAAGCTTTGAATAAGAATATAATTTTCTGAGTCATTTTTAAATTTAAGATCAGGCGACGGGCTATAAACTGTTGCGTCAATTCCCGGTGGAGAATCTTGCTCATAATATTCTACTCTGTAAGCATGAGCATGTCTTTCTAGGATTGGCATTCCCGAATCAAGAATGGCTCTAAAAAGTGTTGTGGAGACCTGGCAAACTCCTCCTCCGTCTCCTAAAACAGTTCTTCCATCCTTTATAACGTATGCCTGTTTGTAGCCCGTAAAAGAAGAAACATCACCAAGCACCTTATTAAAAGAAAAAGTCTCTCCAGGGGCAATTAAAACCCCATTCATTCGTGCTGCTGCAAGAGTTACATTAAAAATTCTTCCTGGAATTGAGTGTTGAAAAAGAGAGGTTCCTGATCCTATTTGCTCTTTAATTCCTAAATTATTTACTTTATCCGTGCTGATTTCAGGTTCAATTGTCATTATTGGGATCTGAATAACAATAGTTTTAGGTTTTTCTGATGAAATAATGGAAATTGTTTTTGAAGAAACAATGCGATTTAGCTCTTCAAAATCTAAAACTTGCCCGTTTTCTGAGGGGCTGAAAGTAGTAACTCTGCCGCTTTCAAATTTAAACAAAGCATCTTTAGGCTCTTTATCAATAATTGCACTAATTGGCTCTAAAATTTTTCTAAGCTTATCTTCAGAATAAGTATATGAATTAGAAAGATAAATACCGTTTAAATAAGATTGAAAAATAAGACCAACGTTTGAAAGGGTATTTTTTGATCTTCCTAGGGTATATGCTTGAGATGCAAGAAGAGTACCGTTGTATCCAAAGTCAATTGCCTTAGCAGAAACAGTAGCTATTCCGTAATCGCTAGTAAAAACAAGTGAGGTGTTTTCAGTAAAGCTATTTTTCTTCTCAAAATAAGCTTCTATATCTAAAGTAGTTTTTCCTCCAAAATTTACACCATTAATTATGATTCCAGGATATATTTTATCGTAATAAATTCTTTGAAAAACAAAAAAACCAAGGTTTGTAATAAGAAATAAGCCTAAAAAAGCTCCAACGGAGAACCAGAAAACAACCCTAAAGGCTCTAAAAAAATGCTTTTTTTTTACTTGCTTTAAAAATTTTTTCATTTGCGCCTATTCCCACATGGTATTATACTATATATATGGAAGAAAGTTCTATTTTCGGACAAACACAAAATCAAGCTCAACAAACCCAACAAGTTCCTCTGGCACAATCAGTGAGTCAGTCACCTTTGCAAGCACAGCCAATTTCTCCTCAGGATACTAAACCTCTTGCTCAGACAGATGGAGCTTCATCTCCACCTTTACCTCCTTCAGAAAGTGAAAATTTTCAAGAAAGAAAGTTGTCACCTTTTAAAAAAATTGGGAAAATATTTCTAGGGTTAGTAGTAATAGCGATAATTGCTTTTTTAATAATTACTTTTGTAATTCCAAGATTTACAGGTAATAAAAACGAAAAAGTAACATTAACTTATTGGGGTCTATGGGAAGATAAGCGAGTAATACAGCCCGTGATTGATGATTTTCAAAAGAAAAATCCAAATATAACTGTAAACTATGTAAAGCAAGATATAAAAGAATATAGAGAAAGACTTGATACAAGAGTAAAGAATGGTAATGGTCCTGATATTTTTAGATTTCATAATACCTGGGTTCCAATGATCTCTTCATTCTTGCTTCCCATCCCAAGCGACATAATCGATGCCAATGAGTTTAAAAACTCCTTTTATCCGGTTGTACAAAAAGATTTAATTAAAAAAGGTGCAATTTATGGAATACCATTGGAAATTGACGTTCTTTCTTTGTATATTAATAGCGAAATTTTTCAAGCAGCAGGGTTTAATCCGCCAATAAATTGGGAAGAATTTATGAGTCACGCAAGAGCAATAACCGTAAAAGATGAAAATGAAAAAATAAAGACGGCGGGTGCTGCTATGGGAACATATTCAAACATAATGCATGCGCCGGATATTATTTCTCTGCTTTTTGTTCAAAGCGGTTTAGATATAACAAATCTTTCGGAAAATCCAAAAAAAGCAGCAGAAGCTTTAGATTTCTACACAATATTTTCATTAGATGAAGGAAATGTATGGGATGATACACAAGATTCATCTATTCTTGCTTTTGCAAAAGGAAATTTGGGAATGTATTTTGGTTACTCCTGGGATTATTTTACGATAAAAGCAATTAATAAAGATCTTGATTTTAAAATCGTGTCAGTTCCTCAGCTTCCTGATCAAAATAAAACAATTGCAAGTTATTGGGTTGAAGGAGTTTCTTCCAAAAGTAAATATCAAAAAGAAGCTTTATTATTCCTAAAGTTTTTAACCAGCAAAGAATCTTCTGAAAAAATATATACAGAAGCATCAAAAACAAGGGAATTTGGAGAACCTTACGCAAGAATGGAGCTTGGAGATAAATTAAAAGATAATCCAAATATTTATCCGTTTATAGCTCAAGCAAAAAACGCCACATCTTCGTATTTTATTGGTGAAACATATGATAATGGAATAAATTCAAAACTAAACAAATATTTAGAAAATGCAATTGGCTCAATTCTTGAAAATACATCTTCTGAAACAGCTGTCCAGACTCTTATTCAAGGAGAGTCTCAGGTTCTAAAGGATTATGGACAGTAAAAATCCGGTTTTAAAAACCTTAGTATATAGCGATATTTTTGATTTTCCCCTAAAAAAAGAGGAAATTTGGATTTACTTAATTTCAAATAAAAAAATAAGTAAGAAAGATTTTCTATTAAGCTTTAATGAAAAAAGAATTGTAAGTAAAAACAATTTCTATTTTCTTAAAGGGAAAAGTAAGAATATAAAAGAAAGAGAAAAAAGGAATAAAGAAAGTTTAATAAAAATTAAAAAAGCAAGAAAAATTGCAAAACTTATTTCATTTATTCCATCAGTTTATTTTATAGGCATTACTGGATCTCTTGCTCTCTTAAGTTCAAGAAGAAAAGAAGATATAGATATTTTCATTATTACTTCAAAAAACACAATTTGGATCACAAGACTTTTTGCAATACTTTTATTAAAAACTTTGGGAGTTTATAGAAAAAGAGCAGAAAAAGATGTTAAGGATAAGATTTGCTTAAATATGATTATAGGTGAGAATAAATTATCTTTGGAAAAAAATAAGCAAGATTTATACTCTGCACATGAAGCTGTTCAAATGCTTCCTATTTTTGAGCGAAATAAAACATATACTAAGTTTTTAAGAAAAAATAGTTGGATTAAAAAATTTTTACCAAATGCGCTTTTAAGCAAGAAAAAAATAGAAGTTCCAAAAAGAAACATAAAAATGTGGCAAATTAACATGCTTAGACTTTTAGAACCTATTGCAAGAAAAGCACAATACTCATTTATGAAAAAAAATATTACAATTGAAACTGTTACTAAAGATTTTTTGGCATTTCATGCAGTTGACTATAGAAGTAAAATTCTTAATAAATTTAATAAAAAAATAAAAAAATATGAATAAAAAATTAAAAATGATTGCAATTGGCGGAACTTTTGATTACTTCCATAAAGGACATGAAGATTTTTTAAAAAAAGCATTTCTTTTATCAGAAAAAGTTTTAATTGGGATAACTAGCAATAATTATGTAAAAAGTAAAAAGACTTCAGGGATTGAAGAATTTGAAAAGAGGAAAAAAATAGTTACCTGTTTTTTGAAAGAGAAAAATTTTTTAAAAAGAGCAAAACTTATTAAAATTAATGATGCTTTTGGGCCAACACTTAAAGAAAAAAACATTGATGCTTTACTTATCTCAAAAACTGGATTGAAAGTAGCAGAAATTATTAACAAAAAAAGAGAAGAAAAAAAACTAAGAAAACTTAAAATAATTATTAATAAAATGATCCTTGCAGAAGACAGAGGTGAAATTTCTTCTAGAAGAATAAGAAATGGAGAAATGAATAGAGAAGGAAAATTATATGTTAATAAAAAATGGCTAAAGGGAAAGCTTTTACTTCCTGTTAAATTACGTCCTGAATTAAGTAGGCCTTTTGGGAGGCTTTTAAAAGATATTGAAAAATTTAATTACAAGTTTGGTTTTGCAACAGTAGGGGATATTACAACAAAAAAAGCAAATATAAATAATACAAAACCGCAAATTGCCATCTTTGACTTTTTAGTTAGAAGAAAAAAAACTTTTGAAAATATAAAAGAATTAGGATTTAAAAAGAACGAGAAAATTGTAAACGTTACTAATCCTTCTGGGCATATAACTGCTGATTTATTTAAAAAAATAATTAGCGCTTTTAAAAAAAACGAGAAAACTTTGATTTTAATAAAGGGAGAAGATGATTTGGCAGTATTACCCTTAATTCTTTCCGCACCTCTTGGTTTTAGCATTTATTATGGACAGCCAAATGAGGGAATTGTTGAGATATTTGTAAATGAAGAAACAAAAGAAAAAGCCTATCTTTTAGCTTCAAAATTTGAGTTTATCAGTTGATATAGTAGCACTACTAGAGGTTATTGACAAAGCTGTGAAATTCCTATATCATTCCATAAAATTGATAATTGAAAACAATTACCCCCTCTATCCCCTTAAGCAAGAGAGGGTTTTTATTTTAAAAAACATATGGATACAAAAAAAATATACTTAACAAAAACTGGCCTAGGAGAGCTTAAGAAAGAGCATGATGAGCTTAGTAAAGTAAAAAGACCTGAAATCTTAGAAAGAGTTTCCCAGGCAAGAAATATGGGTGACCTTTCAGAGAATGCAGAATATATTGCCGCAAGGGAAGAGCTCTCTTTTATTGATGGAAGAGTAGATGAGTTGGAAGAACTTTTAAAACAAGTGGTAATGATTAATGAAAATGCTAAAAACACAAACCACATTGTTAAACTTGGATCAAAAGTTACGGTAAATATAAAAGGTAAAAAAGAAAGCTTTATGGTTGTAGGTGAATGGGAAGCAGATCCAACCGAAAAGAAAATTTCTCACGAATCTCCTTTGGGAAAAGCATTAATTGGTAAAAAAGTAGGAGAAAAAATTGAGGTAGAAGCTCCTGCTGGAAAGATTTTATACACAATTATGTCAGTGGACTAATTAAGCCCTAAATTTATATAATTAGTGTAGATTGTGAATAAGAATTCTAATATCATCCACAAGGAAATTGAAAATTTTCCAAAAAAACCAAATTTAATAAACTACGATAATCTTTACAATTCGTTTTCAGAAAAAAATTATGAAAATGAAATTGATTTTTTTGAAAATAAAAAATTAAATGCCTCGTATAACTTAATTGACAGATACGCAAAAGGAGAAAGAAGAAACAAGGTTGCCTTATATTTTGAAGGTGAAAAAGGAGATAAAGAAAAATATACATATACCAAGCTAAAAAAGCTTACTGATAAATTTTCTAATGTTTTAATAAATAATAATGTTAAAAAAGGAGATCGAGTCTTTATATTTCTTCCATCCATTCCAGAACGACACATCGCCTTTATTGGAATTTTAAAAATTGGAGCAATTGCTGGACCATTATTTCCAGCCTTTCAAGAAATAGCCCTTTTGGATAGACTTAAAGACTGTGATGCAAAATTGCTTATTACAAACGCAACTCTTTTCCCAAGAATCAAAAAGATTTGGAAGGATTTACCAAAACTTGAAAAAGTAATTATTGTAGAAAGAGGGTCGGTTAGCCAACCTAAAGGAGAAAACGTTATTTATTATCAAAAAGAAATGGAAAAAGCAAAAGAAGATTTTTCCATAAAGCATTTAAAAAAAGAAGATTATGCATACATTTTATATACCTCTGGAACTACTGGAAAACCAAAAGGAGTTGTGCATTCTCACTACGATGTTCTTCAAGCAATTTTAACTACGAAATATGTATTAGATGTACAGGAAGATGATATATATTGGTGTACTGCTGATTTGGGCTGGGTTACAGGAGTTACTTATAACGTCTTGGGGGTCTTGGGAATTGGTGGAAGCTCAGTAATTTATGAGGGAAAATTTTCTCCTGAAAATTGGTACAAAATAATCGAAGATTACAAAATAAATATTTGGTATACAGCTCCAACAGCAATAAGAATGTTAATGGGTTCACAGGTAAACCCAAAGGACTTTAATTTATCCTCCTTAAGGTATTTAGCAAGTGTAGGAGAACCACTTAATTCTGAAGCAATCTGGTGGGGACTGGAGGTATTTGGATTACCGTTTCATGATACATGGTGGCAAACAGAGCTTGGAGCAATTGCAATATCAAATTATCCCTCAATGGATATAAAGCCAGGATCTATGGGAAAACCATTCCCAGGAATAATAGCAGCAATTGTTGATGATAACGGAAAAGAACTGCCCGATGGAAAAGAAGGTAATCTTGCTCTTGGGAAAAATACGATTCCTTCATTGATGAAAGAGATTTGGAAAAACAAAGAGAAATTTAACTCCTATTTTATTAATGACTGGTATATCTCAGGAGATAGAGCCTATAAAGATAAAGATGGATATTTTTGGTTTTTTGGAAGAATAGACGATGTTATAAACACAGCAGCTGAAAGAGTTGGGCCTTTTGAAGTTGAAAGTGCTTTAGTTGAATATCCAAGCATTGTTGAAGCAGGAGTAATTGGAAAACCAGATAAAGTAAGAGGAGAGATTATTAAAGCATTTATAGTTTTAAAACCAGGAATTAAAGAATCAAATGAATTAAAAGAAAAAATAAAAGCATTTGTAAAAAATAATTTAGCTGGCCATTTATATCCAAGAGAAATTGAATTTATAGATAGACTACCAAAGACAAGATCAGGAAAAATTATGAGAAGAGTTTTAAAAGCAAAAGAGCTAGGATTGTCTATTGGAGACACTTCAACTTTAGAAGATTTTTAATTAACTGCAATTTTACCTTTAAATCTTGTATAATATGCTTATGTTTTGGGCAGATAGAGTTGCAGACGAAATCATAAAATCAGGAAAATATAAACCATATTGGGTTGATGATATGAAAACCCCGTCCGGAAGAATTCATGTTGGTGCTTTGCGAGGCGTTGTTGTTCACGATCTTGTATATAAAATTTTAAAAGAAAAAGGAGTAAATGTTGAATTTACCTATATTTTTGAAGATCACGATCCAATGGATGATATTCCCTCATATCTTTCTAGGGAAAAATATGAAAAGTATTTAGGAATGCCCTTATTTAAAATTCCATCTCCTGTTGAAGGTTTTGAAAACTATGCAAAATATTTTGCTCTGGAATTTCAGGAAGCATTTAATAAAATAGGTTGCAATCCAAAAATTCTTTGGACAAAAGATTTATACACAAGCGGGAAAATGAATCCTGTTATAAAAGAGGTTTTAGACAAAACAGATAAGGTTAGGCAAATTTACAAAGAAATGTATAAAAAGGAATTGCCTGATAATTGGTATCCGTTTCAGTTGTATTGTCCGTCTTGCGGAAAAATCTCTACTGTTTCTGTAACAGACTGGGATGGAAAAGAAGTTTCATATGAATGTGTAGTTGATAAAGTTAAATGGACTAAGGGTTGTGGAAAAAAAGGGAAAGCATCTCCCTTTAGTACGGAAAAAGAAATGGTAGGAAAACTTTCTTGGAAAGTTGAGTGGCCTGCAAAATGGAAAGCAGTTGGTATAACAGTTGAAGGAGCAGGAAAAGATCATATGTCTTCGGGAGGCTCTCATGACCTTGCAAAGCTTATTTGTAAAAGAGTAATAAACTACCCTGTTCCTTATCCAATAGCCTATGAATGGCTTTTGATTGGTGGAAGAAAAATGTCTTCATCAAAAGGTGTGGGAATAAGCGCAAAAGACATCTTAGAGATTATTCCTCCGGAGCTTGTGAGATTTTTAATGGCTAAAATAAAAGTTAATCAGCAAATAAACTTTGATCCTTTAGAAAAGGATACAATTCCGACTTTGTTTGACGAGTACCAAAAAGCAGCAGATGCATATTCTAATAAAAAAGAAGATGATTTATCAAGAATATTTGAAATGTCTCAAATAAAAGAAGTAAAAATTCCTCCTAAAGTTAGATTTACAACACTTGCTCAATGGGTACAAATGCCTAATATGGAAGAGACAATTAAGAAAGAAGGTTTGGAAGAATGGGTAAAGTATGCACAAAACTGGTTAGATAAATATGCATCGGAGTCTGTAAGATTTACAATTTGCAAACAGCTTCCTGAAAGTGCTAAAAAATTAAGTACAAAACAAAAAGAGTTTTTGAAAAAAATAATATTAGAGTTAAATAAAGACTGGGATCCTGAAGAATTCCAAAAAATGCTTTATGAATGGGGAAAAGAACTGGAAATTTCTTCTAAAGAAGCATTTTCGGCAATCTATACAGTTCTTTTAGATAAAAATCATGGACCAAAGGCAAGCTGGTTAATATTATCTCTGAAGAGAGAGTTTGTTGTAAAGAGATTTAAATTGCTTAATCCTGTAAAATACTAGAGCCTCCAATATTTGCGCTTTTAACACCTGCTTCAAAAATTCCTCCTGTCTTTCCAGAATGTTTTAAACATTCTGCAATAGCAACCTTAAGATTTAATCCAGTATTATTCTCAAGCGTTGTTAATACAAGTGCTTGTTTAATATTTAAATCTTCTAATTTTCCGACTCGAAAACTAGGATTTTCTATCATTGAGCATTATTATCGCACAAAAAATAAAAATTGCAATAACTTTTATGCTATGCTCTTAATATGAAAAAGCTTCTTATTGCAACAGGAAATGAAGGGAAATTAAATGAAATTAAAAAGTTTTTAAAAAAGTTAGATTTAAAAATAATTTCTCTTAAAGATTTAAATTTCAACCAAGACGTAGAAGAAGATGGAAAAACTTATAAAGAAAACTCTCAAAAAAAAGCTTTATACTTTGCAAAATTAACAAATCTTCCGACTCTTGCAGATGACGGAGGAATAGAAATAGATGCTCTTAAAGGAAAACCGGGGATAAATAGTAAGCATTGGGCGAAAAATGAAAGTGAAATTATAAAAAAGTTGGGAAAAATTGCAAAAGAAATACCTGAAGATAATAGAGGCGCTATTTTTAAAGTTGTTCTTTCTTTGGCTTTCCCAAATGGAAAAGTTTTTAGCACTGAAGATCAAATAAGAGGGCTTATTATAAAAAATCCTTATATAAAAAGAGTAAAAGGATATCCGTATCGTTCGTTTTTCTATCTACCAGAGAGTGGGAAATATTATAACGAAGATGAATTGACCGATGATGAGCTTCGAGTGTATAATCACAGGTATAAAGCAATTCAAAAATTAAAAGTGATTATAAAAAAGGAAATTTATGCTTGATATTAAATTCATTAGAGAAAATTCAAAATTAGTTGAAAAAGCAGCAAGAGATAAAGGAGCTGAGATAGATTTAGATAAAATTCTTAAAATTGACACCGAACAAAAAGCTTTAAATACAAAAGTGCAAGAACTAAGAGCACAAAGAAATAAAGCGGCAAAAGAAAGAAATATTGAAGAAGGAAAAAGAATTAAGAATGAGCTTGAAAAATTTGAGAAGAATTTAGAAAAATTAAATAAAGAATTAAACACACTTCTTTTAACAATTCCAAATCCTGCAAAAAAAGATGTAAAGGTTGGAAAAAATGATACGGAAAACGAGCTTGTTAGAAAAGTTGGAAAACCTAAAAAATTTAGCTTTACTCCAAAAGACCATCTTGAATTAGGAGAAGCCTTGGATATTATTGATGTTGAAAGATCATCAAAAATATCTGGATCGCGCTTTTATTTTCTAAAAAACGAAGCTGTACTACTTGAATTTGCCTTAAAACAACTTGCATTTGAAACTTTAATCAAGGAAGATTTTATTCCGGTTCTTCCACCTGTTTTAATGAAAACGGAAATTATGAGAGGGCTTGGATATATGGAAAACGGTGGAGATGAAGATATGTATATCTTTGAAAAAGACAATCTTGTTTTGGTTGGGACTTCCGAGCAGTCAATTGTTGCAATGCATGGAAATGAAATTTTAGACGCAAAAGATTTACCTAAAAGATATGTTGGATTTTCCTCTTGTTTTAGAAGAGAAGCAGGTTCTTACGGAAAAGATACAAAAGGAATTTTAAGAGCGCATCAATTCGATAAAATAGAAATGGTTTCTTTTGTAAAAAATGGCGAGGATGATAAAGAACATGAATATTTTCTTTCACTTGAGGAAAAATTTCTTAAATTACTTGATATTCCTTATCAAGTTGTAAAGATGTGTACCGGTGATTTAGGTTTTCCTGCTGCAAGAAAATATGACCTTGAAGCTTGGATTCCTACTCAGAATAAATATAGAGAACTAACATCAACTTCTACAACAACTGATTTTCAATCAAGGAGGTTGGGAATTAAATATCGCGATGGACAAAATATAAAATTTGTAAGCATTCTAAACGGAACGGCTTTTTCAACAAGACCAATTATTGCAATCTTAGAAAATTATCAGACAAAAGATGGATCAATAATTATTCCAGAAGTTTTAAGAAAATGGGTAGGAAAAGACAAAATCACTCCTAAAAAATAACCTCAGTCTATTTTTAAAAATAATAATTATCTTTTCTTTTAAAATAAGCATTTTTAGCTGATTTTTGGCGTTATTTCAATCTAAACTTGATGTTTCGAAGCAGGATAAAAATATTGACAAACCAGAGGAAATATCTCAATATAAAATTATCACTGCCCATCCCCGTAAATTACAGATGGAAGTGAGCCAAAAAGGAGGTGATTGTTTCATGCCAAAGAAAAAGAAGAAGAAGAAATAGGATTGGTAATTAATTTGGAGATTACCAATTGATCAATTGGTATAAACCCCGCTTTATATATAAAAAAAATAAGCGGGGTTTTTCTATAAAAAACAATTATGGTTATTCTTAAAATAACTCGTGAATATAATTTAGCTGTATAGAGTAAAAGGTGTCAAACTCAGCCTCATAAAATGTGGTAAAATATAATAATTGGTTCCTAAAGACTGATATTTATGTTTAAATCACTAACAAAATTTTTTGATTCTAACGAAAGAGAAGTTAAAAAGCTTAAACCTCTGATTGATGAAATAAATTCCTTAGAAGAAGAAACTAAAAAAATAAAAGATGCTGCTTTTCCAAAAAAAACAGAAGAGTTTAGAAAAAGGCTTGCAGACGGAGAACATATTGAGCAGGTTTTGCCCGAAGCGTTTGCTTTAGCTCGTGAGGCAGCAAAAAGGACTATTGGACAAAGACATTATGATGTTCAGATTATGGCAGGAATTGTTCTTGCTAGAGGTAAAATTGCTGAGCAAAAAACAGGAGAAGGAAAAACGCTCTCTGCAGTCCTTGCGCTTTATCTACATACGCTTACAGGGAAAAGTGTTCATTTAGTTACTGTTAATGATTATCTTGCCAGAAGAGACTGCGGCTGGATGGGTCCTATTTTTGATTTCCTGGGTCTTAAGATTGCCTCAATTATCAGCGAACAGTCTTTTATCTTTGATCCAGAGTTTACAAATAAATCAGCTAATGACCATAGACTTTTACATCTTCGGCCAATAACTAGAAAGGAAGCTTATGAGGTAGACATTGTTTACGGAATAAACTCGGAATTCGGCTTTGATTATTTAAGAGACAATATGGCAAATGATTTATCACAAGTTGTTCAAAGAGGTTACTATTTTGCAGTTGTAGATGAAGTGGACTCCGTATTAATTGATGAGGCAAGAACTCCTCATATTATTTCAGCTCCTGATGAAGCACCTGCTCAAAAATATTATGAATACGCAAAAATTGTTGATAAATTAAATTCGGAGATTGACTACAAAATTGATGAAAAATTAAGAACAGCTCACTTAACAGATCATGGAATAATTAAGATAGAAAAAATGTTTGGAATTTCAGACATTTATGAGAAAGATTTTGACACTGTTTATCATTTGGAAGCAGCTTTAAAAGCAAGAACCCTGTTTCATAAAGAAAAAGACTATATTGTAAAAGACGGCGAAGTAATATTAGTAGATGAGTTTACAGGAAGACTTATGACTGGAAGAAGACTTTCCGAAGGACTTCACCAGGCAATTGAGGCAAAAGAAGGGGTAACGATTCAACGTGAATCAAAAACCCTGGCAACAGTTTCTCTTCAGAATTACTTTAGAATGTACGAAAAATTAGCAGGCATGACTGGAACGGCAATTACTGAAGCTGAAGAATTTAACAAGATTTATAAATTAGAGGTAGTAGAAATTCCGACTCACAGACAAATGATAAGAAAAGATAGAGCAGATGTAATTTATAAAACTTCAAGAGCAAAAATTTCAGCAGTTGCTAATTTAATTGAAGAAGCTTATAAAAAAGGACAGCCTGTTTTAATAGGAACAACTTCTATTGAGAAAAACGAATTTATTGCACAAGCTCTAAGAAGACGTGGAGTAAAGCACGAAGTGTTAAATGCTAAAAACCACGAAAGAGAGGCAGAAATTATTGCAAAGGCAGGGGAAAAAGGAGCAATTACAGTTGCAACAAACATGGCAGGAAGAGGAGTAGACATTATTTTAGGAGGAGATACTCCTAAACATGAAGACGGACGGGATAAAAAAGGAACAAAAGAATGGGAGCTTTGGGAGAAAAAGCACCAAGAAGTTCTTGATCGGGGCGGTCTTATTGTAATTGGAACGGAGAGGCATGAATCAAGAAGAATTGATAATCAGCTTAGAGGAAGATCTGGGAGACAGGGTGATCCTGGAGCATCTCAATTTTTCGTAGGCCTTGATGATGAAATAATGCGCCTTTTTGGAGGAGACTCAATTTCAAATATTATGACTAAATTTAAGATGCCTGAAGATGTCCCTTTGCAAAATCCGTTGGTATCTCGCGCGATTGAGCAAGCTCAGACAAAAGTAGAAGGGCACAATTTTGATATTAGAAAACATTTAGTTGAATATGATGATGTATTAAATAAACAAAGAGAAATAATTTATCAAAGAAGAAGAAAAGTGCTTGAAGGAGCGGATGAAAAAGGGTTAAGAGAAGAAATTAAAGAGATAGTCTCAGCAGCAATTATTAACGCCGTTGAAATAAGTGCTGTCAGTATTGATTCTAAAAAATCTGTAAATGAACAAATTATTGAGAAGTTTGCAACAATAATTCCTTTTGACGAAAGTTCTTTAAAACAAATTGAAACTCAACTTGAACAACTCCCTTCAAATCAAGAAAAATCAGATTTGTTAATAAAGATAGCAGAGGATGTATACGAAAAACGAGAAAAGCAAATGGGAGAGGCTTTAATACATGAAGTAGAAAAATTTGTAATGCTTTCAGTCGTAGACAATTTATGGATGGATCACTTAGACGCAATTGAGAACTTAAGGCAGGGAATTGGGTTAAGAGGGTATGGGCAAAAAGATCCTTTGGTTGAATATAAAAATGAAGGCTTTAAGATGTTTGAGCAGCTTTTAGCAGGAATTGACGATGAAGTCGTACATAGGGTTTACAGAGTTCAAGTTCAGCAACCTCCTGAAGCGCAACAGCAGCATAAGCATGTTACAACCCAAGCAGCGGGCTCTGATACTGCTACTGTTTCAACCTCAAATTCAAACAATACGCAAGTAAATACAGATAGCCCTAAAAAGAAAAAACTAGGAAGAAATGATCCGTGTTGGTGTGGAAGTGAGAAAAAATATAAGAAGTGTCATTATCCACAAACTTCCTAAGCTACTATTCTTTATAAATTACAATTTTCCCTCTTAGAATTTTAGAAACGATATTATATATCTTTTGAAATGTGAACATGTTTCTTCTCCTCTTTTTTAAGCCTTACCTCAATTGTTTTCATCTTATCGGAGATTGCTCTTTCGATATCTACTCCAGCAGTTTGTGCAAGTTGGATTGTAGTAATAATTACATCAGCAAATTCCTGATAAATATTTCTTTTATCAAATTTTTCAAGCTTTGATTTTCTCTGAAGTTTTAAAATTCCTAAAATATCATTACAAAGTTCTCCAACTTCTTCATTTAACTTTACTGTTTTGGCAAGAATTTCTCTTTCTTTGGGAGATTCAACTTTATATTCAACTTTTGTTTTACTATCTAAAAGTTTAACCTTTTCTTGTAAATTTTTTAAGTTCATGTTGTTATCTTACATTAATTACTTAACTATTAAAAGCCAAAAGAGAATTGAAACAATGATTCTATAAATTCCAAACGGAATAAAAGTATGTTTTTTTATAAAATTAAGGAGAAATTTAATTGCAAAAATGGCAACAATAAATGATCCTATAAATCCAACAGTAAGAAAAGAATATTGATCAGATGTATAAGAAAAAAAGTTGCTTTTTAGAATATCAAGAGTGCTTGCTGCAAACATAGTTGGAATTGCTAAAAGAAAAGAAAATTCTACAGCTGTTTTTCTTTTTGTTCCCAAAAATAATCCACCGATGATTGTTGCTGCAGATCTTGAAACTCCCGGAATTATTGCAAGAGATTGAAAGACGCCAATTAGAAATGCATTTTTAAAACTTAGACTTTCAATTTTATCTATGTGATGTTCTTTTTCTTTGTATAAAAGCTCAAGAATTATTAAAATAATTCCGCCCAAAAAAAGTGCAAGAAGAGTAATATTTGTATTTCCAAGTAAAAAGTATTTAATGAATTTGTAAAGTGTGAGTCCAACAATAGCAGTTGGTAAAAACGCAATTAATATTTTTTTCCAAATTTCCCTGCTAGCAATAAGCTTTTTCCAGTAAAGAAAAAAAACTGCAAAAATTGCTCCTAGCTGAATTATAATTTCAAAATCCTTTACATAGTCTGTTTGAGCAACGTTTAAAATATTTGATGTTAGAATTAAATGTCCGGTTGAAGAAATAGGTAAAAATTCCGTTATACCTTCGACAATAGATAGAATAATTGAATTTAATAAATTCACAATATTAAGTATAAAGCATAAAGTATTAAGAAAAAAGCATGGAAACAAATTTAAGATAAACTTAATAAACAGGTTTGCAAAAGTATTTACTATTGCATAGAATTAGCTTAGTGAAAGAAGCAAAAATAGATAAGCAGTGGGATATTAAAAAGATATTTACCACGGCTCTTGTCTTAATAGGGGTAATTGCCTTAGTTCTATTTTTAAAATATTATGTATTTTCAGAAAATGATTTTTCTAGAACTGAATCGTTTCCTAAGTCATCTATTAAACAGGTAGAAGGAATAAGTACTCCTGAAGAAATTCCGGATATTAAAAAAGCAGTTCAAGAAAAAGTAGAATCAATTAAGAAAGAAGCCTTAAAGATTGATGTTATTGAAATTGCTTCTTCTTCGCCTCAAGTACAAAAAGTGATAAATGATCTAAAAGATTTAGAGAAATATCCAAGCAGTCAAGCAAAAAGCATGTGTAACAATATTTGTGATAGTTTATGAAATTTTTAGCAAGATATAAAAAAAATCCATTTAGTAGATTTCTTAAAATTCTTGGTCCAGGTCTTATTACCGGAGCTGCAGATGATGATCCTTCAGGAATAGCTACGTATTCTCAAGCTGGTGCACAATTTGGCTACGGTCAGCTTTGGACAATTATTTTTATGTATCCTTTAATGACTGCTGTTCAAGAGGCTTGTGCTCGGATAGGAGCAGTTACAGGAAAAGGAATTGCTGCCGCGGTAAAGGATAACTACAGCAAAAAAATGCTTTATGCGGTTGTAGCTTTGGTAGTTGTTGCAAATACCATAAATATTGGAGCAGATATTGGTGCAATGGCAGAATCGATGCGTTTAATAATTCCCCTGCCATTTTTTTACTGGGCTTTAATATTTACTGTTTTTATGCTTTCACTCGAGCTTTTTACTTCTTATGCATCTTATGCAAAAATTTTAAAATGGTTAGCGCTTGCCTTGTTTGCATATCCTGTTACGGCAATTATTGCAGGACAAAATTGGCCCGTGGTTTTAAAAGCAGTTGTTGTTCCTCATATAGAATTTGATTTTTCTTTCTTTTTTATCTTAACAGCTGTTTTAGGAACAACAATATCCCCATACATGTTTTTCTGGCAGGCATCGGAAGAAGTTGAGGAAGAAATTAAAGAGAATAGACTTTCTGAATCCCATATAAAACCTCCAAGAGTAAGTAAACAATTTATAAAAAAAATAAGAATAGATACTATTTTAGGAATGCTTTTTTCCGAATTAATTGCCTTTTTTATAATTATTACAGCTGCTTCAGTTTTAAACGGTAAAGGAATAACTAATATTGGAACAGCAGCTGACGCTGCAAAAGCACTTGAGCCTTTAGTTTCCACCTTCCCTAATTCAGGACTAATTGCTAAAACAATTTTTGCAGCGGGTGTTGTAGGAATTGGTCTTTTGGCAGTTCCTGTTTTGGCAGGATCTGCGGCATACGCTTTATCAGAAGCACTTAGCTGGAGAGAAGGATTGCATCTGAAAATAAAAAAAGCTTATGGTTTTTATGGTGTTATAATTGCAGCTACCTTAATTGGTTTTTTAATAAACTTTATAGGAATAGATCCTATAAAAGCTTTGGTTTTTACAGCAGTGTTTAACGGAATAGCAGCAGTCCCTTTGATATTCGTGATTATTAAAATTTCAGGGGATAATAAGATTATGGGAGAGTACCAAAGCGGAAAACTATCAAAGACACTGCTTATAACAACTTTTATTGTAATGACCACTTCGGTTATTTTAATGTTTGTTGCCCTTTTGAGTAGATAATGAATGAATTAAAACAAAGAGTTGAGAAACTTCTTGAAAGCCTAGATATAGAAAAGAAAAAACAAGAGATTAAAAAGCTTGAAACAGAAGTTGCTAGTCCTTCATTTTGGAAGGATCATCAAAAAGCAGCTTATAAAATGAAAGAACTTTCAGATATTCAAAAAGAAGTTTTTGATGCTGAAGAACTACAGAGATTGGTTAAGGAAGGAAAACAAGAAGAAACAGAAAAATTACTTAAAGAAATGGAAGTTTTACTTTACTTCTCCGGTTCCTATGACGCAGGTGGCGCGATTCTTTCACTTCATTCAGGTCAGGGAGGAGTGGAGGCAATGGATTGGACACAAATGCTTTCTAGAATGTATATTCGTTTCTTTGAAAGAAGAGAATGGAGTCATGAAGTAATTGAAGAAACTCCAGGTGAAGAAGCTGGTTTAAAAAGCGTTGTAGTTTCTGTATCTGGAAAAAATGCATATGGATTTTTAAAACATGAAGCAGGAGTGCATAGATTAGTTAGGCAATCTCCTTTTAATGCTGATAATTTAAGACAAACTTCATTTGCACTCGTTGAAGTTTTGCCTGACATTGGTGAAGATGAGAAAACAGAAGTTAAGGAAGATGATTTAGAATGGGATTTTTTCAGAAGCGGTGGTCACGGAGGACAAAATGTAAATAAGGTATCAACTGCAGTAAGGCTTAAACATAAACCATCAGGAATTGTTGTAGTTGCATCATCTGAACGCTATCAAGGAAAAAATAGAGAGTATGCGCTTAAAATTCTTAAAGCAAAGTTATGGAAAAAGCAGGAAGAAGAGTTAAAAGGTGGCTATAAAACACCTGGCTGGGGAAATCAAATTAGATCCTATGTCCTACATCCTTATCAAATGGTAAAAGATCTTCGAACAGAATATAAAACAAGCAATACTGACGCTGTTTTAGATGGTGATATTGATGGATTTATTGACGAGGAATTAAGAAAGCTTTAAGCTTGCTAAATCCCCTGAAATATGGTTTACTAAATGTTGATACATACCTATGGATCCTATACAAGAAAAAGAAAAAAATTTAGTTAATAGTTTTGATTCTTCAAGTAGTTCTTTTTTTAGCAGTAAGCTTATTATAGTCGTCGTCGTCGTCGCAATTTTAGGACTTGGTACAGGATATTTTTTAACTAAAAGCTCAAAAACAGTAACAAGTATAAAAAATTCAATAACTGCATCAACCGTTTCTAAAGGGACAACAGAAGAATCAGATAATATGAAGGCTTTTAAAGATACAGCAGAAGGAGTATTAAAAACAGGTGGTGTTGAAGGAGAAGGGGCCTTCCATTTAGAAAGACCAGGAGGAGTAAGTCAAAACGTGTATCTTACGTCATCAATAATTGATCTCTCCAAGTACCTTAAAAGAAAGATTAAGGTATGGGGACAAACTCAAAAAGCTCAGCACGCAGGTTGGTTAATGGATGTAGGTAAAATTCAAGTAATTGAGTAATTTCTTCTTAAAATGATAAAATTGGATAAGGTTTCAAAAAAATTTGGGACAGGAGTTTTTGGACTTTCTAATGTAACTGTTGATATAGATAAAGGTGAGTTTGTATTTTTGGTTGGTCCCAGTGGTTCTGGAAAAACTACTGTTTTTAGATTATTAATAAGGGATATCTTGCCAACAGAGGGGACAATTGTCGTAAGCGATTGGGATGTTGTAAAGCTACCAAAGTCAAAAATTCCTCATTTAAGAAAGAAAATAGGAGTTGTTTTTCAAGATCTAAAGCTTTTAATGGATAGAACTATCTTTGAAAATATTATGTTGCCACTCGAAGTAGTAGGAACAAAATTCAATGAGGCATCAAAAAAAGCAGAGGAAACTTTAGCCCAAGTTGGGCTTTTAGAACATAAAGAAAAATATCCTATTCAGCTTTCTGGCGGAGAATTGCAAAAAGTGGCTATTGCAAGAGCATTGGTTTTATCTCCTGAAATAATACTTGCCGATGAAGCAATGGGAAACTTAGATATGGCAACTTCGTGGGAGATAATAAAGCTCTTATCAGATATAAATGAAAAAGGAACAACTGTTGTGATAGCAACACATAATCTTGATATTGTAAAAAACTTATCAAAAAGAGTTGTTGAGCTTGAAAAGGGAAAGATAGCTAAAGATAGTAAAGTTAAAGTCGAAAAAAAGACAGACGTAAAGACAGATCAAAAAAAAGAATCTAAGAAAGAAGAAAAAGTAGAAAACGAAGATGCAAATAGTAAAAAAGGAGATAAAGGAGATAAAGAAGATAAAGAAAGCAAAAAAGGAGAATCTAAATGAGACATATTAAAAATTCCTGGAAGAACATTAGAAGGTCACCTTATCAGGCAATTGCTGCAATAATAATTATGACCTTAACCTTTTTAACTATTTCATTTTTTACTTTTCTCATCTTGGGGTCGTCAAAAATTGTTAGTTTTTTTGAATCAAAACCTCAAGTAACAGCTTTCTTTAAAAACGAGGCAAAACAAGCAGATATTAATGCATTAAAAACAAGTCTTGAAGCAAGTGAAAAAGTTGCTTCCGTAAAGTTTGTATCAAAAGAAGAGGCTCTTAAAATTTATAGAGAGCAAAATAAAGACGACCCTCTTCTATTAGATTTAGTTACTGCAGATATTTTACCGTCTTCTCTTGAGATATCGGCTATAAAAATTGAGGATTTAACCGGAATATCTGAAACCTTAAAATCATCACCTATTGTTCAGGAAGTTATTTTCCAAAAAGATGTTGTTTCCACTTTAACTTCATGGACAAGTGCACTTCGCACAATAGGTGTTGTTTTAGTTGTTGTCTTGTCTCTGGCTTCTGTTTTTATAATGGTGACCATAGTTGGAATAAAGATTTCACAAAGAAAGGAAGATATTGAAATTATGAAATTGATTGGTGCAACTAGTTGGCATATTCGATGGCCATTTATTTATGAAGGTATTTTTTACGGAGTTGCAGGTGCATTTATAGGATGGATGTTTTCTTCAGCAGTGCTTTTATACGCATCTCCATTTCTTGGCTCATTTTTAAAAGGGATTCCTATCTTTCCTATTTCTTATGTATTTTTTGTTGTACTTCTTGGGATAGAAATTCTAATTGCAATAATCCTAGGTGCCTTTTCAAGCTTTATGGCAGTACTTAGATATCTAAAGTAATATGAGCTATGGGTTTAAGAAAGAAAATATTTTTACTCTCGATATTGATAGTTTTACTCTTGCTATCTTCTAGAAATATCCTTGCTCAAAGCTCTGACTTAACGCCCACTCCCTCTCCAACTCCATATAACGATCAAGGCTTAGAAGATTTACAGAATAAAATTAATGATCTTCAAGATAAGTTATCAGAAGTTAGAGGACAGGCAAAAACACTTTCTTCACAAATTTCGGTTATGGATAATCAAATAAAACTTACGGAGTATAGAATTGATTCCACAAAGCAGCAATTATTAAGTCTTGCAGTTGATATTGATACTGCAAATAAAAAAATAGACGGCTTAGAAAAAGGGTTGGATCAATTAACAAAAGTTCTTCTTAAAAGAATAATTGCAACTTATGAAGTTGGAACTGTCCCTTCATTTCAAGTTTTACTTGCATCAAATAGCGTATCCAATTTTTTCACAAGATTAAACTATTTAAAACTTGTGCAAGCGCATGATAGGCAGTTAATATTTGATACACAGCAGGCAAAAACAGATTATTCAAATCAAAAAGATATTTTTCAAGAAAAAAAACAAGATGTAGAATCATTAAAAAAAGACCTTGAAACTTATACCATACGACTTGATCAAGAGAAAAAAGATAAAGAAAACCTTTTAAATGTTACTAGAAATTCTGAAAGTGAATATCAAAAAAGGCTTTCAGAAGCTTTGAAAGAATTGCAACAAATTCAAAAGGCAGCTACTGTACTTGTTACTACTGAGCCAAGAAAAGTAAGTAAAGGAGAAGCTATTGGTCTGATGGGAAATACAGGTTTTTCAACGGGTCCTCATCTCCATTTTGGAGTATACAATATTTCTTCACTGGAGGAATATAATTATTATTCTAGTTATGAAAATCCGGCAAATGTTTTAAAAACTGAAGAGGTTGAATGGGATACGGGATGTTCCGGCGAAAACGGAAAAAAATCAACAGGCTCAGGCAGTTTTGATTGGCCGATGTCTGTAGGCGGAATGTATATTTCTCAAGGCTTTGGTCAGACTTGCTGGGCCTGGATGTATAAAGGAAACCCTCATCCTGCTTTTGATATTGTTAATAATTCAGATATTACTATACGTGCAGTAGAAGAAGGACAAGCCTATGTTTGCAGAAACTGTACTGGAGACGGAGCAAACGGTGTCTTTATTATCCATCCAAATGGGAAAATGACTCTTTATTGGCATTTACGATAATATAGTTTCTTGAAAAAACTTATCTGATTAGTCCATACTCTATTTAGTGAGCTATTTTAAATTACTGCTAATAGTTCTTTTCTTTTATTTCTTCTTTTTTCAAACACGTATTGTAAGTGCAGCCCTTTTCATAAACGAATTTTCCTCTGATGCAGAAAGTAATCCTGATTGGGTTGAAATATACAATAGTGGAGATGAGACAATAGACCTTTCCTTATATTGTTTAAGAGATAATTCTTTAACTAACAGGCTTGATCTTTCTGAAACAATAGCACCAAATTCCTATAAGTTCTTTGATTGGTCAAATAAATTAAATAAAACAGGAGATTTAATAAAGCTATTACTTATCTCAAATCAAGAAAATATAATAGATAAAATAGAATATGGAGACTTAGGAGAAGATATTCCTGCACCGTAATCAGGTCAATCGGCTGGAAGAAAAACTGACGGATCAAATGAATGGGTGATTTTTTCAACTCCCTCAAAAGGATCAACAAATAATTCCTCTGAGATTATTCCTTCACCTACGTTTACCTCTGTTCCAACATCCACACCTACTAAAGCACCTACTCCAACAAAAACACCAACTCCTACAAAAATAACACTGGCTTCCTCAGGGAATTCCCCAACAGCTGTAAATACAAGAATACCATTAGAAAAACTGGTTGATTCAATTGTTCCTTCCAGGACCAAAGAAGATGTTTTAGGGGAGAGTACATTATCAGCAAGCATTACTCCTTCTGAAAAACCTAAAGAAAAAGAAATAAAAGTGCTTGCATTAAATGATAATAAAACGGGAAAGATACTAATAGGAATTAGTTTTGTTTTTTTTGCTGCCTGTGGTATAGTTTTGGGAGTTAAAAAATTTAAGAAGAAAGAGTTAATAAATGATTAATAAAACTATCATTACAAAAAATAAAAATGAAACTCAAAAGCTGGGTAAAGACTTGGCAAAGGAGATAAAAAAAGGAGTAGTACTTGCTTTATATGGAGAATTAGGAAGCGGAAAGACCACTTTTGTTCAAGGATTTGCAAAGGGTTTGAGGATAAAAAATCGGATTATCTCTCCTACTTTTATTATTCTAAGGAAATATAAGCTAAAGAAAAGAAACTTTTTTCATATAGATCTTTATAGAATTCAAACAGGAGATGATATTAATAGTCTTGGAATAGAAGAAATATTTACTAATAAAGAAAATATAATTGCAATTGAGTGGGCAGAAAAACTGGAAAAACTTCTTCCTTGTAAAAGAATTGATATTTTTTTTAAAGATCTTGGTGGGAATAAAAGAAAAATTACAATAAAAAAAATTGATTTTGAAAATGAATAATTTAAATTTAAAAAAAGCAATAAAAATACTAAAGAGAGGCGGAATTGTAATATTTCCAACAGATACTGCTTTTGGAATAGGATGCAGAATTGACAATGAAAAAGCTGTAAAAAGATTATTTAAGTTAAGAAAGAGATCTAAGGATAAAGCAGTTCCTGTTTTGGTAGAAAGCATAGAAATGGCAAAAGATTATTTAGAGGATATTCCAATAAGTGTTTTAGAAAAACTAATAAACCCTTTTTGGCCGGGCGCTTTAACAATAATACTTAAATGCAACAAAATAAAAGTTCCAAGTTTAGTAAGAGGAGGAAAAAATACACTAGGTGTAAGGATGCCAAAAAATAAACTGATTCTAGACTTAATAAAAGGCGTAGGAGTTCCCGTCTTGGGTCCTTCTGCAAACTTTTCTCATAAAAAAACTCCTTTTAGAATTAAAGAGATAGATAAAGAGTTAATAAAACTTACTGACTTTGTATTATTAGATCAATGCAATGGAAAAAAACCATCAACGGTAATAGATTGCTCAAAAGAACCATGGGAGATTTTAAGAAGAGGTGCAGTAGACATTAATAAAAAGGTAGAAAAAAACGTGATTTTAACCATTGATACATCAACTAAAGAAATTAAGGCAGGCTTAATAGTTAACGGGAAAAAATTTAAAATAAATAAGAGTGTGCAAAAAGCACAAGTTGTTTTACCTTTAATTGAAGAAATTTTGAGAAAACATAAAATTAGCATTAAAAATGTAAGCAAAATAAGAGTAAATACAGGTCCAGGATCTTTTACGGGACTTAGAGTTGGAATTTCTATTGCAAACACTTTAGGAAAGCTTTTAAATATACCGATTAATGATAAAAAAATTGGGGAGTTGGAAGAGCCAAAATATAAATGATATACTCATTTTATGAGAAGATTTTTTCTTCATCTTTTTACGCCTCATCACTCGAATAATTATCGAGCTAAGATTCTTCACCATAAAATTCTTTTAATTATTGTTTTAGCTTTTTTTGTTGGAGGCTTTTCTCTAAACTACGCAAAAAAAACATTTCCATCTGTTTTAGGAGTTGTTGCAGGAATAGATTCTCAAGAGCTTTTGATACTTACAAATCAGAAAAGAGCTGAACAGGGGCTTACTCCCCTGGTAATTGACGAGAGGCTTTCAAGAGCAGCAGAAGGGAAGGCAAGAGACATGTTAATAGGTGATTATTGGTCTCATATTTCTCCTGATGGGAAAACACCTTGGATTTTTATTCGTTCCGCAGGTTATAACTATGAATTTGCAGGAGAAAATCTGGCTAGGGGTTTTAGCAACTCCTCGGATGTAGTAAGTGCTTGGATGAATAGTTCGACACACAGAAATAATATGCTTTCCGGAAAATACAATAATGTCGGTTTTGCCATTGAGCAGGGGAAGTTGAACGGAGAAGATACAGTTTTAGTTGTTGAAATGTTTGGATCTATCTCAGGTCAAACAGTTGTTGCAGTTAATCAGGCTGAGGCAACAGTTCAAGAGAATATACAAGTAGAATCATCTGAAAAAGAGCAACTTACACCTTCTGAAGAAAAACTTAAAGAGCCTACTCCATTACCTATTCAGGAAAAGAGTATAAAAGGAAATTCTATAATTGCATCTGCAAAAACACCAATTGTTGATGCAAGCTCGTTTACCAGAAATTTTGCGCTTATAGCTCTGTTATTATTTATTTTAGTTTTAGTTTTAGATATAATTTTTGTAAGAAAGAAAAAATTAGTAAGAGTCGCAGGTCATAATCTAGATCATATTCTTTTCTTTACATTAGTAATGTTAATTATTGTTGCATTGACAAGAGGAGTAATACTTTAATGTTTGTTAAGCTTAGAAAACATATCGGATACTATATTTCACTAATTGCAATTTTAACTTTTGCTTTTTATTTAATTATGCTGGTCTCTCCTGATAGACAACTTCAAATGTCTATTTTTATAATAATTGCAATATTTTATGTTTTTTGGGGAATTGTACATCATTTGTTAAATCATGACTTAACATCAAAGATTGTGATAGAATATACACTTGTTGGGGCTCTTGGCATGAGCATAATATTATTTTTGTTTAAAGGAGGATTTGGATTATGAAAGGTGTAATTTTAGCAGGAGGTCTTGCAACTAGATTAAGACCATTAACTTTAGTCACTAATAAACATTTACTTCCAATCTACAATAAGCCAATGATTTATTATCCGCTTGAAGCAATGAGAAAAGCAGGAATTAAAGAAGTTTTGCTTATAACGTCCCCGAACCATGCGGGACATTTTGCAAGTCTTTTAGGAGCAGGAGAAGAATTTGATTTAAGGCTATATTACGCAATTCAGAAAAATGCTACGGGTGGAATTGCAGACGGAATAGCTCTTGCCAAGGAATTTGCAAAAGGAGAAAAAACACTAGTTATTTTAGGCGATAACATTTTTAATGTTGATTTAAAAACAACAGTTGAGAAGTTTGAAAAGAAAGAAAAAGGTGCGATAGTCTTTGGAGTAGAAAAAGATACTGAATCAAAGCAGTATGGAGTTGTTGAGATAAGAAAGGATGGGAAAGTAGTTTCAATTGAAGAAAAACCGGAAATCCCAAAATCAACAATTGCTCAAACTGGAATATATATGTACGATGATAGGGTTTTTGATTTTATTAAAAAGCTTAAGCCGTCCGATAGGGGACAACTTGAGGTAACAGACTTAAATAATTGTTATCTTAAAGAGGAAACACTTGAGTGTCAGATAATTGATTGGTGGATTGACGCAGGAACATCTTATGACGAATTGTTAAACGCAAATAAATTGGTTGCGGAGAAGGTAGAAAATGGAGAATTGTAATGACGGGAATAAACATTATTTCAGAAGACGTAGTTTATAAAAGTAAATATTTTAAAGTTAAAGAACAGGAAATAGAACTTCCTAATAAAAGCAAAAAAAAACTAAGTATTGTTGAGAGAAAACCTGTCTCCGTAATTTTTCCGATAACATCTAAAAAAGAGATTTATATTATCTCTCAGTACAGGGCACTTTTTGACAAAAGAATAATTGAAGCAATTGCAGGACATGTTGATGGTGAGGAAACTCCTTTAGAAGCTGCAAAAAGAGAGCTTTTGGAGGAAACTGGAATTTCTGCAAGACAGTGGGAAGAGATTGCAAGAGTTGAGGGATCTGCAAGCGTAATTAAATCAACAATAAACATTTTTCTGGCAAGGGAACTTGATTTTGACAAACCTAGGCCTGAAGATATGGAAAATATTGAATTAAAAAAGGTTACAATAGATGAAGCTTTGGAAAAAATTTTAAATGGTGAAATAAAAACAGCGGCAACTATAATTGGGATTTATACTTTGGATAGATTAAGAAAGCAAAAAAGATTATGAAAATATTAGTAACAGGAGGAGCAGGTTTTATAGGATCTAATTTTATTCTTTATTGGATGAAAAAGTATCCAGAGGATTATATTGTAAATTTTGATAAGCTTACATATGCAGGTAATTTAGAAAATTTAAAGGAAGTTGAAAATAACTCAAACTATAAATTTATTCATGGAGATATTTGTGATATTAGAGCCGTAAATTCAGCTATGGAAGAAATAGATACGGTTATTCACTTTGCAGCTGAAAGTCACGTTGATAGATCAATCGAGGAACCATCAAAATTTATTCTTACAAATATTGTTGGGACGCAAATCTTATTAGATGCGGCATTAAGAAATAATATTAAAAAATTTCATCATATTTCTACAGACGAAGTCTATGGACAGCTTGAGTTAGATGATAAGAGTAAATTTAATGAACGAACACCATACAGCCCCAGAAGTCCTTATTCAGCTAGTAAAGCCGGTTCTGATCATTTAGTTAAAGCGTATTATCATACTTATGATCTACCGATTACAATCTCAAATTGTTCTAATAATTTTGGTACATATCAATTTCCTGAAAAACTTATTCCGCTTGCAATAACTAATCTTTTGGAAAATAAAAAAGTGCCGATATACGGAGATGGACTTTATGTTAGGGATTGGCTTTTTGTTGAAGATCATTGTAGAGCAATTGATTTAATTTTAAAAAAAGGGAAAAACGGAGAAACATATTGCATAGGTGGTCTTTCTGAAGACATTGATAATTTAACTGTAGCAAAAAAGATATTAAAAATACTTGGTAAAAAAGAAAATGAATTGGAGTTTGTAAAAGACAGATTAGGGCATGATAGAAGATATGCTGTGGATTGGACAAAAATTAAAAATGAATTAGGATGGAAGCCGATGTATAGCTTTGATGAATGGCTTGAAAAAACGATTAAATGGTACAAAGACAATAGAGCATGGTGGCAGGAAGTAAAAAGTGGTGAATATCAAAATTACTACAAAAAACAGTACGAACAAAGATGAAAATTATTGGCACAGGACTTTCAGGGCTTGTTGGATCCCGCATTGTTGAACTTCTTTCAAGTAAGTATCAATTTGAAGACATAAGCAGAAAAACAGGAACAGACATCCTAGATTCTAGGGCTGTTTTTGAAAGACTTAATAAATCAAATGCTTCAATCGTTTTACACCTGGTAGCATATACAGACGTTGATAAAGCAGAGGAGGATAAAGCTAAAAAAGAGAGGAGTTTGGCTTGGAAAGTTAATGTAGATGGTACAAAAAATGTTTTAGAAGCATGTGAAAAATTAAATAAAAAAATAATATATATATCTACAGATATGGTTTTTCCTGGAACAAAAGAGTTTCCGGAAAAATATAAAGAAAATGATGAAAGAGGTCCTGTTGGTTGGTATGCGACAACAAAATTTGAAGGAGAAAAGCTGGTTGAAAAAGCTTCTGTTCCCTGGATGATAATTCGTATTGCTTATCCTTTTAGAGCAAATCATGAAAAAAAAGAATATGTGCGTGTTTTTAAGTATCTTTTAGAAAAAGGACAGCAAATTAAAGCTGTTCCAGATCATTATTTTACTCCAACATTTATTGATGATTTATCCTTAGTTTTAAAAAACTTAATAGAAAGGAAAGCAATTGGTAAGTTTCATGCAACAGGATCTGAAGCAGTAAGTCCATATACGACTGCAATAAAAGTTGCAGAAGTTTTTGGACTTAATAAAGATCTTATTAGCAAGCTTTCAAGAGAAGAGTTTTTTAAGAATCGTGCACCTAGGGCATACAATTTATCGCTAAATAATGATAAAATAGTAAAGCTGGGTGTTAAAATGCACTCTTTTACAGAAGCTTTGGGTATAATAAAGAAACAAATATGACAATTACATTTATTGGACATGGATATGTTGGTTTGGTTACTGCTGCGGTTTTTGCTGATTTAGGCAATAAAGTTTGGGTAATTGGACATACTGCAAAAAAAATAGAAGACTTGAAAAAAGGCATAACGCCGTTTTATGAACCGGGCCTTGTGGAACTTGTTAAAAAAAATCTAGATGCAAAAAGACTTTTATTTACGCTTGATTATAATCAGGCAATTCCTGAATCAGATATTGTATTTATCGCTGTTGGAACGCCTCCGCATAAAACAGGTGATGCCCAGCTTTCTTCAGTATTTGATGTTTCAGAAAAAATCGCAAAACATCTAAGTGGATATACAGTAGTTGCTATAAAAAGTACAGTTCCTCCTGGAACTTGTAAAAAAATCTATGAGCTTATTAAAGCATCTAAAAAAGATGGAGTAGAATTCGATATTGCTTCATGTCCTGAATTTCTAAGAGAAGGAACTGCCATTTCAGACACTTTAAGCCCTGATAGAATTGTAATTGGATCTGAAAATAAAAAAGCAGAAAAAGAACTTATGGAACTTCATAGACCAGTTGATGGCAAGTTTGTATTAACAAACTTAGAAACGTCTGAACTTATTAAATATACCTCTAATTCTTTCCTTGCAACAAAAATTTCCTTTGCAAATGCAATCGCAAAACTTTCAGAATTATTAGGAGCTGACGGATTAAAAGTCTTAGAAGGAATTGGTATTGATAAAAGAATTGGCAAGGAATTTCTTTCTCCGGGACCGGGTTACGGCGGTAGCTGTTTTCCAAAAGACGTAAAAGCACTTATTGCAATTGCAAAAGATTACGATTATTCATTTTCCCTACTTGAAAATGTAGAAAGGGTAAATGAACAAGCAAAAAGAGATATTGTTAGAAAAGTAAGAAAAACAGTAGGTGATTTAAGGGGTAAAAAAATTGGAGTACTTGGTCTTTCCTTTAAGCCAAATACAGATGACATGAGAGATGCGCCTGCAATAGATATTATCGAGTTAATGAAAAAGGACGGTGCTAAAATTAAAGCTTATGATCCTCAAGCAATGGAAAATGCAAAAAAGATAATTAAAGATATTGAATATGCAACAGATATCTATGATACTGCAGTGAACACAGAAGCTTTAATTATAATTACAGAATGGAATGAGTTTAAAGAAGTTGATTTTAAAAAGCTAAAAAGTGTTATGAAAACTCCAACAATTATTGATGGAAGAAATATCTACGACCCTGATAAATTAAAAGCATTAGGTTTTGCATATGTAGGGGTTGGCAGATGAAAAAAATCATTGTAACAGGTTCAACAGGATTTGTAGGATCTTATCTACTTAAATATCTTGCTTCTTTTAAAAAATATCAAATTTTTGGAACATATCTTACAGACGGGAGTCTTAAAAGATTAAGCAGTTTAAAAAATGAGGTTTCATTTAAAAAACTAGATTTAAATTCTAAAAAAGATACGCAAGCTTTAATAAAGGATATAAAGCCTGACATTATTTTTCACCTTGCTGCTTCTACCTCTCCTGCGCAGAGTTTTAAAAATCCTTTAGAGACAATTGTAAATAATGTCTCATCTGAGTTAAATATACTTGAGAGTATAAGAGAAAAAAAACTATTTAACACTAAAATTTTAATAGTTTCATCAGCAGAGATTTATGGACTCGTTGAAAAAAAAGACTTACCAATAAGCGAAGATGCTCCTCTTAAGCCAACAAGTCCTTATTCAGTATCTAAAATTGCTCAAGATTTTTTAGGACTACAATATTATTTATCCTACAAAATTCCAATAATAAGAGTAAGACCTTTTAATCATATTGGGCCAAGACAATCAGAAGGCTTTGTAGTTCCTGACTTTGCCAAAAAAATTGCAGAAATTGAAAAGGGAAAAAGAGAGTCAATTGTAAATGTTGGAAACTTGGAAGCAAAAAGAGATTTTACAGACGTAAGAGATGTCGTAAGAGCATATATCCTTTTAATTGAAAAAGGAATTCCTGGGGAAGTTTATAACATTGGTTCAGGAGTATCGTATAAAATTTCTAAAATCTTAGAAATTTTACTGTCTCTTTCTTCATCAAAAATTAAAGTTGAGGTTGATAAAAAGCTACTTAGGCCTGCAGATATACCAGAGCTTGTTTGTAACTCAACAAAATTAAAAAAACTTACTGGTTGGAAACCGGAAATTCCTGTTGAGAAAACTCTGAAGGATACTCTGGACTATTGGAGGAATATAATTTAGAATAATACTAATGAAAAGAGCATTAATTACTGGTATTACAGGGCAAGACGGATCGTATCTTGCCGAATTTTTACTTAAAAAAGGCTATAAAATATATGGACTAACTAGAAGAACTAGTACGGTAAATAATGAGAGAATTGCCCATATTCAAGAGCAAATAGAATTACTTCAAGGAGATCTTTTGGATCAAAGTTCTCTTTCGGAAGCAATCTTAAAATCAGAACCGGATGAGGTTTACAATCTTGCCGCTCAATCTTTTGTAAAAACTTCTTGGAATCAGCCTGTTTTAACAGGAGAGTTTACAGCGCTTGGGGTTACAAGAATGCTTGAAGCAATAAAAGCAGTAAATCCTAAAATAAAGTTTTATCAGGCATCTTCTTCTGAAATGTTTGGAAAAGTAACCGAAACTCCACAAAAAGAAAAAACCAAATTTCATCCCAGAAGTCCTTATGGAGTTGCAAAAGTATACGGTCATTATATAACTTTAAATTACAGGGAAAGCTATGATATCTTTGCCTGTTCAGGAATCCTTTTTAATCATGAATCTCCAAGAAGAGGTCTTGAGTTTGTTACCAGGAAAATAAGCCATGCGGTTGCAAGAATTTATTTGGGAAAACAAAGTAAGCTAGAGCTTGGAAATCTTGTGCCAAAAAGAGATTGGGGTTTTGCAGGAGATTATGTTGAAGCAATGTGGCTGATGCTTAACCATAAAAAGCCTGAAGATTTTGTAATTGCAACAGGAGAAAACCATTCTGTCAAAGAGTTTGTTGAAGCAGCTTTTGAAATAGTAGGAATAAAAGATTGGGAAAAACACGTTATTTCAGATAGCCCTCATCATATGAGGCCTGCGGAAGTAGATTATTTAATAGGAGATTATGGCAAGGCAAAAAAAGAATTAGGATGGGAACCGAAGACAAGCTTTAAAGAATTAGTGAAAATGATGGTTAAGGCTGACCTCGAGCTTGAAAAAAATAGATAATTTATGCAGACCGTTTTAATTGCCGGAGGAGCAGGATTTATTGGCTCACATTTATCTCAACAACTTATTGACAAAAACTATACAGTTTTATGTGTTGATAATTTTATAACCGGAAACAAAAAAAACATCGAGCTTCTTTTAAATAATCAAAACTTTAAGCTGATTGAACATGATGTTACAAAATCTTTTGAAGTTGATCAAAGAGTAGATTTTGTTTTCCACCTTGCATCACCTGCTTCCCCTAATAAAAAAAGTCCCAAGAGTTTTATTAATTATCCAATAGAAACTCTTATGGCAAACTCTTTAGGGACAAAAAATTTACTCGAGCTTGCTAAAAAAAATTCTGCAAAATTTCTATATACCTCGTCTTCTGAAGTTTACGGTAATCCTACAATTTCTCCTCAACCTGAAAGTTATTTCGGAAATGTAAGTCCAAACGGAGTAAGATCTGTTTATGACGAAGGAAAAAGATTTGGAGAGGCAATGACCATGGTATTTTTTAGAAAACACAATGTAAAAACGGTAATTATTAGAATTTTTAATACTTATGGTCCAAAAATGCAGATAGACGACGGAAGAGTGGTTTCCAATTTTATTAACCAAGCAATTTCTAACAGTCCTATTACGGTTTATGGAAAAGGTAATCAGACTAGAAGTTTTTGTTATGTTGACGATATGGTTGAAGGTTTAATAAAAGCGATGTTTTCTAATGCGTCAGAAGGAGAAGTAATAAATATCGGAAATCCTGATGAACGGACTATTCTTGATTTAGCAAAACTAATTAAAAAAATGACAAATTCTAAATCAGAAATCACGTTTGAAAAGCTTCCGGAAGATGATCCGATGAGAAGAAATCCTGACATAGTTAAGGCAGAAAACATTTTAGGTTGGAAACCAAAAGTCAGTGTTGAAAAAGGACTGGAAAAAACAATACAATATTTTAAGAGCTTATGAAAATAGTAATAATTATCCCGACATATAATGAAAAAGGCAACATTGATCGTCTAATTCCTATTCTAGAAGAAGAAATATTCCCCCAAATTAAAAACCATGATATGAATATCTTAATTGCAGATGATAATTCTCCTGATCAAACCGCAGAAGATGTTAAGAAATTAATGAAAAAATACAAGAATTTAGATCTTATCCAAGGAGAAAAATATGGTTTGGGAGCAGCATACGTAAGAGCTATGACTTACGCAGTGGAAAAAATGGGAGCAGAAATCATGTTTGAAATGGATGCAGACCTTTCCCATAATCCAAAAAAAATTCCTGATTTTCTTAAAAAAATTGATGAAGGTTATGATTTTGTAATCGGAACAAGATATAGCGATGGAGGTTCAATTCCTTCAAATTGGGGTTTGCACAGAAAAGCTTTTTCTGTTTTAGGCAATTTAATCGTAAGATGTGTTTTAATGAAATTTTCAATTCATGATTGGACAGGTGGATTTAGAGCAATTAGAAAAGAAGTTTTTCTTAAGGAAAAAGATGAATTAACTGCTTTTAGAGGTTACACTTTTCAGGTTTCTTTTTTGCATAAAACAGCTAGAGACGGTTTTAAAATTGCGGAAGTTCCGATTGCATTTACTGATAGGACTTTAGGAAAATCAAAGATTGTCGCAAGTGAGTACATTGTCGATCTTTTAAAATATATTTTTAGTACAAAAATTAATGAAATTATTTACGGATCATTTGGAAAATTTTTAGTTGTTGGAGGAATCGGATTTATTTTACAAGCGGTAATTTTAAAAACTATGGTGGAGGGAATGCATATTTCACCGACAATTTCAAATTTAGCTGGTGCGGTTGTTGCAATTTTTTCAAATTTTAATTTAAATAATTTATGGACTTTTAATAAAGAAAGAGTTACGGAGATAAGCAAGTATTTATGGAAACTTTTGAGTTTTTATGCTACCTCTGCAACAGGAGTAATTTTTCTTCAAACCGGAACAATTTATCTTGGTGAAATCTTTTTTGGAAGAAAATATTATTTTCTGTATTTTCTAGTCGGAACGGCAATTCTTTTAGTTTGGAATTTTTCCATGTACAGGTTTGTCATCTGGAGAAAAAAACCTCATAAATGAAATTTAATTTCTTAAATATGAAGTCATTTATTAAAAAAAATTGGCCAATTATTTCAATTCTCATGCTTTCTGCATTTTTAAGGCTTTATAAAATTGCAGACTATATGACGTTTTTAGGAGATGAAGGAAGAGATGCTTTAGTAATTTATAATATTTTGCATGGAAAACTTACTTTGCTTGGTCCAACAGCATCTGTAGGTGGTTTTTTCCTAGGGCCTATCTATTACTATTTTATGGCAATTTTCACATTGCTTTTTAATTATAGTCCGGTTGGTCCTTCAGTAATGGTTGCTTTGTTTGGAATTGCTACGGTTTTTCTGGTATACAAGGTTACTAATGAATTTTTTGGAAAAAGAGCAGGAGTGATCGCTTCTCTTCTTTACGCAAGCTCTCCACTAGTTGTTGCTTATTCGCGCTCTTCTTGGAACCCAAATCCTTTGCCGTTTTTTTCGTTGTTAACATTATACTTTCTTTACAAAGCAGTTTTAAGTAACAGAAAAAAACTTTTTATTTTTTGCGGATTTTTGCTTGGCATTTCTATACAGCTTCATTATCTAACAATTTTTCTGGGAGTTATTGTTTTCTTTTATGTTTTTTTTGCAAACGCCTTTTTAATAAAAGAAAAATCAAGTTCTGTTTATAAAACTTTTACTCAATTTATTTTGCTTTTCATTGGGTTTTTAATTGGGTGGTCTCCGTTTTTAGCGTTTGAAGTTAGGCATGGCTTTCCAAACATTACAAGTATTTTTAATTTTATTTTTCACTCAGGAGAAACAGGGGGTAATATTAATTTTTTTGCCACTATACAAGAGGTATTATTTAGGCTTTTTGCTCGTCTTGTTTTTGCTTTTCCTTCGCCTGATCAGATATCTAGTATTAACAGATCACTTATTTCTACATGGGAAATATCTATTAGCATTCTTGCGTTCTTAAGCATAACTATTCTTTTATTTAAATTTTGGCAGTCATTTAGTAAAAAAGAAGATTTTGCAAAATATCTACTTTTCTTTACCTGGTTGTTTTTTGGTGTTATGCTGTTTGGATTTTACAAAAAATCAATTTATGATTATTACTTTGGTTTTATGTTTCCACTTCCATTTATTCTTTCTGCTCTAACAATTTCCTTTTTGTCTAAAAGAATTCCAAAAGGAATATTTCTTGCAATAATTTTAACAACAGCACTCTTTCTTATAAATATTCAAGGAATTCCTTTTAGATATCAGCCAAACAGGCAGCTTGAACAAGTTAGGAAAATTTCTGAATTTATTTATGAAAAAGCAGAAGGAAAACCCTTTAACTTTGCACTTATGACGGGTGGGAATTCAGATCATGCATACCGTTATTTCTTTACAATTTGGGGAAGTCCGTCTGTTGCAATCCAAGATCCTCAAAAAGATCCTGAAAGAAAAACTGTCACCGATCAATTGCTTATCGTATGCGAAAGTTTTCCGTGTTATCCTTTAGGAAATTCTTTATGGGAGATTGCCGGTTTTGGAAGGGCAGAAATAATAGGCAGTTGGGATGTTTCAGTTGTTAAAGTTTTCAAGCTAAAACACTACGAAGAAAAATAACCTCAATTAAAAACCCCCCAAGAACTTGAGGGGTTTTAATGTTCCTTGAATAATTCCTTCGAAGGATCTTCAAGAAAAAATTTAAGCTGCTCCAATCTTGTACATTCCTGTACCGCAAACTGGGCATTTACCTTTGAGAGCTGGTTTACCATTTTTCATGGTAACTTTTTCTGCCTTTGCATCTTCTCTCTTTGCTCGGCATTTTACACAATACATTTGTGCCATTGTCAATCACCTCCTCTCGTCCGCAACTATTTTTATCAAAGCGGCAGCGTTTATTAAATATTCATTATACATAATTTAATAAGTTAATCCTGATAAAACAAGAGCGTGTCTTTGTAATAAAAAAAAGAGAACAATTTGAGCGGAAATAACAAAAAAAGTAAGTATTCCTGTTTTTGTTAAATCACCTTTTAAATATGGATAGGAAGAGGTGTTTATGTTGACAACTACTTGTTTTTCGCGAGGTGCTTCTTCAAGTTTTTCAGAAGATAAACTATACTGCGTAACGGTCTCTTTATCTAAAGATAATTGTCGACGATAGTCTGATATCATCTTTTGTTTTCTTGTTTTCCGTTTAGCCATGCTCGAAGCCTAGGCTACACTACTTGACACTACCCTGTCAAGAGGCTAATATATATGAATATCTATGTTACCCAATTTAGTTTATGTTGGCTTCGGGATTATTTTTATTTGGCTTTTGATAATTTCAATCTATTTTTGGCGACTTTCTTCGCACTATAATCATCTTACAAAAGGAGCAAATGGCAAGAGCTTAAGGATAATTATGGAAAACTTGCTAAAAGATATGAACTTATCAAAAAAAGAAATAATCGATTTAAAAGAATATTGCAATAAACTTCAGGCTGATGGACTTTTCCATATTCAAAAAGTCGGACTTGTTCGTTTTAATCCTTTTAAAGATACTGGAGGAGACCAGAGTTTTGTGTTATCCTTAATAGATGGAAATGATACAGGAGTTGTCATTTCGGGATTATATTCAAGATCTGGGACCAGATGGTATGCTAAAAAGATTACAGCTGGAAAAGGTGTAGATTACGATCTTTCAGAAGAAGAAAAAAAATCTATAAAAGAAGCAAGGGGAACAAAAATAGAATGAATAAAAAAACATTACTTTCAATTGTACTAATAGTTTTTGTATATTTAATAACAACAGGTCTTTCCTACTTTATTTTTTCTCCCGGAGGAATTGCATCTCAAGGTTTAACTTCACCAGTTGTCGCTCCTGAAAAATCAACAACAGGACAAGTTGTTTTTGATAAAGATCTTCCCAAAACAGAGAGTTGCCCAATAAACGGAGCAAAATATTCAAAACAGCAAAGAAGCTGGTGGGAAAAGCACAGGCCTCTTGGAGTAATGATCGAAAATCATGAAGAATCACGTCCTCAGTCGGGCCTTTCTTTTGCAGATGTTATTTACGAAGCGGTTGCAGAGGGTGGAATTACCAGATTCTTGGCAATTTATTATTGTCAAGATTCAGGACAAATAGGACCTGTGAGATCTGCAAGAACCTACTTTATGGATTTCTTATCTGAATATGGAGATTCTCCACTGTATGTTCATGTAGGAGGAGCAAACCAACCAGGACCCGCAGATGCACTTTCTCAAATAAATGACTATGGTTGGGGAGGGTATAATGATTTGAATCAGTTTGCTATTGGATTTCCGGTTTTTTGGAGAGATTATGATAGGATGGGACACACTGTAGCAACAGAGCATACTATGTATTCAACTACAGATAAACTTTGGCAATTTGCTCAAACATCACGCGATCTAAAAGATAAAGGAAAAGACGGAACACATTGGTCTAAGGGATATACACCTTATGAATTTAAAGATGATGCTAAAGCCTCTGATAGGGGGACAAGTCAATCAGTTCATCTTGAATTTTGGGAGAAAAATTCAAACTATTTTGTAGATTGGGCATATGATCCAAAAACAAATACATATAAAAGATCAAACGGAACAAAATCTCACATGGATAAAAATACCAACAAACAGTTTGAGGCCAAAAACATTGTGGTTTTATCAATGATTGAAAGCAGTGCGAACGATGGATATGAAAATAATCAACATCTTCTTTATAAGACTAAAGGGTCAGGAAAAGCAACAGTATTTATGGACGGAAAAAAGATTACAGGAACTTGGCAGAAAAAAGATAGAACGTCAAAGACCATAATTAAAGACAGTAATGGTACACCTGTTGAACTTAACAGGGGACTGATATGGTTTGAGATCTTGCCCACAGACGGAGTTATTACTGTCAAATAAGGCGGGTTATGTTTGCAGACTTAATTACATCTAAAGCAAGGGTAAAATTATTAAATGTTTTTTTGATGTCTCCATTGGAGATGTATCACGTAAGAGGATTGGTAAGAAAAACAGGAGATGAGATAAATGCTGTAAGACGGGAATTATTCTATCTTGAGAAAAGAGGAATTCTTGAAAAAGAACCAAGAGCAAATAGGGTTTACTACTCCCTTTCTAAAAACTACCCTTTTTACTTTGATATCTTAAGACTAGGTTCAAAAACAATTGGCCTAGGAGCAACTATTCTTAAAAACAGAGTAAAACTTGGTAGGATAAAATACGCAATGTTTTCAGGAAGATTTATAAGAAACATTAAAGATACTCCTGATGAGATCGATCTTTTGATTGTTGGAACGGTAGTTTTACCTGAACTTGCACTTCTGATAAGGGAAGAGGAAAAAAAGTTAAATAAAGAAATTAATTATACAGTTATGTCTGAAGACGAATTTACATTTAGAAAGAAAAAACGGGATCCGTTTGTTCTTTCTGTTCTTTCTGGCTCAAGAATAATGCTAATTGGCGACGAAGAAAATATGCTTTCATGAAAAATCCCCGTTCTCTTTTATGGCTAATAATTTTTCTAACCATTGTTGCAGTTTTTATCAACTTACCCTCCTCTTTTAAATTCTCAGCTGGTCCTTTAAAGTTTAATCAAGCGGAAATTCTTTCCAAAATAAAAATAGATAAAAAGCTTGATTTTAGAAAAGGTCTTGATCTTGAAGGAGGGACTAGTATTACTTTAAGAGCAGACATGAAAGAAATACCTTCTTCTCAAAAAGAAGAAGCGTTAAATTCTGCACAAACCGTTATAGAAAGAAGAGTAAATCTTTTCGGTGTTGCAGAGCCAATAGTGCAAACTTCTATTGTAGGAGAAGAGTATAGAGTAATTGTTGAGCTTCCAGGCGTTACTGATTTAAACGAGGTTAAAAAATTAATTGGTACGACTGCCCAACTTACTTTTTGGGAAGAAGTAGGAACTGATTCAGCAAAAGTAGCAACTCCGTCTGCAGGATATCCTCTAAATCTTCCGTTAGGGTATGAAAAAACAAATCTATCAGGAAATGATCTAAAACAAGCAGATGTTGGTTTTAACCAAAATACCGGAAAACCACAGGTTTTACTTACTTTTAATTCAAAAGGATCAGAAAAATTTGCAGAAATAACTGAAAGAGTAGTGGGAAAGAGGCTCGCAATTGCTTTAGATAACTTGGTAATTGAAGCACCAACAGTAAATGAGGCTATTTTAGGAGGAAGTGCTGAAATTAGCGGTGGATTTACAGTGGACTCTGCAAAAGCTCTAGCAACCCAGTTAAACGCTGGAGCTTTGCCTGTACCGCTTTCTACACTGCAAAGTCATGTAATTGGTCCTACCCTAGGTTTATCATCGCTTCAAAAGAGTCTTTTTGCAGGTGTTTTAGGGTTTTTAGTGATTGTTATTTTTATGGTAGTTTTATACGGAACATTAGGGGTAATTGCAAGCATTGCCCTTGTTCTTTATACACTTTTTGTTTTAGCAATATTTAAAGCAAGTTCGCTAACTCCTTATGGCGTTACTTTAACTCTATCTGGCATTGCCGGTTTTATCTTATCGATTGGAATGGCAGTTGATGCAAATATTTTAATATTTGAGAGAATGAAAGAAGAACTTAGGGCAGGAAAGGGTAAAAAAGTAGCAATGGAAATGGGGTTCTCAAGGGCCTGGACATCAATAAGAGATTCAAATATTTCAACTCTTATAACAAGTGCTGTTTTATATAAATTTGGAACAGGTACTGTAAGAGGGTTTGCTTTGGTTTTAGCCTTGGGAGTTTTGGTCTCAATGTTCTCGGCAATTGTTGTAACAAAAACACTTTTAAGATTAATTTATAAATAAAAATATGGATATTGTTGGTAAAAGAAATTGGTTCTTTTTAGGTTCACTTCTAATTATTATTCCGGGAATTATTTTCCTAATTATCTTTGGTTTAAATCTGTCAATTGACTTTACAGGTGGATCAAGACTTACTTTTTCTCTTCCAAAAGCAGCCAGTACTGAAGAGGTAAATAAAATAAAAAATGCTTTTGAAGAAGAAAAAATAAAAGTAGCAACAATAGAAAAATCAAATAATCTAGTTTTTGTTAGAACTCAGCCTATTGATCAAGCACAAGATGCAAAAGTAGTAAATAAAATAAAAAGTGAATTAAAAAACTTTAAACAAGAAGAATTTGAGACAATTGGTCCGACAATTGGAGCAGAAACTACATCAAATGCGGTAAAGGCAGTGATTATTGCTTCCATATTAATAGTTTTGTATATTACTTTTTCGTTTAGACAAGTTCCAAAACCTGCAAGTAGTTTTAGATTTGGAATATGTGCAATTATTGCCCTAGTTCATGATGTTTTAGTTGTAATGGGCGCTTTTGCTCTATTCGGACACTTTTTCGGAGTAGAAATAGATAGTCTTTTTGTAACTGCTATTCTAACCGTAATCGGGTTTTCAGTACATGATACAATCGTTGTTTTTGACAGAATTCGAGAGAACTTAAAAAGAATGGGAGGAACTTCTTTTCCACAAGTTGTAAATGATTCTATACTTCAAACAATTGATAGATCCTTAAATACTTCTTTAACGGTTGTATTAGTGCTTCTAGCAATGTTTTTATTTGGAGGAGAGAGTATAAAGTGGTTTGTAGTTGCTCTTCTTATTGGAATTGTAAGCGGAACCTATTCCTCGATCTTTAATGCAGCAGCTATTCTTGTCGTATGGCAGAATTGGAGTGTAAAAAGAAAAGCTTTGAAAAAAATAAATTAATTAAGAAAGTTTTTCTCGAACGATTTTACTAACTAAACTTCCGTCTGCTTTTCCTTTTGTTTTTGGGATTAAATATCCCATAACTTTTCCTATATCTTGCATTGACGATGCATTGGTTTGTGAAATTGCATCTATAACTAATTTTTTAATTTCTTCTTCGCTCATCTGTTCAGGTAGATACTTTTTAAGTATTTCAAGCTCTTTTTCCTCTTTTTTAACAAGTTCATTTCTTCCTGCTGATTTAAATTGTTCTATAGAGTCATTTCTTTGCTTTACTTCTTTTTGGATAGCAGATAAGACATCTTCGTCTGTTGCCTCATAACCTTTACCTTTTTGGATTTCAAAATAGGAAAGAGAAGAAAGAAGCATGCGTAAAACAGAAGTTTTTAATTCGTCTTTTGCAAACATTGATTCTCTTAACTCATCTTTTATTTGCTGTTTATTCATATTTTTTTGCAAGTTCTTTTAACTCATTTATTCTATCAATTTTTTCCCATGGAAGGTCAAGATCGGATCTTCCAAAGTGCCCATAAACTGCAACTTGTTTATAAATTGGTTTTCTTAAACCAAGGTATTTTATAATCATACCTGGTCTTAGATCAAAAGTCTTAACCACTATTTTACTTAACTTTTCTTCATCTATTTTTCCAGTTCCAAAGGTGTCAACTAAAACAGACATGGGTTCTGGTTTTCCGATTGCATAAGCAATTTGAATTTCACATTTATCAGCAAGTTTTGCGGCAACAATATTTTTTGCTATATAACGCGCCATGTAATTTGCTGATCGATCAACTTTAGTTGGATCTTTTCCTGAAAAAGCTCCGCCTCCATGTCTTGCATATCCACCGTAAGTATCAACAATAATTTTTCTACCAGTTAGTCCTGTATCTGCTTGTGGTCCTCCTATTACAAACTTTCCAGTTGTATTAACGTAAAAGTTAGTTTTATTGTCCAGTAGTTTTTTTGGTATTATCTTTTTTATAACTTTTTCAATAACTTCTTTTTTTAATTTATTTAATTTTACTTCTTGATCGTGTTGTGCTGCGATAAGTACAGTTTCTACTCTTTTTGGTAATCCATCTTCATATTCAACAGTAACTTGAGTTTTTCCATCAGGTCGAAGTCCCTTGATGATCTTTTTTTTCCTAACCTCTGCAAGTCTTTTTGCTAATTTATGAGCAAGAACAATAGGGAGTGGCATTAACTCAGGAGTTTCATTACAGGCGAATCCAAACATAAGTCCTTGGTCTCCTGCTCCTAAATTTTTTAAATCTTCTTCAACAATTTTTCCTTCCTTAGTTTCTTTGTAGCTATCTACACCTCTTGCAATATCGCTTGATTGTCCGTGAATTGCCGTAATAACTCCGCTTGTTTCAAAATCAAAGCCATATTTTGAATTTGTATAGCCTATTTCTTTAATAACATTTCTTACAATTTGCTGAATCTCGATATAACTATCCGTTGTAACCTCTCCTGCAATAAGCACAACACCGTTTGTTATGAAAGACTCTATTGCAACTCTTGCTTTTTCATCTTTTGACAATATTTTATCTAAGAGGGCATCACTTATTTGATCACAAATTTTATCGGGATGTCCTTCTGTAACAGATTCAGATGTAAAAAACTTTTTCATAAAAGCTAATTTCAAAAGTTTAACAAATAATAAGCATTTCGTAAAGGGGTTTTATTTCAAAGTTTTAAATCTTGTGATAAGATATTCGCGGGTATTTTTTGAAAGATCTTCATCTACTTCCTCAAAAAGTTTTTGCAAAATTTGTCCAATCTTTGGTCCTGGTTCAATTCCTAGTTCTTTTATAATGTCATTTCCATTAATTGCCAGGTCTTCAATGGAAAACGGTTTTGGTCCAAGTTGCTCTTCAACCCGTTTTTTAAAGAGCTTAAGCCTCCAACTTTCTGCTCTTTGTGTTCCTCCTCCCAATCGATCGCCAATTCTTAAATCAACAATATCTTTTACATTTTCAACGCCAACTCTTCTAATAAACCTTCTTACTGCAGCGTCTGTAATGTGTTCGTCAACCGTAAACATGTGCCAGCGTATTAGATTAATCACTCTGTTTCTATCTTTTTTGGAAAACTTAAGCTCCTCACAAATTTCCTTAGCAGTTTTTGCTCCAACTGTTTCGTGATTATGAAAAATAACTAAACCCTTTTCATCTTTTGCTGCAACCTTAGGTTTTCCAACATCATGAATTAATGCTGCAAACCTAACAATTGGATCACCTGAGGGACAGTGTTTTAAAGACATTAGGTTATGGGTTAAAACATCATCAGTATGATGTCTTCCCGGTCTTGCTTGGGAAATATCTTCTCCTTTTAGGAGCTCAGGAATAATATACTTTAAAAGCCCGCTTTCTTTAAGAAGAACAATTCCTTCATAGGGAAAGTTACTGGCTATTATTTTTAAAAGTTCATCTCTTACTCTTTCTTTGGAAATTTCCTCAATTAATTTTGCATCTTTTTTTATTTCTTCCCAAGTCTTATCTTCGATTTTAAAATCAAGCTGAGCAGCAAACCTGATAGCCCTAATTAATCTTAAAGCATCTTCTTTAAATCTTTCGCTGGGGTTTCCAACAGCTTTAATTATTTTTGTTTTCAAATCTTTTTGGCCGGAGAAAGGATCAATTAAATTTAGATCTAAATCCATGGCAACAGCATTAATAGTAAAATCTCTTCTTGCCAAATCTTCTTCAATTGTCTTCCCCCACTTAACATTGGTTGGGTGGCGGTGATCACTGTAGCCTTGTTCTGTTCTAAAAGTAGTTATTTCAACAACTTGTTTTTCGGGTTTTTCAATTGGAACTCCGACAGTTCCAAATTTATTATCATAAAAGCTATCTGGAAATAGTTTGACAATTTTTTCAGGAGTAGCACTTGTTGCAAAGTCCCAATCCTTAACAGTTTCTTTTAATATTAAATTCCGAACACATCCTCCTACAAAATATAAATCAAAACCAGCGTTTTTTATTTTTGAATAAACCTTAATAATTTCTTCAGGTACGTTTTTTATCATATATTGCTTTAAATAAGTAGTTTGTTATAGTATAGCAGAAGCTAGATGACACCTAAAGTAAAAAGTTTAAGCTCAATTGACGCTATCATTAATACTCTTTTGGAAAACAGGGGAATAAAAACAAAAAAAGAAAAAGAAGAATTTCTAAACCCTGACATTAAGAAAATAACTGCAAAAAATACAGGAATAAACTTAAAAGAGTTAGAAAAAGCTGTAAGTAGAATAAAACTTGCAATAAAAAACAAAGAGCAAATTGTTGTATTTGGAGATTATGATGCAGACGGTTTATGCGCAAGTGCAATTCTTTGGGAGGCACTTGACAAAGCGGGAGCAAAAGCACTGCCATATATTCCAGACAGGGTAAAAGAAGGATATGGATTATCAGAAAAGGCTATTGAAAATTTAATCGCTAAAATTCCAGATCCTAAACTTATAATAACTGTTGATAATGGAATTGTTTCCTTAAAAACAGTTGATTTTATTAGAAAAAAAGGAATAGACGTAATCATTACGGATCATCATCTCCCCGGGAAAAAATTACCTAAAGCAATAGCAATAGTTCATACAACAAAACTGTCAGGAGCAGGAGTCGCGTATTTTTTGGCAAGAGAAATAGAGAAAAATAAAAAAGATGCTCATTTAGAACTGGTTGCGATCGCAACAGTTGCAGATTTAGTTCCTCTTAATTTTACAAACAGAATCTTAGTTAAATTTGGATTAGAGGCTTTAAGGAATACAAGAAGAGTAGGTCTTTTAGAACTCATCAACGAAGCTGGAGTTGAGCTTTCTAAAATCAGAACTTATGACATAGGGCATGTGATTGCGCCTAGATTAAATGCTATGGGTAGGATTGGAAACGCCATGGATTCATTAAGGCTTTTATGTACAAGGGATAAAAAAAGAGCACAATCTCTTGCTCAAAAATTAAGCTTAACAAACAAAGAGCGACAAGAGTTGACAGAAGAAGCAATGCTTAGTGCCATTTCAAAGGTAAAAAATAGCAAATTAGGAAATAAGAAGCTTTTGTTTATTGCAGATGAAAGTTATCAACAAGGAATAATTGGTCTTGTTGCAGGAAAGCTGGTTGAAGAGTTTTATCGTCCATCAATTGTCATATCAAAAGGAAAAAAGTTTAGTAAGGCCTCTGCAAGATCTGTTATAGGATTTAATATTATTGAATTTATTCGTAGTGCTTCTGAATTTTTAACTGCTGTAGGTGGACATCCAATGGCAGCAGGATTTACAGTAGAAACTGCTAATTTGCCGCGTCTTAAGAAAAAATTAGAAGAACTTGCTGAAAAGTTAATTGATGATAAAAAATTAATTAGAAAACAAAGGATTGATTGTGAAATTCCTTTGAATTTAGCAACAGACAAGCTTTTTGAAAAAATAAAACTGCTTGAACCATTTGGAATGGGAAACCTTCTACCTGTTTTTAGTTCAAAAGGAGTGATTAATAATAGGAGATTAGTTGGAAAAGACGGAAAACATCTAAAACTAGTTTTAGAATCTCAAAAAAAAGATGTATTTATTGACGGAATTGGATTTGGAATGGGAGATAAGTGTGAAAATTTAGATATTGGTAAAAACGTTAATATTTATTACACAGTGGATGAAAATGAATGGAATGGGAATAAAAAACTGCAGTTAAAGATAAGAAGCATTGTTTAATTTATTTTCCTTTGGTTTCGTTTGGTTTTGGCTTGATTGATTTAAGTAGTTCATCTCTGTATTTTTCACTTGCCCCTTTTGAGCTGCCTATTGCAATTCCATGATTATCCCTAAAAGCCTTTTGACGTTCTTCAGGAATAACGCTACCATTTTTTTCGCTGCCATCTTCACTCATAACTACATCATTGCCTATTCCAACAGCATAGTCAAGCCTTTGTCTTCCAGTGTAGGGTTGATCTGCTTTGGCTACTTCTGACTTTAAAGCTGCTTCAGGAATTCCTGATGAAAATTGACCTGTCTCTTTTGGCATACTAGGTTTTCCTTCAATAAACATAAAAAAACTTCCCGTTTGTAAGTATTGAATTTTATTTGCATTAAAACCCAACTGTTACCAAATAAAGGAAGTTTTAATAAATTTAAAATAATATAAATTCAATTTCATGTCTTAAGCTGAAAATACCATAGGAATAGTTGCTTGTCAAGTCTGACTAACTCGTGTATTATTTAGCTATGACAAGGGTATTATCTAAGGACGCATCCAAATTTGAAGATAAAGAAATTGTTTTCAAAGGTTTTATTAGGTTAAGAAGAGATCATGGCAAGTTAATTTTTCTAGATGTCCGTGATTTATTTGGCATAATTCAGGTTGTTGTAAATGCAAAAGTTTCGCAAAAAGCATATGAAAAAGCAAAAGAGTTAAGATCGGAAGATGTCGTAGAAATTAAAGGAAAAGTTAACAAAAGGCCTGAGAATGCGGTAAATAAAGAGCTTATATCAGGAGATGTTGAACTTGAAGCAACTGAGATTATAGTTCTTTCCAAAGCAGAAACTCTGCCTTTTGACATGGGAGGAGAATCTCTTAATTTAGAACTTCCAACCCTTCTTGATAATAGATCTTTAGCTTTAAGACATCCACAAATAGCTGCAATTTTTAAAGTTCAGGAAACTATTGCTTCTACTTTTAGAAATTCCTTAAAAGAAAAAGATTTTACTGAAATTTTTGTTCCGACAATTGTTCCTTCTGCAACAGAGGGAGGAGCAGAGGTTTTCCAAGTTAAGTATTATGATAAAAAAGCTTTTCTTGCCCAATCTCCTCAATTGTATAAGCAAGTATTAGTATCTGTTTTTGAAAAAGTATTTACTGTCGCACATGCCTATAGAGCAGAGCCTTCTGTTACAACGCGACATTTAAGTGAATATGTAAGCCTGGATTTAGAAATGGGTTTTATTAATTCCTGGGAAGAATTAATGGATATAGCTGAAGAAATTGTAAAAAAGATTATAATTTCAATAGGGGAGAAAAACAAAAAAGAACTAAAGCTTTTTAAAGTGAAACTTCCTGAGGTTAAAAATCCGTTTCCAAGACTTACGTTAAGGAAGGCTCAGGAAATTATTTTTGAGAAAACAAAAAAAGATCATAGGGGAGAGCCTGACCTTGATCCAGCAGATGAAAAAGAGATTTGCAAGTGGGCAGAAGAAAAATATGGTGCACCCTTTGTTTTTATCACCCATTATCCAGTTGAGAAAAGACCTTTTTACACAATGCCTGATCCAAAAGATGAAAAACACACCTTAAGTTTTGACCTTCTTGGGGTGCAGGAAGAATGGGTTACAGGGGGACAAAGAATTAATAATTATAATATGCTTTTAGAAAGTATGAAAAAATGGAAGATTGATCCAAAAAACTTTGAAATATATCTTCAAGCCTTTAAATACGGAATGCCAAAAGAAGGAGGTTTTGCCATGGGAATTGAGAGAATAACTAAAGACTTGCTTGGGCTTAAAAATGTTCGTGAAGCAAGTTTATTTCCAAGAGACATGGAGAGAGTGGATGAAAGGCTTTCGGATATTAAATAAAACTTTGCTTCACAGCACAGTTTATCTTTTTTTGCCGCTATTTTTAATTATTGCGGTTTTAGTTTTGTTTACTCTTAATTTATACTTAAAGGAAAGTATAGTAAAATTAAGCCTTGTTAAAACTCCCCTTCCTGAAGTTTCAGCAGGAAAATATCCAATTTTAAAAAAAACCTTTACTCCGTATATTTCTGCTCAAGGTGCAGTTATTATGGATCCTGAAACAAAAGTTGTTTTGTATGCTAAAAATCCTAATCTTCGTTTTTCTTCAGCATCTACTACAAAAATAATGACTGCCTTAACTTCTCTAGAAGCTTTCAAACTAGAAGATATATTAACTGTTCACGTGCCAACAACAGATGGCTCTATTTTAAGGTTAAAACAAGATGAAAAAATGACTTTTGAAAATTTACTCTATGCAATGCTTCTTCCTTCGGCAAACGATGCTGCTTTTACAGTTGCTCAAAATTATCCGGGAGGAGTAGAAAGCTTTGTTGATCAAATGAATAAAAATGCAAAAGAATGGTTTTTGTATAACACTCATTACGAGGATCCTTCCGGACTTGATGATGGGAATTATACAACCTCTGTTGATTTAGCAAGACTTGCATCAGTTGCCAAAAAAGACCCTATTATTTCAAAAGTTGTTTCAACAAAAGAAAAGGTGATAACTGATATTACCGGAAATAGTGTATACCGGTTGGAAAATTTAAATAAGCTTTTAGGAATAAACGGAGTTGACGGTATAAAAACTGGTTTCACTGAAGAAGCAGGTCAAGTACTGGTAACTTCAAAAACATATTATGATCTAAATGAAAATAAAAATAGAGTAGTAATTGTTATTGTAATGGGAAGTCAGGATAGATTTTACGACACACAAATTTTGTTAAACCTTGTTTCAGGAAATATTACTTATTTATCCATACATCCGTAACAGCGGATACGTAAGCAAAAAAGCCGTTATCTCCTTCAAGGATAATAATTGGCAAAAGATAAGTTTGCTTTTCGTCTCCTACATAATAACCAAGATAGAGATTTTTTATTAATACATCGTTTTCTTCCTGAGGAGAAGCTGCTATATAAGCATTTCCTTCTTTTAAATCATTAAAGGCTTGTTCTGCTGTTTTAATTGGGTAGGTTTCATTCTTTTCGGTAATTTTTTGATAATAGTAATTTGCTTCTGCAACTTCTGGGCGATTATTTCCTCCTGTAATAAGTGTGTTAATAGGGGACGCCTTCGGATTAGAATAAAAGATTGGTTTTTCGTCAATTTCGTTTTGGAAGAAATAAACTCGAGCAGCTTGTGCATTAGAAATACTGGTTGCAGGAAGTAAGACGTAGTTTTTAATAGTAAACAAATCTACTACTGTTTTATCAATATCTATGTCATCTGGAAAAGAGTTTAAGTTAGAGAAAAATCCATTAGCAGTGTCAATTATTGCTTGGGTTTCAAGCGGAAAACCTTTTCCAGAAACTGAATCGGGATTATTCAGAAAAGAAGAAGTAAGATTAAAATCCAAGGTTAAAATATTGTAGGATATAGCCTTTGGAAAAGGTTTATTAGTAGTCCATTTATAAACATTTTGTCCAATCAAAACAGGTTTTTCAGAAAAATCTGCTCTATTCATTTTTTCTTCTGCTTTTCTTAAAGCAAGAAGGTCAGGTTCTGCTTTTGCAATTGTAAATACTTTCGCTCTGTCAGGAAAATTGGGAAATGTTCCTGTAACAGTATCAAGCGTATAAGTAAAACTTCTTTCTTCTTTTTGCTCCGGGAATATAATTGGATTAAGTACATCATAGCCAACTGTTGGTGGAGGCGGAGGAGTTGGATATAAAGTTTCTTTAATAAATACACCAGCTTTAAACAGAATAAAAAGTAAAAGAAAAACTCCTACAATTATTCCTCCCCATTTGGCAATACTTCTTGTTTCAAAAGAAACTTGACTTAAGGTAGGCATGTATTGAGTATAGGAAAAGTTTAGGGTACAATGCAAGTTATGGTAAGAGTTCGTTTTGCTCCAAGTCCAACCGGAATTCCGCATATTGGAAGTATCAGGACCGCACTATATAGCTATTTATTTGCAAAGAAAAACAAGGGAGAATTTTTACTTAGGATTGAAGATACTGATCGAAAAAGATTTGTAAAAGACGCAGAGGAGGCAATACTAAGTTCTTTAAAGTGGCTTGATTTAAATTGGGATTTAGAAATTATTTATCAATCAAAACGTCTTGAAGTTTATAAAAAATACACGCAAGAACTTTTAGATAAAAAAATTGCATATGAAAAAGACGGAGCAGTTTTTGTAAAAATGCCTGATAATAAGACATTTTCCTGGACTGATTTAGTGGGTAATAAGAAAATTTCATTTGAAGGAAAAGATCAGCAGGATTTTGTAATTTTAAAATCAGACGGTTTTCCAACCTATCATTTGGCAAATGTAATTGATGATCATTTAACAAAGATTACACATGTTATAAGAGGTGAGGAATGGATCTCTTCTGTTCCAAAACATTTATTTCTGTATGAAAGTTTTTCTTGGGAGAAGCCTCAATTTGCACACATGCCGGTAATTTTAGGGCCTGATAAAGGAAAACTTTCCAAAAGGCATGGTGCAAAATCGGTATTGGATTATAAAAGCGAAGGATATCTTAAAGAAACAATTCTTAATTTTATTGCAATACTCGGCTGGAGTCCTGGAGATGATCAGGAAATTCTTTCTTTAAATGAAATGATAAAACTGTTTGATTTAAAAAATGTAAATACTTCTAATCCCAAGTTTGATGCAGTAAAACTTGAATGGATGAACGGAATGTGGATAAGAAACACGGAAAACATTAATCTTAAAAAAAGACTTATTGAGTTTGACATAAAGATTGAAAAAGAAATTGCTAATAAATATTTAGATGGATTTATTGAAATTACTAAAACCAGAATAAAAACACTAAAGGAATTTCGGGAAATGGTTACTCCTTTTGTTAAGCCTTGTAAGTTAAAATTAACTTCTGAAGAAATTGAATTTAAAAAAAGGTTTAAAAAAGGTTTAAGTAGTATTAAAAATTGGAAAAGAGAAGATATATCTAATTTTATAAGCCCCTTTTTATTAAAAGAAGGAAAACGGTTTCCGTATTTATATAAATTACTAATTGGTGCAGACAAAGGTCTTCCAGTTGCAAATGTTTTTGAAGTGCTAGGTAAAGAAAAAACTTTAAGTTTAATTAATGAATAAATTGACTAAATTATTTTTTGCAGAATTTGTTTCTGCTGTTTTTAATCCTGCGGTTCTCTTGTTCTTTGTGCCATTTATGATAGTTTTTCATCAAACGGAAAGTGTTGCATACGCTTTAAAATGGCAGATTTTTACTTTTGTCTTTTTATTTGTCGGAATTACCTTTCTTCTTTTTGGACTTCATAAAAAAATATTTTCAGATCTTGATATTTCTAAAAGAGAAGAGCGGAGGGATTTTTACAAAATTTCATTAATTCTCTCCATAAGCTATTTAATTTCCTCAATTATATTTAAAGGTCCTGTCTTTTATATATCTGTTGCTGCAGGTGGAATTGTTGTCGGAACTTATATTCTGTTCTTAATAAATAATTATATAAAAGCAAGCGTTCATCTTGCCGTAACTAGTGCTTTTGTTATAACAGTAGGAATTCTTTACGGAATAAATGTATCTTTAGCAACTTTTTGGATTGTTCCCTTAACTGCTTGGTCAAGGTATTTTCTTAAAAAACATAAGCCTTTGGAAATGCTTATCGGAGTAGCAGTTGGAACATTTATTACTTTTGGAACTTTATTATTTTCAAAAATCTTTCTATAATACACACAATGATTAACTTTAGTAAATTATTTTTTTCGTTTGGATGCGCTCTTGAGGGGATTGGACATGCTTTTAAAAATGATCAAAACATAAGAATTCATTTTATTATTACTCTACTGGTGATAATTTTCAGTGTGTATTTTAAGGTTAATCCTTTTGAAATGGGAATTTTAGGGATAACGATTCTCTTAGTAATTTCAACTGAAATGATAAACAGTGCAATTGAACAAATGACTGATTTAATTACCAATGAGCATAGAAAAGAAGCAAAAATTGCCAAAGATGTTTCCGCAGGTATGGTTTTACTTACAGCAATAGGGTCAGTTATTGTTGGTTTTCTAATTTTTATTCCTTATATTGCAAAACTTTTTAAATAAAGGTTTGACAAACGTATAAAAAATTAGATATCCTAAAATATATGGAAAACGAAAATCAAGATATTCAATCTCAAACAAATCCGCAACCTCAACAATCCATGCAGCCGTCTTCCCAGCCTGTTGCGCAGCAAACACCTATTTCAGGAACAAATGTTGTTGCTGACGTTCAAAATACGGTTAATCAAGCAGAAGTGCTTTCAAAGAGTTCAAAAAAGCCTTTTATCATTATGATTATTGCCATAATTTTATTAATTATTGTTGGAGTAGCAGCGTATTTTATGTTAGCTGGTAGCAGCAAAACAGAACCTGCAAAAGAATTAACAAATATGGAGCAACAAGACGCAGTACAAGAACAAACAATTGATGATCCTGGTGTTCAAGCTCTTGATCAGGAATTAAGTAGCTTAGACAATGATTTAAAAGATGTGGATCAGGGATTAAATGACAGTCCTGAAGATTTAACTCAGTAATATGAAAAAAGTATTAATTTATTTTATTGTTTTTTTGTTTTTTAGTACAGCTTCTGCTTCCGCGATAGAAACAAGCAGAACACAAGCCCTAGAAGAACAAAGAGCAATAATGATTAATAAAAGAGCAGAAATTGCAAGTAGATCTGTTGAGATAAAGGAGAATGCAAAACAGAAGAAAATAGGAACGCTTCAACAAAGAACAATAAGAGAAATAAAAAGAAGAATTACAGCTCTAAATAGAATTCTTGAAAGAATTAGGAAAATTAAAAGATTATCAGATGTTCAGAAAAATACTTTAAACAGTCAAATTCAAGAAGAAATTCAAAAATTAACAGATCTTGATAATAAAATTGCTCAGGAAACTGATCCTGCTGTAATAAAGGAAGATGCGCAGTTAATTATAAAATCTTACAGAATTTATGCATTATTTATTCCTAAGATTCATATTTTAGGAGCATCTGATGCAATGCAAAATGCAACGGCTAGACTAGATGAAATTGCAGTAAGACTTGAGGTAAAAATTACTGAAGCAGAAGGAATAGGAGAAGATGTGACTGATTTAGAAGCATTACTTGCAGACCTGAAAGAAAAAACCGCCAGTGCAAACAGTCAGGCAGGAAATGCAAGAGATTTAATTATTCCTCTTACACAGGAAGGATATCCTGATAATAAAACCACACTTAAGGAAGCAAAAGAAATGCTTTCTGCGGGACGTAAGGATATTCAGGTTGCAAGGCAAAATGCAATAAAAATAATTCAAATACTTAGAGAGTTTAATATTGATACATCTGACAGTACAAAAAGTGATGATCCTATCCGCTACAGACAGAATCAATAATATTTAATTCAAAAAGTGTTTACAGTCAACTTCCTCTTCAAGAATCATTTGGTATTTTCTTTAAATTATTTATACAATTCCAGCTTAATTTGTGATAAACTATTTTTTATGCGCATATGAAAGTATTCCTAAAAGAAATCAAATTTCCATCAATAAAACACGCTTATATTAAAGACATTACAAAAGATGTAAGCAGTGTTATTAAAAAATCCGGAATAAAAAACGGTTTTGTAATTGTAAACAGCAAGCATACGACTTTAGGAATATTGGTAAATGAAATTACAGAGCCTAATCTTTTAGAGGATTTAGTAGAGCATACATTAAAACATATTCCTGAAGATAAGAGATCAACAAGAGTTCACAAAGACTATAAATATCCAACAGCAGATTACAAGCATAGATGTCAGGATAATCCATATTGTGACGAAGTAGACGAAGATTATAATGCAGCTGCACATATAAGATCCATGGTTTTTTCTCATGCAAGCGTAACAATGCTAGTAGTAAATGGAAAATTAGAGCTTGGAAAATATCAGCAGGTTGCAATTTTTGAACATGATGGTAGAGACGGTAAGGGTAAAAATCCGATAAGACAAAGAACAGTACAGATTTGGATCTATCCTGCGGAAGAAATTAGAAAAATATAAAAAAACAGCATTTATAATCCTCATTTGGTATAATTTGACTATATTGCCGGGTCGTCTAATGGTAGGACAACGGATTCTGAATCCGTTTATCATGGTTCGAATCCATGCCCGGCAGC
>JAZDGF010000002.1:0-37174 GCA_043807135.1 Candidatus Levyibacteriota bacterium | reverse complement strand
AGCCTGCTATAAAGAAACGGAGTGGAAAACCAAAAAAAATAAGCGAAAAAACAGCGACACCTACGTATAAAAACGCATTTCCTAGATCTGGTTGCAAAAATATTAAAAATACGATTGGAAGAAGATAAAGAATTGAATAAATAAATGTTTTTAAATTGTATTGTTTTTTATTAATAAGATAAGATGCAAAAGAAACAGCTAAAAATGGTTTTAAAACTTCAGAGAATTGAATTTTAAACCCTAAAATATCTATCCATCTAACAGAACCTCTGCTTTCTGTTCCTAAAAATAAAACAATTAGCAAAAGAATTATTGATCCAACATAAATTGGTATTTTGTAAAGTTGAATTATTTTGTAATTAATATTGCTAAAAATAATAAAAGCAAACAAAGAAAACACGGTAAATACTAACTGACTTTTAAAATAATTTGTATTTACGGAGAATAATGCAGATAAACTTATTATTACAAGAATTAATGCAGGAATAAAAAGATGTAAGTCTATATTCCATAATTTTCTTTTACTCATTTTTGTCCACCCTGAAATCTCCTTTTTTAAGAGACCTAATTAATGCCTTTGTTTTTATATAATCTTCAAATTCAGTTGGCCAGTTAGGTAAAAATACATTTACATATTCGTTAACTTTGGTTTTTATATTTTTTCTTTCTTTTTGAATATTTCTTATAATTTCTCTAGCTTCTCCTGCTTTTTTGTTTTGATTCTTTTCAGACGCATCAAAGGTAACTAACTTACTTTTCTTATTTTTATATTCTAATCTTTCTATATTTAATTCATCTTTTACTAGTTGAATTATTCCTTCATTTAATCTTTTGTCCATAGAATATTCACCTGTAATTAATGGGATTCTTACTTTTATTCCCGACTCTTTTCTTTGAGCGTGTCCAATTTCTACAAGTTCTTTTGCAAAAGCCATATCATCTTCAAGTTCTTCATTAATTAATTTTCTATTCTCATTTGGCCAATTTTCTAAATGCACAGATTGTGTTTTCGTTAAGTTGATAAATATTTCTTCTGATATAAATGGTGCTATTGGAGCAAGTAGTTTACAAAGAGTTATTAAAACATTATATGAAGTATCATAAAACTGCTTTTTGTCTTTTTCATCTTTTGCCGAAAACCCTACTCTATCTCTGCTTCTCCTTATATACCAAGTAGAAAATTCATCTATAAATTTCTGAATACTTAAAACAGCCAAAACAGTATCATACTTTTCTAGACCATCTGTTGTATCTAAAATAAGTTTATTTAATTTTGACAAAATCCATTTATCCAAAATATTATTAGAATTAAAGGTATTCACTACCGGTTTATAATTATCAATATTTGCATAGGTTACAAAAAAGTTATAACTGTTCCATAAAGTAAGCATGGTATTTCTTACTTGAATTTTGTATTGATCTTCAGAAATTAAAATATCTTCTCCACGCATTACAGGACTTCCTAAAAGGTAAAGTCTTAATGCGTCTCCACCATGTTTTTCAAGCATCTGTTTTGGATCTGGAAAATTACCGTAGTTTTTACTCATTTTCCTTCCGTCTGTTCCCAAAATTACACCTTCTACTAAAACATTTTTAAAAGCAGGGAGGTCATAAAGTACAGTACCAATTACATGTAAAACATAAAACCATGCCCTAATTTGTCCTGTGTATTCTGCAATAAAATCTGGAGGAAAAAAATCATCAAGTTTAATATTTTTTTCAAAAGGAAAGTGTCTTTCAGCAAATGAAGCACTCCCCGACTCTATCCAGCTATCTAAAATCTCCGGTACTCTTTTTGCTTCAGCTTTACATTTTCTACACTTAACGGTAACTTTATCTATTTCAGGCTTGTGAAGATCTGTTATTTTTTGGCCAGATTCTTCTTCAAGTTCTTTTATAGATCCTGGAACAAAACGCTCTCCACATTCACACTCCCAAACAGGAACAGGAGAACCCCAATACCTACTTCTTGAAATATTCCAGTCAGGAGCATTTTCAACGCTTTTTAAAAATCTACCAGTTTTAAAGTGTTTCGGATACCAGTTAATTTGTTCGTTTATTTTTTTAAGCTTTGGTTTTAGATTTTGGATATTAACATACCAGGCGTTTTGAGGATTATAAAAAAGTCGGGTTGAACATCTCCAGCAATGAGCAACAGAGTGTGTGTAATTTTCTTCCTTGTAAATAAGTCCCCTTCTTTTTAATTCCTTATCCACTTCCCTATTTACTTTAAGATAATACATTCCTCCAAATAGCGGAACGTTTTTATCTATCACTCCTTCATCGTCAACATACGTTACAAGCTGAATATTTTCCTTTTGCATTACTCTTAAATCATCTTCTCCATAACAAGCAAGGGTTACAATTCCTGTTCCTTCATTTGACGAAACAAAAGAGTCCCCTACGACAACAAATGCTTTATTACCTTTGTCTATTTTGTAAAAATCAAAGTGAGGAATAAATTCTTTTAAAATTAGCTCTTTTCCTTTAAAAGGTTTTCCAATCTTTTTATATTTTCCGTTAATAACTCTTTCAACTGCTTTACTTGCTAAAATATATTTTTTTTCGTTTTGCTCAATTTTTTCATAGTAAATATCGGGATTTATTGCCAAGGCTGAGGTTCCAATTTTTGTCCAGGGCGTTGTTGACCAAGCAAGAAGATAAGTTCTTCTCTCATCTTTAAGTTCATACATATAGGTAGTTGCATGTTCTTCTATATTGCGATAATTTTCTGAATCCATTGCCACTTCAAAGTTTGAGACTGGAGTTGAACAGTGCGGACAATAAAGTGAAACCCTAAGACCCTTATAAATATGTCCTTTATCATACATTTGCTTAAACACCCACATAACTGATTCCATATATGAAGCATCCCAGGTTTTATAGGCATTTTTAAAATCAACCCATCTTCCAATTCTATCTATGTACCATTCCCAATCTTTTGAAACTTTTCCTACATAGTTTTTACACTCGCTAATAAACTTATCTATTCCAACTTTTTCTTCAATATCTTTTTTCCTTTTAATATTTAATTTGTTTTCTACTTTATTCTCAATTGGAAGACCGTGGCCATCCCATCCCCAAACACGGCGGACTCTAAAACCCTTCATTGTAAAATACCTCCCGAATAAATCTTTTGGAATACTTGATAAAAGACTTCCATAATGAGGAACCCCTGTTACAAAAGGAGGACCGTCTAGAAATGTCCATTTCTTATCCTTAGATCGAAGTTCAATAGATTTTTCAAAAATTTTGTTTTTCTTCCAGTATTTTGTTATTTCTTCCTCAATTTTTGGAAAGTCAATTTGACTTGAGATAGGCTTAAACATAGCTTTAATTGTACCCGAAATAAAATCTTGCTTCAAGTGCAACTTGTAAGCTTTGCTTCTTTGTTTTATGATAGAAATATGATTAAGCAGCAATTCATCGGAAAAAATCCTTCACATTTCCAGGTAAATCCTTTAGTAAAATCATTCATTATTTCAGAAGCTTTTCTCTGGTCATCTTGGAATTTTGTTATTCCAATTTTTGCTATCTTTGTTGCCAACAAAGTAGCTGGTGGAAATATTAATATTGCTGCAACCGGTTTTAGTACTTATTATATTAGCAGGATTATCTTTGAACTTGTTTCTTCTAAATATTTTTCCAAATCAACGGATAATAAAAAGCTAAAAGTTACTATTTTGGGAATTGCTTTTATATCTATAGCTTATTTTGGGTTTGCTTTTACTAAAACTGTTGTACCAATATTTATCTTTTATATTCTCGCAGGAACTGGTCTTGGAATTGCATCGCCTTTAAAAAATTCATTATTTTCAACTCACCTTGATAAAGACAAAGAGCCGTTTGAATGGAGTATTTATGATACTGTTATTTTTATGGGGATGGCAATGGCAACTGCTTTAGGAGGGTTTATTGCAAGTACGTATGGGTTTAGTGTTTTATTTATACTTGCAGCAATAGTTAATCTTCTTGCAGCTTTTCCCTATATCTTATTTGTCAGAAAGTAATGAGCAAAAAAACCAACCATTCATATTTTCACTACCTTAAGAAAAAGTGGCAGAAAAAGCATAGAAAAATAGAGAAAAAAATTATTGTAAACCACGGCCATTTGATATCCGCTATTGTACCAAGACAACAAATAATCGGAGGACTTATGCTAGCAGCAGTTCCTTTTATGCAGCTTACGCCAACTACTGCCCTTGCAAAACTGGGTAACTTAGGACAACAGGAACAAAATCATATTTCTTTAGTAGAATTTTCAAATGAATTAAAAAAACTGCTTCCTGATCATGTAAGACCACTTATTCCTGGAGAAGAAAAAATAATTGAAGACTACCTTTTTAAGGTATTTAACTTTAAAGCTTCTGCTGAGCTTAACGGAATAAGACTTAATAGAAGTTATGGCTTTATTGGTAAAGAACAGCATTTAAAAAGATTCCCAGGAGATAATATTTATGGTCATTTTAGCAGTGAGAAAGAATTTAATACTTATTCAAAAGAGGGAGTTGCTCCCGGCCTTGGAGCATGGGGATATTTTGCAAACTCAGAACAGGAAATGACTGAAAAGGACATTCTTCGAGAAAAATATTATATTGCAGTACCAACCTTTCTTGCACCCGAATTTAATGAGCATGTCGGAGAATACGGATTATTTTTTAAATACAGAAAAATGTTTGTAGTAAATCCTGAGAATGGAAAAGCAATTGTTTCAGATATTGCTGATGCAGGACCTGCCGAATGGACTAAAAAACACTTAGGAGGATCTCCTGAAGTAATGGATTATTTAGAAAGAGTAGATGGAGCTCAAAAAGGACCTGTCCTTTACTTTTTTATAGATGATTCAAATGATACAATTCCTTTAGGACCTATTAATCCATGAAGAAAAAACATTTTTACGATCATTTAGTAACAACAAGCTCTATTGAGATAGAGTTAAATAATCTGGGTCTTGTTGAGAAAGAAAGAATTGAGCTTTTGCAAATTGCTGAGAATACAATTCATTATACTGTTTTAGATATTTCCTTAAGAAACATAAAAGAATCGCACAAAAAGGAATTTATAAAACACGTAAATGCAGAAAACCATGAAAAAGCCTGGAAATTGTTAAGAGAAAGAACAGAAGGAATTGAAGAAAAAATAAAAAAAGCAACTGACCAATTAAAAGAAGAATTAATCAAAGATATTAAGAATTTAAAATAATATGAGTGATCAGAAACTAAAAATTGAAGATTTAAAACAAGGAGAAGGTCAAGAGGCAAAAGAAGGTGATACTGTTGTAATGCATTACATAGGATGGCTTACTAACGGTACGAAATTTGACTCATCACTTGATCGAAATGATCCATTTGAAACAAAAATAGGAGTTGGATACGTTATAAAAGGTTGGGATATGGGAGTACCGGGTATGAAAGTTGGCGGAAAAAGAAAACTCACAATCCCCTATGAATTAGGATACGGAAAACATGGAATAGATCCTGATATTCCTGGTTTTGCTACGTTAATCTTTGAAGTAGAGCTGTTGAAGATAAAATAGCTTAATTCCTCTGTCTTAAGAATGCTGGTATGTCTACGGCATACCCTGTTTCTAGTTTCTTTTCTACTAAAAACACCTAAAAAAAACTCCTGCTTCCCTATGTCTTCAAGAAAAATTTTACAGTATTTGTGCTAAAAGTTAAATAATGTTAAATTGTAGTTAGATTTATAAATTATATTTAATATGGGCATGCAACACCACCATTTACATTTTTTAGTAAAGAGAGAATTAAATGAATTATACATTAGTGTTGCAATCAAATCATTTACCCTATCAATGATTAGCATTTTTATCCCCATCTTTCTACTCAAGCTAGGATATTCCTTATCCAGTGTTCTAATATTCTATGCTATAGAAAGCGCCACCCATGCATTATTTGCAATTCCTGCTGCAAAAATTTCATCTAAATATGGATTCAAGCATTCAATCGCTTATAGTATTCCAATACTAATTATTTTTTATTTAGGGCTATACACCTTAGAGCAGTTTCATTGGCCAATATATTTATTAGCCATAATATTTGGAATATATAGCGCTCTCTATTGGATTGGCTATCACATTGATTTTTCAATATTTAGTGATAAAAAAAAGAGAGGAGAAGAGGTTGGAATAGCAAGGATTGCAACTTTGGTCTTTCAGGCTCTTGGGCCAATTATTGGTGGTTTGATTCTTACGTTTATTGGATTTCAATCATTGTTTGTAACTGTATCTGTTTTACTAATAGCATCAACAATACCTTTATTTTTTTCAAAAGATATACATAATCCTATTCCACTATCAATCAAAAAACTTTTTGAAGGACAGGAGATAAAAAACGCGCTTGCCTTCCTGGGTTATGGAATAGAGAGCGGGGTTTCATTAGTTATCTGGCCAATATTTATCTTTTTCACCATACTAAATAATTTCACTACTTTAGGAATAATTTCTTCATTATCTCTATTATTTTCATTGTTTTTTATTTTCATCATTGGTAAATTTTCAAATGTTCACAGGAAACTTGTTTTAAAAATGGGAGCATTTATGAACGCAATTATTTGGGGAGTTAGGTTTTTTGTTAAAACAACATTTCAAGTAATTATTGTGGATTCATTTTATGGAATATCTCAAACTTTAAGTATTATACCATTTGAAACTTTAAGTTATGATAAAGCAAATAAATCAAATATTGTAAAATTCACAATATTTAGAGAAATTAGCATTCACATTGGAAAAGTCATTCTATTTTTGGTTATGACACTGATTTCAACACTATCGATTAGCTTCCTTTTTGGCGGTGGGGCCTCTCTTCTTTATTTATTTTTTTAACGTGAGCCCCCCATCATATTGTCGACTGCTATTGCATTTACGACATAGTTTTGAGGCAAAATTGCTATTAGGTTCAGTTTTTAACTATTTACCTAGTTGCTTTGCAGAAATAAGTCTTATGAGTACTTTAAGATGAAGCAAAACTAAAAGCAGTACGAAAGATAGAGGTATTAAATTAAAAATTGCACCAAGTGATAATATTAATAGCCTAAGATCTCTTTTAATATTAATAAATCCTAAAATACTGAATTTTAATCTTTTTCCAGACATTACTTTAAACTTATTGGGCATATAACCATCAAGATTTAGTCCAAAAATAATAAAGAGGGATATTGGAATTATCAAGGTACTCCCTGTTATTTTTAAATAACCTAATGTCATTCCAACAATCACTACTGTGTCAACATATTTGTCAAGAACAGCATCTAAAAATCCTCCCCAATTAGAGTCCGTAAACTTCATTCTGGCTATTTCCCCATCTACCCCATCAAGAATTGACATTAATTGAATTAACAAACCTCCAAAGATTAACCACGGATATATACCACTAGCTAACATAAAGAAAGCAGGTATTGACAAGCTCAGGGTGATAGCTGAAATTACATTTGGAGTAATCGGAGTGTTAACCAAATATCTGGAAAATAATGTAGAAATTTTTCTATTAAAATATTTTGAAATTAATCCGTCTCCGCCTTTCGTAAGAGAATCGATAAGTTTATTTCTTGCAAATTGTATATCTTTCCATGTATCACAGTCTGCCCAAAAATTACCTTTATTATCCATGTTTTTAAGGTTGCCTTCTTTTGCAATGACCCTCATCCCATCACTCAATGAATTTTTACCGCTAGAAGTAGTTTTTTTTAAAACTTCAAAAATATGCGGAGAACAAATAAACATTCCAGTATCGTAGGCATTGTAATTCTTGAGATTCTTATTTAGGTCAATAATTTCATTGCCTTTTTTTAAAACTTTGGTTGTATCAACAACGTCTAATACACCATCTAGATTTTTATCAGTTGCTAAAACGCATTCGTTCTTTTTGAGCTTAATTCTTTGTATTCTTATGAGGGTTGTTGGATCAAAGACGTGATCACTCATCAAAAGCACAAAGTTTTCATTAAAATATTCTTTGGCAAGGAGAACAGAAATCCCGTTTGCCTTTTCCCAATTGTTATTATGGACGAAGGAAATGGAAACATTATATTTTTTTCTACCGCCGAGAAATTTATGAAGATCGTTGTCTTTATACCCTGTAACTATTACAAATTCATTGATGCCCGCTTTTTTTGCACCTAAAATTACCCGTTCTATAATTTTTAAACCCAATAGGGACATAAGAGCTTTATGCCGTCCTTGAGTAACAGGTTGCATTCGTGTGCCGTTTCCAGCTGCTAAAATTAACGCCTTCATATATTTGTTTTTATATTTTGATAATAAAAATGGATCTCAAAATACCCAGCTTATCAATTCTTGGCAGGAAAAATTAAAAGGTTACTCTATTCAAAAAGGAAGATTTTTATGAATGAGTATATATAAATCCTTTTATTAAAAATCTAATGAAATTAAACTTGATACATTATACCAGAAATGAGGCTAGTTTGTCTTATGTGTTATATTCTACTATAAGATTGACGTTTGTTTTTTTGACGAAAGAAGGCGGGTATTTTCCAATTGTCCTTTATTTTTAAACTGCAGCTTTTTGAATTGGGGGAATAAAAATAACAAATTCATCACGTCCTTCTTTTTTATTCCCTACAATTTCTATTGGCCAGCAACCAAACTCAAAAATTTTAATTAAAGAGGAGAATGGATTACCCTCAGTATATCCTTTTTCAGGCATTATATCCTCAACAACAATCCAGGTCGCATACCACGTCGCATTCCATGCCACGTGCTCAGTCGCATACCATGCTTTATACCATGCTGCTACCCCTTCTCGTGGCGTATCATCAAATAATACTGCATCTCGCGCCATATCCCATGATGCATTTTGTACCGCAGTCCATGACGCATACCGTTCCGTATTCTGTGCTACATTCTTTATCACATTTTGTACCACTTTCCATTTCGTATCCGATGACTCATAGTGTGCTGCATTCCGTGCTGTATTCTGTGCTTCATCCCAGTTATCTCTAATAATTTTAATTGGTAATTCTGATAAGTTAAGTCCACCTAGGTGTTGATTAACTAATTCTTGAAGCAGAGAAGGGCCTGGTTCTTCTTTTGGTTTAAAATAGTCAATGTTATTTACTCTAGCTAGTCCTTTTGCTACTTTTTCTGCATTGGGAAAGTCTTTAACACTTTCTTTGTAAAAACCAACTAATAAACCTTCTTGCTCCTCTTTTGGTAATTTTCGTAAGTTAGAAGAAATAACAGAGTAAGAAGGGTTTTTAGGCAAACTAAATCCTTGATAATTAAGATATTTAGCAAGTTTTAAAGCTGAAATCTTAGATGGTTTAATTGGTTTATGCTTATACTCTTTAAGTTCTACAACTGTTCCTATAGGGTCCCCTACTGCCCCTTGCACTTGTTCCCTATTTACAGCTATTGGAGAACCATTTTTTCTTTCTGGTGACATAGGTTTGTATTATATCAAACATCCTATAGAAATCAAATGCAAAATTTTTGAGACTAAATTAAATTAACTTTATTTATGCACTTTTAGGAATGCCAAAAACTGCTTCCTCTCCCTCTGTTTTCGCTCTTTCTTGCTTTTCAACTAAGCAATTTCCGATTTTGCCAGATACTTCTTTTGTTGGCGAATTATTAAAACGCCTTAAAAACTTTCTCCTAGATAATTGTTCACATTCTTTTATGTCTATATTTTTACAGGCAGTGCATTTTTCACCCATATTTATAAACCTCCCTTCTTTAAAAATAAAAAACCACTACAAAAAGTGGTTTAGGCAGAAAATGCTTAATTTCCCACATGCATTTTCATGGTGGTATTATCACACCAATAGAATTTGCTTGTCAAGGATATTCTTAAGGCAAAGTCAAATTGAGGCTAAAATTAAAAAGTGCTTAAGAGGGACTGAGGGGTTAGGCCAATCCTTTTCCAATTTAGTCAGAATCTCTCTGTATTCTTCTTCTGTCCGCTTGGGTTTTCGTCTTAATCTTCTTCTTTCAGAAAATTCTTTAGGTAACCATTCTGCAGTCTCTTGTATCTTTGCTTGAGTTCTATTATCAAAACTTACTCTGGCATTTTCCTCTGTTTCGTTCTTCAGAGTTGGGCCTCTTTTACCGATTGAATCTCTATAAGTTATGTCTCCAATTACTATTGCAATGCCAAAGGCTATATCTTTACCGTAGTCTCTTTCTAAACCAAAATCTACTCCGTAGGTCAATGCAGCTTGAATATGTGCTAGATAATCATTGTCACGTTCAGAATAGAGCATTCCCATATAGCTATCCAGATGCTCTTTATAGCGAAAGATAGCAACATCTATTTCTTGTATTCTTAATCTTTCTGGGTCTCGTAAAACTTTAGCTAAGTGAGGGTTTGAATCCTGAGAAATTCTTCTTTCCCTTTCTTTTCTTGTATTTTCAAAAGGAATGGCAACAGGATAAGAACGTAATTTATCTCCTATTCTCTTTTTGCCTGGGGTTTTTCTTTCAAGCTCTTTCACTCAGCAAAATATACAATTTACATTCTTAAAAGTCAAGAAAAAAAACTTCCATCAAAAAAACCATCTTGTCTCAGGTACACCTAGTATTACGAGGCTCAAAACTCTAGTTTCTATTTCTTAGGAATGCGGGAATATCCCAAGTATCATCTTCTTCTTTTTTCTCAGGCTCTTCTGGTTTCTCTTCATCAGACTGAGGATCTTGTGAAGTCTCCTCTCCTGATTCTTCTTCTGTCTTCACAATAGACATTGGAGTAATAAATTCTTTTAAAGTTTGTCTTGTCTGATCAAACCCGGTTGCAATAACTGTAATTTTCATTTGATCGTGCATGGTTTCATCAATTGTTGCACCAAATATAATGTTTGCATCAGGATCTGCTGAGGATGCAATAATCTTTGCAGCTTCATCAACTTCACTCATGGTAAGATCAGGTCCACCGATTATGTTAAATAAAACTCCCCGTGCCCCATCCATTGAAATTTCCAGAAGAGGTGATGCAATTGCAGATCTTGCAGCAGCTTGAGCTCTGTTCTCACCAACTCCAGTTCCAATTCCCATCAACGCAGATCCTGCGTCAGACATAATAGTTCTGACATCAGCAAAATCCACATTTATTAATCCTGGCATTGTTATAAGATCGGAAATTCCTTGAACACCTTGAGTAAGAACCGAATCTGCAACTTTGAAAGCTTCAAGGAGTGATAGTTTTTTATCAACAACATCTAATATCCTTTGATTTGGAATAACAATTAAAGTATCTACTTTATCTCTTAAATCCTCTATCCCATCTTCTGCATGAACCATTCTTCTAGTTCCTTCAAATGCAAATGGCTTGGTAGTTACTGCTACTGTTAATATACTTAATTCATCAGCAGCTTTTGCAATAATTGGTGCTGCCCCTGTACCTGTCCCTCCACCCATTCCAGCGGTTAAAAAAAGCATATCTGTTCCGTCAATCATTTCCTTAATTTTTTCGTACGACTCTTCTGCAGCCTGTCTTCCAACATCAGGATTTCCACCTGACCCAAGACCTTTTGTTAAATTTTCACCTATCTGAAGCTTATTTGGAGCCTGACATAAAAGAAGAGCTTGAGCATCTGTATTAACAGCAATAAAATCAACTCCTGAAATTTGACTTTGTGAGATCATGGAATTTAAAGCGTTTGTTCCTCCTCCACCTATTCCCATTACTCGGATTTTTGCAAAATTAGTAGTCTGAGGCTTAATTAGCATAAGTAAAGAGCATACTATCAGATAAAAAAGATTCTTGTCAAGTTTAACTTAATACTTTTAAAATTTCTTATGGCATGAAGGATTTTATAAAGGATATCACTCTTGAAAACGTCTTATCTATTCTAAGTCCAGGTATTTTTGGCATTGAGAATCCAAAGGGAAGAGATGTTTTATCTTCAAGTGTTGAACCATATTTTATAAGACCAATAACAGTAGAAAAAGACGGACCCTGAACCTCATCAATTATTCCTTTCATACCTGTTGGAGAACCAATTCTTACTGGCATTGCAAGCATTCTTTTTGCTGCGTCCTGCACACCAACCGTATTTGCTCCTCCTCCTGTAACAACTAATCCCGATGGAATCTGACCCGCAAATCCGCTTTTTTTAACATCGAGTCCAATAAAAGTGAATATTTCATTAAGTCTTGGTCTAATTATTCCGTCAACCAGTGTTTTATATGAAGCCTTGTTTAAATCTTCCGGAATATTTAAAGTACCTAGATCTATTTCATCAAGACTCTTCCTTTCTGCACCATCCAAAGTAATTCTTCTTGATTCTTTTGTAAGTCCTGATAAGTGTAGTTTTATTTTCTCAGAAGACTCAAGAGAAATTCTAAGTCCAATCGCAAGATCATTTGTGATATGTCTTGCTCCTATTGGAATTACTGAAGAATAAGCAACTGAACCTTCAACAAAAATTGAAATATCGGTTGTTCCTGCTCCAATATCTACTAAAACAACTCCCAATTCTTTTTCAGTATCAGATAATGTTCCAAGTGCACTTGCATATCCACTAAAAACGATTGCTTCAACATCAACACCCACTTGTGAAAATGCTTTCTCCAAGTTTTTAACAGTAGTGCTACTTGCAGAAACTATATGAGTATCTACTTCAAGTCTTATACCAGTCATACCAATTGGATCTTTTATTCCTTCTTGTCCATCAACAATATAACTTCTTGGCAAAACATGGATTATTTCTCTACTTGATGGAAGAGAAACTGCTTTAGCTGCATCAATTACCCGTATTAAATCGTTTTCAGCTATTTCTCCATCAGCATGCGAAACTGCAACAACTCCTCTTGAATTCTGAGATTCTATATGAGCTCCTCCTAAAGATACTACAACTCTTGAAGCAGAATATCCTGCCATTCTTTCTGCCGCTTCAAGCGAAGTATTAATTGATAATACTGCCGCTTCAATATCAACAATTTGCCCTTTTTTAATTCCTACAGCTTCTGCTTCTGAAACACCCAATACATTTACACTACTATCTACTCTTGCAACAACAGAAGTTACTTTGGAAGTACCTATATCTACCCCTACAACAATTCTTCCTTCGGTCATAAAAACTTTAATTCAACTCAATTATAGGCTTATTAAACCTGAAATCAAGTTTTTTAAGCCTCTTCCCTTCTATTGTAAGTCTTGAAAGGATTAATTGTAAAGAGGAAATTTGATCTTTAAGTTTTTTTTTCATAGAGAATATTACCTGACCCCCATCATTTAAATCAACGTAAAAACTTAAATCATCTCCATAAATTATTCTTGAATAACGAATATTTTTTTCAACCAGCAATTTTTCCAAATCATTTATCTCAGAAAGCTTAGTTTTTGAAACAGGACTAACCGGAGGTTCACTGTAGAAACTTGTATGGTAGTAGCTTAAAACAAGAGAAGCAATAGATAGCAATAAACCTAGGCAAAGAATAATTATTGCAATCTTTTTTTTCTTAATTAATCTATTTGTTCTTTTTCTTCTCGATACTTTTTTCATTTTCTACAACGCTTCTTACAACTCTCACTATGTTTTCCGCAGCATTTTCAAAAACACCGGTATCTATTTTAAGTTTATCAGTGTATTCTTTTTTATTTTTAAGAATTTTTAAAATCGTTTCATAAAATTTTTCTTCAGTTAATTCTTTTTGCTCAAGTATTTCTGCAATACCAAGCTTTTTTGCAAAAGAAGCATTTTTAAATTGCTCATTTTTTTGAGAAAAAGATAAAGGAACTAGAAGGGAAGGCTTCTTTAGATAAATAAGTTCAGTGATCGTATTTATTCCCGATCTTGATATAACCATATCAGCTTTTCTAAATATTTCAGAGGCATGTATTGTGTTTAAAAATTTAACTGCAACGTATTCGCCATTTGGATTATTAATTTTTTCTTTTATTTTTTGAAGCTTACTAAAATCATTAAATTCTTTTGCGTCCCCTGTTTGATGAACAATATTTGCGATTTTTAATATTTTTTCTAAAATTTTTCCAAGACCTTCATTAATTACATGCGAACCAGTACTTCCTCCTGTTACATATATTAGCGGAAGTTGTTTTTTAAATTTAAACTCATTAGATAAATCTTTTTTAAACTCTTTTCTTACCGGATTTCCGGTTAGTATTGTTTTTTTTCTTGGGAAAAAATTCTCAGAATTTAGCCAAGAAATACAGATTCTTTTAACAAATTTTGAAAGCAATCTGTTTGCAAAGCCTGCTTCAAAAGTTTGTTCGTGAATTACTACCGCAATTCTTAAAATATGTGCTGTAAAAACAACAGGAATAGAGATATATCCACCAAATCCTATGACAATATCAGGCTTAAATTTAATTAATGCATTAAATGATTGAATAAAACCTATTGGAAGTTTTAAAAAAGAAATAAGAGTATGTTTTGTAAAACTTCTTTGAAGTCTTCCTGTGGTTATTGGAGTAAAATTGACACCCAAGCCAGTTACCAATTGATATTCAAGAGAAAGCGCTTTGTCTCCTTCAAAAGAGTATTTTCTACCCAAAAAAAGAACCTCATCGTTTTTTAATTCTTCTAAAACAGCTAGTGCAGGAGATAAGTGCCCGCCAACTAAAACAACTCTCATATTATTTATTATGACTATGTCTTCCTATATTTAACAAGATACCTATTGCACTAAGATTCATAATTAATGCAGATCCTCCGTATGAAATAAAGGGAAGAGGAACTCCTGTTAAAGGAAGAAGAGCAGTTTGCGCTGCTAAATTTATTAATATTTGAAATGCAAGAAGTGAGGTAATTCCTCCTGCTAAAAGCTTTCCGAACAAATCCTTAGCATTAATTGCGATGTAAAAACCTCTCCATATAATAACTACAAAAAGACCGATAATAAAGGTTGCCCCTATGAAACCAAGCTCTTCTCCAACAATTGCAAAGATAGAGTCGGTTGTGTTTTCAGGAAGATAAGCATATTTTTGAAGCGAATTTCCAAAACCAACGCCGATTAGTCCTCCTGATCCAAGAGAAATCAGAATTTGCTTGACATGATAAGAAAAAGCATCAGGTGAACTGTTGAAGTTAAGAAAGGTTGCAAGTCTTGTTGCCCTATATGGCGCAATTTTTATTAAAATATAACCAAGAAATGTTAAAACAGGCGCCAGAAAAATAATATAGATAACTCTTCCCCCGGAAAGAAAAAAAATGATTAAAGCTTCAAGTAAAATGATTATTGCAGTTCCCATATCAGGCTGAAGCATTACTAAAAAGAGCACAAATCCAATCAAAAGCAAAAATGCCCAAAATCTTCCTTTTTCTTTGGTTGAAAACCAAGCTGACAAGTAAATCGCCAGAGCAAGCTTTATAAACTCAGACGGCTGAAATAATGTAAAACCTAAATCAACCCATCTTTTTGCACCTAGAAAACTTACTCCTAATCCTGGAATAAAAACCATTAACAGAGAAACTAATGCGACAACAAGAATTGGCAAAGCAAGATTGTAAAATCTTTTGTAGTTAAAAAAAGTAAAAAAAACAAGAGATGCAAAGCCTAGGATAATCCAGAATGATTGTTCTTTAAGATAGTGGTATTTGTCTAAAAAATCTCTAAATGCGACAAACGAAGACACATCATAAATCATAAAAAGACCAAAAAATGTTAGGAAAATAGTTGTTAAAAGCAGGGGAATATCGATTCTCTTCATTATCTAATGAAAGCAATATAAAGTCCTAAAGTTGCAAACATAAATCCAATAAGCCAAGCTCTCATTACTATTTTTGGCTCTTCCCAACCTCTTTTTAAAAGGTACAAATGAAGAGGAGCAACGGGAAATATTTTTCTTTTTAAAAACTTCTTACCAAGTATTTGAATAAGAGATGATCCAATTTCAATTATAAATACTCCTCCAATAACAGCTAGTGCAATAACTTTTCCATTTAAAAGCCCAATTACGGCAAGAGATGCCCCAAGTGAAAGAGAACCGACATCTCCAAGCCAAATCCTTGCTTTATAAATATTAAAATATAGAAAAGCTGCAACGCTTCCTGATAGCATAGCAATAAAAATTCCCAATGCAGGCTTTACTTGATTTGCAGAAATTGAAAGAAAAGCAAGTAGGCAAATAAGAAATAGACCTGATGCTAAACCATCAAGTCCATCTGTAACATTAAAGGCATTAGCAAAGGAAACAATAACAATTGCTGCAAAGGGAATAAATAGAAGTCCAATTGGAGCAAGACCTATTCCGCTAATAAAAAGGAAAGAATATCCAAGCTTAAAGTATAAAGCAGTAGCAATGATCAATGCCAAAGCTACTTGAATTGCAAATTTATGTCTAATCCTTAAACCAAAAAGAGCATTTTTATTTCCATTAGTAAGTTTTTTTATATCATCATATAATCCAAGTAAACCAAAGCCAATAAATGTAAAAAATATTGCAAAAAGATCCCATCCTCCCACGTCAATACCAAACATTCCATATGCCCAAAGAGTGAGAAGAGTAACTACAATTATGATAAGTATCCCACCGCCAAAAGGAGTTCCAACCTTCCAGGAATTAAACATATCAAACACGTGAGCTCTGTTATTAAGAAAGTCTTTTGTCTCCTGATGCTGTCTTTTGAACTTTATTTTATATAAGAACCCAATAAACGGAAAAAGTAAAATTCCAGTAACAAAAAAAGAGAGAATAATAAATCCCAAAAGCTGTGCCATAGATTTATATTATAATATGTAGCACTTTTAATATCAAATGAGGTAAACTATCTTTTGATCTTTAAAAAAAGGTGTTGGGCTTCAATAAGTTCGTCATCCGTATTAACACCCCTCCAAGGAAATTTTTTAATCTTTAATGTTTCAATCTTTTCACCATGTTTTATACCTATATCAACAAGACTAACAATGTAATACTCTCCAGTAACAGAACTTTTCTGAACTTGTTTCAAATATTTTTTCAAAAAGCTAACTTTAAAAATATAGCAAGCAGGGTTTACTTCCTTAATTTTTTTCTGCTTAGGAGATGCATCTTTTTCCTCTCTTATTGAGAGTATCTTTTCATTTTTATCTCTTATAATCCTTCCTAATCCTTTTGGATCTTCTCTCTCTGTTGTAAGCAAAGTAAGAGAAGCATTAGATGAGGAATGAAGTTTAATCATATCTTTTATAATTTTTTCACTATAAAAGGCAGAATCATCTCCATTCAAAACAATTACATCTTTGATTTGTTTGGGAAGCTTTTCTAATCCAAAAACTACCGCCCGTGCATTTCCGTTTCTCTTTCTTTGCTCTGCAAAAATAATTCCCCCATCTAATAATTTTATTACCGATTGCTTAGCAAATCCAACTACAACAACTAACGCTCCTATTTTCATATTCTGAAGCAAATGAATTGAATGAAGAATCATTGGCTTATCTGCTAAAGGCAAAGTAACTTTATTAATTTTTTTTGAATTCATTCTAGTACCTTTACCTGCTGCTAATATAATTGCTCCAATTTTTTTGTGATTTTCAATTAATTTTTTCATTCTGTAATTCTTCTAATACTTGCGCCCAAATCTCTTAATCTTAATACAAAATCTTCATATCCGCGATCTAAATGCTCCAGTCCAAATATTATACTCTCTCCTCTTGCTGCAAGTGCTGCAAGAACCAATGTTGCACCTGCTCTTAAGTCAGAAACGTTTAATACTGCATTATGAAGTTTAACTGGTCCATAAATTTTTGCTGCATGGAAATAACCATTGTCATCATGAATATTAAAATTATAAAAATCTTCTGGATCTTCTAATTTTGGATTAAATAATTTTAATTTTGCACCCATTTTATTTAATTCCTCTGCATAGGTAAATCTATTTTCGTAAACCGCTTCATGAATAACTGAAGTTCCGTTTGCTTTTGTCATTAAAACTGTCCATGGACCTTGCCAATCTGTCATAAACCCAGGATAAAAACTAGTAATTACTTTTACTGCTTTAAGTTTTCCTTTATAAAAGAATCTTATTCCATTCTCTTTTTCTTCACATCCTCCTCCAGCTTCATCAAGTTTACTTAAAAACTCTTCAAGGCCAACTCTACTTATTCCCTTGATGAAAATATCTCCCTCAGTCAAAACTGCTGCTATTGCAAAAGTTACTATTTCGTTTCTATCAAAACCAATTTTAAAAGTTGTTCCATGAAGTTTTTTTACCCCATGAATAGTTATTACTCTCCTATCAGTTCTTTTAATTTGTGCTCCCATTTTGTTTAAAAAGGCAATTAATTCGTCCACCTCAGGTTCTTCAGCTGCATTTCTTAAAACAGTCGTTCCCTCTGCAAGAACTGCTGCAAGAAGCATTGTTTCTGTTCCTGTATGTGTATTTTTAGAAAAAACATAACGTGTTCCTTTAAATTTCGGCGAAGAAAGACTAGCGTGAAAATATCCGTCTTCACTATCATAATCAACAACTGTCCCCATTCTTAAAAGACCTTTAATTATCCTATCTATTGGCCTTGCACCAATCCTACATCCTCCTGGGTTTGGAATTATTGCTTTTCCTTTCCTGGCAAGAAGAGGAGCTAAAAACATAAATGAAGTTCTAATCTCTGCCGCTTTGCTTAGAGTAATTTTATTCGTCTTAATTTCTTTAATTCTTAACGTAATACTATGATCATTTATTTTTACTTTTCCTCCCAATTCTTCAACAATCTCTGCCATTATTCTAAAATCTGTAATTAAGGGAATATTTTCAATTGTTACTTCTTCACTTGTAAGACAAGCAGCAACAATTGCTTTCAAGGCAACATTTTTAGATCCAGAAACAGAAATCGTCCCAGTTAATTTATTTTTTCCTTTAATAATCATTTTTTCTAAATCAATTTTCATTTTCAAAATCTAGTTTATTTTTAATTTTATAAATATCCCCTGCTCCCATAGTCAAGATTAATGTATTTCTACCATAACTTTTTTTATCGATGTATTTTACCACATCATCAAGTCCAGGTAAAAACTTAGCGCATGGATGAAGTTTTGCTATTGATTGAACCAGAAGACTTGATGAGACAGATAGGTCCTTTTTCTCTCTTTCTGAGGGAAAAATGTCTACAATAATTACTTCATCTGCGTCAGTAAAGGAGTACGTAAATTGATCGTATAGTTTTTTTGTTCTAGAATAAGTATGCGGCTGAAAAAAACAGACAATTCTTGATTTTGGGTAGCCTTCTCTAACTGACTTAAGTGTTTTTTTTATTTCTAAAGGATGATGAGCATAGTCGTCAAAAAGCAATGCTCCTGAACCAAGTCTTCCTATGAACTCAAATCTTCTTTTACTTCCTTCATATGTAGCAATTCCTTTTTTTATTTTATCAATTGAAACTCCGAGCTCTAAACAAGTTACTATTGTTGCTAAAGCATTCAAGGCATTATGCTCTCCTAATACTTTTATTGAAAATTCTCCAAAATCAGTATTTTTTCCGTCAATCCAAAAAAATGTCTGAGAATTGGAAAAACTAATTTTTTTAATTTTATAATCATTATCTGTGGAAAACCCATACGTAACTACATTTCCTTTATAGTCAGTTAATAATTTTTTAACGTACGGGTCATCTCCACATGCAACTAATATTCCATCATTTGGTAAACTTTTTGCAAACTTTAAAAAAACGTCTTTTATTTCATCCGTTGACGAATAAAGATCAGGATGATCAAAATCAATATTTGTAAAAACTGCAATTTTTGGTTTTTGCCAAAAAAACTTTGCTGTCTTATCAAAAACAGGCTCTGTTGCGTATTCATCCGCTTCTGTAACAAAGAACTCTCCCCTACCAAGATGTCCAGAATTTTGTAACGAAGGTATAAAAGAAGTTCCAATCATATACGTAGGATCAAGCCCAGCCTCCTTAAGCACAGTTGCTATCATTCCTGTTGTAGTGGTCTTTCCGTGTGAACCTGCAACTGATATTCCATAAAACTTTCTTTTGAAAAGTTCCCCTTTCATAAATTCTCCAACAGCTTGTCCTTGAGTCCATATTGGAATGCCTAATTTTTTAGCTGTTTTTGCTTCAATATTGTCAAATCCGCCATGAGCTCCGGTAATGATTGTTAAATCAGCACCTTTTACATGCCCTTCTGAAAAGTTAGCAACCACAGAAATATCTGCTTTTTTAAGTGATTCATCAGTAATAAATTCCTTATCAACATCAGAACCTGTCACAACAAATCCTGCTTCTTTTGCAATAATTGCAAGAGGTGCCATTCCTACACCTTTTATACCAACAAAATGAATTCTGTTTACATTCATGGTTAAATTTTCTCTCTTAAGGCTTCTCTAATAATGGCAAATTCATCCCACAACACTTCTCCCTTTCCATAATTCATAGATTTTTCGTGACTTTTTCCGGTTGTAATTACTAAGTCTCCTTTTTTAGCAATTGAAATTGCAAACCTTATAGCTTCTCTTCGATCTTCAATTTTAAAGAAAATGTTTTTATTCTTCATATTATCTTCATAATTTCTATAGTCTTGATATTTAAATTTCTTATCTATTCCCATTTCAATCTCAGAGTTTATTTTTTCAACATTTTCCCCTCTAGGATCCTCCGCAGTTAAGATAATTATGTCTGAATACTCTGATGAGTTTTTACCCATTTCTGGCCTTTTTGCAAAATCTCTTTTCCCCGCAGCACCAAAAACATGAATTATTCTTCCTTTAGTATCATTTCTTACAGAAGAAAGCAATTGCTTAAAAGAATTTGCAGTATGTGCAAAATCAATCATTATGGAAAAATTCCCTTTATATATCTCTTCCATTCTCCCAATAGGTAATTTAAAGCTATTTAGTCCTTTTTTAATTTGCATATCAGCAAGCCCAAGCTCTCTGCACGCAGAAATTGCTGCCAGAGTATTATATTTATTAAAATCTCCCTGGATTTTTATCTCAAAGGATAAATTTTCAGGCATTATATCTGCCTTATTTTTAATTCCGTAAGTAATTATTTTGTTTTTTAAAGCTTTTGCATATTTAAAAGAAAGGTCATCTTTATTTAAAATTGCAGTTTTTGCATTTTTTAAAAGCTTGAATTTTGCCTTGGCATAGTTTTCATAGGTTTTATGATAATCAAGATGTTCATTTGTTACATTTGTTAGAACACCTATCTCAAAATTAACACCCCAGGCTCTGTTTTGATCTAATGCATGAGAAGTAACTTCCAAAATTAAGAATTCTGACTTTTCATTTTTTACTTTTTTTATAAATCTTGGGAGATTTGAGGGAGTAGGGGTTGTTACGTGAGAACCAACATCATATTTCTTTCCTCCGATAAACGCACCAACTGAAGAGATCATGGAAGGATTCATTCCTGTCTCATTTAGAATATGGTAAATTATACTTGAAGTAGTTGTTTTTCCGTCAGTTCCGGTAACGCCTATTACTCTAATTCCCCTGGAAGGAAACCTCAAAAGTAAATTTGCAATAAGAGAGGTTAATAAGTGATAAATATTTTTTAAATTTTGAAACATTTTTATATTATACCTCTATTTAATCTGTTTGAGCACGTTTCAAGTCCCAAATACTACTCCGTCTACAAAGAAACTTTACGTTTTTTTTGTCTTCTAATAAAAATTCAACCATTCTTTCCAAGAAAAGATCATTTTGCGAACTTTTAACTAAAATTAAATCACCTGGATTAATTAAGTCTAAAATGTCTTTCTTAACTTCTGTAAACGTTAGATAACTTTTATATTTAACCTTATTTTCTAAAATTGGAGCAACGTACTTTTGCATTGACGGACCAACTAAAATCGCTAAATCAACTGTTTTAACAATTTTTGCAGCAACTGCCTCATGCAGTTTCTTAGTCATGAATCCCAACTCCCTCATATCCCCTATTATTGCTACTTTTCTTTTCTTCTCTGCGTTTTTATCTAAAAAATCAAGAATGTCTAAAATTGGCGGAAGAGTTGCATTGTTATATGAGGAATCAATAATTATTGTATTTTTTACCCCTTCAAAAACAGACATTCTACCCGGAGGGAGTACAAAATTCTTTTCAAGGTAAGAAATTGCCTCCTTTATGCTTATTTCTACCTTTAAACAAACAGCAAGAGCAAGTGCAAATGAAGCTGCGTAATGTTCAGAAAGAGGCTTTTCTATGCTTATTAAGTAATTTTTATCCTGGTAGACAATACTTGTTTTAAAATAACTAAGGCTTGATTCAACTTTTGAGACATAAAGATCAGTTTTATTATTTTGAATTGAAACCGTAGTTTTGTTTGCAACTATTGATTCTATGTTTTTTCTAATAAACTTATCATCCAAATTAACAATTACTTCTCCTCTGCTAGGAACTGAAGAAAGCAAAAGGTTCTCTTGCTTTGCAGTTAGCTTTAGGACTTTTTCTGCTTTTGTTTTTAAATCCATATTTTCTACAATATTTTCAAAATACTCACTATGTTCAAAAGTAATATTTGTCAAAACAGCAATTTTAGGAGTTAGTATTTTTAAAAGATAGGACATGTTATTGGGTTCATTCGGCCCGTCTATCCCCATTTCGGCAATAAAATATTCATATCTTTGCCAATTTATCAAAAGCTTTAGCGGACATTCAAGAACAATTCTTATCCAATCAATTGGCGTATAATTTCCAGGATCAATATCCAAAATGCTTAACGGAATACCTGTTTGACTGTTTTTACCAGAGCTATTCTTTACTCTGTATTTCTCTTTTAAAATCACTGTAATTACGCTGGAGAGTGAGGTTTTACCACTACTTCCTCCCACACCAATTATTACTGGCTTTATCTTTAAAAGCTGAATCTTAGCAGCTGTTTTTAAAATCCAAAATATAATTTGCTTAAAAACGTTATTCATAGCCTAATATTATACCTTAAATTCATTCATTTGGCGGTATTTGATAGTAAATAAGTAAATCCTTGGCAATTTGGAAAAAAACCGGGGCTGCGGTTTCAGCTCCGTAAATTGAGCTTTGCGGCCGATTAAAAATTACAAACATTGCAAATTTAGGATCAATTGCAGGCGCAAACCCAATAAAAGATGCAATCGTGTGATCGGGGTCATAATGACCTGCAATAGGGATTGATGCTGTTCCGGTCTTTCCGGCGATTCTATAGCCCTTTAAACTCGTCCAAGAGGCCTCTCCTTTATCTACTGCGTTAACCATGATTTCAGTCATAAGCTTTGCCGTTTCTTCCGAAATTGGAGAACCTAGAGATTTTGGAGCAATTTTTACAGTACTTCCATCAGGGTTTTGAATAGCGGAAACTACATAAGGCTGCATTCTTACACCTTTGTTTGCTATTGCAGAAGTTGCACTTAAAAGCTCAATTGGAGTAACTGAGATGCCCTGCCCAAAACCAGTCGTAGCAAGATCAACAGGATACCAAAGATTTTCTGGTTTAAGCCCTGGAGAAACTTCTCCTTGAAGATCAATACCGGTTAAATCACCTACTCCAAACTTCGTTAAGTATTTAAGCATTCCTTCTACTTTTAATTTTTGAGCAACATAAACCATCCCTGTATTATCAGAGTGCATGATTACGTCAACCATATTAATATCCTTATTATATTTATCATTCCAAGTATGAATATCATATCCTCCAATTGAGATAGGACCAGCACAGATTGGACATTTTGTTTTAGGAGTAACTAGCTTTGCATCTAAGGCTGCTGACATAACTAAGGGTTTAAAGGTTGATCCAGGTTCATAAGTATCAGAAATAAAGGGGTTTTTGTATAAAGCTTCCGAATACACCTTATAATTCATGGGATCAAAATTCGGAAAAGATGCCATGGCAATAATTGCCCCTGTTTTAGGATTAATAACTCCTACCATTCCTGATTGAGCACCATACCTCTCCATTCCGTCTTTTAATCTTTTTTCAACTAAAAACTGAGCAGATCTATCTATTGTCAGCAAAAGAGTACTTCCATCTATTTGATTTGAAACACTGCTTAATTTTGCTAAAATTGGTCTTCCAAAGGCATCATGAACTTGAATTGCCTTACCTTCTTTTCCTTTAAGAAGCATGTCGTAATAACCCTCAATTCCAAAATATCCTTTTGGCATTGCTAGATCATCTTTTCCAACAAAACCAATTAATTGAGCCGCCATAGATCCCTCCGGGTAAAACCTTGTATATTGCTGCTCAAAACCAACACCTGGAAGCTTTAATTTCTCTATCTTTTCTTTTGCCTCAGGCTTAATACTATCAGCAAGTGACACCCAAAAACGATCAAGCCCAAGACTTGCGCTAATTGAAGCTATTTCAGTTTCTAAAATCGGAGCAAGTATGGAAGCTGTAACTCCAATATCTCCTATTTCCTTAGGATTAGCAAACACTCTGTAAGTTATCTTATTTGCTGCAATCGGAAAATTATCAGAAGTTTTAATTTCTCCCCTTTTAGGAATCGTAGTAATAATCTTTCCATACTGCATTTGTCCCATGGTAGAGAGCTCCTGTGCTTTAATAACCTGCCAGTAAAAAAGTCTCGCTATTACAATAAAAAAAAGGAATATGATTGAAACGAGGACAAAACGGAATCTCCAATTCATTGTTTTACAGCAATTGGCAAAGTGCTAGATAATGTAAAGCTTAATTTTTGATCTACAAATCCCAGCTTTGCAGCTTCTGAAGCTATATTATTTAATGAAGAGCTTATATATATTTTTTCTTTAAAAGAAGCATTTTCAATTTTATAAGTATCTAGCTCAATATTAACTTTTGCAAGAAATGAACCGGAGGTTGAAATATTGTTGGAAACTACTGTTCTTGCAATAAAAAGAACAAATACTACTAATAAAAGTGAAATGATTAATGTAATTGGTTTTTTCATATTTTTTCAAAAACTCTTAGTTTTGCGCTTTTACTTCTACTGTTCTCCTCCATTTCCTCTTTGCTTGGAACTAAGGGTTTTTTGGTAATTATTTCTCCTAAGCCCTGTCTTTTAAATTCCAGAAACTTATGTTTTACTATTCCATCCTCTGTAGAATGAAAAGTTATCACTGCCAGTCTTCCTTTTTCCTCAAGCAAATCTACTGCTTGAGGAAGACTATTTCTTAAGTTTTCAAATTCGTTATTTACTGCAATTCTTAACGCCTGAAACACTTTTTTAGCTATTGCTGCTTTAACAAAAGGCGACAAATTTTTGCTTCTAATCCTGCGAGCATCCCTTATCACATCCATAAGGTCACCCGTTGTTTCAATTGCCTTTATTCTACGGGTCCTAGCAATACTGTTAGAAATGACCCGTGCGTGATGTTCCTGACCCAGTCTAGAAAAAATTTCATAAAGCTCTCCTTTCTTTAAGATATTTATAAGACCACTTGCTTTTATCGGAATGCGTCTATCCATTCTCATATCAAGCGAACCTTCTTTTAGATAACTAAACCCGCGCTCTTCTGAATCTATTTGATGAGAAGAAACACCCAGGTCATATATTATCCCTTTTACTTTTTCAAATTTATTTAAATGTGCAACCTCTTTTAAATCCTTAAAATTTCCTTGCTTAAGTATTAAATTCTCTTCATTTATGTCCCACTCTAAGCTCTTTTCCTTCCACTTATTTTTAACGTAATCAATCGCATCTATGTCTAAATCTATGCCAAGTACTTTTCCATTCTTTCTTAAGATCTCAAAACTATGTCCTCCTCCACCCAATGTTGTGTCTATGTATTTTCCGTTTTTCTTTATTTGTAAAAGTTCTAGCGTTTCTTTCAAAAAAACGCTTGTGTGATAGTTACTCATTACTTCCCTTTTTCCACTTTGTCTTGATCTACTAGTCTTTTTGATATTGCGTCTATATTTTTTTCAAGGTTCTTTCGATATTCTTCCCAACGTTTCTTATCCCAAATCTCTATGTATCTTGAAAGTCCTAAGAATACAATCTCGTTTTTAATTTCTGCAAATTCTCGTAAATAGCTAGGTAATATAAACCTTCCCTTATTGTCAAGTTCGACATTGCTTGCTGATCCAAGTAAAAAGCGCTGAGTTTCTCTTGTTTCTGACTGAATAAACGGTTTACCTTCTGTTCCTTCAAGGAGTGCTTTCCAGTTTTCTTCTGAGACAACAATAAGCGAATTTTCATATCCTAAAGTTATTATTAATTTATCACCTAATTCTTCTCTAAATTTTTTGGGAAATGCCACTCTTGCTTTTTCCCCAATCGTACCTTCAAATTGTCCGATTAGCATAAGCTCTTTCCTACCTTTCTCTTATCCCACCTTTTCCCACTTTAACCCACTTTATACCATATTGTATCATTTTACTTGCTCTGTCAAGAGGAGGAACATGTAAAATAGTGTATCTTTACAGGAGAAACACTAAATGAGAGGTTTTATTTAAAATTGCTTACAAAAGAAGATCTTAAAGTTCTGTTTCTACTTCTGCTTGGTAGACTTTTCCGTCTGTTTTGGTAATTTTTACAACTAGTTTAATATCTCTAATGTCTTTATCGTAATGACAAACATCTGAACATGTTCCCAGGATAATTTCCTGCTTAAGCTTTTGTCCCGGATTTTTAATATCAATATGTCCAATTGCCCCTCTTGGAATATCATCTGTTGACGTATACGATAATTCATAATCTACACTTGTAATGTCATTTGTATTTGCTATTTCCATGTACACTCTTTTTCCATCTACGCCAGGACTGAGTGTTAAACCAATGTCTTCAGGTATGATTGTAGGAATAACTTCTATTGTAGGTTCTATTGAGGGCAAACTATCGGAATTATTTCTTTGATTTGAAAGATAAATTCCTCCGCCGACTAAAATTACAATTACTATTGCTATAAGAGGGATAAGAACTTTTTTATTCATCTTAATAGATCATAGACGAAAATTATTTCCCCTGTCAAGATGTTATAAAAGCTTTTTTTGAATACAAGAAGTTAAATCATTAATTTTCACTCTTTCTTGCTTCATAGTGTCTCTATCTCTAAGTGTAACTGCCTTATCTTCTAGGCTTTGGAAATCAACTGTTATACAAAATGGTGTTCCTATTTCATCCTGTGCAAAGTAACGCTTCCCGATATTTCCCCTGTCATCCCAATAAACCATATAATCAGCTTTTAAGTCTTTAAACACTTTTCTGGCAAGTTTTACAAGCTCGGGTTTATTTGCAAGAAGCGGAAAAACCGCAACTTTATACGGAGCAAGCTTTGGATCAATTTTTAAAATCACTCTATCTTCTTCCTCCGCATATGAATCGCATAAAATCATTAAAAAGAATCTGTTAATGCCAACTGCAGGCTCAATTACATGAGGGATAAAAGATTTCCCAGTTTCCGGGTCAGTTACGGTTAAATCTTTCCCTGAATATTCATGATGCTTTTTAAGATCATAGTCTGTTCGATAAGCAAGTCCCCAAAGTTCTTTAAAGCCAAATGGAAACCTGTAGTCAAGATCTTCTGTTTTCTTACTGTAAAACGATCTTTCTTCGTCTGTATGAGTTCTCCATCTTAGATTTTTTTTATTAATTAACAACTTCTTAATAACAAATTCTTCCATGTCCTTTTTCCAATTATTAAATAAATCTTCCCATTTATTTTGCTTTGGATTGAAGAAATATTCAATTTCAGCCAGTTCAAACTCAAGAGTTCTGAAAACTGAATTTCCCAATGTAATTTCATTTCTAAAACTCTTACCAAGTTGGGCAATACCGAACGGAAGCTTTACTCTAGTAGAGTTTAAAACGTTTTTGAAGTTTATAAACATACCTTGTGCTGTTTCACCACGAAGATAGGCAATATCTTGATCTCCTTCAACAATTCCAAGATGAACAGGGAACAAAAGATTAAATTTTCTAACCTTTGTCCAATTACTTTTGCCACATTTAGGACAGTGAATTTTAAGACTTGTTATTATTTCTCCTAATTCATCAAGACCAAGGCCCTCCACTTTTTTGTTTCCTACAGCTTTTTTAATTTTTTCAGAACTTTTTAGAGATTTAGTAATCTTTAAAAGTTCTTTATCATCTAAGACTTCCAAATAATCTTCTATTAAGTGATCGGCGCGCATTCTATGTTTACAGTTTTTACAATCAACTTGAGCATCTGCAAATCCACTAACATGTCCTGAAGCCTGCCATACTTTCTGATGGGAAATAAGACTTGCATCTAGACCAAGCATGTCTTCTCTTTTTTGCACAAATTCCTTCCACCATAATTCTCTGATATTTCTTAAAAGCTCTGCTCCCACAGGGCCATAATCATAGGTGTTCGCAACACCACCATAAATATCTGATCCTGGATAAATAAAGCCACGTCTTTTTGCAAGTGCAACTATTTTTTCCATTAAGTCACTATTCATAGGCTAATCATAACAAAAAAGATGAGATTTAAAAAGAACTAACTTAAAAAAGGAGCAATTTGCCTTGACTTTAATTTTTTTTCTAAGAGCTGCTCTATAAAAGCTGTTGTGTTAAAATTAGAAGACATAGGAATAGGCTGTATATAGCCAAGTTTTGTCAGTAAATCAAGCTCAAACTTTTTAATTAAATTTTTACTATCAACACTCCTTTCAATATTTAAAAGCGTATTTTTTAATAAAACGAAAATATCATAGTTTTCCTGATTATCGGGACAAAAATTATCAACCAGCTCACATGTATGATAAGCAGTGGAAATTTTTCCTAAATTTTCCTTAAGAAGTGAAAAAGTTTCTATTGCTTCTGCTTCAGTAACAACAGGAAGGCTTTTTCCACAGTAAAGTGAAAAAGAAACATAGTTTAATAATTCAACATGAGGAGATCTTCTGCTAATTATTCTTCTTATTCCAGGGGCTTTAACTTGAAGTTTGCCGAGTTTTTTGGTGAGAATTGTTAATATTTTATCTGCTTCGCCAAGATTACGTCTTTTTATAACAATCCCCTCTGTTTTATAGGTTTTCATATTATCTGGGAAGAGATAATTTCAATTCTTTGTCAGTTAAAAGTTCAAATTTATCTATTTGTTTTCCTTTATTTGAAATCGTGTATTCAAACCCCTCTATTCCCGGCTGCTTTTGAATAAGAAGAGGAAGGGGTGATCCTTTTTCAAGTTTAAACGGAAGTTTATAAGTAATAGTTAATTTTGCGGATCCTTTTGGCCTTACTGTTAAAAATCCGTCAAAAACTGTTTTACCTAGTTCATCATAAGACGTGACTTTCACTTCAGACCCTTTTACGTCTATAAGTTCGCTTCCTTTTGGAACATAAACCCTAAACCAATTTCTCAAAACTGCATTTAGACAAAGATTTCCCCGTTCCAAGTTACAATCAGACGGAGGATAAGGATTTTTATAATTAACAGTAACTGTTTTTGTAATTGATCCATCATCTTTAATGTCATAATTTTGATCTACAGCTTTTGAAACAAACATATTTGATTTTGCTCCTCCAAAATTAGCTCCGTTTATATGAAAGTAGTCTCCTTCAAAATCCATTATTCTACCTGATGCGTTAAGTGATTCAAATCCTGACTGAGCATTTTTATTATATGAGTAAAAGAGGATATGCTTTTGAGCTGTCTGAGTTAGCATTTCTTGGAATAAGGGTCCCCAGTAAAGCTTAGGCGATGAAGAAAAAGCTTTATTCATAATTGCATACATTAAATCTCCTATAATTCCCTTACGATCAGTTCTAATTCCTTGAACAGGCTGGTCAGCAATTACTTCAAGCATGTAAACAACCTGTGGGCAATCACATCTTGGATCAATTTCTGTGGTAAATTTAACTCCATTTGTTTCAATATCTCCTAAAATATTCATTGCTGCAACCAAAGCTCTTGTATCAACTGCAATTATTCCATCAACTTCCTGTGCTGAAGGTGCTTTTTCATAAAGCTTATTAAACTCTTTCATCGATTCAACAAAATCAGGTGAAAGATTAGTATCTCTTAAATTAAGCTTTGGAACTTTAGGAAGGTATTGTAAAAGAGGTTTTGGAGCAGTAGGTTTTCCTGGAATTGTTCCGTCAAGCTCGTAAATATCGCTTGAAGTATCAACGTGAACTATTCCTTTGTCAAATCTAAAAACTGCGTAAGCTGTAATAAAACCGCCAGTTGGTCTTAACTCTTTATCGTTTTGGAAAAGAACCAAGTATTTTTTCTCATCTGGCTCACCTAGGATTTCTGGCAAAACTTTAATAAGAGGCTTTGCATCATTTATATAAGTTACACCGTTATCTGTTAATTTTTTTGCCTGATCAATATTCTCTCTCAATTTTTTCCCAACTAAAAATGATGGATATCTATTAGGGTCTACATCATCTATCTCTTCTTTTGCCTTATTAAGTTCATCTGCTATCTCATCTATCTTAGGCGTAATCTTACCCATGGTCGTAACAGCTGTCTGAACTCTTGTTTCCGCAGAACCCATTACAAAGCTACCCTGTCCTTTTAATCCTAAAATGTCTGCATAGGGTTTTACAGCATCAACCATTATCATTGAGGCATTTAATCCATTAAAACCTGCATTAACAAGATGTTTTGCATCATTATAATAAGCATTTACAAAAGGGATATAAGCAAAATAACCCATCCTATTTAAGCTCTTTTGAGTAGAAATTAACTCTTCTTTTGTTTTAACAAGCTCAACTGAAGCAAGGTCTACATTTTGTTTTTTTACAGCATCAGCTGCAATTCTTGCCTGAGCAATAGTTTTTTGAGCTGAATTAAGCGTGGCATTTGCGGGAAGAATAACTCCAAAAATGGAAAACAGAATAAGAAATAGAAGAACTCCTAAAGCTACTTTTGCTTTTTTACTTTTTATCAAATTCTTAAAGCGGCTTTTTTTATGTACCATTTCTTTTACTTCTTCTTTGTTTGCATCAGGAATTTCTGTATTAGTCTCAAGATCTATCTTTTGAAAACCATCCATAAACTATATCATAGTGGAATTAATATTAACCTGTCAATACGGCTAAAGAGCTCCCTTTCCGGAGATCATTGCCCAAGGAGTTTTTAGAATTATAAAAAGATCATAAAGAATTGATCTTTTTTTCACGTATTGTGCATCCATATCTATTCTTTTGTCAAAATTAATTTCACTTCTTCCTGAAACTTGCCAATAGCCAGTAAGTCCTGGTCTTACTGAAAGCACTACTTTTACCGAATCACGGGTATTAGGATATTTTTTTTGCTGTTCACGCAATTCATCGGGATAATATGCCCTTGGTCCAACTAAACTCATATCCCCTTTTAGAATATTTATAAACTGAGGGACTTCATCTAGAGAATGTTTTCTTGTAAAATGTCCTGCCTTGGTGATTCGTGGATCATCTTTTAACTTATAGCTTCCCTTCCTGTATTCATTGTAATATTCTGAAAACTTAGGATTATTACGTAAAATTTCATGAGCATTTTGAATCATGGACCTAAACTTATACATTTTAAATGGTTTACCGTTTCTCCCAACCCGTTCAGGAGTATCAGCAAGAACCGGTCCTTTCGAATCAAGCTTTATTGCAATTGCAACAAGTATTATTACTGGTGAAAATATTATGATAAGAGTTAGGGAGAAAATAATATCTAACAGTCTTTTTGTTATTTCGTAAAAAACACTTTTTTTAATTTCAATATATGGCATATTTAGGTTAAATGTTCATGGGGTGTTCCTGATAAACTTTCTACTAATTTTTTAATTTTAGGAACTGATTTTTTTGGACAAACTAAGACTACATCACTGGTGTTTATTACTAAAAGTTCTTCAAGATCAATCCCAACGGTCAATTGATTTGTAAAATTAAAGACAAGACAATCTCTTGAGTCTTCAATCATTACTTTTCCTTTAGTAACATTTTCATCAGTTGTTTCAGAAAGCGCCTCTTTTAATGCTTCCCATGCGCCAATATCACTCCACTCAATATCAACTGACAAAACAAGACCATTTGATTGCGTAATTTTCTCAAGTATTGCATTGTCAAAAGATATCTTTTCTATTTTTGGATAAACTTCATCAAGGACTTTTTGATAATTTTTTGTACCATAGGCTTTATTTATTTTCTTAAGATCTATAAAAAGAGAAGGAGCAAACTTTTCAAACAATTCCCAAAGAAACTTTGGAGTAGTAACAAAATAACCTAAATTCCAAGAATGCTGTCCATCTTTTACAAAACGCTCTGCAGTAGAGAGGTAAGGTCTGTATTGAAAACCAACAAACTCAGACACTGGAATACCTTTTATTTCCTGTATTTTTTTACCAAACTCAATATACCCTAAGTTCTGACTTGCAAATCTTGGCTTTTGTCCAATAAAAACAATTTTTTCAGGATCATCTAAAACTAATTTTTCTGCAACTCTAAGTGCATTTCTAAATACACTTTCTTTTCTTACAAGATGGTCACTTCCCCAAAGAAGAGCTATTGGTTCATTAGGATCTTTTTTTTCAAAAAGAGCTGTTACAAGTCCTACTGCAGGACCAACATCTCTCATCTCAGGCTCAACAATAATATTTCCTGCAGAAAGCTCTGGAAGCTGTTTTCTTACAAGCTCCTCATATTGAACTCCAGTAGAAATATAAATATCGCTCCATTTAAACTCAGGGAAAAGCTTTTTTACTGCAATTTGAAGCATTGATTTATTTCCGACAATTTTTTCAAATTGCTTAGGGGTATTTTTTCTTGACAAAGGCCAAAGCCTTGTTCCGACTCCTCCAGCAAAAATTATAACTTTCATCTTAATCTTTTTTTAAATTCTTTTTTATAAAACCTCTCAATTCTTTATCAAAGGTTTCAAAAGAAAACCGCTTAGCATTATTTCTTGATAAAAATCTATTATATCTTTTATGATCAAAGTTTTTCAATACTTTTTTTAAAGAAGAAACACTTTGTCTTTTGAAAAATACTCCTGTAACGTCTTCTTTTACAATATCTAGAGCTCCACCTTTTTTATACGCTACAACAGGTTTTCCAAAAGCCTGAGCCTCAACCATTACCAATCCGAAATCTTCAATTCCGGGAAAGATTAAAGCCCTACAGTTCTCATAATAGTACGAAAGCTTTCCATCCGTCAATTGTCCCAAGAATTCAATTGTAGGACCTGCAATTTTTTTAAGTTTTTTTTCTAAAGAACCTGTTCCGATAATTTTTAACGGTAATTTAAGTTCATTGCAAGCTTTAATAGCAATATCTATTCTCTTATATGGAACAAGTCTTGAAACAATTAAAAAATAACCTGCGTCTCTTGACTTTCTCTTTGGCATTCTAAATTTTGTTTCAATAGGCGGATAAATAATTTCAACTTCTTTTTCGTAATATTTTTTAATTCTGTTTTTAACTTCAGTCGAAATCGCAATTATATGATCCGGTCTTTCAGATGCACGCCTGTCCCATTTTTTAAGATAATTAACAACTGGTTTGGTAAGCATGCGAAAAGCAGGGTTTTTAAAATAATCATCATATCCACTCCAAATATATCTGGTAGGAGTTAAACAATAGCAAATATGTAATGTATTTGGGCCAGTGATAATTCCTTTTGCTGCTTCACTTGTTACTGAAATTACTAAATCATATTCGTCAAAAGAAAAACTCTCAAAAGCAAAAGGCATAAGGGTTGCATAAAGCTCATGTGAGGAAGATGCTTTTGGAAAAGCTTGCAAAAAAGAAGTCTTTATTTTAAAGACTTTAGCCCATGGCGTTTTTTTTGAATAATAAACAGAGGTGTAAAGTGGAGCTTTAGGAAAAATCTTATGAAGGGCAAGTAAAACTCTTTCTGCTCCTCCCCACTTATTAATTCTGTCGTAAACTAACGCTACTTTCATAAATTTCAAGTGTTTCTTCTGCAGCTCTTTGCCAAGAAAAATTTTCAACATGTTTTAAACCGTTTTTAGTCATATTTTTTATTTTATTACTAGATCTATTGACAGAAACGTACTTTAATTTTTGAGAAATACTATCTAAATTCTCTGGGTCAAAAAAGATTGCATTTTTACCACATAACTCTCTGAAAGCTGGAATTCCTGAAGCAAGAACTAGGCATTTATTTGCCATTGCTTCTAAAATTGGTAAACCAAACCCTTCCATTAAAGATGGCATTATGAGTGCAATTGCGTTTTTATAAAGTTTTGAAAGCTCTTCATCAGATACATTTTCATAAAATAATACTCTGTTTCTAATCTCCATATTTTTTACTTTTTCTTTTAAGCCTTTATAAAAGTAGTCCTCTTTCCCAACCAAAACAAGGGAAATATCTTTTTTATTAAAGTTTGCAAAAGCATTAATTAACCGGTCTAAGTTTTTATGAGGATATGCATTGCCTACGTAAAGAAAATATTTCTTCTTTTTCCCACGTAAATTCTTACTGGCAATTTTACCATCAACCGCTTCGTAAATTACTGTAACATTTTTTGGTTCAATTTTTAAATGATCAATAATTTCTTTTTTTGTTGCTTTTGAAACTGTTATTATTTTTTTTGCATTTTCCGCTGCTTTTGCAATTACATATTTATATCCTATTAATTTTGCTTTATATAAAAAGGGGTTTAGTGTTGATGCTTTACCGGTTGGAAAATGGTCAATTATTAAATCATGAATTGTTAGAACATAAGGCAAATCGTAAAAAATAGGAACCGAAAAATATGGAAAATGAACAATATCCAGTTTTTCTTTTTCTAAAATTTTTGGAAATTTAATTTGTTCATCAATCGTGTGCCACCTAAAATCAGCATTCACCACTCTCCATTTTCTATTTCTTACTGCTTTTTTAACTGAATTATAATTTTTGGGCAGTGCAAAGAGGACATATCTGTTTTCCTTATCAATAAGTTCAAGATTTTTTACTAAATTCCTAATATATCTTCCAACACCTGATTCATCCCAAAGCCTTACATCAATTCCAATTTTCATAAGCGAATTATAGCTAATAAGGCTTAATTTAACAATAAGCTAAAGCGAGGAAATTTTTTCCTTAAGTGAAATTCCTGAAAATACCAACCAGTTTATAAAAGCAGGATATTTTTTTTGATAATTTTTTTTATAAAATATTCTCATTGCACTAAATCTTGCTTTAGTTACGCGCTTTTTTGTTTCCCTACTAGCCGTTGTTATTTTTTGAGATACTTTTTTAATTCCACCCGATACTCCTTTGTAATGCAAAATTGAAACTTCTGGAACATACATGATTTTCCAGTCTTTTTCTATTAAATTAAAACAGAATTGAAGATCTTCTCCGTAGAAAAAATAATCTTCATCCCACCATTTAACTTCTTCCCCAGCTTCTCTCCTAACTAGCATAAAAGCACCTGCTAAAGCATCAATTTCATGTGTTTTTGATAAATCTTTCCATCCCTGACTATATCCAGAGAAAAGTTTAATTTTAGGGAAAAACTTACTTAGGCCTGAAAAGTAAGTTAAAGAATTCCAGGGACTTGGAAAACCTCTGTGAGACGCATCATCTATTTCTCCGTTTGGCATACTTAATTTACAAGTCAGTGCACCAACCTTTTTATTTTTATCCATGTAATCGATTAAATAATCAATTGTGTTTTCATAAATAACAGTATCTGGATTTAAAAACAAAACATATCTGCCTTTAGATCTTTTAACACCGATGTTATTTGCTTTTGAAAAACCAAGGTTAATCTTGCTTTCAATTGAATACATGTTTTTATAACCTTTTTCATTTATGAATTTTTCGGTTGCTTTAACTGATTCATCTGTTGAGGCATTATCTACAACAAATACTTCGTAGGAGTGTTTTTTTATTGTTTTATGAATTGATGTTAAACAATCCGGAACAAAATCTTTTGTATTGTATGAAACGATAATTATTGATAAATCAATCATTTTTTTACACTTTTATATACAGATTCTAGCACGCTAACTATCTTTTTCCAATCATATTTTTCCTCAATAAACTTCCTAGCAGATGTAATTAATTCTTTTCTCAAAGAATTATTTGTTAAAAGTACTTCAAGTTGTTTTACTATTTCATCTTCTGTATTTCCAACAAGAGCATGTTTTCCTGAAGTTGCACTTAAACCCTGAATTCCAAGATCAGTCGTAATAACAGCAACCCCTGATGCCATTGCTTCTAAGATCTTAAAACTAGTTCCTCCTCCAACTCTAATTGGCGCAAGAAGAATATCTGCCTTTTTATACACTTCAACCGTATCCAGGGCATTTTCGTCAAAAAATACGTTTTCAGTTTTTAAAGCCTTTATATTTTCAGGAATATTTTTGCCAACAATGCTCAATCTTGCTTTAAACCTTGGGTTAATTTTTGGCCATATTTTGGTAAGAATAAGTTCTGCAGAATCTCTGTTTTGCATCCACTTAAAATCTCCAATAAAAAGAACTGTTTTTTCATTTTTTTCTTTTAATTTTTCTTCTGTTGAAAACTTATCCGTATCTACCCCGTTTGGAACAACAATTACGTCCCCTCTTCCCATAGTCCTTTTTTCTATCTCTGAAACTGCAACAAGTTTTGTTGCTCTTTTCCAAAAAGCTTCTTCCTGTTTTTTAAGCTTTAAAATATCTATGTATAAAAGAGGTTTTATTAAAAAAGACGCACTGTCTGCATATCTTTCATACACAAGGTATTCAACATTATGTTCTACCAAAACAATCGGGAGAGTGGTTTTAGGAAGATTTTGTAAAACATATGATGTTTCAACATGAATTAAATCATAGCTGTTATTTTCAATTTCATCTTTGATAAATTTTTTCATTTGAGCATTGGTATGTCCTGTTATTAAAAATGATTTTGTTGAAAACCCAGTTTTTAAAATATTTGAAATAGACCACTGCTTTCTTCTTTCAACAGTTAAAACTTTTTTGCAGATCTTTTCTACTTTCCTAATATCCTCATCATCTTGATATGCTCGTTTCTCACAAATCAAAGTAATCTCATGATTTTTGGAAAGGTTTTTTAAAATATTAAAAAGTCTTACCTGACCTCCGGAAAGCAATGGATACGGAAGAAAGGATGAAACTACTAAAATTTTCATAGTCTTTATGGCTTTTCTCTAAGGTTAAATAAGACGTAATCCTTAGTAACACTTACTATTTTGTATGTCTCTCCAATTTCTAAATCTTTATCAGTTGGATTTACCAAAACAAGATAATCTGCTCCCATTTCAATAAGGTTTGGTAGTCCGTTTTGAAAACTTGGCCATCCACTTCTTTTTGTTTGATACAAAAGTGAAGTATCCCCATTATAATTTGCAACTATTTTAGCGTCTTTTGGAATAAGTTTGTCTACTGCCTCTCCTGCTTTTACAATTGCAATATTGTTAATGTTAAAAAAGTCTCTTACCTGATACCA
>JAZDGF010000001.1:0-142870 GCA_043807135.1 Candidatus Levyibacteriota bacterium | reverse complement strand
GTACTACATGCATAAATAATGTTTGTGCAATTCCTCCAACTACTTCATCTACTATTCCTGGAACTCCACCTGCTTGCGGAACTGCGTGTACTACTCCTGCAAATTGTAATACTGCACGAGATGGTTGTACTACATGTGTAGGAGGGACATGCACACAACCATTTAATCCCGCTTCCTGTACATGCGATAACATTACTTATTCTGCTTTATTTTCTGGACAAGATGTTACCATAACGTCATTTTCAAAAATTACAGGGGCTGACGTAAGTAATGCAAAAGTTGTTAGTGAAAAATTCCATATGGCAAAAGGCAACACTACCTCAGGAAAAATTATTGCTGAATCAGATGATATTCCTTCCAAAATAATTCAGAGTTCATCATCGACTGTCAGATACGAAACTCAATGGCAATTTAAATTACCTCAACTAGAAACAGGAGCAACGTATAGAATTTGGAGCGATATAAATTGTCAACCTATAACTAGCGCCAAGAGCTATAATGTTTTACAGAAAATGGCGGTTTTAGGAGCTGAAACTAAAACTTCATTTATAGATACTATTTTAGGCTTTTTCAATAATATTGTACAAAATGTTAGCAATATTCTTAAGAGTGAAGATGACTCAAAGAAAACAATTCAACTAGAAACCTTAAAGCCTGCAGTTGTCATAGAAAAAGGTTGTTCCACTATCATTTTCCGCCAGGATTAAAAAAAATTGCTAAATTTTAATCTTGATACATTGATTTTTTTCATATTTACCTATAGATCGACATTAACTCTGAGAGCGTTTTCGTCTTTCTTCAACTTTGTCTAAAATAATTTTTCTAATTCTAATGTTTTTTGGAGTAACTTCTACTAACTCATCATCTGCTATAAACTCAAGCGCATCTTCAAGTCCCATTATTTTCGGTGTTTTAAAATAAACAGATACTCCTTCACCTTTTGAACGCATATTAGTTAGTTGTTTTGTTTTACAAACATTTATAATTAGGTCGTCATTTCTTAAATTTTGACCAATAACTTGTCCTTTATATACCTGAATCGCTGGTCCTAAAAAAAGTGTTCCTCTGTCTTGAGCATTATTTAAACCGTATAAATTGGTTATTCCAGATTCGTGTACTACTAATGAACCCTGTTCTCGCTCATGTAAATAACCGTTATCAGGAGCATACTGATAAAAAATTGCATTAATAATGCCAAGTCCTCTAGTGTCAGTTATAAATTCACTTCTATACCCAAAAAGAGCCTTAGTAGAAATAATAAATTCCATATAAACTATACCGTTTTCTTCATTTTTCATTTCCTGAAGTTCTCCTCTTCTTGAACCTATTTTTTGCATAACTATTCCACTAAATTTCTCAGGCACTTCAATAAATACTCTTTCATACGGAGTTAGTTTTTTGCCATCAATAATCTTGTCAATCACCTGTGGTCTGCCAACTTGAAATTCATATCCTTCTCTTCTCATCCTTTCAATTAAAATTGCTAAATGGAGTTCCCCTCTTCCTGAAACTATTAAATCACCTGTTTCATTATTCTCTACCTTTAATGCCATATCTGTTTCAAGTTCTTTAAAAAGCCTGTCATGAAGTTGACGTGAAGTTTTAAATTCACCTTCTTTTCCGGCAAAAGGAGAATCATTTACTGTAAATGACATTTGAATAGTTGGTTCCTCTATGTCCAGTAGGGGAAGGGCAGTTGGATTATCAATGTCTGAAATTGTTTCTCCTATAACAGGTTCTGTAATCCCAGCAATTGCCACAATATCTCCAACACTTATTTCATTTACCTCAACTTTATCCAATCCTTCAAAAGCCATTAGTGATGTAATTTTATAGTTGTCAATTTTATTATCTCTAGAAATCCTAGCAACATTTTGATTATTTTGAATTTTTCCATTGTAAATTCTACCGATTGCAATTCTTCCTTTATGCTGATCTTTTGCTAATGTTGTTATAAGCATTTGCAATGGTTCTTCTATTTTCCCTGAAGGAGGAGGAATTTCTTTTAAGATTGTTTCAAAGACTGAATTAATATTTGTCATTGATTCCAAATTGTCAGTAGTCCCCGCTTTCCCCTGCTTTGCAGAAGTATAAATAACCGGAAAATCAGCAACTATATCATCTGCACCAAGTTCCAAAAATAAATCAAGAGTTTTATCTAAAACATGATTTATCCTTGCATCTTTTTTATCAATTTTATTTACAATAACAATTATTTTATGTTTCATTTCAAGTGCTTTTTTTAACACAAAGCGAGTTTGAGGCATTGGTCCTTCTTTCGCATCTACCAAAAGCAAGCATCCGTCTGCCATTTTCAATACTCTTTCCACTTCTCCACCAAAATCTGCGTGACCAGGCGTGTCAATAATATTAATTTTTACCCCATCCCAAACAACTGAAGCATTTTTAGAAAAAATGGTAATTCCTCTTTCTTGTTCCAGCTCATTATTATCCATAATAAGCGTTTCTGCAGTATCTTTATGCAGTTTAGTTTTAGATTGCTTTAAAAGTGCATCTACAAGAGTTGTTTTGCCATGATCAACATGGGCTATAATTGCTACATTTCGAATGTTTATCATAAAAAAAACCGCGCTCTCCGCGGCTTTACTTATTATACCAAAAAAAACATCTAAATCATAGCTTTCTTTTGTTGCGATCTTATTTTTCCCACTTGACAAAGAATTTTTTATATTATAATATTTAGACAGTTATCTAACTATCTAAATTGCAAGAAAGAAAAATATGAAAGATTCAAAACAATTAGAAAAGATTTTTAAAGCCCTAGGTGAAGAAAACAGACTTAAGATACTTTCATGTATTTTGAGAAATGAATTGAAATGTCACCAGGGGAAAAATTGTAACATGGATGTTTGTATGAAAGATTTTTCTAAACCTTTAAAGATAAGTTTTGCTACTATTTCTCACCATGTTAAAGAACTCGTTAATGCTGATCTTATTACAACTAAAAAGGAAGGTAGATGGGTTTATTGTCAGATAAACAAAAAAGAATTTAAAAAGGCGCAGAAGTTTTTAAGTGATTTATCAAATGATGAGATTAAAAAAGAAGGAGGTGATAATAAATGATGGGACATTTTTGTAAAGGTTTAGATTGCAATATGGAAAATCAAGGAGACGAATTGGTAATTACAATCAAGGGAGATAAGGAAAAGATTGCCAAGATGGAAAAAAAGATGGAGGCAATGAAAGTACTCTATGGCTGTGGTGAAGACAACGAAGAATGTTGCTAGCTTGAAAAAAACCCTTTAATTCTAGATAAGAAGGGTCTTAGTATTTATTTCAGCTTAAAGATTTAATGAAACATTTTAAAAATAAATCAATAGTAATTAATAATAAAGTTTCCAATTTTTCTCCTATTTATCGAAAGCGCAAGAGATGGAATTTTTAATTTTTTTCCTATTTCATCTGCAATAGATCTTACATAAGTACCACTTGAACATTCAATTTTAAGTTTTGCAATTTGAAATTCAAGATCTTTATTTTTTATATTCTTATCCCAAATCTCTAAAATTTCTCGTTGTCTAAAATCCCCTTTTACAATTTTTATTCTTTTATGAACCTTTTTCAACAGTTTTTCTGAACTAATATTTCTTAAGCTAATAAATTGCAAACTGTAAATTTGAATTCTTTTTTTAGGAATATCTATTTCATTTAAACGATTCTTCCTTGCCCACCAAAACAGTGGTTTTCCTTTAACTCTTGGCGAAGAGTAAGGAGGATATTTTTGAAAATGTTTTCCTACAAACCCGATGGATACTTTTTCTAATTGTTTCTCAGTTATTTTAATTTCAGGATTTAACTTTACAATTTTCCCCATTACATCAAACGTGTCTGTTGAAATTCCAAAAAGTATTTCAAATTCATAAGTCTTTAAAAGACTTTCATATTCTTTTCTTTTTTTACACTCCTTCCCAACCAAAACTAACAAAAGCCCTTCTGCCATTGGGTCAAGACGACCTGCATACCCTAATTTTTGATCTTGATATTCTGGGTTGTTTTCTTTAAACTTCTGGACTGTTTCAAGAGGTGTTTCTCCAATCTTTTTCTTAAGAAGCAAGACTCTTTGCATTATTTCGTTTTAATAAGACTGTCTTTTCTTCTATGCCTTGCCATAAATGCTTTTGTTAAAGGAATTCCTTGCTGTGCAAAATAGGCTAAAACATCAATTTCCCTATTGCTTTCTCCCGAAAGAGGAATTCCTCTCATGTGTTGTAATGCATGTATCCATTCTTCAGCACTAATTAAAGCCATTTCATGCATTAATGATTTTGGGAGTCTTCCGTTTAAATCTTTTGTGTAAATGTTTGCAATCGTAACTGAGGGCGTTTCGCCATTCATAGTATCTCCGTGATAAAAAAATGAGTATTGCGCACAAAAATCCAACGCCTCTGCTTCTTTTTCTTTCGTCATAAATCCACTAATAACATATTTATGTGAATCTTGGTCAAATTCTATTCCAAGTTTTTTTGCTTTTTTAGGGTCTCTGAAATAAAGATTTGCTTTTTGAAATTCACCTTTTTTAATAAAGTTTAAACCTCCTACGATAAATCTCTCTGCTTCTACTGCTAACGGGGGTCTTGATTGTTCATCTGTATTCTCCATTTTATCCTAAATAATCCTTGAGTTTATTTCCTCTTGATGGATGACGAAGCTTTCTTAACGCTTTTGCCTCAATTTGCCTGATTCTTTCTCTTGTTACCATAAACATTTTTCCAACTTCTTCAAGAGTTTTTGGTCTTCCATCTTTTAATCCAAATCTTTCTTCTAAAACTCTTTTTTCACGATCGGAGAGTGTTGAAAGAACTTGCTCTACTTGCTCTTTTAACAACTCCCTTGATGCGGTGTCAAAAAGAGTTGGAGCTGTTGAATCATGAATAAAATCACCAAGTCTTGAATCCTCTTCATCTCCAACAGGAGCCTCTAGGCTAGCAGGTTCTTGGGATATTTTAATTATCTCAAGTGCTTTTTCAGGATCTATTCCAAGAGTTTTTGCAACTTCTTCGGGAGTCGGTTCTCTTCCTAATTCCTGCATTAATTTTCTTGAAGATCTTAAAAACCTGTTAATGTTTTCTACCATGTGAACAGGAATCCTAATTGTTCTCGCTTGATCTGCTATTGCTCTTGTAATGGATTGTCTGATCCACCAAGTCGCATAAGTAGAAAATTTATAACCACGTCGCCAATCATATTTTTCTACAGCTCTTATCAAACCCTGATTCCCCTCTTGAATTAAATCTAAAAGCGTAAGCCCTCTTCCAACATATTTTTTTGCAATAGAAACTACTAAACGGAGGTTTGAGTTTACTAAAATCTGCTTTGCTTCTTCATCCTGTTTTTCTACTCTTTTTGCAAGAGAGATTTCCTGATCAAAAGTTAAAAGAGGAATTCTCCCAATTTCTTTTAAGTACATTCTAACCGGATCTGAAACTGTTCCCTCTGTAAGAACGGTTAATGCTGCAAGTTCCTTTTCTAAAACCTCTATTGGTTTATCTGTCTCTTGTTCTGCCACAACCGATTCAAAAACATCTACATCGCTTGCTAAAAGATTGTTGTAGAGCTCGTCAAGTTCTACAATATGATTTTCCGGATGAGGAAAGAGGGATAAAATTTCTTCCTGAGTAATATATCCTCTTTTTTTTGCCGATTGAACAATTTCTTTAACTAAGTTTTGCTTTTTTTGCTTCATACTTATTTTATCCTTCTATTTTAACATAAGTGAGCTCAAAACCCTAGAGGCCTGATGTTTTTGGAAGAAAGGAAATTAATTCAGAAAGTTCTTGTTCTAGATTTTCAGAGCTTTCTTTATTTTTTTCTTTTTCTCTAATTTTTTCTTTTAAAGTATTTATTTTTTCTTTTGCGTAAATCCCCATTAACTCTTTTATTACTTTTTTAATTTCAAGATTATATTTTTCTTTTTCATCAAACTTTGGTAAAGGCAATAAATAACAAGTATCAAATAGCTTTGTCAATTCTTTTGGTAAAACTTCTGCAAAGCTTTTAACATCTAAAATTTGTTTTCCTTTAGCATAATTTACTAAATTCTCTATTATTTTTTTATAGGAAGGAATAAAAAATTTATATTTCTCCAAATCTTTTAGTTCCTTTTCTAATACACCTTTTACTTCTTTTGCTTGAATTATTAAAGCTATTAAATATTCTTCTAAAATTTCTCTTCTTGGTCTTTTTTCTTTTTTATAAGATAGTGTTATGTCTGATTTTTTCCCTGATTGTATTTTTTCTATCTCTTTATTTAAGCTTTCATAAGAAGTGTCTATTTCTTTACTAATCTTTTTTAAATAATGTTCTTTTAATATTTCATTTGAAATTTGAGCTAAAAAAGGAAGTAACTCTTCTGTTATCTTTCTTTTTCCTAAAGCTTCTTTTTTATTTGCTTTAAGAAATATCTTTTCAATTAAATAATCATAAACCCCAACATCTTCCCTTACTGCCTTTTTAAATCCTACCGGATCTTTTTTAATTGCTTCATCAGGATCTTTACCATTTGGAATAATTACTGTCGTTAGTAATCCTCTTTTTTCTAAAGCAGTAAGACTTCTTTTTATTGCCTCAAATCCCGCCGTATCCATATCTAGACATAATGAAACTTTTGGAGTAAATCTTGATAAAATTGCAACTTGATTTTCTGTTAAAGCAGTTCCTTTTACTGCAATTACATTTTTAACTCCTTCTTTAAATGCAGAAATTACATCAAATTCTCCTTCTACTAAAATTGCCTGCTGTTTATTTTTTATTTCTTCTTTTGCATTGTTTAATCCAAAAAACTGACTACCCTTGTGATATGCAATTGTGTCTCTTGTATTTATATATTTTGGACCTGAAAAAGATGAAACATTATCTTCTAAGATTCTCCCGGAAAAACCAACAATATTTCCGTGCTGATCCATTAGGGGAAACATTATTCTCCCTTTAAAAAAGTCAAATTGCCTACCTTGCCTTTCAAAGGCAATTCCTGCATCTATCAAGTCTTTTTTACTGTGTTTTTTTTTGTTTATTAAGTAATTTGTCAACGCATTTCCTGCAACAGGAGAAAACCCAAGTTGATAAGTTTTTATTAATGCAGGAGTTATTTTTCTTTTTTCAGTTAAATAATTTAAAGCTTTTTTACCAATTATATGTTCTGTAAGAATATAGTTATAAAACATGCTTACCTGTTTATTTATCTTGTATATTTTTTCTTTTTGAGAATAACTGGGTGCTCCAAAAACCTCCTTTACCTCTATTCCTGCTTTTTTACCTAATATTCGAAGTGCTTCTGGAAATTCCAAATGCTCATATTCCATTAAGAAAGAAAAGGCATCTCCTCCTTTACCGCAATTTGATACGGCAAAATGAGAAACAATATAAGAATGATCCTTTTCAACAGTTAAGTTATGCACAGGTCCTTTATAGGAACTACTTATTATTGCTTCTATTGGCAAAAGCCAATATTTTAATCCCTCTCTTGTATGATAAATAAGATTATATTTTGGCCTTGCTTCTTCAGACCAAAGAATATTGTATGATTCTTGATGATGCGTATTCTTTCTGTCCGTTTTTTCTTCCTGTATATAAAGTGAGGGGAAAAAGCCTAGGCGCAATAAAAAATTAACAATCTGTTCACTTAATACTTTTGATATCGTACTTATTGATTTATGTAGTTTTTCTGATTTAGATATCTTAAATGTTGTCCCGTCTCCTCGATGAATAGCCTCTAGTATAATTTTTTGTTGAGAAAATGGTAATTCTTGAAATAAAAAGGGGATATGTTTGTTTTTTGCATGTATTCCACAAAGATTTTCAAAAGCATTAGCTAAGTGTGCATGGCAAGCAGTAATTTCTATACCTGTCTTCTCTTTGCTTTTTCGATAATGAATAGTTGCCTTAATCTTAAAGATTTTTTTAATAATTTTTACGATTTCTTGAGCAAAATCTGCTTCATGATTACCTAAGCTAAAACGAATATATGCCCTATGACTACTTCCCTCAGCGACATAGTAACCAATAAGACGTAAAAAATCATTGTTTATTTTTACTACCGGCAGAAGAGAAGGTTGTGGTCCAAGATGAGATCGTCTATCTACATATTTGTTTAAATCTATATTTTTGACCTTACTGATTCTTTCATTTATCGGATAGAGAAGAATATCTCCTGTTTCCAAATCACGTGCTTCAATTTCTTTTATTGGAAACCATTTCTCTGTTTTCTTAAAATAGTAATCAGGTTTTGTTAAAAAATAGCGTAAATATGCTTTGTGTCTTTTTGAAAGATATTTAAATTTTTTTTCGTGCTTCGCGCTAGGTCTTATCACCAATGTAAGATGATCTCCTGTTAGTCTTACTTTTCTTCTTATCTTTCTTGTTGTTATCGTAATTAAATCTCCATTATAGTTTCGTTCATGAATAGCTAATACCTTTTGATATTGTCCTTTTGCTGAAATTACAAATTCATCACTAACTATTTTTTCTATTGGGTGATAGCCAAATGGAGTCATGATTAATTCTCCTGGCGGAAAACAGCCAAAACAATGCCAGATCTGACGTTCAGGTGAAACAATAAATGAAGGGGATTTTTCGTTATGAAAAGGGCAATTTGCTTTAAAGTTTCTTCCTGCCTTTTTAAGAGTTAAAAACTCTGAAATTAAAGAAACAATATCTGTTTTTTCCCGTATTCTTGCAGCTTGATCCATAGTGTGGCTATTGTATCATTTTGCAAACTTGCGAACAATCTTAAAGCTTGCATTTCTATGCCTCATTATTTACAATAACTTCTGGCTTTATGGCAGCAACTTTAGTTATCGGGTCTCAGTGGGGAGATGAAGGAAAAGGCAAAATGATTGACTTTCTCTCCCAAAATGCCGATTACGTTATTAGATTTAACGGTGGTAATAACGCAGGACATACTATTATTAATAATTATGGCAAATTTGCCATGCATTTAATTCCTTCCGGAATCTTTAATCAAAAATGTACAACAGTGATAGCAAACGGTACTGTCTTAAACCTAGAGGTTTTAGTTGGAGAAATAGAGAGTTTAGAAAAGGCAGGCGTAATAATAGACAATCGTATTTTAATTTCTCCCCGATGTCATATAATAATGCCCTACCACATGCTTTTAGATAAGCTCTATGAAAATATTAAAAGTAAAGGAAAAACAGGAACAACCGGAAGAGGAATAGGACCTGTATATGCAGATAAAGTAAGTTATAACGGAATTAGAATTTATGATTTGCAGAACAAAAAGCTTTTTTCAGAAAAACTAGAAACTCAACTTTTAATTAAAAATAAAATCCTAGTTGCTTTTGGAGAAAAACCTCTTGATCAAAAAGAAATTGAAAAAACTTTTAGAGCTCTTTATAAAAAAATTGAGAAGTTTATAAAAGAACCTTTCCCTATTTTACAAAATGCAATTAAAGAAAACAAAAAGATAATTTTTGAAGGAGCTCAAGGTGTGTTTTTAGATAATGACTGGGGAACTTATCCTTTTGTTTCTGCATCTACTGTACTATCTAGCGGGATAACAGCAGGGGCTGGAATACCTGTCAAAAAGGTAAATAAAATAATTGGAATTGTAAAAGCATATACCACAAGAGTTGGACAAGGACCGTTTGTTACTGAACTTTTTGATAAATTCGGAAAAAAACTACAACATGACGGGGTAGAGTTTGGCGCTACAACCGGAAGAAAAAGAAGATGCGGGTGGTTTGATGCTGAAATGATAAGATTTGCTTCTAAAATAAACGGATTTTCGGAAATTGTTCTTACCAAAATTGATGTTTTAGATGATTTTGATGAAATAAAGATTTGCACACATTACGAATTAAATGGCAAAAAGGTTTCTTATTGGGATGGAGATACAATCTTTCTTTCAAAAGTAAAACCAATTTATAAAAGCCTTAAGGGCTGGAAGAAAAAAACAACAGGAATTAGAAATTTTTCAAATCTTCCCAGAGAAACAAAAGCATATCTTAAAGAACTTGAAAAACAAATTGGTGTAAAAGTAAGTTTTATTTCAAATGGACAAAAAACAGATGAGGTTATCAAAATTTAACAATAAGTATAAAGCTTTGGTTGTTGATGTAGATGGAACTTTAATCCCTAATGCAAAAAAGGGAATTCCCTCAAAAAAAGTTACAGAGGCAATTAGAAAAGCTAGTAAAAAAATTAATGTTTCGATTGCAACTGGCAGACCTTTTTTTATGCTATCGCATATTATTAAACACCTAGGATTAAAAGGTCTTACAATTACAAATAATGGAGCACAAATTATTGATATTTCAACAAAAAAAATAGTTTTTGAGCAAACAATTAATAAAGAAGATGTTGTTAAAACTTGTAAACTTTTAAAAAAACTAAAACTTCCCGTACCTATATTTATTCAAGATAACGAAAGAGACATTGAATTTACTAATAAGTATAATCCTGAAAAGCCTTTTAATATTTACGTTCCTGGATTAACTCCTGAAGAGGCAGGTAAAACAATTGCTTCAATTTCGCATGTACCAACAATCTCTATTCATGAAATTTCCGGCTGGAGAACAGGAACAAGGGCAATTCTTGTTTCCCATGTTAAAGCTACAAAACAATACGCTGTTTTAAAACTAGCAAGACATTTAAAAATTAATACTCATGAAATTATTGTTGTTGGTGATGGACATAACGATTTTCCGCTTTTTATGGCAGCAGGGTTTAGAGTTGCCATGGGAAATGCTGTTGAAGAATTAAAAGATATTGCTGATTTTGTTGCGCCAACGGTTGAAGAAGATGGACTTGCTTATGTAATTGAAAAGTTTATACTATAATTTCCCTATGGATAAATTAAATTTTGATACATATCTCTCGCCTTTTTCTTGGCGTTACGGATCTCATGAAATGCGAAAAATATGGTCTGAGGAAAATAAAAGAAAAGTTTGGAGAACAATTTGGGTAGAGCTTGCAAAAGCACAACACAAAGCAGGAATTATCACTAGAGAAGAATTAAAAGATATTGAAAATCATAAAGACAATATTGATATAAAAAGAGCTCATGAAATCGAAAAAGAAATTTATCATGACTTAATGGCTGAAATAAAAACTTATGCCGAACAATGCAAAATAGGAGGAGGGAAAATTCATTTGGGAGCAACCTCTATGGATATCGTTGATAATGCCGATCTCTTACTTACTAAAAAATCTCTTGATTTAATTAAAAGTAAATTAAAAGAAGTAATAAAAAATTTTGAAAAACAAATTAGAAAATATAAAAATACTCCCTGCATGGGATATACGCATCTCCAACCAGCGGAACCAACAACAATTGGATATAGATTAAGTCTTTATGCTCAGGATCTTTTATGGGATTTTGAATTTATTGAAAAAATTGAAAGCTTTATTAAAGGGAAAGGTATAAAAGGAGCTGTCGGAACTTCTGCAAGCTATGAACATTTATTAAAAGATACTAAAATGAATTCTTTTGATTTAGAAAAAGAAGTAATGAAGAATCTTAAAATTGATGCTGTTGATGTTTCAGGACAAACATATCCAAGAAAAATTGACTTATTAATAATTGAAGCTTTAGCAAATATTGCCTCTTCTTTACATAAATTTAGTTTTGATTTAAGAATTATGCAGTCTCCAAATTTCGGAGAGTGGAGTGAGCCAATAAGCAAAAAAAGGGTTGGTTCCTCTGCAATGCCTTTTAAAAAAAATCCGGACAAGGCAGAAAAGATTTGTTCACTGTGTAGATTTGCTTCTTCTCTTTTTCAGGTAGCTTGGTCAAATCCGGCAATGAGTCTTTTGGAAAGAACTCTTGATGATTCTGCTGCGAAAAGAGTTTTCATGCCAGAAGCTTTTTTGGCAATAGATGAATGCTTAAAAACAACTAATTCAATTATAAAAGACCTTGTTATTTTTGAAAACGTTATTAAAGTAAATCTTAAAAAGTATGGAATTTTTTCTTCCACAGAAAGCTTAATGATGGGACTTGTAAAAAGGGGCGCAGACAGACAAGGAGTGCATGAAGCAATTAGAGAAAACTCTATGCTTGCCTGGAAAAATGTTTCAAGCGGAAAAGAAAATAATTTAATTGAACTCTTAATAAAAGATAAAAGGATTAATAAATATATAAAGGGAGAAGAAATTTTAAAATATTTTACTCCAGAAAAACATACAGGAAATGCAAGAGAAAGAACTGAAAGATTTTTAAAAAAACTATAATTCTTGTTTCAATATTTACTTCTTTAAATATTCTTTAAACAAGATGAGTTAGTGTGATCCAAAATCAATAATATAAATCATAATTATGAGTAGTTTTTTCCAGGATTTGTTACCAAAATACTATGAGGATGACTTTCTCCAAGAGACGCTTGAGTTATTTGAATAAACTTTGCATTTTTCCAGAGCTCTTCAATGTTTTTGGCTCCCACATAATACATTCCTGATTTAACTCCTCCAATTGCCTGATCAAGTAATTCCCTTACTGTTCCTTTAACAAGTACCATTCCTTCTACTCCTTCTGCAACCAATGTTCTGTCTTTATAATTTTTACCATGGAATTCATCTTCTGATTTTATTTTTGCACCTTTTTTCATTGCAGAAATTGATCCCATACCTCGGTATTGCTTGAAAAGGAAACTCGTATGTTTATGATTAAAGATACTCTTAAATCTATCCGGTACCTCTTCTTTTTTAAGAAGGAATGTTTTCCCAGGAGATTCTTTTGCTGCCGCAAAAAAACTTCCCATCATAATTGTAGACGCACCTGCTGCTAAAGCTTTTGTTATATCTCCTGAATATTTAATTCCACCATCTGCAATAATCGGTATTCCTGTTTTTTTTACAGCTCTTACAGTCTCTAGTATTGCAGTAATTTGAGGAACCCCCATGCCGGAAATTATTCTGGTTGTACAAATTGCTCCAGGACCCATACCAACACGAAGACCATCAACGCCTGCTTTTATTAAAGCAACTGCTCCATCATAGGTTGCAATATTTCCGGCAATTATATCCATCTTAGGATAGCTTTTTCTAATATACTTAACTGTGGCTATTACTCCTTTTGAATAGCCATGCGCCGAATCAACAACTAGCACATCTACTCCTGCTTTTTGTAAGACTTTTATTCTTTCTTCAACTCCATTGCTTGCTCCAATTGCAGCGCCTACTAAAAGTTTTTGTTTTTTTGTTTTTTTAACTTCATTTGCTTGATTCTCTATTGTTAAATTTCTATGAATTATTCCAATTCCTCCCAATCTTGCAAGTTCAATTGCCAGCTTACTTTCCGTAACAGTATCCATTGGGGCAGAAACAAAAGGAATTGTAAGTTTTATTTTTTTGGTAAGCTTTGTAGAAAGATTTATTTCTGATCTTAAAAATTCAGTATAATTTGGGAGAAGTAGAACGTCATCGAAGGTTAAGCCAGGTGAGGAATTAATTTTACCAGACTCCATAACCAAGTTTACCGTTTTATATTTTTATTGTCAACGCTTTGTAAGTTATCTTTTTTTTAAAATGGTATTATATAGCTTACAATGCAAGATAAATTATGTTTCTATGAAAATTGAAAAGTATATTGCATTCTTTGGTATTTTTTTACTTTTATTTGTTGGTTTTTTCCATCCAATAAGAGCGATAACCCAAGACCTGGGACGTCATTTGCTACTGGGAGAAATAATTTTAAAAAATTTTAGTATTCCAAAAACAAATCTTTTCTCTTACACATACCCAGACTTTCCATTTATAAATTTGCATTGGCTATCTGAGGTAATTTTTTATCTAGTCTTTAAATTAATAAATTTTAACGGTCTTTTAATTTTTTCTACAATTATTGTAATAGTTGCATTTTTATTAATATTTTTAAAAGCATTAAAAAACAAAAACTCTCCTATTGTTATTACTATAGGTTCCATACTTTATTTACGTATTCTTTTTGAAAGAACTGATATAAGGCCAGAAATCTTTAGTTATTTATTTTTATCTATTTTTATTTTTATTCTTTATAAATACCGTAAAAAATTTACTTACTGGATTTTAATACTCCCCTTTATAGAACTTTTATGGGTAAACATGCATATCTATTTTATTGTTGGCCTTGCTGTTTTATTTTTATTCTTAGTAGAAAACTTAATAATAAATAAAAAAGATTTACTCTCAACTAAAACAAAGGTTTTTTTCTTAGTTTTTACCCTTTCTCTTTTTTCAACATTTCTAAACCCTAATTATCTAAAAGGCGCAATCTATCCTTTTATCTTTCAGCAAAATTATGGATATACTATAGAAGAAAATCAAAACATTTTATTATTATGGAATTATTTTCAAAAACAAACAATTATCTATTTTGTAATTTCAGCTACTCTTCTTCTTCTTAGTTTTATTGTTCTTTTAAAAAAGGCAAGGTTAATTGACTTCTTTCTTTCAGTTCTTTTTATTTATCTCTGTGTAATAGCAATCAGAAACTTTCCTCTTTTTGTATTTGGGACATTTATTGCCTTTACGTATAATTACACAATTATTGCAAAAAATATTCCAAAAACAATACATAAATATATCTACTATATTCTTTTGCTAGTTTTAATTTTACAGATATTTCAGGTTTCTGGGTCAAAGGGATTTGGATTCGGAGTTGATATGGGTGCTGAAAAGGCAGCTAACTTTTTTATTGAAAATAATTTGAAAAATCCAATTTTTAACAACTTTGACATCGGAAGTTACCTTGATTACCGTTTTTACCCAAAAACTAAGGTTTTTATTGACGGGAGACCGGGAGAATACCCCGCAGAATTCTTTAAAGATGTGTATATTCCTATGCAATATGAAGAAAGTGTTTTTAACAGAGTAGATAGTAAATATAAATTTAATGTTATCTTTTTTTCGTATCTTGACCAAACACCTTGGGCAAATTCTTTTCTTTTTAAAATTGTAAGAAATAATAACTGGAAAATTATTTACATCGATGATTATGTAATAATTCTTGTTAAGGATAATTTAGAAAATAAAGATGTTATTGAAAAATATAAAATGGATGTTAATGATCTAAAGTTTTCTAATATTGATTTTGATAATAAAGTGTCATTAATAAAACTATCAGTGTTTTTAAATAAAACAGGACTAAAAGATCAGGAAATTAAAATTTACGAAAATATATTAAAACTTGATCCTTTTTTCTGTCCTGCTTTACATAACCTTGCATCTTTTTATTCAACATCAAACAAGAAGCTTTCAAATATTTATTTGTTCAAGTACCAGGGGAATTGTAAATAGCTATAATAACTTCTGTTGTTTTTTCTCTAAATTTTCCTTAGGAAAATTTAGAGAAAAATGATGATATGCTGCTTTTGTCACCATTCTACCTCTATTAGTTTTTTTTAAAAGACCTGTTTGCATTAAAAATGGTTCAATTACATCCTCTATTGTGCCAATGTCTTCTGCAATTGTTGCTGCTATTGTTTCTATCCCAACTGGACCACCAGCGTGTTTTTCAATAATTGCTTTTATGTATCTTATGTCTGAGTTATCCAATCCTATTTCATCTACCTCAAGCATTTTTAAGGCATCTTTTATTAAAGTTTTATTAATCTTACCTTCTCCTCTTACCTGGGCAAAATCTCTTATTCTTTTTAAAAGCTTTAAAGCAATTCTTGGTGTTCCCCTTCCTCTTTTTGAAATTTCCCTAACAGACTCTTTATCAATTGGAACCGACAATTTTTTTGCTGCTTTTAAAATAATTTCTTCAAGCTCATTTGGAAAGTAGAAATTTAAACGATGCACAACACCAAAGCGATCTCTCATTGGAGAAGACAAAAGACCAATTCTGGTTGTTGCTCCAATAATTGTGAAATGCGGAAGATCAAGTCTTAAAGTTCGTGCAGAAGGACCCTTTCCTATAATAATGTCTAATGCATAATCTTCCATTGCCGGATAAAGGGTTTCTTCAACAACCTTATTCAGTCTATGAATTTCATCAATAAAGAGAATATCTCCCTCTTCTAGATTTGTTAAGATTGAAGCAAGATCTCCTGCTCTTTCTATAGCAGGTCCTGAAGTCACCCTAATATTACTTTCCATTTCTTTAGCAATTAAGTGAGATAGTGTTGTTTTACCTAGCCCTGGAGGACCATAAAGAAGAATATGCTCTATTGCTTCTTTTCGCTTTTTTGCGGCAGTAATTGCAATTTTCAAAGATTCCTTGATATTTTTTTGCCCTGCAAAATCATTCCACTCTTTGGCACGAAGAGAAATAAATAAAACTTCTTCTTCAGGGTTATTTTCTTCAATATCTTTTTTTGATTTTATTTTTGATTTATCCATAACAAGTAATAAAGACTATTTTCCTAAATGCTTAAGAGCCAATTTGATTTTTTCCTCTACTGTTTTTGCTTCATTTCTTACAGCTCTTAAAGCAGTTTGTGCTTCTTTTACCGAAAACCCAAATCCTTTAAGCGCCATTACTACTTCATTATTTTCACTTTTTCCTTCTTTTGACAAATCAAGATCCTCAATGCTCCCCATTTTATTTTTAAGCTCGATAATAATCTTTTGAGCATTTTTTCGCCCAAGTCTAGGAACATCTGTAAAAAAACTTACGTCCCCTTTCACTATTGCCTCTATTATTTCCTCTCTTGTTCCACAGGAAAAAATAGAAATTGCTGTTTTAGGACCTACTCCCGATACTGATATTAAATTTTCAAAAAGCTTAAGATCTTCAAATCTTGAAAAACCAAACAACTCTAAGGCATCTTCTTTTACATGTGTGTATGTAAATATCTTTATTGAATCATTTAGCTTAAGACCTGAAAGAAGTGTCCCATGAAGTAAAACCTTATATCCTATTCCATTAACATTGATTAGCGCATACGGATGGTCTAATATTTCAATTACTCCTTTTAAAGAACCTATCATAAAGCTTTCTGATTATAACATAGCTATTTTTTAAATTGACTTGATCTTGAAGAGCTATGAGTAATTGCAACAGCAAGCGCATCTGTTACGTCATCTGGTTTAGGAATAACTTTTAGAGCAAGCAGGTTCTTAATCATTATTCCTACCTGTTCTTTCTCCGCCCTCCCGTAACCGGTTACGGCAATTTTTACCTGGAGAGGAGTATAGGAGAAGCTGGGAATCTTTGCTTTTTCTCCTGCTAAGACAATTACTCCTCTTGCCTGCCCTACAATAAATGCAGTTTTGCTGTTTGTATTAAAAAAAAGTTCTTCTACTGCCATTTCTTCGGGTTTGTGAATCTTTATAAGCTTTAAGACTTTATCATAAATACTTTCAAGTCTTTTTGAAACACTCTCATCTGCAGGTGTTTCAATGCATCCAAAATTGTGAACTTTTATTTTTGAACTTTGTACCTCAATAATCCCCCATCCTGTTCTTCCTATTCCTGGGTCAATTCCTAAAATGCGCATTTTCTTTTAAATTATAGCACTCTTGTAATCCATATTTCTTTCCTGTAAAATATCAAGTTATGAAACACCCTCAACTTAGCGTTGAAAAAAGAAAGATTTTAGGAAAAAAAGTAAAGAATTTAAGACGCGAAGGAATACTTCCTGCCAATATCTACGGCAAAGACATTAAATCTGCTTCAGTTCAGGTTTCTTTTAATGATTTTGATAAAATTTACAAACAAGTTGGTGCAACGGGAATTGTTGATGTGGAGTTTGATGGAAAAACCATACCTTCTCTTATCCATAGTGTTCAAACTAATTATCATAGAACTCCCCTTCACGCAGATTTTTTTAAAGTAAATCTTAAAGAGAAAATAAAAACAATGGTTCCTCTTTCATTTATTGGAGAACCTATTGCTGTTTCTGAAAAGCTTGGACTTTTAATGGAAATTTTACATGAAATTGAGGTTGAGGCATTACCTGAAGAGCTTCCTGAAAATATCGAGGTAAATGTAGAAAATTTAGCTGCAGTTAATGATCAGATTACAGTTGCTGATCTTAAGTCACCTTCTGGGGTCACTATTCTTACAGATCCAGGACAAGTGGTTGCAAAGATTGCAGAACTAATTGTTGAAGAGCCTGAACCTGAAGAACCAGCCGAAGGCGAGGAAGGCGCAGAAGGAGAAGTTGCCGAAGGTGAAGAACCAGCCGAAGGCGAGGAAGGCGCAGAAGGAGAAGTTAAAAAAGAAGGACCTATAAAGGAAGAGTATGAACAGAAAAAAGAATAAACTAATTTCCTCTTAATTTTTTATCAAGTTCAATTGCATCAGAGTATTCAGGATCTAAAACCAAAGCCTTTTTAACATAAACTCTAGATTTATTAATATTTCCCACTCTATATTCAAGTACTGCAAGCTGAAGGTAAGCGTCTTTGAAATTTGGATACTTATCAATTACCCCTTGCCAGACTTTTATCTGAACTGATACTTTTTCTCTTTCTAAGCTCAATTCTTTTTGGGTATTATAATTATTGTAAAAATTAAGGCCAAGATAAACTGTTATTGAAATTAATGAAATATAGATAAGGCTATAGATTACAACTCTTGAGTATTTGTTATTTAGTAAAAAACCTGACTTTTCGGTAATAAATCGGGAAATCCTCGGGAATCTAGGCTTACGTTTTTTCAAACTTTGCTTACTCATAAATTGGCCACGTAGAAATAATTAAGTAATTATCTTTACCGTATAGTCTTTTATTAATTTCCTCTGTAATAAAAGGCATAAATGGATGAAGCAGTTTAAGTAGGATTAAGAATGATGACCTTAACACTAAATATGACTTTTCACCTATTCTATCTTTAACGTCTTCTATGTATTTATCTGCAAATTCGTGCCAAGTGAAATCATACAAATTTTGTGCTGCATGGTTAAAATCGTATTTATCTAATAATCTTGTGATATCTTTTGCCAGTTTTTTAGTATTTAAAATCATTTCTCTATCTTTTTTATTAATAGTTATTTTTTCTAAGTCTTTAAAGCCTTGCTCTTTTACTTTTTTACTTATATTTTTAGGCTCACTCATTTCAATGAAACGTGCCATATTCCAAAGCTTATTTGTAAAATTACGCATTGCCTGAAGTTTTGGATATGAAAGAGACTGATCATTTCCTAAAGCTGTACCATATACTAAGGCAAAACGAACTGCATCAGCTCCGTATTGATCAACAATTTCCAAGGGGTTAACAACGTTACCTTTACTTTTGCTCATTTTCTTACCATACGGATCTTTTACTAAACCGTGTAAAACAACATTTTTAAAAGGGGCTTCTTTTTCAAGATAAACTCCTAGCATAACCATCCTTGATACCCAAGCAGACAAGATATCATAACCTGTTTCCATAACAGATGTTGGATAAAATTTATTAAAATCTTCACTTTTACCTGTCTTTAGTGTTATAATCGGCCACTGTCCTGAAGAAAACCAAGTATCAAAAGTGTCTTTGTCTTGAACAAGCTTATCCCCTCCACATTTACATTTTTTAGGTTCTTCCCCGCTTGTTATTATCCACTCGCTGCATTTCTTGCATTGCCATGCAGGAATTCTAATCCCCCATACAACTTGACGTGATATATTCCAATCATTTAAGTTCTCAAGCCATTGGAAATAACGTTTTTCAAAACCTTTTGGATAAAACTTAATTTTTTCCTCTTTAACAACTTTTATTGCATTTTTTGCTAAATCTTCTACTTTTATATACCACTGCTTAAGAGGAAGCGGCTCTATTGGATGCTTACATTTATAACAAAGGCCAATTCTGTGAACATAGTTTTCATCTATTTTTTCTATTAAGCCTTTCTTTTGCATTTCTTCAACAACTGCTTTTCTAGCTTGTTTTACATATAATCCTTTAAATTTACCTGCTTTTTCATTCATTTTTCCATCATGATTTATGACCTGAACCATGGGGAGTTTATGTTTTTTGGCAACTTCAAAATCATCAAAATCATGAGCTGGGGTAATTTTTACAACACCTGTTCCAAATTCTTGATCGACCATTTTGTCTGCAACAACTTTAATTTTTGCTTTTCCTATTACAGTTTGTATATCAACCTCTTTGCCGATATACTTTTTATATCTCTTGTCATTTGGATTAACTGCTACTGCTGTATCTCCAAATTTTGTCTCTGGCCTGGTTGTTGCTAAAATTAAAGGTCCATACTTAATGTAGTAAAGAGGATTTTTTCTTTCTTCATATATAACCTCTAGGTCTGAAAAACTTGTTCCATCAAAAGTACAATAATTAACCAAACGATCACCTCTATAGATTAACCCATCATCTGCTAGTCTCTTGAATGTTTTATTAACTAAATTAATAACATCTTTATCTAGTGAGAATTTTTCTCTAGTCCAATCCAAAGAAAACCCTAATTTTTTAAGCTGGTTTTCCATGTTTTTCTTATTTTCTGCAACATAATCCCAAATCATCTGGTACAGCTCGTCTCTTTTCAAATCAAAGCGAGTTTTTCCCTCTGATTGAAGCTTTTTTTCAAAAACAAATTGCGTTTCAAACCCAGCATGATCTGCTCCGGGCAAGAATAATGCAGATTTTCCCTTCATGCGCTGATATCTAATTAAGATATCTTCAAGAGACATCATTGCATGGCCAAAATGAAGATTTCCATTTGCGTTTGGAGGGGGAAGAATAATGCAGTATGGCTCTCCTTTTGGATTTATTTCAGGTTTAAAAAATCCTTCCTTTTCCCATTCTTTATATATTTTTTCTTCAACTTGTTTGTTGTTATAAATCTTATCCATAGATTGCTATTCTAGCATATTTTAAATGCAGAGCTATTTTTTTCCAAGCTTTACAAAATAGTCTAAATCTTTTTCTAATTTAAATGAGCTGCTTATCCCTGTACTTCCTTTGGAAAATTCACTAGACTCATCGACCACTTCAAACTCTTCCGGGTATTTAAGTGAAAATGTGTACGGATTATTATCTTCTCCAGGCTGTTTGTAAAGCCTGAGACTATAAATAAAGTCAGGCCAAACAAAAGACATCTGTTTTGGATTTATATAGCTTATTTTTATTTTTTTAAGTTCTCCTTTGGGAATATTTACAAAAAAACCGTATTTTGTTTTTCCTTTTTCCTCAGTCTCTTCGATTTCTAACCCTTTTGGTGGAATAAAATGAGTTGCTTCATAAAGTAAAGGCTCTGTTACTGCATCTACTAAAGTTTGCTCTTTATCGTCAATTTGAATACTGTCTAGTTTAGAATCTTTTGGAACAATAATAGTTAGATAATTCTTGTAATCCCCTCCCGGCCATGATCCGTCGCTTGTATTCTTATATATTATCTCAAGTTCTGAAACAATCTCTCCATCTTTTTTTATTGAAACATTGTAGGAAACATTTTTTTTAACAAAATAGTTTGCCTTATTTCCTCCAATATTTGCTTCACTTATACCGAGGAAATCGTTTATCATAGATGGTCCTTCATTTCTCCCGTCCCATAAAGATGAAGACCAGTTATTAATTGTAAAAATGTTTTGAACTTCTGGTTGATCAAATACCAAAAGTAAGTGTTTTTGATCAAGAGATTCAAAAATTGACTTACTTAAATTTAAATATGAAATTTGTTTCTTATTGCTAATTGATTTTTCAATTGCATTAAATAAAGATCTTAAAAAGTCTTTTTTCTGAGTAGATCCAGGGAAGAAATCTTTTTCTACGTGTGATTCTGTTAAATAGAAAAAATTCTTTGCATCAACTTTTTCATTATATTCAGGTACTTCCACAGGGCCTATGTTTTCAAGTAGGCTCTTAACAAAAAACAAATCAACCCCTATAACTCCGTTTACTTTTTGATCAGTTTCAAGATTTAAGAAATATGCAGCCCTAGCAGCATTCTCAGTAAAGTCTGGACTAAAATTACTGTCTCTTAAAAACAAGCTATTGTTTTTAAGATATCTTCTTATAGCCAGAGGGGGCTCAATTTTAGCTTTTAGTTGTCCATCTGCATCGTATACATCATGTATTACAAAATCAACAACTCTTCCTTTGTCTATTGTAACAAGTCCGTATGATCCTATAAATCCCCCTCCTGGTCTTAATTCCATATTATTTTGAAAAAGCATAAGATAAACTTTTTTTCCATTAATTCCCATAATTTCAGGCCATATGTCAATTGTTGCTGAAGCAAAGCTAATCATCGAACTACTATTTTTTAAGACACCGAGAAAATCATCGCCTTTAGCTTTTTCTTTTTGTACAAAAATAATTGATTCTCGTAAATTGCTTATTGCTTCATTAAAATCCTTACCCTGTTCTTTTGAGCTTCCGTAATACACGTCTTTGAATGAACTTGCTGCTTTTGCAAGAGAGGCTGCAGTTTGCGACACTCCTTCCCCTTTTTTTATCTGTAGTAAAAAGTTTTCGGCATGTACTTGTTGACCTATTAGTTTTAACTCCATTGTTAATGGAACCATTGTTTTAGATGCATACTTAAAAAGCATACTGGCTGACTCAGCTGCAACTATGGCATTTTTTGAGTCTCCTTTTTCTATGTTTTTCTTTGCAATATCTAAAGATTGTGCCCCTAGCAATGAAAACATAAGAGTTGACAAGAGTGGAAGTAATAAGAGGAATAAAAGAGAAAATAAAAGAGAAAATAAAATGCGAGATTTTTTATTCTTTGCTTTAAATACTTCAGGTTTAGCTTTATTTTCTTTTAAGTTACTTTCAGGCCACTCTTCCAGTTCAAGATTTTTTATTCTTTGCTCAATATCATAATTCTCGCCAAAAATGTACTTGCCTTTTTTAGGTTTTATTTCAGTTGTTTCTTTTTCTTTTTTCACAAAATCTATTCCTACGCCTGGGACTACTCTTTGAACAAGATGTGCAAAAGTTAAGAGTGTAAGTGGTTTTTTAGAAAGAAGGTAATAAGTTTTACTTTCTTTATCTGTTCCAAAAAGTGCTTCTAATATTCCTAAAATAACATCTTCATATAAAACAGGGTAAATATTTTTCATTCCGTCTCCCGGAACCTCTATCCTGCCCATGTGTTCTGCTTGATAAATTAATTTGCTTATAGCCGTATTGAAAAAAGGTTCTTTGCAAAAAATTTCACCGTATATTACAACTCTTGCTTGTGAATAAGAGTCAAGAATGTAACTTATTGTTTTTTCATCCATATCCGAAAGAGATACTGCAAATAAAAATATCGACTTATCAGCTTCTGCTTTTTTTATAAACGAAGGAAGTGCTTCTCTGGTCGCTTTATCATTATCATCAATTACGATAATGTGAGAATAATTATTATCCGGGATCTTGGGGAACTTTTCAGCAAAAGGGACATGTACAGTATTTTTGGAAAGAGTTGGCTCTTCTTTGCTTACAAAAACTACTAATGTTCCTTTTTCTAAGTGCTCAGAAAGTTTTTTCCCAATTAAACCAACTTTATCAACTATTAAGATTGGAGATTCTTCTTTTTCTTCTGTTACAAGGGCAGGTTTCATGTAAGCCTATTTTAAACGAGATTAGAGCAGGTTGTCCAGAGCAAGGTTTACCAGTTTGTCTGCTTTTTCATTTTTTTCCCGAGGAATATGATTGTATGAAACATCTATTCCAAGTTCTGCTTCTTTTTGTCTTATGGAAAATATCAATTCCCGAAGTTTTGAATTCTTTACTTTGTATAGACCTGAAAGCTGAGAAGACGCAAGTTGAGAATCAAGATAAAAATCAAGTTTTGCATTATTTTCTATTTTTTCTTTATTTTGACAAATCCAATCTAACGCTTCTAAAATCGCCGTGTACTCTGCAACATTGTTTGTTGCAATTCCAATTTTTTTTCCAATAGATATTATTTCCTCTCCACTACTCCCCTCTATGTAAAAACCAATTGCGCTAGGTCCTGGATTTCCCCTAGCTCCTCCGTCTGCAAAAATACTTATCTTACTTACTTTCACAATCCCTTTCTGATAAAATTTTAAGATTAAACAGCTTAATAAACAAAATCGACATTACTGCAAATTCTGAAACCCCAGTTATTATAGCAGATGCTATGTAGGAGGCTTTTGGAATAAATATTAAATTAAGCACAATGTTTATTATCGCAGCAAAAAGATATGCTTTCATTAAGAACTTTTGTTTTCCAAGTGCAATAAGAGCCCATTGCAAAAGACTTGTCACAAAAAATAAAGGGAGGGAAAAAAGCAAGATCCTAAAAGGAAGAATAGCTAAAACAAAATCATTTTTTATTAAGGTAAAAAGAGGAGATATAAACCAAAAGGGTATAACTAATAATATCCCCGCAATTGTAAATATGAAAAGGTATTGTTTTATAACAATAAAGAATTTTCGTGAATTTTTTTTGTCTCTCAAAAGAAATGGGTATAATGCGTTTGATAAAAATAAAGGGAGAGCAATTAAAAACTCAAAAAAACGATAAGACAACCCATATACCCCAACGTCTTTTGTAGATTTTAATATTGAGAGTAAAAATGTATCTGCTCTAAAATAAAGCAAGTTAAAAATAAGCATTACGGAAAGAGGGAAAGCTGCAATAATTATTTTTCTCGTATATTTATAATTAAAAGCAAATAAGCTTTTTTGACGCGCTAAAATTACTGAGATAAATGACGCAAATGCTCCACTAATTAGAAATGCAAATAAAACATAGAGAAGTGGAGCTTTATTTAAGACAAAAAGGTAAACTAAAAATAGGTTTACGAAAGAACCAATGGCTATTGCTTTTAAATATGAATAATAATTTAATTTTTTTTGAAAAATTGCGCTTGTTGATAAAATTACTGCCTGATTAAAATAACTAAAAGAGAAAATAAAGATTCCTAGTTTTGCAATATTTGAAAATCCTATATCAAGCTCTTTATTAAATGGAAGAAAAAGTGCAATAAGATTTGAAAGAACTAATACTAAAAAGGCAATAATAATCCTTAAGGTAAAAAGATATTTATAGTTTTTTGTGTCTTTTTCTTGCAAGAATATTGCATTTAATCCAAGATCTAAAAGTAAGTAGAAAAATCCAACAAAGGTTGTAATTTTTACAAAATCACCGTATCCTAAAACGCCATATTCTCTTGCCAGAAGTATTGTTATTAAAAAACCAGTTCCAGAGGTTGCTATCTTTCCTAAAACTTGAAAAAAGGTATTTGCAGCAATAAGTTTATGCATTTTTTTATTTTATACTACTTAAAACTCTTTGCCCAGCAGAAACCAAACGTAATAGCAAAAAGAATCTGACCTTGCTGAAGCGTTAGGAAATAATGATCAAATAATCCTATGAAAATGATTATTAAAAAAGCTGGAAAAAATACAGATTTTTTACCGATTTTTCTAAAGGTCAAAAAAAGTAATGATAGAAATGCTAAAAATCCAAAGATTCCCGTTTCAACAAGAATTAGCAAATATATATTATGTACCGGCTGGAGAAAATGAAGACTTATGTTTTTAATAAATACTGGCAAATTAACCAAGAAATTATTGAACCCAACTCCTAAAACAGGATTTTTAAAAAACATTGCAACTCCCGCGTCAAATAGAATTCTTCGGTCATAAATAGACGGATCTTCAAAGGTGATGTGTGTAAATCTTAATAAAAGAGGAGACAGAAGAAAAAACGAAAGAATTAATATAATTGTTAATATCAACGCTAAATTAGTTTTTTTGCCAAATCCTTTTTTTAACAGTAATATAAAAATCATTGCAAATACCCAGACTATAATTGAAGTTCTACTTAAGGTTAAAAAAAGAGCAAGAGTTCCAACAACTAAGGCAGTCCAATAATAAAATAGTCTTGCCCCTTTCTCTTTAGTCATGCTTGTTAAAATTACTGCCATAAAAACAACTAAAAATCCCGCAAGCACATTTGGGTGAGGAAAAGTACCATATGCCCTAAGCACTAATTCCCCTCCCAGGGACGCGTTTGCAATTCCAGGAGTTTGTCCGTTAAAAGTTCTTTCCCCAAGAAAGTAAAACAATCCACCCAAAGATCCCTGATTTATAAATTGAGCAGTCGCAATTACGCTTTCATAAATTACGGAAAAAGACATTAATAAGTAAATTGGGGCTAGGTTTTTTAATTTTCTTGAAATAAATATTGCAAGAAGCAAAAACTCTAAGAATTTAATAATTCCGTAAAAAGCTGATAATTGATTTTTTGCAAAAAGGGCTGATGTAGTAAGTAAAATAAATATTGCAATTACTAAAATTACTTTCTTGGTTATAAGTTTTTTTAAATTTATTTTTTTAAAAAAATATGTTCCTAATATAAGCAAAATTAAAATATCTGTCAGATAAAGTGTGGGGGAGAGGTAATCTACTCTAATCCCATAAACAAAAGAGGAGCTTGGCCAAAAATGTTTTCCAAACTGTATTGGTAAAAATAGAATAAGAAGATAAAAGAAAAGAAGGGAAGGGTTATTCTTTTGGCTTGACAACCAAGACCCTATCTTTACCTTCACCTGTTGATTCGGAAACAACTTCCTTATCATTTTGTAAAATTAAGTGAACAACTCTTCTTTCCCATGATTTTAAATCGTAAAGATGAACTTCTCTGTCTTCTGAAAGCACTCTTTCCTTTGTTTCATTTGCCAAATTTGTCAACCAATCAGATCTATTCTTTTTGTAATCTCCAATCTCTATAGAAACTCTTTTAAATTCTCCGAGTTTTTTTTGAAGAACTAATGCTAAGATAAGCTGCAACGATTCAAGTGTGTCGCCATGATGCCCGATAACAATTCCACTATCTTCTGTTTCTAAATCTATTTCAATGATATCATCATCTTCAGAAATTTTAAGCTTTCCGTCAACCCCAATATTTTTGAAAAAATCTTTAACTTCTTTTTCAAGCTTTTTATTTTTTGACATATATCTTATTTACAATTCCTTCCAAACTTCCTAGCCCAGAAATTTTATATTGCTGTATGATACCAAAAACTGTAAAAGTATTCCAGTATAAAGATACCCCTACTGGAAATTGCCATGAAAAAAATCCAATCATTAAAGGCATCATGTAGATCATTTGGGTTTGCATCGTGCTTGCAAAATCCGAAGATTTTTGTTTTTCTTTTTTTTCTTTAGAAGAATCAGAACTATACTTTTTAACTGGGAATGGCATCATTTTTGATTGAATAAATGAAAGAATAACCGTAATTATCGGAATTAAAAACAACAGTGGTCCGTATTGACTAAATTCATTCGGTTTATGTGCTAAGTTATAACCAAAAAAATTAAGATCCGGCATTTTGTCAAGAGGAGGCACAAAAGAATAAAGAATTTTATTAATGCTTGTTAACCCAAAATCTTGATTAAACAAGGTAAAAATAGATTGATAAAGAGCAATTATAAAGGGGAATTGAACTAGCACAGGCAAACATCCAGCAGCAGGATTAACTCCATGTTCTTTATAAAGCCGCATAGTTTCTGTTTGTAATCTTTTAGAGTCATTTTTATGGGCTTCCTTTAGTTTTGCAATGTGCGGCGCTAGGTCTTGCATTCTTTTTGAAGTTTTAAGTTGCGCATTAGTTAAAGGATAAAGAATAATTCTAATTATTACAGTCATTGCAATAATTGCAAATCCTAATGCGTAAGGAAGATGAAGGAAATAAAACATCTGATATAGAATCAGCATGATATTTGTAATTGGCCAAATTAATATTTGATTATATAATCCGGGATCAGTCATATATTTTTGTTAAATGGTTGACATTTCATTATTCTTTTAATGGATAATCCAAGCCCTTTAATAACTCCATGAGTTTGTACTGCTTGTTTTGAATACGTGGAGCAGGTTGTGGAATACCTACAAAACGAGCCAACACCAAGTAGAGATTTTAAGCTTGCTGAAAATATTTCCTGATAAGCAGTAATTAAAAATAAAATTGATATTTTCATTTAATTAATTCTTCTTCCTTTATTATAGCTATTATCATCTTGTTAATTTCCTCTGTTTTTTTATCAATTGCTTCTTTTTTTGCAATAAACAAAAAATTAAAACCTGGTTTTATTTTCCCAAGGTTTTTTTCAAGACAACTTGTAATTTGTCTTCTAATTCTGTTTCTGACAGTTGCTTTTAAATCAACCTTTTTTGAGACAATTACCCCAAAATTGCTAACCTCCTTTTCATTTTTTTCATATTTGAGTGTGAAAAGGAGAGTTGAAACAGTTTTAAAATTTTTAAACTTTGTTCGTACTTTAAGTCGATACTCTTTTTTGAGCATTTTAAACTGTTAACTGTTTTTTACCCTTGGCTCGTCTTCTTTTAATTTGCTTCTTTCCTGAGTGGCTGGACATTTTAGATAAAAATCCATGCTTTCTTTTTCTTTTTTTCTTTTTTAATTTTGTAAGCTTTTCCACAGAATTAAAGTATATCAGAAAGCTGTTTCTTTTAAAAGATGTAGTTTTATCTACTTTCGGTATCTTGACAAAAAGTTATCCACATTATTTAATTTAAACCCATACATATTCTTCTGCTCATATAAAATGGGGTGGCTAATTCTGCTTATGGAAAAAAAAGATCTTGATCAGTTGTGGAAAATAGTTTTGGGAGAAGTTGAAACTGAAGTTTCTCGTGCAAATTTTTTAACACTTTTTAAGCCAACTATTCTTTTTACAATGGATAACACTACGGCAACCGTTGCTGCTCCTTCAAGTATGATTATTGACCTATTACAAAGAAGGTTTTATCAAATTATTAAAAAATCTCTTGACAAACACACTAAAAAAAATATTGATTTACTTTTTGTCCCAAAAACTATTATTAAGGATAAAACAAATGACCCAGGCCCCCTTTTTTCAATAAACGAAAAGACAAAAAAAACGCTTGGACACCTGCCAAGAGTAAGATCTGAATATACTTTTGAAAATCTTGCGGTTTCTTCAAGTAATCAACTTGCTTATGTTAGTGCAACAACAGTTGCTAAAAAACTTGGGAAAGCGTACAACCCTCTTTTTATATACGGACCGGTAGGAGTAGGAAAAACCCATTTAATGCAAGCGATTGCAAATGATGTTTATGCAAAACATCCTGAAAAAAAAATTGCTTATATCACAAGCGAGGAGTTTACAAATGAGGTAGTAGAAGCAATCAGAACAAATGCAACTTCTTTGATGAAGAAAAGATTTAGAGGGCTTGACCTTTTAATAATCGATGATATCCAGTTTATTGCTGGTAAAGAAAAGATTCAGGAGGAACTTTTCCATACTTTTAACATTCTTGTTGATAACGGATCTCAAATCGTTCTTTCTTCAGACAGACCTCCTTCTGAAATGAAAAAGGTTGAAAAAAGACTTTTATCAAGATTTTCAGGGGGGCTAACCGTTGATATTGAACCACCTGATTTTGAGTTAAAAACTGCAATTCTTTTAATAAAAGCAAAAAAATATAACTTTGAACTATCTATGGAAGCAGCTAAAAGGATTGCTGAACAAGATCTTGATGGAAGAAGCTTGGAGGGAGTTTTACTTAGAGTTGTCACTAGGGCAAGTACAGCAAACGGGGAGCTTACTGATGATATCCTAGACGAAATTTTAGAAAGCAAGAAAAGGGAAGATGCTAGCGTTTTTCATCCAGATGACATAATAAAAAACGTCTGCTCTTTTTATAGAATTAAACAAACTCAAATTAAAGGAGCAAAGAGAGATTCCTCTTTAGTAAGGGCAAGGCAAGTTGCAATGTATCTTTTAAAAACCGAATTAAATCTCACGCTTGTTGAAATTGGCAACCTTTTAGGGGGAAGGGATCACACAACTATTATGTATGGTGTGGAAAAAATAGAAGCTTTAATGAAAAAAACTAAAATTGGTGAGGATATAATGAGAATAACTAAAATAAATAGTGAAAAACGTGTGGAATACTAGGCCCCCTTTTTTTATAAACATTTCTTCCACTTTTTTATCAACATGTTATCAACATTTTTGTACCCACACAGTCTTGCTTTTTTCCACTTATCCATATAAACTACTACAACTATTAATATAAACATACTATGAAAGCAATACTTTTAGCGGAAAATTTACAAAAGAAAATATCATTTTTAAACCACGCTGTTTCGACAAGAAGTCAGCTTCCTATTCTTTCAAACTTTCTTATAGAAACAAAAAAGGGGAGACTTAAAATAAGCGCAACAGACCTAGAGATTGGAATAATAGCTCACGTTTCTGCAAGCATTGAAAAAGAGGGGGCCATAACTGTGCCAGCAAAGACATTTTCAGACCTGCTTTTAAACATGGGGGAGGGAAAAATAGAACTATCTTATGAAAAGCAAAACTTAATGCTTAAAGGGGAGAAAGTAGAAGCAATTTTCCAAACAATGCCAGCAGAAGACTTCCCTAACATCTACGAGGGGAAAGGAGAAGAGGTTGCAAGGATATTAAGAACAGATGTTGAGAAAGAGCTTTCAAAGATTGTTTTTTCAGCAGCTCAAGATAGCGGAAGACCGGCATTATCAGGCGTTTTAATGACCCAAGACGCAAAAGACTTTACAATGGTTGCAACAGATGGATACAGACTTTCTTTAAGAAGAGCTTTTTCAGCTGGAGGAAAAAAAGGGAAATCCGTCTCAATGCTGATTCCCTCCCGTGTTTTAAGAGAACTTTTTTCCATTAAAGAAGAGGGAGATTATGTCTCTGTTTTGGTTTCTGATAAATCAAACCAGGTGATTTTTTCTCAAGGGGAAACAATTCTTGTGGGGAGGCTGATAGAAGCAGAGTATCCTGCTTTTGAAAAAATATTACCAACAAGTTCTTCCACAGTATCTTTATTTGAAAAGGCAAAAATGTTAAATGCTGTCAAAATCTGCTCCGTGTTTGCAAGAGATACTGCAAACATTGTTAAATTTTCGATTGAAGAAGATAAAATTATCGTCTCAGCAAATACCCCCTCTGTTGGAGAAAACAGGGTAGAGGTTGAGGCAAAAACAGAAGGAGAAGAAAACGAGATAGCTTTTAATGCAAGATACCTTCTAGATTTTTTAGGGAACGTAGAAGATGAAGATTTAATTCTTGAAATGAGCGGCCCATTAAGCCCTGGAGTTTTTAAAATTAAAGGAAATTCTAACTTCCTACATCTTATAATGCCGATTCGGGTGCAGGAATAGACATTCGGTTTATCTCATCAAAAAGATAGATGGGGGCACTTACTTCAATCAGTGACTCTTCGTCGAAAAAAGTACCCGGTCCGAGGATTATTTTCCATTGATTTTCCTCTTTATGTAAAAGTAGATTTGCAGCATCGGTTATGTGATCTTTTGGTTCAATAGTTACAATTGCCCAATCTTCATAAAGCCTTGGTTCATATATATTAATATTTTCACTAGGTATGGCAGCTTCTATATTTTCCCTAATTTCTTTTTCAATATTTTGAATAATTTTTGTAGTGATAACAGGCATTGTTGTAGGGCTTACGAATTCATCTGTGTTGATAAGGGGCTGTTCATCGACGGTTTTAAAAAGACTGCTAATGACAAAAATAACGATTAAAGCTACGATAAAAAAAAGAGCAATAAGAGAACCTATTAAAAATTTTTTGTTTTGAAAGAAAGATGTTAAATTCATATTTTTATTCTACAACAATAGGCCTAAGAAAACCAATAAAATTTGTTCTTTTAGATAAACTATATTCTGTAACAGCTTTTCCTGTTCCAGGAGCATGAATAAAGCAGTCGTTTGCGCCACAGTCACCTAGGCCAGCGTAGATTCCTGTATGGGATGCGTCGGCTTTTGATGGCCCAAAATAAACAAGATCTCCTGGTTGAATAAGGGCAACCTGACTCTTGTCAAACTTCTCAAAATTACCATATCCCGCATCCCAGTTAGTAGCCGTTTGGTCAAGATCGTTGACTTTTCCATCAGTTGCCCAATACCAAGTCCATCTTGTAAGACCCGAACAATCATAATTTGCACATCCCCCGGGGGGTGGGCTTTTTGATAAATCACCATGACAAGCAGCCCATAAATACATTTTCCCTTTTTGGCTTCTCGCGAGCTCAATAGCTTTTAGAGCATAACTTGAAGCAGTGCCCAAAAAGGTGTTGCATTTTGAAGTGTCAGGATCTGCTGTTGGATTTCCTACCTTAACGATTACACATTCACTTGCTGTTTGAGAGCCCTGGTTAGTTGCGGCATAAGAATCCCCTCCATAGAATAGGGCGTTATTTTTAAACACAATAAAAATAACTGTTAGTGAAAAAAATAGCAAAAGTGTTTTTTTAAACATTAATATTTAGAATAACAAAGATAAAAAACATAGACAACATTATTGATTAATAATTCTTACATAATTTTCAATAGTTGTTCCATATCCGTTTCCGGGAATAGCCCATCTTCCGTCAAGATTATTTAAGGACTTTGCGATTCCTCTGGGGATTATTAAGTCATAGCGGGGATCTGTTTGGGAATTAGTCCATGAAGTAATATCAGTTGTGTATACGTAAGCTGCCATGTGGGCAATTTGTGCTTTTACACCAGCTTCTGCGGTGACAAACGATATTCCTTCTTCTCCATTTCCGGTTGCTCCAACACCAGCAAAGTTATTTTGGCTTGGCAAAACATCTCCTCCATATTTTCCAAAACCTGTTTCATGAATCATTTGTGCCCAAAGAATGTCTGCTCGAAGATTTACTTCTGCAGCATATTTTATATAATATCCCGCAAGAGTTAATGTTGAAACAGTAAATTTGGGAGAAGGGTTATTTGCAAGAAGATAGTCAGTAAGCTTTTGAGTAGTTCCTTCCCATTGACCCTGAAGAGGAGTATACCCTCCAGTGCCAACATAATTAGTGGGAAAATCGTTATTAGAATCGGCGCAGGTAGAGGTCCCTGCAAAATTGGAAATTCCAGACGCTAATGAATCAGCATATTTATTTAAATTATCAGTTGATTTAAGCCAGGTGGCATCGGTAGCGTTGGTGAGGCTTCCCAGTTCCACAAGCACAGTTGGAACCGATGAATAAATAGACCCCGCTAAAGCTCCCCCATTTTTCTTTCCTACCGCAGTATCAGCATCAGTTAGAAGGCCTCCTCTAAAAAGTGGCATATCGTTTCCAATGAGAGTATCCCTGGTTGTGTTCAGGATGGCAGTCGCTGCTTGTTTGCTTTTTTCAATAACTTCACTGCTTGGGCCTGTAACTCCATCAACTGTTCCTTGTTCTGCTGGATAATAATACGCAACTCCCCTGTCAGTTCTTCCAGCGTCAGTATGAATTCTGAACATTAAAGAAGCATTTGCACTATTTGCGGTTTCCGCCCTCGCTTTATTTGTAACCCTAGTTGTATTATTATTTCTGGTTAAGATAACACTGTATCCTTTTGCTTCTAACTTTGGTTTTATAATATTTGCAATCTCTAAGACTTTTTCAACTTCATTAACTCCATTTCCCGCCCCTCCAATACCAACTTCGCTTGGATGTCCGGGGTCAAGAACAACTGTTGATCCTCCTGTGCATATTGATATTCCAGCTCCACTTGCAAATGCCTGGTTAATAATATATGTATCTTTCGCACCAGGTTTGGGTCTTAAAGCTAGGGTAAAACTAGAAGTAGCGTTATTATACTGCTCATTGAAAGAAGAGGAAACAGCAAGATTTACACCATCTATTACAGCAGCGTCTCTTAAATCTTTTGTAATATTGTTTACAGTATTTACATAGCTGTTTTCGTTTCCGCTACTTGGGTCATTTGAAGATGAATAGTAAATATGGATAACGGGTCTAGGATTGCTTGTTTTAATAAACTCATCAACTGCACTTCGATAAGTAGAACTATCTAAATGTTTAAAATATGCTTCAAGTCCGCTCTCAAGAGAGGAAAATCTACAATAATGGGTTCCCAGGCGGTCAACAATATCATTTCCAATTGCTCCAAGCCTAAGATCAGGATTGCATAAAATATTGCCTGGATTATTTGATCCTTGGGTAACAGTAACTCCTTTATCTGAATACCATTGGGTTTCTAAGGCAAATTGTCCCAGCGCGAGCTCAATTGGGACATTGTATTTTGCTGATAAATTTGCAATCGTTGGTCCCATGCCGCTTAGCCCTAAGCGAAGTGGATTTTCTGAAAGCTTTTTATTTAACCAATCTCCCAATGTCGTATTAGCTGGATTAGACAGATTTCCTCCTGATGATGCTTCAGGAGTGATAGTCCAAGTAACTGTTCTTGCAAGGTTTTTATCAGTTATTATATTGCCATTTTCATCTAAAAACTCAGCATCGTTATCAGCAGAAACTAAGATTGCGTTTTCTGGAATGGGATCTGTAACCGTAACAGATTGGGCTTTTCCAGAATAAGAAACAGTAATTGTGTATGTAATATCTTGAGGAGTAGATAATGCCGTAAGATAGTTAAGATCGTCAGGAGGATTGGCCACAGCCTCTTTATCTGCAGATTTTGATATATTATATACACCACCGTTTTCTAATGGATCGTCGAAAAGTCCAAAAAGCATAAAAATAAGAATAACAAGAATAATAAGTGCAATAATTACAATCCAGACATGCGGGGGGATTTTTGAAACAACTTGGACAGCTACTCTTCCAAATCGCAAAAGCGCTTTTTGACCTTTCCCCCTCGTTCTTCCAGCCGCTCTTCTAGCAACATTTTTTTCCGGATTAATTTCTCTAATTGTTCTTCTGTTGGGTCTGCTGGGCCTGTTTGACGAGGATTGATTCCCAGATTTATCAGGTTCATTTTCGGGCTCAGATTGATTTCCCTGAAAATAAGGGAAAACTTCTTCATTATTGTTATCATTTTCAAATGGTTCTGATGAATAAGATTCTTCTTCAAACACAGAAGAAGGCATGATTATCGAAGGAGCTACTAGGATTTCTTTATTTACTTTAATTAAGTATTCTTTTATTTCTGGGAGGTCCTTAGAGTAGGAAAGTGTTTTTTGAGTAAATTCTTCATGAAGGATTTTTGAGGCTTCTTTTTTTATTTTTTCTGCTTCTTCAGGAGATTTTTTATTAGCTTCTGCTAGAATTTTTTTATACTCTTTTATTACAGGATCTTCATTTGGATTTTCATATATCCTAGATTTTTCAGCAATGATAAATGCTGCAATTTCTCCTTCGAATTTTTTTTTATATTTTTCATCTACTATTGAAATTAATTTTTTTTTAAACTCTTCACTTTCTTTATATGCCTTAACTTCTTCTTCGGAAAATTTTGTTTTTCCAAGCCTTGTATTCTCCTCGTACCATTTGTCAAAAACATCTTTTTCAGAGACCGTTTTTTCTTCAAGGTAATCTTTGCTTGTTCTTTCATTTGATTGTTTTCTAATAAATTTATTTACTATGGCCTTTCTATATCTTTCTGCAGGGGTTGGGTCTTTAGCTATATAAGCACCGTCATTGTATGGTTGATTTTTTGAATCCTTGCTGTTCTTCTTTTTTTGATTTTCATTATTGTCCCGAGAGGAGACTTCTTTTCCCTGTTGTAACTCTTGTTCTATCAAAAGCGTTATATGATCAGGAAGTTTTATGTTAGAAGATTTTTCCCATTTATATAATTCAAGCTTTGCCTTCTCAGGATCTTTTAGAAAAAGATTTGTTATTCTTCCTAACTCTTCGGCGTGATCGGGATAAGTGGTAATTAAAATTGCTAAAATTTTTGCTAGAGGATTATTGTTTCCATTCATAGATTATTTATGTATTTGAATTCGGAATTGTGCTTTGAGCATCATTTATTGGAGGGGCACTCTCTAGATTTACCGGAGTAGGTGGTTTTGTTTCTGAAATGTTATCTTCCAATGGCGGTTGTGGTTTTTGATCTATAGGAGGAGCAATTGGCTGTATTGGCATATCTTGAGTTGTTTCCTGAGCTTTTATTTCCGTTTCCTCTTGTTCCCTTATGTTTAAAATTTCTTGAGGATTAGACGTAATTAAAGTGTGCTCAAAAGGTGCTGCAATTACCTTCATGGCAACATGACTTTGTCCGGCAAAAAATAACCCCTCTCCAATGTCTGCTGAAAGAAGTAGCTCTTTTTCTCCTTCGGAAAGATAGAAAACTTTTGAGATCAAATCAATTTCCGTTGGGCTTTGTTTTAAAAGCATCTGGATAGAGGAGTTGGAAAGAATTGCCCTTCCATAATCAGTTGATAAGAAGTCCTGAGCATCCTGGGTTGCGGTTGTTAAGGCAAGATAGTATTTTCTTGATCTTTTGGCAATCCCATATACAAAGGAAGCTGAATCAGGATATTTCATAATATACCAAGCTTCATCTAGTATTAAAAGTCTCTTCTTAAGGGTTTTTCTAACCCTAGTCCAAACAAAATCAAGAATAATATGCATTGCAACTGGTCTTAGTTCTTCCTCTAAGGCTTTAATATTAAAGATTGTTAAAGCGTTTTTTATATCAAAGTTTGATTGTTGATTAAAAATGCCGTTCAAGCTTCCTTTAATAAACTTTTCAAGGCGAAGCGCAAGTTCTCCTGCTTGCGAATCTTCCATTCCCAATAAAACTTTATAAAGATCTTCCATTAAAGGAGGAGTTTTTTTCTGTGTTGCCGGATCAGTAGTTATTCCTTTTTGTCTGTAGGTTTCAACCAGTGCTCGATCTAAAATTGCGTCATGGGCAGCATCCAAATCTCCCATAACGATTCTTAAAAGTCCATGCAAGGAAAGAATTTTAAGACCAAGCTCATTTTCACCTTCCTCGTAAAGCCCTGATAAATCAAACGGATTTATTTTAATTGGATTAGAAGGAGTAAAGGCAACTTCTTCTCCTCCCATAGTTTTTGCAATTTGTCCATACTCTCCTTCAGGGTCAATAATAATAACTTCGGTTCCAAACATGAATTGTCTTAAAACCTCAAGCTTTATTAAGTATGATTTTCCTGATCCTGACTTTCCCAAAACAACCTCATTGGCATTTTCAAGGGAAAAGCGATCAAAGATAACAAGGGATCCATTTTGCTCATTTATTCCATACATAACTCCTTTTTCCTGAGCAAGAGTTGCTGATGTAAAAGGAAATGTAGAAGCAAGAGAAGTTGTATCCATGTTTCTGGTAATAAATAATTTATCTTGACCCATAGGAATACTTGATTTAAATCCGTCTTCCATTTGTAGGGTTGCAGTTTTGGCAATCATCATGATTGAACCAAGAGTAGACGAAAGTCTTTTTGATGCCTCTTCAAGTTCTTTTGGATGATCTGAGATAAGGGTAATGTATAAGCTGAATTGAAAAAACCGCTCAACCCCCTTTGCTAATTGTTCTTGAATTGACAGGGCATCATCAAGAGATGCTCTTACTTTTGCATCAACAACTTTTCCTTCTTCAATCTGAGAAGAAATTGTTGCTTCCATCTCAGCAATTTTTCTTCTTAAGTCAGATAGAACATCCGGAGAAGAGGTGGGATAGGCAAACATGGACACATTCATTGAATGATCAAAATCAATTAAAGGCTGTAGCCAATTTGGGGAGACATAGCGTGGATAGCCAACAACAAAAAATGTTTTGTAATACCTTTCTCCTACTCGAACATAATGAAAGTCCACTTCAACAGAAGAAGGTGCAATTACATCTGATAAAGAAACCATACCTTTTTCCACCTTTGCTAACTCTTTTGAGGTCGGCGTTTTTTGAGTAGGTGCTATTGTTTGTTTGTTATCTTTTTTCTTTTTTCCAAAAAACATTATTTTTTCTCCTCTCCTCTGACAATTGGTGTTCTAACATTATCTGTTATTTGATTTGTTTCAATTGATTGATCGTTGTAAGTTTCATAGTAAAGCTTTACAAGCTCTTCTTTTTCCAAAACTTTTGCTCTAAGATTTAATCTTGCAACTTGAGACAAGATACTTTCTGCTTTTGAATGAAGCGCAGCTTTTGCTTGTTCTGTAAAATTGTCTTTTGGCCCGCCCTTGCTTACCGAACTTGCGGTAGCACCAACTCCTTTTTCAAGATAAGAGTAGGGAATACAAATATAAAATTTTTTATCAAGTACGGTATTTACCTTAACTAATTCCTGGACAAAATCTCGATACAAGCTTATTTGATTTTTGAGAAGTTCATTCTGGGTTGCCTTTGCTTGAGAATCGAGCAGTTTTAAATATGCTGTAATGTCTAATTTTTTACTTCTAACAATTATTTGAATTGCAAAAGAAAGTGAATTTAGAAGCGCTGCGTAAGAATAGATTTTAGTATCTTGTTCCTCTCTTGAAAGAAGAGCAAAATTTGTTGCGGTTACTTCAATTACTAAAGTAGCATTTCCGCCTTGAAAAATGACAATGTCTTCAGAGATTTCTTCAATCTCTGTAAATTTTTGAGTTGTTGCATGAATTCTTTGGGCAGCTTTACTCATATTTAGTTAAAAAGAGTCCTCCTTAATTCTTCTCTTGTATCAACGGAAATAACTTCAACAGGAAGTATTATTTCCCCTTTGACACTAAACTGTATAATATCAAACTTGTTTTGTCCATTAGGATCTTCAAATTCAATTGTATACGTTCCGTTAACAAGAGGGGTTGCCGATGCAAATTGACCTAAGGCATTTGTTTTAAAAGCCCGAACTGGATTTCCTTCATAATCTTTTATTTCAACTAAAATATTTGGTAAAGGATTTGATCTTGGATCTTTAATAATTCCAGTAACTAGATTTGGATATTCGGGAGCATTTGGAATACCAATGCTTTTACCCATGCCTTTTGGAATACTTCGAATATTCTTAGTAGGTTCTTTTTCAGGGACTGCTAAAGAAGGGGAATAAACTTTTTTCCCCTGCATATCAAGCTTTTTTTGAAGTGATAGAATTTTGTTTTCAAGTCCTTGTTTTTGAGCTACAGTTTCATTTAAAAGAGTTTCAAGTTCAAGTACTTTTTGATGAGCTGCATTATAATCAGCAGAGCCTTGAGTTTTTTTCATTTCTTCTTGTTTTGCTTTTTGAAGCTCTTGTTCTAAAACAGACGCTTTACCTAGAAGAATATTTTGATTTTCTTCTTCCTGAGAATCAATAGGCTCTGGCTTTTTTTCTTTTTCAGGTTCTAGCTTTTTAAGATCACTTGCTCTAACAGGGGCAGCTGAAAAAATATGTGGAGCTGTATAGGTTGGTATAATTGATGCTGTAGGGGAAGCTGTAGGGTTTGAAATATTTGTAAGAGATTGAAAAAAAACCATTTCTTTCTCATCTAGTTTATTTTGAGGTCTTTTAGGAAGATTATCTAAGAATTTTTTTAAATTATCACCTGATAATGAAGATGCAGTTTGTTTTTGGGCTGCTATGTGAGGGACTGGGACATGAGTAGGGGAATAAAAATGTCCGCCTGTTTTAGCATATATAAATTGAGTTGGATTAAATAAAGCTTTTACAAAATTATTAATCATAAGATCCATTGGCCTTCCCTCAATTGGTAAAAAAGCAAACGCAACTCCGGATAAACCAAATATTAAAGAAAAGGGGAGTTTAATTAAAATATAAAGAGGAAGAATATAAAAAATCCATGCAATAATAATTCCTGCTGCAAGATAAGCAAATTGCCTAACAGTCATATTCCCTATAAGCTTAAACTGAAAGCCGGTAATATCTTGAGGAATTGGATGATTTTCCATATAAAAATAGTTTATAACGTGAAAAATATCAATTCAAGACAATCAAAATAGCTCAAAAAATGTTACTTTTGAGCCTGGCTGTGAAAAGTGGGTAAAACTATTCGGAAAAAGAAGGATTATTATCAGAAGAAGTTTCTCCAGAAACAGGATTATGACTTATAGAATGTTCTTCTAGTTCTCTTTTTACTTCTTCAATTTTTGCATCAGTATCTGCTGCCTCTAACTTTTGTGCATGTTTGCTAAATTCTATTTCTTTATCTCCTTTAACCATACCTTCTCTAATATCAGATGCCTTAACTGGTTCTGATGACTGGGCTTGAGTTGGTATCTCAATCTTGGGAGCAGGGGTTTCTTTTGGATATTCACGTACTGCAATAGGCCTGTCTTCAGGATTAATTTGTGCTGCTAATGCTTCTGCTTTGCCAGTGGACATAATTAAAAGGTATCACAGTTGATTTTCCTTTACAATATAAACTAATATATAAATATGAGTGAAGGAGCAGCAGAAGGACCACCAGTTCCAGAAGTTAAAATTCCTGAAAAGAGTGTAGTTCCAAAAGGAGAGGGTTTAAGAGAAAAAGGGAAAGAAAGAGCTCAACAGTTTTTTGGCGCCTCAGAAGTAATAATTCGTAAGAAAATAGATAGAGGGGAACTTGATAAAGAAAAAGGAGAGCTTGCTCTTACATATGATGCGAGCAAAGGAGTAGAAGAAAATTCAAAAGCATTACGAGCTAACGTAGAGGCATTAGAAGATCTTTATGATGATGAAGAAGCGAAGGGAACATTAGATGAGATATCTGAAAATATTAAAGTTGAATTAGACGGTAAAAGTTATTCTCTAAATGAGTGGAAAAAAGAACTTGATAAAGTAACTCCTGGGGATAAGGCTATTCTTAAAGAAAAAGGGATATATGCTTTTGAGTTTCCAGAAGAATCTGCAACAGAGATAGAAAGTCCTCCGGAAACTATAAATGATCTTTTTAATAGTCAGGAAGTTTCTTTGAGAGAGAAAATAAAAGAGAAAGAAGATAAAAGCGAAGATACTTCATTGGAAAGGATGCAATTGTCGAAAATATTTTGTGCAAAAAAGGCTGAGGGGGAAAGAGGTGAATACCATGGGCAATTAGCCCTTCAAGGATTAAAAGAGTTAGGAATAGATGTGGATAAATTTTTAAGTGAAATTGACCAAGAAAAGGTAAATAAAGGAAAAGAGCTAATAAGCGAAGGGTTAAAAGATGCTCCGTTGAATGATGTCCAAAAAAAAGCAATATTGGATGGCAATTTTGATTTCGAGAATTTTTTTCAGAATAACGATCCTGAAAAATATAAAGGGGTTGTTGACGCTATTCTTGGGAAAGAACTAAGCGAGGAAGATGCAACGGAGATGATAGGTATTGTGATGGGGGATAAAGAAGCGGATGATCTAGAAAAAAAATATGGGAAAAACATACTTTTTTTAATTGCGGGATTATTTCTTTTGTCTATAGTTGTTACTCAAGGAGTTGCAAAAGCAGGAGCAAATAATTAACTAGTACAATTATTAAAGCCAAAAGTGTTTATACAATCAACTCCTGTAATATAACCAATAAGTCTTATTATAAAAAAGGAAAGAAAGATTAAAATTAACCCTAGTATTGCATAGGATAAACTACTCTTAGCACTTGCAACTTGTTTTTTGTCTCCCTTAGAGGTTATAAATTTAATCCCAGACAAAATTACAATTACTAAAGCAACTACGCCTGCAAATATTAAAGCCCAGTTAACAACACTTGCTAAAACAACAGGAATGCAAGAAAGAGTTGCTACTCCCTCCTGAACACAATCCCCCCAATCTCCTCCTATAGGTCTCCTTTTGGAATATCATCCATAAACTTAACTTAGCAGAAAAAAATGTAGATAGCAAGACTGCTTTAGAAGTTGTTTTATTTTATTGCGTCCTTGAGGTTAGGAAGTTCTATTTGATCAATACTTATTCCTAGGAACACCCCGAGAATAATATTTATTATAAAGTAGGCAAGGAAAACAATTATTAATCCTAAAACAGCAGCTATAATATGACTTCTTGCTTCTTGGACTTTGCTTTTATCTCCCTGGGACATTATCCAGCGAACACCGCCGTAAATTAAATAAATAAGAGCGATAATAACAGCAATTACAAAAACGGCAGTAATAGCAGTTCCAACAAGCTTACCAAACTGTCCAGCATTTAGCTCGCAAAGAACATTGAATTTACTGTCTGATGCTGCGCAGGGATCAATTGGTGTTCCTTGTGCAAAAGCTAAAGGAGCGTTAGTAAGATAGAGAGCAACTGAAGTGGGGATGGCAAATAATTTTTTCATAACTTTTCTTTATCGTACGATGTTTTTTTTGGCTTGTCAAGTCCTTCCTTTATTAAATATTAAAAAAGTTTCACTCCTAAAATACCAGATACTAGAGAAACAATAAAAAAAGATAGTAAAACTACACTAAGTCCGATAATAGAATATACTATCTTTTCTCTTGCTGCATGAACTTTATTCTTATCTCCTTGAGACGTAGTCCAATCAATTCCTCCCCAAATTAAAAATATAAGAGCAAGCAAAATTGCTACTATAAAAAGAACTGTTACGCTCAAGGAAATTATTTGACTTCCTGTATCAGCTCCTCCTACTGGAACTCCTTCAGGCGCTTGAACTTCTTGCCCATTAATTTTAAGAACTAATTCTTTCATTCTGTTAATCCGGGAATATGTAAAATATCAACTCCTATAATTTGCAATATAACAAGTGAAAAGATAACAAACAAGAGCCCGATAACTGCAGAAGTAAGTCTGTCTTTTGCATCTGTAATTTTTTCTGGATTTCCCCGAGAGGTGATTAGTCTATACCCTGAAAATATTATAAGCAGGAGAGCTATCATTCCAGAGATACTTAAAATTACACCAAACAGAGTTTTAACAAAATCTTTTGGGTTTGAACTAATTGTTATTCCTAAACCAGTATCACAATTAAAATAAGCGTTGTCTTTACCCCCCACTTGCTTACAAGGAGAATTACGCAGGGGTTCTTGCTTTACTTTTTTCTCATCTTCCAAATCTGTTTTTGTACCATCGGGGTTAATAACTTTCTTAGCTTCCTTATCTTCTATTGGACCGCAGCGCTTTTCTGTATTGCGAATTTTCCCTTCTCCGGGAAGTGTGTATTTTACACAGGCACCGGAAGCACATTCTTCATCTTTGTCACACATTGCGTTGTCTGGTAAGAGAGCATGAATTAGATGTAAAGGAGGAAGTTGGAAAGAAAATATATAAAAAATTCCCAACGATATAATTATTTTTCTCACAATCTAAGCATAGCTGAAATATTTAACAAAATGCAACTACCCAAGATAGTGTTAGAGAATAAATTTAAATCCTCTTCCCTTAATCGTTAAAAGGTAGTTGGGGTTGTTTGGATTGTCTTCAATTTTCTTACGAATTCTAAGAACAAGTTGATCAACTGCTTGATCAGAAACGCCGGCAAAAGAGGCAGTATTTTGCCAAACAGCTTCAATAATCTCATTTCTCTCAATAACTCTTTCAGGATTTTGCAACAGATATTTTAAAAGTTTAAACTCTGAAGAAGTTAATTTATCGGAAAGATTTTCTTTTCCTTTTTTAATTTCATTTGTTTCATGATCAATAAATATTTTATCTTTTTCATCTTCAGTAGAGATAAAAGTTTTTTTTAACTCTAAATATTTTTCAAAAAGAAGAATTGTGATTTTATTGTCTTTAAATAAGCCAATGTTTTCTAAAAAGCTATCATTACTCTTTTTATTAAGTCTTTCTATTTCCTCTTTGGAAAGAAAGCTATAAATTTCAAAAAGAGCTCTGGTAATAGTTTTTTTGGCTAGTAATAATTGCAAAATTTCCTCTTTTGTTAAGGTTTTTATATTTTGCTCAAAAACTGTTTCAAGGGCAATGCGAGTTAATTTTCCGTGACCTGCGGTAAGAGAAAAAATGATAGTTAAAGTTTTTTTATCTAATGACCTTTGATATTTTTTTTCAAAGTAAGAAATTCTAAAATCCATTCCCGGCTTGTCATACAAAGAAACATAAACAAGATGTCCTGCTAAAAATTCATAGAATTGATTAAAAAGTGTTGGCTTTAATAAATCTTCAAGGGGACGGTTAAGCGTGAATACTGCAGAAAAACGATATTTTGCCTTATTTCTTAAAATTCTAAGATTTGCAAAAAATTCATCAGTGAGTACGGGAAGATATTCTTCAAATCTATCAAAAAGAAGAACTATTGTTAGTTTTTTTTCAATAGATAAATAATTAAGAGCTTCTTTTAATCCTTGAAAAAAAATTAATTCGTCATTTGTTTTTGAATATTCTTTAAAAATCCTATTAAGCTTTTTGTGCTCTTCTAAAAATTCTCGTTCAGTTAAAGAATCAATAAGAGAAAGAAAGATAAATTTATTTACATCATGAAGAGTGCGATTTCTTACCTCTGAAAAATTCATGTAAACAAAATGGACATATTTTTGTTTTTCACCAAGATGTTTCTCTCTAACGCCTCTATTATAGGCAAGAAGCTGCAGGATATTAGACCTTCCGGTTCCTGGAAAGGAAATAAGTTGGCAAGAGTTTCCGTTTTTAACAAAGCTTAAAATTTCCTCAATTTCTTTAAAGCGCGATGTATTAGGATACAGGGATTCAAAGTATTTAGGATCCATGGTAGATATATTGTAAGTTTTTTGTCGGGTTAATATCAAGCTATCGATATTATATTCTTTTAAAATTCTCTTGCCATGACAGAAAAAGAAAATAATATTTCATCAAATGGCCAAACAGATAGTCAAGAAGCGTTGACAAGCAAACCTAATGCTTCTAAACTTGGAGGAGAAGGAGATATTTTTATGTCAGAAGAAGGTCCCCCTGGAGAACATGACCGTCCTACGGAACATTCATCTAAAAGTTCGTCAGCAGCAACAGAAGTGTCGATATCGGAGGAATCTGTAAAAAATGTGCTGGAAGGTCTTGGCTTAGGAGAAATTGCGCAAGAAAATCAACGAAAGCGTCATCAAAGAAATATAGCAAAAGGTACTGCTGAAAAATTTTTTCCTGATGGAGGAAAAGAAACAGAGGAATTTACAAATGATCTTACAAATGCAATAGATAAGTCAGAAAAAGAAAATAGGGATAATTCTTCTGAGAAAATTTATCAAGAAATGATACAAGAATTAATAAAAGCAGAATCTCAAGAAGATTTCACAAAATTTTTAGCAATTGATGTTGCCTGGGCTAGTATGATAGCAAATATAGAAAGTGGAATAAAGAATGGAAGCCTTAATGTAAATAAGTTTGAAGAAGATGAAAGCAAAAAAGATGAGTTTCTTAAAGATTTAGAAATCGCAAGAGGACTTATAACAAAAGCAAGAAAAGGAGAGTTGAATTTTGAGAGAGAAGAGGATTTTAGAAGTGCTAGGAATTTATTTTTAAGACTGTCTGGGCTAGAAACAGAGCATGAAACAAGAGAGGAGAAAGGAATACGAGATGTCACACTTGGAGATTTTATTAAAAGATTTGAGGGACAGTTTGGATACGATACTCTTCTTAATAGTGCAGAAGATTTGGCAAGACTTATTATGAGTGCTCAAGATCCGGAATGGAGAACCGGCGGAAAACATGAGCTTTTAGATAAAGAAGGAAAATTCAAAGCAGAGAATTTTTTAGCATGGATTAGAAGTAGAATTCTTTATTATCATGATCTACATTCAGATGCTGAAGTAAATCTTTTTTCTGATATTGGCGTTACTACTAACTATAGATCAATTAACTTCGGAGAAATGATGGCTTATGCTAAATACTTTATGACCAAGGTAGAAAAACCTGATCCCAAAATGGGGATGCTTCCAACAGGAGATTACCATCTTCCAAAAAAGCAGGAGAATTTAAAAGAACTGTTATTGATTGAAGTATGGCTTTTTCAAATGTCGCATAACTTTAATGTTAAATACCATATGGTTGAGGGGATAGAAAAAGATCTCCCAAATGCACTAGCTGAAATACATTATAACAATATTTTTACAAAGAATAGGAATAGACTTCTTAAAATACTGATGCTTTCAGGAAACAATGCAGAAGAATTAGAGTGGATCATAGGTAAAGACAAGATTGAGCATCAAGAAAAACAAGGTTCTGTAGGAAAAGATATACAAAAAATACTACTTGCTTATTATCATCTTTCAGAAATAGCTTATAAGCCAGATGGTGAGGAAAAAAATATGTTTGAAGAAGTTCTTGGAGAAGAAGGAACACTTAATTTTTACAGATATATTATTGGCAAGACAGGAGGAGTAGAAGAGTTAGAAAAAATCTCTGGGGAAACAGAGATGACTAAAGAAATAAGAGACGCTGCAGAAAAATGTTTAAAAAATTGGGAGCTTGAGTTAAATGATCTTAATATATTTAACCATCCAAAAAAACCAGAGGCAATAAAAGAACTAGTAAACGGGGCTATGGTTGCAGCAATATCTGATGAAAGAATAGTATTTGAGATTCTAAAAAAAGATTATCCTAAAGAATATAAAGAATTATGTTTAAGATTTTCGATTAAAGAGCTAGAAGATAAAGAAATAATGCATGCAAAAGAAGAAGCAAAGTATGCTGTTGAATGGGTAAGTACTATGGTAAGGTGGATGGGAATACAAGCAAGAAATGACACAAAGGCAATTGGTTTTGACGGATGGTCTAAGCTAATTAATACAGCTGAGTATAGAAAAGGGCAATATAAAGATGCAAAAAGTGCTGTAGGAAATATTCAAAACGTTTTTGGACTGAAAAGAATTGGTTTAAACTTCCTTGAAGCAACGACCGTAAGCGAAGGAGACGCTTATGGTGAAAAAAGCTTTAAGAAAACTTTGCTTGAAATTTTACAAGGAGGACAGGGGAATAATGTTTCTATAGATGAAGATATACGAGCTTTTAGCTTCAAAGGAAATGCACAAAGAAAATTTATAGACGATCATGTCTTTAATGCATTCAAGTTTTATGAATTCATTACAACACATCACGGGATAGATTATTCAAAGATGGTTGTAAAGGGTGCTTATGGAAGACTTCAGATAATTGAAGAAGAAAGAGACAAGGTATTTAAAGAGTTTTGGAAAAATACAAGATATACATTTGATCTTCCGGAATTTCTTTATGGGCATGAAGTAAGGGAGTGGTGGTATGAAAAGGATGAATCGGGGCTTGACGAAAACGGAGAGGAAAAAGACCCCATACTAAAATTTGGTGAAAAAAAGCTTGAGGAGCATATGTTTAATGAAGAAGTATTAAGCTTTAATTTATATGCAGACAAAGATGGGAAGCCTGAAGCTGACGGGACTAATCGTGGATTATTTAAAAATGGATATAGAGATCCTTTTGATCGAGAATTTGAAGGAGAAGGTGAAGCTCCAGAACATGTAAGGAAAAGACTTGCCAGACTGCCTTTTGCATACTTTATTGCAAAAGATCTTTGGTCACATAGACAAGAAGATGAGGGATATTCTTGGTATAGCTCAATGGACATTGCAGCAATTGAGTTTCTTTTCAAGAATTTTCCTTACGGAATAGAAGAAGAAGATCTCGATAAAGATGGAAAATATAAAACAACCAAGAAAAAGTCTTCTTTTTTCACTGCAAAAGAATTTGATCAAATAGAAGGAATGGCACAGTCGAGATATAAAGATCTTTTTAGAGAAGAATTTAAAAAAGAAGGCATTGCTGCATTTGCCCACGCAGGATTTGTAGGGACTTTGAAGTTTCTTCAAGCAGTTATGAAAGGGTATTAATAATTAGCACGTTTATTTTACGGTTTTTTATCTCTTTGAGCCGGAAAACTTCCCTCAGCAACCCTTCTTATCTTCTTCTTTGTTCCTCAAGTTGTTTAGCGTCTTGAAAACTTCCCTCAGCAACCCTTCTTATCCACTTCTGCGCTCTATTTTCTGTACCAGGTTTTCCCATAACTAATCCTCTCAGCTTACCTTCACTATAATGGCCCCACGGATCTCTTCTGCGAGTAAGTCTATTCCATCCAACTCTACTTGGTTGACCAATTACTCCAGCTGCAGCAGTAGCACCCCCAATAACAGAAGATGTATCATATTTTGGAGCTTTTAGCGCGGCTTTTATCATGCTAACAATTTTTGGACTTGCCATAATCATGCCAAAGGCAATAATTCCTTTTATTGAGTCCTGGGCAATAGTTCCACCTAAAAGAGGGGGAACAAAGGGAGCTGAGGTTGTAGTGCTTTCATAAGCGTTCATAAGTCTTTCAGTGAGAATAAACAAAAAAACAACAGCAGGGAATGCAGATAAATTTGCAAGAATGTCTTTAAACCAGCTACCAAATCCAATTGATCTTCCCGGAATTACTCCTGACATAATCCAGAAAGGAGCAATAATAATATCTAAAATAATCATAACAAAGGCTTGAATAAGAGTAAACCAAAGCCTAAACAAAGCAATTGCCAAAGCAATTGCAATAACAAGAAAACCAGCTATTCCGCCAAGCACGCCTATAATATTACGTATAGGGCTTGTAACAGCATTCAGAATCCAAGCTATCACTCCACCGCCCAAATCAAAGTCAAACTTTAATAAATTTGCCAAAATTTCAAAAACAGTAACTCCAATTGATGCAGGAATTTTTAATAGACCAAATCCGCCCCATCCTAAAAGATCATTTATAAATACAAAGGGATTTCCCATAATCTTTGAGCCAACCTCTGCAGCGTTTAATTTAGGAGAAATATTTGCATCAGAAAAAAGATTTATTATTAAGAAGGTAAAAATCCACATAAGGTCAATTAAAAATCCAGCAATTGCAAAGGAGAGAGTGACTAAAACTAAAGCAACAATAATTCTTGGTATCTGATTTTGAATAGACATAACAGTCCTTGGATCAATTTTTACCCTAAGCATAATGGCTATTCCAATTAAAACAAATACAATAACAAACAATAGATATACGATGTCTCTAAAAACTACCCAGAGACTTAACAATGGCCTTATTCCTTCAAAACCAACTCCGGTATCCTGTGCATAAGCGCTTTTGGTAACACCAAAATTACTAGCCATATAATCTACATAATCAGAGGTATGGATTGGGATTTTATAAGTCATTGCAATAAGATTAGCAGAGACTCCAATAAGTCCTCCATTTTTTTCTACATAACCGATTTTTCCCGTATTAGTATCTATTCCAAGGCATTTTCTATTTACAGAAACTGGGTCAACTCCTACTACAAGACAAGAAACAGAGGACATAAGTTCAATAATTACACTTTGACTATAGGTATGGAGATTTTTTGGAACATCAGGATTTGTTACTGGAGTTGTATAACTTGAACGTGGTTGATAATTATAATTTTGCGCAAAAGCTTGTTTTTGAGTGGAAAAGAGAAATAAAACCAAAAATAGACAAACAACAAAAAACTTAATAAACCGGGCAGTTTTCATTAAGTATAGTTTGAATTATTTTATATTCCGTGTCAAGTTGCGGAGGGAGCGGGATTTGAACCCGCGATACCCTTACGGGCATACGCGCTTTCCAAGCGCGCGCACTAGGCCACTATGCGATCCCTCCAAGGCTTTATATTATAAATCAACTTTTGCTTCTTGCCAAACTTTTTTGTCTGATTTGTAAGTTAGTCTTTTTTCAACGTTTTCTTTTAAAATCCACTTAACTTCTTCCATTTCAAAGTCCCTTTCTTCAAAGTCTCCTGATAAGTATTCCATTAAAAAATAATAAACGGTTTTTTTAATTTTTTCTCCCTCCCAAATATAAAAGTAGAAAACAGGATTTAAAGATTTTAGAATTTTTGCATTAATACCTGTTTCTTCTTTAACTTCTCTTAAGGCAGTGCTTTTTCTATCTTCTCCTTTAATACTATCTCCAATTAGTCCTTTTGGAAAAACCCATCCGTGATGCTCGGAATGTTTTGAAACAAGAACAAAAGTTTTATTATCATCTTTCCTAAAAACAATTCCGCCTGCAGAAAACTCAAATTTCATAACTAAAGATTGCGGTGGGAGAGGGATTTGAACCCCCGTGGGACTTTCGCCCCGCATGGTTTTCGAAACCAGCCTGTTAAGCCGCTCCAGCATCCCACCGTTTGCGTACCCGAGAGGAATCGAACCTCCAACCGCCTGGACCGCAACCAGGTGTTCTATCCATTGAACTACGGGTACAAACTAAAATCCATCCGTATTTTACTGTATTATAGGAGCTTGGGCAACTTAAGATGCTTGATGAGTTTTTTCAAGAGGAAAATTATGAGTAAGCCAATCTGCGGATTTTTCCATAAAAGTTGGTTTTACAAATTCTCTGTAAGGTAAAAAGGGAACAAGAATGTTTTTAAGATGCTCTTTGTCAATATTTTGAAAAGGAATTGTGATTTCTCCTGGAAAAAAAGCATGGGTTCCAATATGTAGGGTATCTATGTGATCATTTTTTTTAAAATAAAAGTCATAAAGCTCTTGCCAAAGGAAAAAATGATCTTCAACCATAATTCCCTCTGTGCTTATGCGGTAATGAAAATCACGTGGAGGTACTGAAGCTAATGCAAAGGCAAGGAAAAGCAAAGATGCAACAACTAGCATTAAAAGATATTGAGAGAATAAGAATAAGATGGTTTCAATTAGAAAAGCAATTAAGATACTGGTTAAATAATATTGTTTACTTCTTTTCCTAAACGGTCTTCCAGGAGCTTTCCAGGAAAGAAGGGTTCTTACTCCTTCAAAAGATCTATCTGCTATATCTTTTTCCTTTTCCTCTTCCTTTTCCTCCTCAGCTTCCTTTTTAAAGGTAGTCATAGTTTAAATGTAGCTCACTTAAGAATTTAAGTCAACTTGCTACAATAATTTGAAAAACTAATTCTTAAAGAATAGAATAGTGAGACATGGATTTATACAGCTTATTAAGTTCAATTTCTTTTCAAACCAATTTTCCTTGGTATGTTTTGGTTTTTGTGCTCTCTTTTTTTGAGTCGCTGGTTATAGTAGGTTTATTTATACCCGGCTCTTTTTTCTTAATTTTTATCGGATTTTTACTTACAGAAGAGTTTTTAAATATCCCCCTAATTATTTTTCTTGCCATGCTTGGAGCTACCATAGGAGACTTAATAAGTTTTTTAATAGGTAGAAAGGGGACAGGATTTTTTAAAGAAGAAAACAAAATTTTAAAAATTGCAAGATTTGAAAAAGGAAAAATTTTCTTTAAAAAACACGGAGGGAAAAGTATTTTTTTGGGAAGATTTACTGGTCCGCTTAGGTCAATTACTCCGTTTGTTGCCGGAACGTTTAAAATGAATTTTAAAAGATTTTTATTCTGGAATGTAATTTCTGCATTTTCCTGGGCCATTTTTTACTTATTTATTGGTCTTAGCTTTGGGGAGACATGGCAAGCGGCAGAACATTGGGCAACCAGGGCACAAATCTTTATAGTATCTATTGCATTATTTTTACTCTTTTTATATTTAGTTAAACAATCTCTTATCAAAGGAAGAGGAAGGCTTTTCCTCAAGCTAATAAGTCTCTTAGCAGTACTAATTAAAAAAACAATTGAAAAATCTTCTTTTGCAAAACAAAATGAAAAATTATTTGCATTTTTAAAAAACCGTTTTAAAAGAAAAGTGTTTTTTGGATTACCCTTAACATTTTTAACAATTGCCTTTTTGTATTGTTTATTTTTATTTTTTGGATTCATAAAGAGATTTGTTTTATCCGAAGTAATTTTTGGAACAGATATTAGAATTGAGAATTTGCTTTATGTTTTTAGAGATGATGGATTTATTAAGTTTTTTTATTGGATAACTCTTCTTGGGAATTGGCAAATTATCATAAGTTTTGGTCTTGTTTTATCAGTTATTTTCTGGATTCTAAGAAAAAGAGTATATATTCTTGCACTTTGGATTGCAATTTTCGGCACACAGTTTTTTGACACCTTAGGGAAAATTACTTTTAATCGTCCAAGGCCGAGTAGTGCAATATTTATTGAAAGCTCAACTTCCTTTCCCAGCGGGCATGCGGCAATCGCGGTTGCTTTTTACGGCTTTATTTCTTATGTTCTGCTTCGCACAAGAGAGGGAAGAAAAAAGAAGATAAATGTATTAATAACATCTTTAATAATAATTCTTTTTATCGGTTTTAGCAGAATGTATTTAGGGCTCCATTATTTAAGTGATGTAATTGGAGGTTGTCTTTTAGGCCTCTTATGGTTAATAATTGCTATTTCTATTTTTGAATGGGCAACTTATAAGCAAGCAATAAAGAAAATTTCTAAAAAGTCTCTATCGTTAAATGTTAAAAAAATATTAATTATACTTTTATTATCAGAAGTCATTTTTTATATAGCTTTTGGAATTTTATATAATAAACCGATTAACAAAGCAATTGTCATAGAAGAAAAAATTTTAACTTCCACACCGCTTGATCCCTTTAATGAAAAAGGCATTTCAAAATATTCTGAAACCTTAAGAGGAAATCTTCAGGAACCAATAAGCTTTTTAATTCTCGCAAAAAGTGATGATGAATTAAAAGAATTTTTCTCTTTTGCTGGTTGGTTTGAGGCAGATTATGTAAATCGCTATTCGCTGTTAAAATTATTAGAAACAACCTTGCTTGATAAAAGTTATTCAACTGGTCCAATAACTCCTTCTTTTTGGAATAGTAAAATTCATGACTTTGGTTTCCAAAAACCTACAGGAAAAGATACGATTAAAGAAAGACACCATGCTAGATTTTGGAAAACGGACATTTTTACTCTTGATAAAAAGAGATTATATGTAGGAACTGCAAGTTATGATACCAGGATTAAATGGTTTATAACTCATAAAATTGATCCTGAGATAGACAAGGAAAGAGAATATTTATTCTCAGATTTGATAAAAACAGAAATGATTGAGGATTATAAGAAAATCCAGTTTGTCAGTCCAACTAAAGGGAAAAACTTTTCAGGAGACGCTTTTTATACGGATGGAAAAGCTTATCTAATTTATCTTAAGTAATCTGTAGGAAAACTTGAAAACCTCTTTTAACCTTCCAAGAAATATCAATGCGGAGCAGCTGGGTCTGGAACCTTAATATCCCATAAGCTCCGTGAGTAGTATTGTATCAAATCCCTAGATTCTGATCCTTATAACTGCAACTTCAGTGTCTCATCACAGAGGCTAAATGAGACACTATAAAAAGGTGTTTCAACAGATGATATAGTTTGATACAATTACTAATTGCTCTGTGGGATGGGCGACGTTAGAAGCTATTTTGCCTCTTGTTAATAAATATATAAATTCTACAATCTTCCAATGAAACCCGCAAGGCAAGAAGATATTCTAAGTTGTGCTGTTGCATGTGTTGCTTTTGTACTTAAAGTAAATTATGGAAATTCAATAAAGCGATTTAAGAATGGTAGGAAAAAAGCTAGGGGTTAAAAGGGGTAATTTTGAAGGTGCGTCTTTGTATTTTGTTATAGATAATGCTGGCCTAAAAGAAATTGGCTCGCAGCAATTAGGGCGTTGCCAAGAATAATTTGCACTAATGCCCGGAGTTTGATTGAGTAATTCAACCCCTAACTCCCATTATCTAGCCAGGCTTGTTTTGATTTAATGTTTTTGTTACTATTCATCCCTATGTTAGAACGATTTAGAAAACCACAAAAACCAAAAACCATAGAGCAATTAAGACGCAGCAGAAGAAATTTTGCGTATGTCTTAATAGCCGCTTCATTTCTCGGAACTGAGGTCGGAATAAAAGTATTATTGGAAGGAGGAGGCCGCATGTTTCCCCCCAATACAACTCCTATTCAAAAAGAATATGCAGAAGTAATAAATCCGCGTGACGGAAACGTACGCATAAATAATTCCTCAGGTTTTTTAAATCCTGACAGCATGTATGAATACACACATAGAGCCGGAAACACCATAGCAGACATTGATCTTGCATTTAATGAAGGTACAGATTTGTTCGATATAGACGCGAATGATTTTTCCGGAACTGTTTATGGAGAGCATGGATTTATTTTGCATGAAAATATATTTGGAAAAGAATTTAATTTGGTTTTTGACCCAAACGAAGGAGAATTAACAACAAAAATGTCTGCAAAATTTGAAGACCTTATAAAACACATCTGTTTATTAAGTACTCCGGACAGACAATTAGGAGTTAAAATAGAATTAAAATACGGTCCGTTTAATACAAACACTGTAGAACAAATGATTGATATACTTTTCGCAAATAATGTTCCTGCCATTATGCAGCCGATAACAAAAGAACGTCATGCGTTTATACTGGACTATACGACAGAAAAAGAAATTTCTATTCTCCCTAAAGGCGATTTATAGTTAGAAGTTATGACGTTGCTTCCTTAAATTAAAGCGCTTAAAAATAAGCGCATCTTAAGAAATATTTCCTCATAATACTGGCAACCAGAGCCCTAGAGAATATACCGAAACACAGACTGAGATGCTCAAAGAATATCTTCTCCATGTTTTGCAGTTCGGAACTCCTGAAGAACGAATTAAAATCTTAAAAGGAGTAACTTCAAAATTTGATTTGAGAGACAGACAACTTAATCTTCAGTAAATCCTCCAACAGGAAACTTCATTAGGGAAAACAAGATTCGAATGAAGATAGTTCAAAAATATGGCTAAAAATAGCGCTTTCTGCAAAAGCTTAGAACCAAGAGTAAATACCTTAGGGGTATTTTCGGCGTTTTTCACTCTTACAGGCTATGTTTGGGACAACTGCGTTCTTCCTCGCTTTTTTAGCAAGCCCCATCAAGCTAATTGAGGATAGTGGGTGGGACTTGGAGCGACCGAAGGGTTTCTGCGGTGAGGGTGGGATTCGAACCCACGAAGAGCTTGCACTCTTAATAGTTTTCAAGACTATCCTGATCGGCCGCTCCAGCACCTCACCACGAACCTGAGTATATCAAATTAGGTTCGTGTAGGCAATTTAGAAAGTTTTTTTTTCTGAATAACAGTTTTAAACCCTTCAAACCAGAGCACGGTTATAATTCCTGCGACTAGCGCAATAATAATATCGTCTAAGCCAAGAGCTGTAAAATGAAATAAGCCCTGGAAGAAAGGTAAGTAAATAATTAGCGCTAAGAAGAAAAAAGCAAGAGAGAGTATTCCATAGAGCGCTTTATTTTTCTCAAGAAATACGCTAATAAAACTTTTTGACCAAGAAAGATTTGTTATAACAAGCATTAAGTTGGAAAATACAATAGTTGCAAAAGTTAAAGTTCTTGTTTCTTCCTCTCCTTTACCAAGATATAAAGAAAACATATAGACGATAAAGACAATTGATAAAGCACTTATTCCTTGTAACATACTAATAGCAAACGCTCTTTTATCAAATATTGGAGATCGAAGGCTTCTTGGTGGTCTATTCATAGTATTTCTTTCAGCCGGTTCTGCCTCAAAAACAATACTTGAAGATGGGTCAACAATAAGTTCAAGAAATGCAATATGTGCAGGAAAAAGAACAATAGGAAGATTTAGAACAATTGGTAGAAGTGTCATTCCGGCAATTGGCACGTGAATAGCCATAATGTATGCAATTGCTTTTTTTAAATTATCAAAAATTCTTCTTCCTAGTTTTATTGCTTCAACAATTGATGCAAAATCATCTTTTAATAAGACAAGATCAGCTGTTTCTCTTGCAACATCGGTTCCTCGCTCACCCATGGCAATTCCAATGTGAGCCGCTTTTAAAGCAGGTGCGTCATTAACGCCGTCTCCGGTCATAGCAACTATTTCTCCATTTGCTTTTAAAGCTTTTACAATTAGAAGTTTTTGCTCAGGTACTACTCTTGCAAAAATATTCACATCTTTTATTTCTTGTCTTAACTGGGATTCATCCATTTTTGCAATATCTTCTCCGGTAAGATATTTATCAGCATTTCCAAGTCCAATCTTTTTTCCTATAAACTGAGCAGTTCCTGGGTAATCACCGGTAATCATAATTACTCTTATTCCTGCTTGGTAACATTCATTAATTGCTTGATTTATACTTGGTCTTACTGGATCTGAGAAAGCTAATAGTCCTATAAATTCAAAATTAAAAGCGTGTTGGCTTTTAGGAAGCGATTTTTTGTTGGTTTCTGCTTTGGCAACTGCAATAAGCCTCATTCCCTTTTCTGATAAAGATTGGACTTTTTTAAATAATTCTTTTTGTTTTGCATCTTCAAGGTGACAGAGATCAAAAATAGATTCAGGTGCTCCTTTAGCAGCAATTACATAGTTATTTTTGTCAGGTGATTCCCAAACATGGGAAAGTGCAAATAAATGCTTTGACAAAGGATATTCTTTTATTAAATTCCAGTTTTTATGTAAATGTTGATGCTTATCTTTTTTAAGAATTTCTGTCCCAGCAGTTCTTATTTCTTTCTCAATCGGATCAAACGGGTCTTTTTGACTAGCAAGAATGCCGTATTCTAAAAGATGATGAAATTTTTCATCAAGCACATTTTTATCTTCTAAGCTAACTTCGCTTTCTTCTGCAACTAAAGTTTCAAGCTGCATTTTATTAAATGTAATTGTGCCTGTTTTATCTACGCACAAGACTTTTGCAGCGCCTAGCGTTTCAATTGCAGCAGTGTTTCTGGTTAAGACATTTCTTTTTGAAATTCTCCATGCTCCCAGAGTCATAAAAACAATAAAAACAATTGGAAATTCCTCAGGAATTAAAGACATACTAAGAGAAACTCCAGAAAGAATCCCTTCTAAAAGATTACCTCTGAGAAGAAAATACAAAATAACTACAAGCGTGCAAAGAAATGCACTCCAGATCGCAAAAAGCTTAACTAACTTATTTATTTCTCTTTTGAGCAAAGTGTCTTCTTCACGAATTCCCTGAAGCGATTTTCCGATTTTCCCCATTTCAGTTTGAATGCCTATTTTTAGCACTCTTGCAAGTCCGTGCCCTTGAGTAACCATGGTTCCAGAGAAAACAAGAGGAATCTTTTCTCCTCCTGCTTTGTAGTGACTTGGGTCTGTTTTTTTATCCCAATCGGACTTGTTAACAGCAAGAGATTCTCCTGTAAGAAGAGATTCATCAAGCATTAAGTTTCTTTGTAAGATAATCAAAGCGTCAGCAGGAACTCTATCTCCCTCCCGAAGAATTATAAAATCATCAATAACAACTTCTTTTCCGGCAATTCTTATCTGTTCTCCATTTCTTACAACTAAAGCTCTTGGACTAGATAATCCTTTTAAAGCTTCAAGTGCTTTTTCTGTTTTCCTTTCTTGATAAACTGTAGTTCCAATAACTAGAAATATCATTGCCAAAAGCATAGAGGCATCTCGTGGTTCTCCTAAAAGGAGATAAATTCCTCCTGCTGCCATAAGAAGAAGCAGCATTGGCTCTTTAATAAGTTTAAAAAACATGGAAAAAACATTTTTATTTTTCTGAGAAGGGAGTTCGTTAAGTCCGTGTTTTTTTAATCTTTCTAAAACCTCTTTTGAAGAAAGACCTTGTGCTTTTTCTAAAATTTCATCCATTAATTAATAATAACAAAAAAATGATATAATAGTTAGGTAAAAGGAGAGTGACTCAGACGGTTACGAGACAGGTTTGCTAAACCTGCAGGGCTTTGCCCTGAATGGGTTCGACTCCCATACTCTCCGCAGATCAATTAAATGTCGTAACTATAGACTTTCCCTCGAATATTTTCGTAAAAACAAGCTTCTTTAGGAGTTAGCTTTTCAAAATACATTCTCATTGGTCGAATTGAATTTCCGGAAGCAGAGATAAAAATAACGTCTTCTTCTTCCCATTTTGGCAACTCATCCTTTAAAAAAGAAAGCACTCTGTCTGAAACATCTTTTATTGATTCTCCATTTGGAGGTGGAGTATCGTAGGATCTATGCCAAAGTGGATATTTATCAGGAAATTTTTTTGCAATTTCATCTTTGTTTTTACCTGTTAAATCTCCATAATCACGCTCTCTAATTCTTTTGTCCTCAATAATCTTAAGACCTTCTTTTTTTCCTTCTAAAACTAAATCCAGTGTTCTTTTCGATCTGAGTTGTTCTGATTGATAAGCAATTGTTGGAATAATATTTGATAGTTCTTTTCCAATCCTTTTTGCTTCTTCTTCTCCCCCAGGTGTTAAATCAACATCTCTTTTACCTGAAAAAGTATGTGATAAATTATCAGTAGTTTGTCCGTGACGAAAGATATAAAGTTTGGCCATTAAAATTAGTATATAGTATTTAGTGTAGAGTATCCAATATGGGTTTTCTTGATTTTGTCTTTCCTAAAAAATGTGTAGTTTGTAAAAAAGAAAGGAATTATATTTGCGATAATTGCTTTTCCTTTCTTTCGTTTGATGTAAAAAACACCTGTTTTGCTTGTAAAAAACCTTCAATAAACGGACTTACTCATAAAAAATGTTTAAAAGACCATACGATTGATGGTTGTTTTTCAAGTCTTTATTTAAGTAAAACAACTCAAAAATTAATTTACAGTTTTAAAAATAAACCATACTTAACAGATCTTAAAAAAGTTTTATCAGATTTTTTCTTCGAAGATTTAATTCAAAACGAAGCATTTAATTACGAATTAAAAGAAATACCAAAAAATAAGTGGACAATAACTTACATTCCTCTTCATTCCTCTGTTTTTAAAAAAAGAGGTTATAACCAGGCAGAAATTTTAGCAAAAGAATTAGGAAAAAGAATGGGTATAAGAACAGAAAGTTTACTAAAAAAAATAATAAATACCAAGCCTCAAGCAAAAATAAAAGGGAAGAAAGGAAGAAGAGATAATATTAGCGGAGCATTTGCTTTAAATAAGTCAGTTGCAAAGCTTAATTCGTCAAATTTAAATATATTTTTAGTAGATGATTTTGTTATTACTGGTTCAACTTTGTTGGAAGCGGCAAAAGTGTTAAAGAAAGGGAAAATAAAAAGAGTAATAGGACTTACTCTTGCAAAAAGTTAATAATAAGAAAACCCGCCTTCGCGTGTTTTTCTGTGGAGATGTCCGGCAGTGAACCGGAGTCCAAGAATAACAATAAAAAACTTCTACAAGCGTAGTCGATTTTTTAAATCTCCTTATTCTTAATCCAATCGACAGGAGAGAATAAGGTTAGGTTATAAATTCAAAGTAAGGATATAACCGTTTCCTTACTGTTTTCCCAACTAAATTTGTGCCTATATATTCCCGTTGGGTGAAATATACAGACAGGTCTTAGCTTGCTTAAGCAAATGCGTAAGCGAGTTTTGGACCACGACTATAAGAATAGTCTGCATTTATATTTTTGATCGATTTAACGACTTTAATCGTGTCGGCTTGCAATTTTTTAAAGTACAATCTTGTCGAGTCAATTCATCCCCGCTAATTAGGAATTATACGCTATTTATGCCCAAAAGTCAACTTTTTGAAGCTAATTTAAGCTCCTGTTCAATGTCTCTTTGGACATCTCTTTTCTTAATTGTTTCTTTTTTTTGATATTTTTTCTTACCTTTCCCAAGACCCACTCCCACTTTTATTAAATGTCCTTTTGTATAAAGCGAAACAGCAACTAAGGAAAGCCCAAGTCCATCAATCTTTGACTTTAGAGAAATAATTTGCTTTTTATGGAGAAGTAATTTTCTGGTTCTGGCCTCTGTATATCCTTCAGGCCTTGCATATTTATAAGGATAAATTTTTGCACCGATTAAATACGCCTCAGACTCCATAATCCTAACGTGGCTTCCGTTAATATCTACTTGATTAAGTCTTATTGCTTTTACCTCAGCACCGTAAAGATTAATCCCTGCTTCAAAAGTTTCTTTAATATCATAATCAAAACGAGCTCGCTTATTATAAATTTTCATAGCTTGATAATACGATAATAAAAAGAAAATGTAAAATTTGACAATTCTAGTATTGCAAACTATATTTTAGCTTAAAGATCAATGGTAGTTTTGACAGAAATTGAAAAGATTAAGAGAAGCTGCTTAAGATTATTTTAAATCAATTTGAAAAATCTTATCTGAAGATAAAACAAGAATTTTTTTATCACTTTCATTTACTTCAAAATCTTTAGCATCTTTTAAGATGCCTGTCTGATATTGCTCTTTGTAATTTCCGTCTTTACCTAAAACAACAATCCGACTGTTTCCGTTATCTAAAATGTAGATATTGTCGAAATCAATATTAGTAAAAAGCTTAGTTGCGTTTGAAAACGGCTTATCAAGGCCTGAGATGTTAAAATTATCTGCTTTACCTCGGGTGTATTTAAGAACATTACCGTCAGATAAAAGAATCCAAATTGAGCCATCAATAGCCATTGCTTTTGCATTTGAAAGTTCAGGAGAAACACCTGAAGCAAAGTAGTTTGTTTTAGAATATCCAGATCCTGCAGCAACAAATTTTAAAATTCCACCCTCTGTTTTATCTAAAACATAAATATTTCCAAAATACACCCCAAGACCTATTGGATTATTCCAGTCATCATCGTTTTCAATAATTTCTTTATCTTCTTTATATACGCTTTTATCAGTTAAGTAGAAATTGCTTTTTCCATCTGTTGTAAATGCAATTCCTGAATTATCAAGTTCAAAAGAGAGAAGACTGCTTGCATCATTCTCAACTTCTTTTGCAGATATAGAGTTAATGCCAGAAACTGAAGAGAGAGCGTCCTCTACTTTTTTTGTCAGTTCTTCAATTTGACCCTCTTGTTTTGAATCTTTTGGAAACTTGTCTTTTGCATCACTTAATATTTCCTTAGCTTCTTGAAAACTTTCTCTTGCTAGATTTTGGTTTAGATCAGAAAGACTTTGCCCCTCATCGTATTTTTTCTGAGCTTGAGGATAGACTTCATTAAAAAGAGCTTCGACTTTTACATTATTTTGCCTTTGAATATTTAGGAAAATACCGATAATAAAAACTGTGATTAAAACAATCGCTATTGCAATAAGCCCGCCTTTTGAGCGGGAAAACTTGATTTTCCCACTTCCTTTAACTCTGTCAAAAAAAGGAGTAACAAAACCCAAATAATTTTTTTTGGGTTTTTCTTCAAAAGGAGAATGATCTTCTGTTTCTTGTTTTTCTTCAGATGCCTCTAGCGTAACTTCTTTTTTGTCTATTTCTTCTGCTTCAACTGATTGATCTTCTGTGTCTTCCTCTTTTGAATATTGAATTACTACTGAAGCAGCTGCTCCCTCCTCTCCTTCGTGAAGCATTGGAGCAATTGCTTCTGAAATATCAGAAGGAGCTTGATGGTCTAAAAGTGAGTTTAACTTTTCACTATTAATTACTTCTGTAAACTGTTTGGTCTGGATAATAATAAGATCCTTGTCTTTAAGATACCCTGAAGCCGATTTTATATGTTCTTCCTGCATGCTTTCCAAAAGAGTTCCAAAATCATTATCTCTTTTTATGTCAATTTTTCCTCCGCCAATAGCATATAGATAAAGAATATTGTCAACAACAGTTGCGGCAACAAATGAATAATGAATATCATCAGGTATTTTTTTGGTCGCAATCTGAACAACACCTTTAATAGATTCTAAACTTTTTGTTTCCAGGGAAAAATATTCTTGCTCAAGTGTTGTTAATATTTCTTTCCCAATTCCACTTAAAGATAAGTGTTCGTCTTCAGGTTCGAAGTTTTTAACAGGTTCGTGATGTTCATGCTCCCCGTGAACTTTTTCATGATGTTTTTTCTCAAGTGATAGAACAGCAAACAATTTTCCGGCATTATATGCCTGAGCCCAGGAATTAAGGGTTGGAGTAGCAACAATATTTGCAAAATTGAAGCTTTTGTCAGGCATTAATTTATAGTATAGCAATAGCTGTCAAGAAAAGCGAAACAGATAAGATGATAAGGATGTAACAAAAAAGTTTTAATAATTCCGATCCTTGACGCTGCGTCAAGGTTTTATTCATGGTTATTGTTTGGTTAAGAATAATTACTTGAAAGATGGTAAAAAGAGCAAGTAGACAAAGTAATCCTATTTTTACTAACAAAAAAGGTTTTAAAATTTCCAGCAGGAGATCTGAGTTAAAGGACACTTTTCTTATCTCCTCCCATTAAATTTTGCACAACATCAATTACCTTCTCAGGATGAGGAACCGCTAGGAAATCAAAGTGCATTTTTTCTCCCGCTGTTTGGATAAAAATATCACCATAGTTGAAGAACGATCTTATAAAGCCTGATTGAACATAGCTAACATCTTCGATTAAGTCAAGGTTAGTTGTGGCAACGTCATGATAAATAATCTCTGAGAGATCAATATCCACAATTCTTTTATCAGTTACTAAGGATATGTTGTAAAACCAATTTAAAAAACTAACAAATGCAAAGGTAATTACTATTAAGTAATAAAAAACAAGGATAACTAGAGCATAAGATAGAGGGACCCTGAAGGGCAGAAGTGAAGCATTGAATATTAAAAGTCCAAAAGCAGGTAAAATAATAAGAAAAGCAGTTATGAGAGCCCAAGGAACATTAGTTACAATATGTCTTCTTAAAAAAAGGAAAATTTCTTCATCTTCAGTTTGATCTCTAAAAGTAAGACCTGAAGGTTTTAATCTAAAAGAAGTTAAAAGATCTACTTTTTTTCCATCAAGAACAGGTTCTGTACTCCTGGCGCTTCTGATATCTCTGGTGCTTCTTGCGACAGCTCTTCTTAGTGTCCTTAATGGTTGATTTGTCTTTTTTGCTTTCTTAGGTGCAATAAAAATATCTTTCATGCTACCTCTGCTCGATATTATACAACAGTCCTACAATATTTATATTACTTGGAGCTCTTAAGTTAAAATAATTTTTAAAATCAGGCCCTGAAAAACTAACAGATCCTGCATCTCCGTTAAAACTAATTGAGGTTGTTCTTCCGCTCCCTTTATCCCAATCAACTGACGCTCCGCTAATATTGTTAAAGGGTTGTCCGCCTCTGCTTGACAATTCTTGTTTTACCCTTCCGGCATCCCAAGTTTCTACTCCATCGGGATTTGGCTTGTCTACTTGAGGCAAATGTTTTTGTGTTGAAGAATCTTTTTGAGCAAGCATTAAAACATTTACAATATCAGCTACTTCATCTGATTTTAACCAAGCTGTGTTTGCATACTGGCTTCTTGAACCCCAATTGCAATAAAACCAAGGTGAAGCCTTGTCATAAGCATTATTTTGTAAATCTGAAAAACTATTAACTGATCCTGATGCATCTAGAGAATTTCTAGTCCACGGCTTATTTCCTCCTCCCCAAACATCACCTGAGCCAAAAGTATATCCGCCTGCAGTAGAAGAGAACCAAGCCTTAATCGGATTTCCATCGTTTGTAAGAACATTTCCTGCAGTGTCATCAACTGCTTGAATCCACGCAGCTGAATTAAGTTCTTTTTTAACTACCTGGCAAGATTGAGAAGGGCAAATTGATCCTGATCCATTATTAGTGTAAGCAAGCCCGTAAGATCTTGCAGCAATTGCCTGAGCTTTTAGAGAATTAGAAGGCCAGTTTGTGGGTATTTCATAAATATGTTTTACATACTCTTCTATGTTCCAATTATCATCAAAAGATTGTCCGTATTCATTATTTCCAACAACATGAATATTTGTTGAGGTATCAACAGTAGTAATTTGAGTGTTAGGATAGTAAAAGCTTAAAATATCATTATATGATTGTCCAGCCTCTGCTCTTCCTTTTGCACCGTATTGACTCATGCCTACTCGATGAGGAACTCCATAACTAAAAAATCCAAACCTAGGACTAAATCCAGGATCTTTACCATTTGTTAAGTCACTTGAGCAACCACCTTTGGTAGTATAAGCAGAGGTTGGAAGATTTAAGCTGCCTAGTTTTTGTGCAAGTAACTCATGTTGTTTTGCAGAAAGCTGGGCAATTTGACCTGAGAGGTCTGATTGGTAATTTTTTGCACCAGTTACTATTTCATCAAGCTTTGCCGATTGTTCATCAAGTCCTGCTTTTGCAGCCGTAAGTCTTATTTCTTCACTTTCAAGATTTTTCTTTTTTGCCTCAAGATTTGTAACGGAAAGAGCAATATTTGTAATAATTGCTTTATCTCGATTAGTTGTTGCTCTGTGATATGCAAGAAGTTGAGTTATGTCTGATGCAGAACTTGAAGACAGAAAAATTAAAATAGGAGAGCTATAATAGCTTTTAACATAATACTCTCTAATTGTTCTATTTAAAATTTCTTGTTGCTTTGCTAAGTTCTTATATCCTTCGTTAATATTTTTTTTCTTAACCTGAATATCTGTTTCAATAACTGAAATCCTTGTTTTTATCTGATCAACTTGAATTTTTAAAGCGTTAAGCTGAGATTCAAGAGGTTTAGTTGCATTGATTGATTGATTTAGAGAATCGGTTAAATCATTAATTTGCTTGGTAATATTTTCAAGCTCATCAGAAGAGCTTTTAGATATGTTAACAAAAGAAAAAGAAAACAAAAGAATAACTAAAAATAATAAAGGAAAAATCTTTCTCATAAGTTTTGTTAATTATAACAAAACAGCGCAATTTTTGTTCAAAGGATTGCTTATTTTCTATTTTTGAGAATGTGCTTGAAAACTGGACTTTATATGTTATACTATGGGTAATCATGGAAGATTTAAATCTTGGGGAAACTTCCTTAAATATAAATCCTCGCCCTAAGAAGCGATTGCCTTCGCGAGCAATTTTCTTAATTGTTGCAGTGGTAATACTTCTTTTAATCATATTTGCAATATCACGTTCTTTTTTTGGCGGTTCTTCAGAAGAAAAAATAGAACCAACTCCAACACCAACCGAATTTCAATTTCCAACCAGTCCTCCTGAGGAGTCACTAGCACCTGAGACTTCGCCAACAGATGAACCAACAAAAGAACCTACTTTAAAACCAACTTCAAACCCGGTGGATAAAGAAAGTGGGATTGATAGATCAGAACTTTCAATTAGCGTTGAAAACGGAAGCGGAGTGGCAGGGGTAGCCGGAAAAGCAACAAGCTTGTTAAAAGGTCTTGGCTATAAGATTACTTCTACAGGAAATGCAGATAAGTTTGATTATGAAAATTTAACTATTAAAGTAAAAAGTGGTAGTTCAAAATATCTTGAACTTTTGAAAAAAGATTTAGGAGAAGAATATACAATTGGAGCAACCTTTTCTGATCTTTCCGCAAGCTCTTCAGCAGATGCTCTGATTATTATAGGAAAATAAGCCTAGATGAATCAGAGCCATTGATTAAATCTCCTTGTTTGTATATTATAAATTCATGAATCCCTCTTTTGATGTAGTAACCATTGGTAATTCTACAATCGATATCTTTTTTACAATCAGTAGCACAAACAAACACTTTCGAATGGAAGAAAAAACAAAAGAACTCTGTATTCGTTTGGGAGACAAAACAATAGTTGACAGAGTTAAATTTGCTTTAGGTGGAAATGCGGCAAACGTGGGGGTAGGTCTTAGTAAATTGGGTTTTAAGATTGCAGTTTTTTCAGAGATTGGTAAGGATGAATTTGGAGAAAAAATACTAAACGGTTTAAAAAAAGAAAACATAGACTGCTCGCATATAAACCAAAGAAAAAATACTCCTTCGGCAATCTCAATCATTTTTACCTATAGAAAAGAAAGAACAATTTTTTCAGAAGATGTTGAAAAAGAGCATAATTTTAATTTTAATAACTTAAAAACTAAATGGATATACTTAACCTCTCTTGGGAAAAAATGGGAAAAAGCTTATCAAGACACACTTAAACTTGTTAAAGATTCTGAGGCAAAACTTGTTTTTAATCCCGGTACAAGACAGCTTGATGCAGGGTATGAAAAAGTAAAAGATGTCTTAGAAGAAACAGAAGTTTTAATTGTAAATAAAGAGGAAGCAGAGAAAATATTAAATAAAGAGAGAAAAGATATTAAAGAGCTTTTAACAGATCTAAAAAGATTAGGTCCAGAAATAGTTGTTATAACAAATGGATTAAACGGATCATATTCCTTAGATGAAACAAATAATTATTTTGAAGATAAAAAAGTTGAAGATAATTCAGTTGAAAGAACCGGAGCGGGCGATGCTTATTCAAGCGGATTTCTAGCAGCATATATGCTTAACCTTGGTTTGCCAAGGGCAATGCGCTGGGGAACTTTAAATGCAAGTGCAACAGTTCTTCAGCCTGGTGGACAAGTAGGTTTATTAACAAGAGAAGAAATTGAAAAAGTCTAAATATGCCAGGATACACAAAAAATCTTTTTATTCTCCCCTTTGATCATAGAGGATCTTTTGTTAAAAAATTATTAGGCAAAGAAGGAAGTTTAACTCCAGAAGACAAGGATTATATCATTTCTCAAAAAAAGATTATTTATCAAGCTTTTAAAAAAGCAATTAAGGAAAAAGTTCCTAAAGAAAATGCTGCAATCTTAATTGATGAAGAATTTGGAGATGAAATATTAAAAGACGCAAGCTTAAATGGAATAAACATTATTTTAACAGTTGAGAAAAGTGGGCAAAAAGAATTCACCTTTGAATATGATGATTTTGAAAACCACATTGAAAAGTATAATCCTTCTTTTGTAAAGGTTTTGATCCGCTATAATCCAGATGATGACAATCTTTCAAAAAAAAGACAGCAAGAAAAGCTTAAAAAGTTAAGTGACTATTGCGCGGGTAAAAACAATAAATTTTTACTTGAAGTTTTAGTTATTGCTACAAAAGAACAATTATTAAAAGCAAACGGAAGCAAAAAAGAATATATTAACTCCCAAAGACCATTTTTAGCAGCAAGAGCAATTGAAGAATTACAAAACTCAGGTATTGAGCCGGATGTTTGGAAGCTTGAAGGAACAGAAAGCAGAACGGGCTATGAAGAAATTGTAAAAATTGCAACAAGAGAGAAAAGAGATCAAGTAGGAGTTATAGTGTTAGGAGGAGGGCAAGAGCGGGAAGAAGTTGAAAGGTGGATAAAAATTGCAAGAGAGGTAAAAGGAATAATCGGTTTTGCAGTGGGGAGAACTATTTTTTGGCAACCACTTTTAGATTTGAAATCGGGAAAAATTACAAAAGAAGAAACAATTCATAAAATAAGTGAAAACTTTACTTATTTTACTAATATTTTTAGAGGAAAAGAGAAATGAAAATTTATCTAGCAACTGATCATGGCGCTTTTGATTTAAAAGAAAAGCTTAAAGAATATCTTAAAGATGAAGGATTTGAGATTGAAGACTGTGGTGCTTTTACATTTGATAAAAACGATGATTACCCTGATTTTATAAAAATTGCAGCAGAAAAAGTAGTTCAAAATCCAGGGAGCTTTGCGGTAGTTTTAGGAAAATCCGGACAAGGAGAGCAAATTGCTGCAAATAAGATAAAAGGTGTAAGAGCTGCCCTTGGTTTTAATAGAGATAATATTAGATTAGCAAGGGAACATAATAACGCCAATGTTCTCTCTCTTGGTTCAGATTTTGTTTCCTTAGAGGATGCAAAAGAGCTAATAAAACTTTTTGTAAACACTCCTTTTACAAATGAAGAAAGACATATTAGAAGAATAAATAAGATTAGTGAAATAGAAAATTCATAACAATTATGTGTAACATTATCCCTGGAATTTTAGAGAAAGATTGGGAGAGTATTCAAAAGAAAATTGAAACAGTTAAAACTTTTACCAATAAAATACATATTGATATTATTGACGGAAAATTTGCACCAAATAAAACTTTTTTAGATCCTAATCCCTTTTTAAAATATTCTGATAGTCTATTTTTAGAACTTCATATGATGGTTGAAGAACCCCTAGATTTTCTAAAACCATTTGCGAAAGCTGGGTTTAAGCGTTTTTTAGGGCATGTTGAAAAAATGTCAAGTCAGGAGGAATTTGTTGCTCAGGGACAATTACTCGGAGAAGTAGGTCTTGCAATTGATAATCCTACTTCAATAGATTCTCTGAAAGTTAACTTGGAGGATCTAGACGCAATTTTAATTATGACAATAAAAGCAGGTTTTTCAGATCAGGAATTTATGCCTGTTAACCTTGAAAAAATAAAAGCACTAAAAAAAAGATTTGAAGAAGAAAAAATACTTAAAAAACCGGTTATAGAAGTGGATGGGGGAATTAATGATAAAACAATTGTCCTCTCAAAAAATATAGGCGTGGAAAGATTTGTCGCGACCAGTTTCATTTTTAGAGAAAACCCAATTAATCAGTACCAAGAACTTAAAGATTTAATAAGAAGGAACTAGTCTTGCACTTGGACTTGCAAAGCGAAAGTTGCAAGAAGCAGAATTTTCAGTTCCTGCAACAAAATACTCCAAATAACCATTGCAAGGTTTTGTAACAATATTTTCAGGAATTTCTATTTTTTCAGAAAGGGAATTAGAGAGAAGAGCAGTTGTTATTTGATTCCAGATTGGAGCAGCTCCGGTAATTCCTGAAGCAAGTGTTTGATTCATAGGTTGATTATTGTTGTTTCCGACCCAAACACCTACCACAAAAGAAGGAGTAAAGCCAAATGTCCAGTTATCTCTTTTATTATCCGAGGTTCCAGTTTTTACAGAAACAGTATGGTTTGGAATGTTTAATGCAGAATTTATCCCAAATTCAATAGATCTTGCTTTGTTATCAGAAAGAATATTTGAAATAATAAAAGCAATTCCTTCATCTAAGACTTGTTTGCCAACTACTTCCTTTTTTTCCTCGATAATATTTCCTCTATAATCCGTAATCTTAATTATTGGATTAAGATCAACTCGTCTTCCACTGTTTGCAACAGTTCCGTAAACAGTTGCCATATCAGTCATTTTTGTTTCAGCAGCACCAAGTGTTAGAGATAACCCGTATTTACCAGGATCATTCCAGGTAGTTATTCCCATTTTACTCGCTGTCTCAATCATTATTGGAATGCTAATTTTATTTAAAGTTTTAACTGCAGGAATATTAAAAGAATTTGCAAAAGCAATTCTTAAAGGAACTCTTCCATGAAATCTTCCATCATAATTTACAGGAGAATATGATCCCCATGGGTTTGTATAAGTAATGGGTGAGTCATCTAAGATAGTTGCCGAAGTAAAACCATTTGAAAGAGCAGCACTATAAGTAACTATTTTTATACTTGATCCAGGCTGGCGAAGAGAAGTTGTTAAATTAACGTTTCCACCGTTTGGGTTATCATAGTTTTCACTTCCTACCATAGCTAAGATATCGCCGTTTTTAGGATTTGTTATTAAAGCTGCGGCATTACTGAAATTAAACATTTCTCCTTCTTTTATTACTTCATCAGTTACAATTTTTTGAGCTTGATCCTGAAGTTTTAAATCAAGGCTAGTTGTTACTGCTAAACCACCTTTTTCAACCATAGGAAGTCCATACTTTTTAATTAAAAAATCCTTGACGTGCATAACAAAATGAGGTGCATAGATTGGGGTTTGTGGAGTAAGAAAAACAAGTTGCTCTTCTTCTGCTTGCTTTCTTTGCTCCTCTGTAACATAGCCAAGTTCTTTCATCCGAGCTAAAACTTCCTTCTGTCTTTTCTTCCAAAGATCTGGGTGGCCACCGTAAGGAGTATAAATACTCGGAGCACGGGGCAAGCCTGCTAAAAAGGCAGATTCTGCCAAAGAAATATCTTTAACATGTTTTCCAAAATAAACCTCTGATGCAGCTCCTACTCCCCATGCAGTCCCTCCGTAAGGCACTTGATTTAAATACATTTCTAGAATTTGATCCTTACTATAAATTCTTTCAGACCAAAAAGCTAAAATAACCTCTTTTACTTTTCTGCTGATACTTTTCTCCGGAGTTAAAAGCGTTGATTTAATAAGCTGCTGGGTGATAGTTGACCCTCCTTGTAAAGGCTCTCCAGAAAGGTCTGCAATAGCAGCTCTTGTTATTGCCATAATATCAAAACCGGGATTATTATAAAAATCTTTATCTTCAATTGCAATAGATGCTTCTTTTAGATATCTAGGAATAGAAGAAAGAGGAACTAACGTGCGATTTTGATTTGCATAAATTTGGTACAAAAGAATACCATTTCGATCGTAAATTTTAGTTGTTTGTGCAATTTCTCGAGAAGTTAGTTCATTAGGGCTTGGAATGCTTGTTAGAAAAACAATAAGAAGAACTGGAACAAAAATGAAGATTAAAGAAAAAATTGTTCCAATAAAGAAATATTTAAATTTAACAGTAAAAGGAGTTGGGAAAGAAACCATTTTTTTATATTTTTTCATTTTCCTCCTTTTAAGACTTGATCTTGCAAGACTATAGGTGTTTTCCGTTAGGATAAATTTAACTTGAGAAAAGAAGATAAAAATTGATTTTTTAACGGAGGTAATTTTACGAAAAATTAATCTGGGAAGTTTTTTTAACTCCTTTTGTAATTTATAAAAAAATAGTTCTGTTTTAAATAATCTCTGTTTATAAAAAAAACGAAACTTAACCCTTCTTCTTGTAAGTCTGGTTTTGTTATCTATAATAATCCTTTTTTCCGTATTTTCGGTAACGGAAAACATTTTCTTAAAATAAAAAAACATTCTCTTAATAAATTCTTTAACAATAAAAAGAGCGTGAATAATAAAATCTCCAATTTTAATTAGAGTTTTTATAATGAAAACAATAATATCTAAAACAAGTTCCATAAATAATTAGGACAGAAGATAAGTTCTATGGGATAAGGATAATGGTCAAATTATACTATTAAAAGCTCTTTTTTTAAAGAGGCAAATTAAAATTAAAGAATTGGAGTAGGAGAAGACTCGGGATGAGCACAATTTAAACAATAACGATCTCCTGTTACATCAATAATAATTTGTGCATCTTTTAACTCAAGGTTATCAGTTTGTCCTTTTGGGGGAATTGCTTGAGTATCCTTATCTACCCATACTTGTTCGTTTTTTATACCGGATTGATTTTTTTCAGTTCCTTTAATAAAATATTCAAATCTTGTTTGGCATACTTGCTGATTTTCCTCTTGAGATTCGTTATTCTTGGAAGGAAGAGAACCGGTAAGAGCACAAATAGATTTTTGAATAACATCAGGCGGTTTTTGCATTGGCTCATCAGGCCTATCTTCTAATAAATGAGACATTATTTGATTCCAAATTGGAGCAGCTCCGGTAACGCCTGATGCAAGCCCATTCATTGGATCATTATTATTATTACCAACCCAAGAGGCAACTACAAAAGAAGGAGTATAGCCAATAGTCCAATTGTCTCTGAAATCATTAGTGGTTCCGGTTTTTACAGAAACAGTTTTTTTGGGAATTCTTAATGCAGAGTTTGATCCAAACTCGGTAAGTCTGGCATTGTTATCAGCCAAAATATCAGAGATGATAAAAGAAACTCCAGGGGGAAGAATTTTTTTACCAAAAATTGGGCTTTTGGGAGGCTTATATTCTTCAAGAATTTTACCATTTCTGTTAGTAATTTTTAAAATAGGGTGAAGATCAATTCTATATCCTCCGTTTGCAAACACCCCAAAGGATTGAACCATATCAAGCATGGTAACCTCTCCTCCTCCTAAAGTTAAGGAAAGTCCGTAATTCTCAGAATTAGTAAAAGTAGTAATTCCCATAGCAGACGCAGTAGCAATCATTGAAGGAATCGTATTTGCCTTAAGCATTTTTACAGCAGGAATATTAAAAGAGTTGCCTAAAGCGTAACGCATTTGCACAACTCCATGAAATTTCCCATCATAATTTACAGGGCAATATAGTTTTCCTCCTTGGTTTGGAAAACAGGTTTTTTCATCTATAAAAGGAGTTGCTGCAGTGTATCCCTGAATAAGTCCTGTTGCATAATTAATTGGCTTTATTGATGATCCTGGTTGCCTGTGAGCAATTGTTACATTAACGTTTCCATCAATATTTTTATCAAAATAATCTCTACTTCCTGCCATGGCTAAAATTTCTCCTGTTGCGGGATCAGCTACCATAGCAGATCCATTACTAGCATTATATCTCTTGAGTTTTGCAACTTCAGATGCAACTGTGTCTTGAGTATAGTTTTGAATATCTAAATCCAAACTGGTAATAACTCTTAATCCTCCTTCTTCAATTGTTTTTTCACCGTATTTTTTTATAAGAAGATCTTTAACATATAAGACAAAATGGGGAGCTTTAATTTCGCTTGCAAATCTTTTGTAATTCAAAGGTTCGTCATAAGCTTTTGAGGCTTGTTCTTTGGTGATATATCCTTCTTCAGTCATTGCTTCTAAGACTTGTTTTTGTCTTTTCTTGGCAAGTTCAGGATGGGCTCCAAAAGGAGAAAACGTAGTTGGTGCTTCAGGAAGACCTGAGAGAAGTGCACTTTCCGAAAGAGTCAGATCTTTTGCATGTTTTCCAAAATATGTTTGAGAAGCTGCTTCAATACCCCAAGCAGTTCCTCCGTATGGAGTTTGATTTAAGTACATTTCTAAAATTTTATCTTTGGAATATAGGAGCTCGGTTGCATAGGCGAGTATAATTTCTTTAACTTTTCTGATAATTGTCCTTTCAGGCGTTAAAAGACTATTTTTTACAAGCTGTTGAGTAAGAGTAGATCCTCCTTGAATTTGTTTACGAAAAACAGTGAATACAAAAGCTCTGGCAATTCCCCTTAAATCAATTGCCCCATGGTTATAAAAATTGCGGTCTTCAATTGCGATAGTTGCTTGTTGCATTTGCTTTGGAATAGTTGAAAGTGGAACATTGATTTGATCTCTTTCTCGATAAATACTAAAAAGCAGATTTCCATTTCTATCAAAAATCTGGGTAGACTGTGGAGTGTGAGAGCTACTTAATTTAGATGGGGAAGGAAGGTCTTTTGAAATAAAATAGAAGAGTAATCCTAAAATGATAATGATAATGAATGGGATTTTCCAGTATTTTAAGAATGAGATTTTTTTCTTTAACCCCTTTTTTATAATTTGTTTCATTGTAATATAATACCATTCGTCTTTAAACCTGACAACACTAATTACTTGCTGTATAATTAATTTCACAATGGATATTTTCTCCCCCCTTTCTTTTATCAAAGATATTGGACTTAACTGGGTTGATTTTTTAATAATTATTGTAATCCTTTTTTATATTATTGAAGGTTATGCAGTGGGTTTTTTAGAAGCGGTATCTGATTTGGCAAGTTTTATTTTGGCTTTTGCAGCAAGCATTTCCTTTTATAATTATTTTGGAGGGCTTCTTGTTTTAGTTTTTACAATGCCTCAGGGATTTGCAAATGCCATAGGGTTTTTTATGGCAGGGTTTATTGTTGAAATTTTTGCAAGCCTCGTTCTTAAAAAAATAATTATTAAAGAATTATCTAAGCAAATTGACTTGAATAGTAGTTTTTTTAAAAAAGCAAATTTATTTTTAGGAATTATTCCATCTGTTTTCTCAGGTTTTTTAATTATTTCTTTTATACTCATTTTAATAATTACTTTACCTTTCTCAGTTGTTTTAAAAAAGTCAGTATCTACTTCTCAGATAGGAAATAAACTAGTTGTTGCAACTAGTGGTATTGCAAAAGATATAAACAATGTTTTTAAAGGAGCAATTAATGAAAGCTTGGCTTTTTTAACAATTGAACCAACAGGTAATGAAGTTGTTAATTTAAATTTTAAACTAAAAGATTATTCTCTTGATAAAGAAGCAGAGGAAAAAATGCATATTTTAGTAAATAAGCAAAGAGAAAAATATAATTTAAACACTCTTGATACAAATGAACAGTTAACAGAAGTTGGAAGAAAGCATTGTTCAGATATGTTTACAAGAGGATATTTTTCGCATTATACTCCGGATGGTATCTCACCGTTTGATCGCATGAGCCATGCAGATATTTTCTATACTTATGCGGGTGAAAATTTAGCCCTGGCGCCGAACACAGATATTGCTATGGACGGGTTAATGAAAAGTCCAGGACACAGAGAAAATATCCTTTCTTCGGAATTTGGCAAACTAGGAGTAGGAGTTGTGGACGGTGGCATTTATGGTAAAATGTTTTGTCAGGAATTCACGGATTAGAAAGAAATGAAACTAGTGGTATACTAAGAAAATGAAAATTAAAACTCCTCAAAAAGATGACATAAAGGATAAAAAGGTGTTTCTCAGATTAGACCTTGATGTTCCAGTTGAAAACGGAAAAATAATTGATGATTTAAGGCTAAAAGCGGCACTTGCAACAATAGAATTTTTATTAGAAAGTGATGCAACTTTAATTCTGGCAGGACATTTAGGAAGACCAAGTTCTTTAAAAGAAGAAAATTTTTCTTTAAAACCTGTTGCAGAATGGTTTAAAAAAGAACTTAAAATTAAAGACTCTGAATTTAGAAAAAAACAGTTTTCAGAATTTAACGGCTGGATGTTAGGAGATAGAATTTCTCTTTTAGAAAATCTACGTTTTTTTGAAGAAGAGGAAAAAAACGAGCCTGAATTTGCTAAAAAACTTTCCCTTCTAGCAAATGTTTATGTAAATGATGCCTTTGCAGTTTCTCATAGAAATCATGCTTCTATTACTGGAATTATTAAGTTTTTGCCTTCTTTTGCCGGCTTAAGACTTGCAAGAGAAATTGAAATATTGTCAAAGGTTTTAGAGGATCCTAAAAGACCACTTGTTGTTATTATTGGTGGTGCAAAAATAGAAACAAAACTTCCAGTTGTTGAAAAAATGCATAAAATTGCAGATTATATTTTAGTTGGGGGAGAAATTGCAGAACAAGATAAAGTACTTCTTAAAGTGCAACACGAAAAAGTAATAGGTAGAAAACCGGTTTTACTGGTTGCTGACATAACAGAAGAAAAAAAAGATATTACCGAGAAAAGTGCGGAAAATTTTGCACAAATTATTTCTTTAGGAGAAACAATAGTTTGGAATGGACCAATGGGTATGACTTCAAACCCTAATCAAGCCTATTCTAAAGGGACAAAACTTGTTGCAGAAATGATTGTAAAAAGCAATGCTTATTCTGTTGTTGGGGGAGGAGATACGGTCTCTTATTTAACAAAACAGAATCTTTTAAATAAATTTTCCTTTGTTTCAACCGGTGGAGGAGCAATGCTTGAATTTTTAGCGGGTGAAAAACTTCCAGGAATTAAAATTCTTTTAAAATAATTTCCTCTTGATGTAAATTCCTTTAAAATATATACTACTAATATGATTAAGGTTGCAATTAATGGCTACGGTAGAATTGGGAGAGTTGCTCACAGAGTAATCTTGGAAAAATTTCATAAAAACATCGAAGTAGCGGCCATTAATGTAGGATCCTCAACAAATATTAAGGGTTGGATGAATTTATTAAAATATGATTCAGTTTACGGACCAATTTTATCAATAGAAATTAATTACGAAGAAGCTCAAGGAGCACAAAACGGACAAATAGGGAGCTTGATTATTGAAAACAAAAAAATTCCGGTTTTTTCCCAAAAAGATCCTTCACTTCTTCCCTGGAAAGATTTAAACATAGACGTAGTTATTGAATCAACGGGTCATTTTACAACAGAGGAAAAATTAAGACCTCATATAAATGCAGGTGCACGAGCGGTTATTTTGTCAGCTCCTGCAAAAGATGAAACTCCAACTTTTATTTTAGGAGTAAACGGAAAAGATTATAAAAATGAAACCATTATAAATAACGCATCTTGTACAACTAACTGCATTGCTCCTATTGCTAGAGTAATGGTTGACAATTTTGGAGTAGAAAAAGCAATGATGACAACAATTCATGGTTATACTTCAGATCAAAGACTTCAAGACGGAGGACATAAAGATTTAAGACGCGCAAGAGCAGCAGGCCTTAATATTATCCCAACTTCTACAGGAGCAACAATTGCTGCTGCAAAAACCGTTCCCGAATTGTCAGGAATTTTCAATGGCCTAGCCGTAAGGGTTCCGGTTCCGGTTGGATCGCTTTCCGATTTCACTTTTGTTTTAAAAAGAGAGACAACAAAAGAGGAGGTAAATGCTGTTTTGAAAAAAGCAGCAGAAAGTCCTGACCTCAAAGGTATATTAAAAGTTACCGAGGATCCGATTGTATCAAGTGATATTATCGGAAATCCTGCTTCATCAATTGCGGATTTATCTCTTACGCAAGTAGTGGGAGGAAATTTAGTTAAAATTATTGCCTGGTATGATAATGAATACGGTTATGCTAATAGATTGGTTGAAGAGGTTTTAATGGTTGGACAAAATAATCAAGAGACTCCTGCTCCGCAAGAAGATGGACAAGCCTATTGACCTTAAAAATATAAGAATTATTACAGTTTCCGGGCGAATTGCATCCGGTTCTACAACTCTTGCCAAAAAACTTGCTCATGTTTTGCAGTGGAAGCATATTGAAGGGGGAGAGATAATCTGGGAAGCATCAAGGATTGATAAACTTGGGGCAAGCCCAAAAGATACCAACAAAAGACCTGATAATATAGACTTTTTGTTTGATAAATTTTTAAAAAAGATTTTAAAAACCCAAAAACACATTATAGTGGAAACAAAGCTTGCCGGATTTAACGCACAAAAAGTAAAAGGAGTCTTTAAAATACTAGTTGTTTGTGATGACGAAAAAAAAAGTGATCAAGCACAAATAAGAATAGATAGATTGGTAAACAGGGAAGCGATGTCAGTAGAAGCTGCTAAAGAGGAAATCTTACAAAGAGAAAAAAACGATTTAGAAAAATGGAGAAGATTATATGAAAACAATAATCCTAGCTGGAGATATTGGGATAAAAAATATTATGATTTAGTAATCAATACTTTTGACCATAATGCAAAAGAAAGCCTCAACATAGCTCTTAAAAATATAACTTAAACAGCTTTAAGCATGCTTGCAACAACTACAGGTAATTCTAGAACCCACCCTTTAGAAGTTTGTAAATATTTATAATCCTTAGAAGGTCTAACTGAAGCACTATCGCGAGTGTATCGATCAAAATATTTTGTAATTTCCTCGGCTTGTTCATGAGTTAATTTACCTTCAGTTCCCTCTGCAGCATCTTGGTAAAAAGGGAAAAACCCAAAAACACCAGATGGCTTCAGAAGCATTGTAATTAAATCCATATATTTTAGATCATTAAAACCTGCTTCGCCCTTTATAAGGGGATATGTATCAGAAATAATTATATCAAATTTCTTCCCGTCCTCAACAAGTTCGTTTAAGATTGTACCTGCTTCTCCAGGAAGTATCTCTATTTTAGTTTGTACATCCTGTTTTTCCATTCTCTTTTTCCATCTACCTGCTCTCTGTAGAACCTGTTTATTCAGCTCTATTGAAGTATAATTCCCAACTTTTCTTTTTAATACTTCATCTGCAACCAAGCCTAATCCAAAACCTACGTCTAAAACATCAATTGGTTTATTTCTTAATCCCTGCTCTTTTCTTCTATTAGCTGTTTGCTTAAAAGCTTCGTCGACGGTTTTTTTAACCCATGGAAGTTCGCAAGTGTCCATTACTTGTTTTTCGCCTATTACCATTCTTTTTCCCGCGGCATATGTTATTAATCTAGAAGAATCTCCATTGTTTATGATAATTGCCCCCGCGTCATATTTGATAATTTCCACTGGAGCGTTTCTCCACTCTTCTACTCTTTTTCTGTAATAGCCTTCACTGTCAAAAAGCATGTAAAAACCTTCTCCTTTTGGGGTTACAAGCTCTTGTTGAGTATATCGATCTAAAATTAAGCTGGATTTTTCTCGTTCTTGATTCATTTTAAGTTATTTATTCTACTTCAGATTATACTTAAAGTCAACTTAGCGCTTAGACTAGCTAATGGTTGCAAAAGAAAAATTTTTAAGCTAAAATCGTTCTACTGTGAAAGTTGTAGACATAATGCAAAAACAAGTTACTTTCGTAAGTTTAAACTCCCGTGTTGATGAAGCCTCAAGGTTAATCTTTGGACAAGGAATAAACGGTCTGCCAGTAGTAAAGAAAAAAAAGCTAGTTGGATTTTTAACAGAAAAAGATATTCTTTCTAAATTTTATCCCAGCATGCAGGATTATATGGAAGACCCTGTGCACATGTCTGATTTTGAGAAAATGGAAAAAAAAGCAGAAGAAATCCTTGCGCTTCCAGTAGGAAAAATTATGAGTAAAAATCCCACATGTGTTTCATCTGATACGCCGATTCTTAAAGCACAATCAACAATGCTAATTAAGAAAATAGGAAGACTTCCAGTTATAGATAAAAAAGGAAATTTAATTGGAATTCTTACAAAAGGTGATATTTTTAAATCAGTTGTCGGAAACAAGCTTCCATTGGAAGAGGAAGCAGATTTTTATGATTGGATGTCAACATATTTTGATGTTTTTAATGATTGGGAAGAAAGGTTATCAAAAGAAATACCAGATTTAGTAAGTTTGTTTAAGAAAAAAAATGTTAAAACAGTTTTAGACATAGGTTCAAGCACTGGCGAGCATGCAATAGCTTTAGCAAGAGAAGGATTTAACGTTATAGGAATTGATGCCAGTAGATTGATGTGTAGAGCAGCAGAAAAAAAGAGAAGCAAATTACCAGAAAAAATAAAAAAAAGAATAAAATTTCTAGAAGGTAGTTATAAAGAAGTCATGGTAAAAATTCCAAAAGATATTGACGCTGCTATTTTCATGGGAAACGGTTTATCACACGTTATGAAAACAGATAGAAATATTTTACAAGAAGTTGTTTCAAAGCTTGCGCCTAAACAAGGCTTACTTGTATTGCAAACCTCAAATGTTAAAAAAATAATCGAAAAAAATTCTGGGTTTAAACAATTTACTCAAAGAGAATTTCTTAATGGGCAAAGAGAAATATTCATATCTTTTTATACAAATATGAAAGAATTAACGTTTTCTAGAGCAATTTTTGATTATTTTGAAGGGAAATGGTCTTTTAGAGGTATTCGTACAAAATCAGTCGCAAATATTACCAAAGAAGATCTTTTAAAAATCCTTAAGAAAATTGGGTTTACTAAAATTTCTTCTTACGGCTCTAAAAACAATGGCTTACTAAAAGAGCCTTTTAATCCAAAGGAAAGTGACTGGTTAAATGTTGTTGCCAAAAGGTAGTATAATTGTTGTATGAAAAAAATATTATTTATTCTTTTTTTCCTCCCCATATTTTTATTAAGTTTTCAAATGTCTTTTGCGCAAGAAAAAGTAGCAACAACGCCAGCTGTAATGGAAAACTATGAACTTCCATATCCCGGGCTTCTTCCAGATCACCCTTTTTACTTTTTAAAAATGTTTAGAGACCGCATAATCGGTTTCTTTATTTCAGACCCTGTTAAAAAAGCGGAGTTTGATATCTTGCAAGCAGATAAAAGACTTAATGCTGGTATCTATCTTTTATACAAAAAATCACCAAAAACAGACGAGCTGGCAATTTCAACAATTTCCAAAGGGCAAAATTATTTTGATGATGCCTTGGGAAAAATATCACTTGCTAAAAAACAGGGGGTTAACATAGCAGATATTAACACGAAATTAAAGTCTTCTTTAAAAGGACATAGGTTAAATCTTAAAAAGATGGAAAGTAGTGTTTCCAAAAAAACAAGAGAACAATTAATTGCTAGCCAGAAGAGAATTAGTGAATTTGAAAAAAAGGCAATGCAAATTAATCTCTAATTTAGAGCTTAAATCTTTTTATTAGAACACTATTCTTACTCTGGAGCTTACCCCCTTATCACTCAATTTTTCTGTCTATTTGAATTTTTTTAAATTTCTTTAGAATTTGAAGCTAAAAAGCAAGTTGACCCTTTTTGATCTAGTTATTAATAGTTGACAGCACAGATCTAGGGTTCTATGATTTGTTGTAGCACTAGATATAGTGAAAATAGGTTAAATTTCAGGACACATAAGGGTAAAGAGATTTGAGATTTAACTTAATATTTTATGAAGTGTCCATACTGCGGAAGCAAAGATACAGAGGTAGTAGAAACAAGAGATAGCGAAGACTTACAAACAATTAGAAGAAGAAGATCATGTTTGAAATGTGAGAAAAGATTTACAACCTACGAAAGGGTTGAAAACGTTACATTAGTTGTAATAAAAAAAGACGGAAGACGCGAACAGTTTAGTAGAGATAAATTAAAAAGTGGAATAATAAGATCTTGTGAGAAAACAACTGTTTCCTTGGAACAGATAGAAAAGATTGTTACGGAAATAGAAATGGAGCTAAGAGGAGCTGATTCGGTTGAGGTAGAAAGCAAGAAAATCGGTCAAATGATTGCAACAAGACTTAAAAAACTTGACAAAATTGCATACATCAGGTTTTCAAGCGTTTTTAAAAGGTTTGTAGATATTGAAGACTTTGAAAAAGAAGTCAAGAGACTAATAAAATAACTAGCTAACTAACAAAAAAATTTATTTATGAAATTAGACGGCATAAGAGAAAGAGTCTTTTTAGACAGATACGCGTTAAAAGATAAAAATGGTACCCCTATTGAAAAAACTCCGGATGAGATGTGGAAAAGAGTTTCTAAAGGAGTAGTCATGTCAGAGAAAAAACAAGATAAGGCAAAATGGGAGAAAAAATTTTATGATGCAATGCAAGATTTTAAACTTGTTCCCGGTGGAAGAATATTAGCAGGGGCAGGAACAGGTTTTGACGTTACTTTTTACAATTGTTTTGTTTTGCCATGTCCTAACGATTCAAGAGATGGAATAATGGATAATTTAAAAGCCATGATTGAAATTATGGCAAGAGGAGGGGGAGCAGGGATTAATCTTTCGTCTTTAAGACCAAGGGGAGCAAGAGTTAAAAAAGTAAATGGTTTTTCTTCAGGTCCATGTAATTGGGCACAACTCTATTCAATTGCAACTCATGACATTATTCAGCAAGGCGGTTCAAGGAGAGGTGCATTAATGCTTATGCTTTGGGATTGGCATCCTGACATAGAGGAGTTTGTGACAGTAAAACAAGATTTAACCAAAATAACCGGAGCAAATCTTTCAGTTTGTGTTTCAGACAAATTTATGGAAGCAGTTAAAAATGATGATGATTGGGATTTGGTCTTCCCGGATATTACCGATAAAGAATACGACGAAAAATGGGATGGAATATTAAATAACTGGATTGCTGCAAAGAAAAAAGTAAAAGTTTATAAAACCATAAAAGCAAGATACCTTTGGGATTTAATATGCAAGGCCGCCTGGAAGTCTGCGGAACCAGGAATTGTCTTTATGGAAAGATATAACAAATGGTATAACAATTGGTATTGGAATACGGTTAATTGTACAAATCCATGCGGAGAGGAAGGCTTGCCAGCGTGGGGAGTTTGTAATTTAAGTTCTTTAAATCTTTCGGCTTTTGTAAAAAATTATGCTGTTGATAAACCCGGTGAAATGGATTATAAATCTTTGGCAGAGCATGCAAGAATAGGGGTAAGACTTCAAGATAATGTTATTGATATAGATAATTACGCACTTCCTCAAGTAAAAGAAGTTCAACTAAACGGGGAAAGAAGAATTGGTCTTGGCACCATGGGACTTGGTGATGCTTTGATAAAAATGCATCTTCGCTATGGATCCAACGAAGCATTAAAAGTTATAGAGAAAATCTTTAAAACAATAAGGGATGCTGCATATGAGACCTCAACAGAGTTAGCGAAAGAAAAAGGATCTTTTCCTAAATTCAATGCCAATAAATACCTAAAAGGTTATTTTATTAAAAAATTGCCAAAAAACATTAGAGCAAAAATTAAAAAATACGGAATTAGGAATTCACTTCTTCTTCAAGAAGCACCAACTGGCTCAACCAGTCTTTTGGCTGGAACTTCTTCCGGAATAGAACCAATTTACGAATTTGAATTTACAAGGCGTGATAGACTTGGGGAGCATAAAATTTATCATCATCTTTTTGAAGAATGGAAAAATGCTTATCCCAATGAGCAAAAACCAGATTATTTTGCTTCGGCAAATGATCTAACACCTGAAGACCATGTTAAGGTACAAGGACTTATTCAAAAATATGTTGATGCTTCTATTTCAAAAACCGTTAATGCTCCAAAAACACATACAGTAGAAGATGTTAAGAAATTATATGAGCTTGCTTATAAATATGGTTGTAAAGGGATTGCTTACATGAGAGAGGGATCTCGTGAAGGAGTCTTGGTGAGAAAAGAGGAAGCAAAGACAGATAAAAAAGAAATTGAAAAATCGGTAAATCCAATTACTCCAAGACCACATATGGTTGAAGGAGTGACTTATAAGACTGAAACACCGGTTGGAGTAACATATATTACGATTAATCATAATCAAGAAAAACAACCATTTGAATTGTTTATAACGGTTGGAAAATCAGGGTCTGATGTTGCCGCAATGGCAGATGCCTTAGGAAGAATGATTTCTTTAACTCTAAGGCTTAATGGTCAACTCCCCCCACGGGAAAGAATAAAACAGATAGTGGCGCAGCTTATTGGAATCGGCGGAACTAAAAGCGTTGGATTCGGAGGAAACAAGGTTAGGTCACTTCCTGATGCTGTTGCTAAGGTTTTGTCGGCTCATTTTGCTTTTGCAGTAAATGGAGTAGTAGAGGATAAGCATACTGCAAGCCATGCAAATGGAAATCTTCATAATGGTGTTTCAAATGGTGTTTCAAATGGTGTTTTAAACGGAGACTTGAATAGGCCTGTGAGAACACATATTGAAATGCCGACACCTTCAACACCTTCTGTTAAAAAAGAAGAAATCGTTGCCATGGAGCAGCTTACATTAAGTACAACCTCTGGAAACCTCTCTCAAGACGGTTTATCAACAGGACTTTTTGACATCTGCCCCGAATGCGGATCCGGAAGCCTTGCTTACGAGGAAGGCTGTAGAAAATGTTACAGCTGCGGTTATAGCGAGTGTTAAAAATCTGCATTTCCCTATAATTACTTTCATTTTTTTATGGCAATTTATACGAGAAAAGGGGACAGGGGAGAAACTTCTTTAAGAAAAGGACAAAAAATTTTAAAATCTCATCCAAGAGTAACTTCTTATGGAGATATAGACGAGCTTAACACTATCTTAGGGGTAGTTTTAGTAAAAAATAAAAATAAAATTGTTAAAAAAGAGATACATAAAATTCAAAACGATCTTTTTGAAATCGGAGCAAGCCTAGCAAACCCTTTGGAGAAAACAAAAAATCTAAAAGGATATTTAAAGACAAGAATTAAAGAAATGGAAAAGCAAATAGACCTGTTAACTAAAAAGATTCCCTTACTTTCCAATTTTATTCTTCCAGGAGGGAAAGAATCAGGTGCATTTTTACACTTAGCAAGAACTGTTTGCAGAAGAACGGAAAGAAAAATTGTTGAGCTTTCTAAAAAAGAAAAAATAGATATTGAAATCATTTCCTATTTAAATAGGCTCTCGGACCACTTGTTTACTTTAGCAAGATTTGCTAATCTATTAGATAGGAAAAAAGAAACTAGCTGGATTAAAAAAACAGGATAGTTTAAACGGGTGAAATGTCGGTGTAAGTCCGACGCTGTGCCGCAACTGTAAAGTTTGCTTTTGCAAAACAAGTCAGAACCCCGTTCCCTAAAGGGAAAAAAGACTTCCGGAACAGAAGCATTATTACTCTTCCGGAAACGAGGAGTTTTTTTATGGGAAAAGAAAATAATACTTTTGGCAACCTTGCTTTAAAAGAAGTTACAGGACCTACTGCTTTTAGAATTAAAGAAGGAGAAAGAGGAAGCGCAGGGGAATTAAGAGATGATCTCCTTTCATATTTAGGAGAGTATAGGTTTAAACTCTCAACTTATGATTATAAATTGCTTTTTACTAGCATAGATGGAAAATTTCATTTAAGAGATAAGCATAGACTTGAGCCAATGGTTACTAAAGCAAAAAGAGCAGTAAATGAGAGGGTATTACAAGAACTTCCGATTGAAAGAGAATTGGCTGAAGAAGCAGGACTTAAAAAGCTTGACAAAATGCTTAGCTTTGCAGGAGAAGACTGTAATATTGTTTGGGCAAGTCCTCCAGGGCTCAGAGAACAAGGTTATGGAGATTATGGATTTGTATTTGTTGGGAAAATAAAAAAAATATCAAAAACAGAAAAAAAGATAGATATGACTGCAATAAGAGTAGAATCTCCATCTATGGATCAATTTAATAAAGTCTTGTCGGAGATTTCCGGAAAAGAATATGGGTATAAAACAGCAGAAGAGTTTCTTGCAAACCCCGTTATCTTAAGAGGAGTAGAGGATAAAATAGAACCTGCATTAAATAATTTTACAATAGAAGATGATCTTCTAATAAATGAAAGATTTAAACGTATTACAGAAAAAATGGAGCCTCTAATAGAAAGATTTATCAAAGCTACTTCCATAGAGGAAAGAATGAAACTTTTTAACACAATTGAAAACTATACAATAGAGCTTGAAAGAAAAGAGACACCTTTTTTCTTTTCAGAAAAAGCTTTCATCACAGAGGCAGGAGGGTTAAATATTGGAGCACTGGTTTCTGAATACGGAAATAAAAAAGCTCCTACGGTTCAGGGAAGCTGTGGCAGTAGCGGAACACAGAGTAACAATATTTTTAATAATTTAGGAAGTATAACTCCCCTTTTAAATAGAGAAAGCAATTCAATGAATTGTGTTAAATGTCCTTTTTGCCATGAAACAGTAAACGCTGAATTAACTGAGAGTAAAATTACCTGTCCAAAATGCAAAGAATCAGCTAATAGATAATAAAAGGAAAATGTAAGCTAAACGTAATGACAGTGTTTCTTTTTCGTGCTATCATGATTAAGTATGAGCGACCAAAATCAGCAAAAATCAGATACAAATAATGACTCGGTTCCTCAGCAGTCGCAAACAAGCGCAAACGTTATTCATAAAGAGACAGAACCGATTGCAGCAAGTGAGCCTTTGGTGCTCTCTTCCGAAAAAGAGCCAGAGTTACATCCAGAGGTAAAAACAGCAGGGGTTGAAATAGTCTCTGAAGCACCAAAATTAACAAAAGAAGACGCAGAAGCGGGTATAACTTATGCAAAAGAAGCAACACCAGTTGAAACAGAGCCATCAGGCAAAGTTCAACTTCCAATGACTGAGCAAAAAGCAGAAGAAACGTTAAAAATGCATAAGAAAATTGCAGAGTCAATTCGTTGGCTTGCTTTATCAGTTTTGAGACAAATTAAGATGATGAAAGGAAGCGTAAAATGATTAACTTTACACTAGATCAGCTGTACCCTTTTTTAATATCTCTTTTTCTTGGGTTTTTAATTTCTTCTTTTATTGTTCTCACATCAGCAGCAATTTTTTACGTAATATATCTTTGGTATAGACATAGGAATAGAGAAAAAGATTCACTTAATTCAACTCTTTTACAAATTACACTTCCAAGAGACAATGAAATAAAAATTGACGCAGCAGAGCAGCTTTTTGCAGGTATTGCAGGTTTAAGAAAAAGTGGGAAGTTAAGTTTTTTAAAATCTCAACCGCATCTTACTTTTGAGATTGTCGGTATTCCACAAGACATCCGTTTTTATGTTGATGTGCCAAATAAATACAAGGATTTAATTGAAAAGCAAATTAATGGCGCATATCCTGACGCAGAGATTAAAGTAGTTGATTCAAAGTCTGGAAGACAAGGATATACCTTTGGTAATGAATATAATATTTTTTCCAATGAAGGAAAAGTTGTTGTTGCGAGCATGAAGCTTAAAACTTCGGATTACTTACCAATTAAAGTTTTTAAAGACTTACCGACTGATTCTCTTTCTTCAATTACTTCTGTTTTAGCAAAAATGGCTGAAGGGGAGGGAGCTGCAATTCAGATTATTGTTGAGCCGGCCGGTTCAAGATGGAAAAAAAGAGGTAGGAGCTATATTGCTTCTACTAAAAAATCTGAGGCAAACCCAGAAACTGCTAAGTATTCATCTGATTCAAAAGAACTAGAAGGGGTTGAAAATAAAATTTCAAAACCAGGCTTTAATGTGGTAATAAGAATGGTTGTTTCATCAAGCACCAAAGAATCAGCAGAAGCTCATTTGAATAATATTAAAAATGCTTTTAGCCAATTCTCTGGAGCAAATTCTTTTACAACAAATAAGCATTTGGTTAAAGGCATGTTTATGACGGATTTTGTTTACAGATATATGCCAATGCGAGGTCAAACATCAGTCTTAACAAGTGAGGAGCTGGCAACGATTTTTCATTTTCCAAATAAACAGGTGCAAACTCCGCATATTCACTGGCTTACCTCAAAAAGAGCACCAGCTCCTGCACAAATTCCAGACACAGGTCTTTTCTTAGGAAGGAGCATTTTTAGAGGCTTATCAAAACCTATTTATATGCAAAGAGATGATAGGAGAAAACATATGTATACTATTGGAAAAACCGGTGTTGGAAAATCAGAATTTCTAAAAGATATGATTTTGCAAGACATTAAAAACGGAGAAGGTGTTTGTTTTATTGATCCTCATGATACTATTGATAAGCTTTTACCTCTTATTCCACCTGAGCGAGCTGAAGATGTAATATTATTTGATCCCTCAGACGTAGATCGGCCAATGGGATTAAACATGCTTGAGGCAAAAACAGAAGATCAAAAACACTATGTAGTTTCTGCAATCGTTGGACTTATGTATAAGCTTTATGATCCTAATAAAACAGGAATTATCGGTCCACGTTTTGAGCACGCAATTAGAAACGCCATGCTTACGGTTATGTCTGAGCCTGGTAATACTTTTATAGAAGTTGTTCGTGTTTTAACAGATTCTACTTTTGTAGAAGAACTTTTACCAAAAGTAAAAGACCCGATTATAAGACGTTACTGGACTGATCAGATTGCTCAGACAAGTGATTTTCATAAATCTGAAGTACTTGATTATATTGTCTCTAAGTTCGGTCGTTTTGTAACCAATAAAATGATGCGAAATATTATCGGACAATCAGAGTCTTCCTTTGATTTTAGAAAAGTAATGGATGAAGGAAAAATTCTTTTGGTTTCACTTTCCAAGGGAAAAATCGGAGAAGAAAACTCTGCATTTTTGGGACTTATTCTAGTTCCTAAGATTTTAGTTGCTGCAATGAGTAGGCAAGATATTCCTGAAGAATCAAGGCGAGATTTTTATCTATATGTAGACGAGTTTCAAAATTTTGCGACTCCTGATTTTGCCCAAATTTTATCTGAAGCAAGAAAATACAGGCTTAATTTAATAGTTGCGAATCAGTTTATTGGACAAATGGATGAAGAAGTTAAAAATGCAATTTTTGGAAACGTGGGAACTCTTACAGCATTTAGGGTAGGTGTTACAGATGCAAACTATCTCCAACATGAATTCCAGCCGGTATTTACCGAAGCAGACCTTATTAATGTTGATAGATATAACGCCTATATAAAAACAGTAGTTTATGGAGAACCGATTCCGCCTTTTTCTATGGATTTAACTCGGGATATGGCAAAAGAGAAAGCAGCGGAGAATCCAAGAGTTGCAGAACTTATAAAAGAATTATCTAGGCTTAAATACGGAAAAGAAGTAAACTCCATTGAGGCAGAAATTGCTGCTAGAGCAAGGCTCTAATCCTAATGTCGTTTTAATAATCTCTCCTTTGCAGACTCTTAATAATATCGTACCATGAATGTGTACCTAATCAAAATAATTTAATGGTTCGTTTTATGGCAAGGTTAAACGATAGAGCAAAAGCGATAAGATTAAGAAAACAAGGTAAAACTTATAGTGAAATTAGACGGGAAATAAATGTTTCAAAAAGTACACTTTCTGACTGGATTGCAAAACTTCCTCTAACTACAAAGCAAATAATTCAGCTTGAAAAGACGAGAAAGAAAAATAAGTTTTTAAGTATAGAGAAAATTAGGATTACAAAACAAAAAAAACGTGAAAGCAGAATAAATGTAACATATAAAAGAGAAAAAGAGCGTTGGTCATCTCTAAGCAAAAAAGAACTTGAACTAGCTGGAATATTTTTATATTGGGGAGAAGGAACAAAGCGAATGAATGGTCCAATTGTTGTTAACAATACAGATCCTGAAATGCTTACGTTCACTTTATGTTGGATGGTAAATGCATTAGAAATTCCTAAAAAGAGAATAAAAGTTACCTTACAGCTATATAAGGATATGGATATTAAAAAAGAAATGAAGTATTGGAGTAAAGTATTAAAGCTTCCACTGTCGCAGTTTGCAAAGCCTTATATTAAACAAAGCACGAGAGTTAAGATAGATCACAAGGGATTTGGTCATGGAACATGCGGTTTATTAGTAAGCAATATTCTGATAAAAGAAAAAATTATGATGACAATAAAAGCTATCTCTAATTATTATGCAGAAAGACTTGAAGTCATGGTATAATTGTCACGAATTGGGTCAGTAACTCAGTGGTTAGAGTGCCATTCTTATAAAATGGAAGTTCGATGGTTCGAATCCATCCTGACCCACCTGGAATCTACTTTAAAGTTCGCTAAGAGACTGAGTTTCTTTTCCTCGATCAGCAACGTATTGAAGATAACGTTCAGTCGTAGAAAGTCTTTTATGCCCCAACACCCTAGATAGAACAATTAAAGAAACACCATGTTTTAAGTGATGGGCAACAAAAGTATGTCTTAAATCGTTTACTTTAGCATTTTTTATTTCAGCAAGTCTGAAATAGCGTTCAATTGCAGTTCTGATATTTCTAATCAAGAAAGGCTTTCCTGATTTTGTAATGAAAACAGTTTCTTCTTTTACATTTGGTCTTATCTTAATATAGCTATTTAAAGCTTCCTTTGCTCTTCTATTAAGAGGAACGGTTCTTTCTTCATGTTTTTCAAAAGGAGCAATTCTTAGACTGTCATTCTTAATATCTGAAAGCCTAAGGTTGGCAAGTTCACCGATTCTAATTCCTGTTTGAAGCAAAAGCTCAATAACAGCGTACATTCTAGCATCATTTCTAGCAGCATCTCTTAAAGCTCTGTATTCGGTTGGTGTAAGAATTCTGGGTGGAGCAAGTTGATAAGTTGGATGAGAAATTAAAAGAGAAGGGTCATCTGTAACATATTCGTTTACTTTTAAGAACCTATAAAAAGTTCTTGTAGAATTAATTTTTCTTGAAATTGACTTTGGGGTATAGCCATTTTTACCCATCTTAGCTAGGAAAGCTTCAATATTTTCTTTAGATACTTCATGGATATGGTTTTTTTCAAGTTCTTCGAGAAAAGAAATAAGCTGATCAATATCCTTACCATAAGCAACAACGGTTGAATTTGAATGATTCTTATCTTTTAAAAATTTTGTAAATTCTTGGTGGGCATCCCGTAATTTAATAGGTTTCATATTTTTAATAACCTCGATCTAGGTTTAAATGTATTTGGCAGTAATAATGTCCTATAATATCATTGAATTTAAATTTAGTCAAGGAGAAAAATATACTAAATATTTTTATGCTAAGATTAAATATATGAAAAAGGTAGTTTTTATTGCAGTCGTTATAGCTTTACTTTTTGTTATAAATAACTTGGCTCGTTCCATTTATGATCTTATGCAAAAACAGGACCTTGTAGTTAGCGCTCAAAAAGAGCTTGATGATGAAAAGATGTTAAATCAAAAACTAAAAGCACAAATTTCAATTGTGCAAAGTAAAAATTTTATAGAGCAGGAAGCAAGAAATAAGCTTTTTATGGGGAAACCGGGGGAGCAGCCAGTGATAATTCCAACAAAGCTCTTAGAAGGAAAAGAGGAAAAAAAGCCTCAAGAGAAATCTCCTAATTGGCAAAAGTGGTTTAATTTATTTTTCAAGAACTAAAAATCGCTCTTTTGGAGCGATTATTTGTGTTGCGGGGGTTGGAAGAAATACGCACATTCTTCCTTGCCCAAACAACGCCTATATTTATACCAGATTTAGGCTAGCTTATCAATTCTTCTGGCTCTAGTTGATTATGTGGGAACTTTTTACGCTCAAATTTAATATGTGAGGCGCTTTAGTTAAATGATTTTAGATACACTTTCACTCATGACCAATAAATTTAACTAAAAACATAATAAGAATGCCGATAAGAAAGACGCCAAAAGAAATCATAGATTTTTTAAGACTGGCTTCTTTTCGCATTTCAGGCATTAAGTCTGAAGCAGCAATGTAAATAAATCCTCCTGCAGCAAAGGGAAGAAGATATGATGTCATATTTTCTATTTGAAGTGAGAGGAAATATCCAAGAATACCTCCAAAAACTGCAGTCAGCCCTACTAAGAAATTAGAAATAAGAGCCTTTTTGCGACTAAATCCGGAATAAAGGAGGACTCCAAAATCTCCAATTTCCTGTGGTATTTCGTGCAGAGCAATGGCAAAACTTGTTACTATACCTAAATTTACATCGATTAAAAAAGTCGCTGCAATAATTAATCCATCGATAAAATTGTGAACAGCATCCCCAAAAAGATTCATATAGCCAAATGTGTGAACTTTACAGTTTTTTTTATGACAATGGCGCCAATGAAGAAGCTTCTCTATTAAGAAAAACAGAACAAAAGAAAGTAAAACAATAGTATACATATCTCCATTGTTGAGCTTTTCAGAGGCTTCGGGTAAAAGGTGAAGAAAAGCCCCACCCATTAAGGCACCTGCTGATAGCGAAACAAGAAACAGAAGAAATTTTGACAAAACCTTTTCTTTAATTGAAAGAGTAAAAACACCTATTAAAGAAGCAAGGCTAATTAAAAAAGTTGCAATAAAAATAAAAATAAGTTTTTCCATTTAAATACTGTCTTGTAATAAGATGCAACAGAGTTGCATTTAGTAGTATAATGTCTTATTATACTTTATGTCAAGTGGAAATTGTAGTAAGAATAGATTTTGGTTATAATATCACTCTATGAATACAAAAAATATATTAAAAGGAAAAGAGATAAAGAAAACTTTGGCAAGAACTGCTATTTTAAATATATTAAAAAAAATAAAAAAGCCAATTAGCGTAAGTGAAATAATTGAAAAACTTAATCAAACAAGTATAAAAATCGATAGGGTAACTGTTTTCCGAAACATTAATCTTATGACTAAAAAAGGGCTTATTAATAAAGTAGAGTTTAATGAAGGAAAATTCCGTTATGAACTCACTTCCTTACCTCATCACCATCACATTGTTTGTACTAAATGCGGAAATGTTAAAGATATAAAAAGCGATTTACTTCATGATCAGATTGATAAAATTTCAAAAACAGCTAATAAGCTTTATGGTTTTGAAACAGAAGAGCATAAGGTTGAATTTTTTGGAAAATGCAAGACTTGCAAAAACATTAAATCAAACCCGCTATAATTACAACGCCCATCGCAAGTATGACTACCCCGGCAATTAAATGGAGTATTCGTAATTTTTTTTGTCTCTCGTGTTTCTGGTTGGAATTTGATACTGGGCATGCCTTTAATTATTATTGGTGTCGCTTTAATGATTTATACTATGAGGAAGTTGGTCAGTAGAGTATGGTATACTACATTTATATGGAAGGTCTATTGATATTCCCTTTATTATTGCTTCTTATTTATTCCATAAAACAGGTCAATCAATATCAGCGTGGTGTTAAATTTAGATTTGGTAAATATGTAGGGTTGATGAGTCCTGGGTGGAGGATTATTTTGCCGGTTATAGAATCCTGGATTAGGATAGACATGCGGGTTAAAGCCGTTGATGTACCGGATCAGGAAGCCATTACCAAAGACAATGTTTCAGCAAAAGTCAATGCAGTTATTTACTACCGTATAAACATAGCAAACAAAGCAGTCATTGAAGTAGAAGATTATTATTATGCCGTATCCCAACTTGCTCAAACTACCATGCGGAATGTAGTGGGAGAAACAGCCCTTGATGACCTTTTATCCAAAAGAAATGATGTGGCAAAAAATATTCAAAAAATTATAGATAAAGCCACAGACCCTTGGGGGATAAAGGTGGAATCAGTGGAGCTAAAAGATATTATCTTGCCGGATGAGATGAAGAGGGTAATTGCCCGTCAGGCAGAGGCGGAACGGGAAAGAAGGGCAATTATTATACGGGCTGAGGGAGAAAAATCAGCATCAGAAAATATTGCTTTGGCAGCAAAAAAGCTTGTTTCAACAGCAGGAGGTTTACATCTTAGAACTCTTCAAACCCTAGGTGAGTTATCTGCTGATAAAAATAACACTATCGTATTTGTCACGCCTCTAGAAATACTTCGTGCCTTCGAGGGCATGGTAAAAAAAACTTCTAAAAAATAGGTCAGTCACCTTAACGGGTGCTTTGAAAACTACATAGACAATACCCAGTACTAGACATCTCCAAATGAAATCCTGAGTTCCGAGGGATAGATGATGTTATAGAACCTATTTTGAGGCTAAAAGACTTGTGTTGCGGGGATTGGAAGAAATACGCACCTTTTTCCTCTCCCAAACCACACCTGTATTTATACCTGATTTAGAATAAAATCCAAGCAGTTGTTCCAACATCGCCTATAAGAGAGGCTTGGGATTTAGCCTCAAATACCATTAGTACTTGACAGATGTATATTTCTGTAATATACTTTTATTGTGATTAAGGTTTTGCCTAAAGTAGTCGCATTTGAATGGGATAAGGGAAATATTGATAAAAATCTTAAAAAACATGATGTTTATAATCAGGAAGCGGAAGAAGTATTTTTTAATAAACCCATTGTTTTTTCTGAAGATAAAAAACATTCAACAATAGAAAAAAGATATATGCTTTGGGGAAAAACAAATACAAATAGAAAGTTAACGATTTTTTTTACGATTAGGAATAATAGAATTAGGGTAATTTCAGCAAGAGACATGCACAAAAAAGAAAGAGGTGAATATGAAAAAACTTAAACAAATTCCAAATTTTAACAATGAAGACGAGGAAAGAAAATTTTGGGCAAAAGCGGACTCGTCTGAATATTTTGATTGGTCTAAAAGTGAGGAAATGATTTTCCCCAATTTAAAACCGTCAACAGAGTCAATCTCATTAAGGTTGCCATCTTATTTACTTGCTCGCATTAAAGAGATTGCAAACAAAAAAGATATTCCTTATCAGTCTTTAATGAAAATGTTCATAAGCGAGAGAATGAATCAAGAATTAAAGGCATAATAGATTTGTATCATCAGGGGAGTTCGGGTTTTAGTTTAACTTGTTATATCAACCTAAATTGCAATGTTGCGGAGGTTGGAGGAAATACGCACTTTCTTCCTCTCCCAAACTACGCCTGTATTTATACCAGATTTAGGATAAGAGTTGAGTTTCGGGTTTGTCAATTAGTGCAAAAACTATTTCTCCTTCCACTACGGTTTTTCCATCTTTAATCGCTTTTACTCGGCTTCTTCCAATACCCATCTTTAATGCAAAAACCTCTGCCTCTAACTGCACCAAATCGCCAGGCTTCACCATTTGCTTATAATCCATAGCATCTCTTCTCAAAACACCAATTTTATTATGTTGTCCTGAGGCTCTAGAGCTAACTGCTATACCCGAAAGCTCTGCGAGCGTTTCCATGAGAATTGCCCCTGGGACTATAGGAAATGAAGGAAAATGACCTTTAAGGAAAGCAAAATCTGGATGTGATAAATCTGCAAGAACACCAATTGCTTTAACGCCCGGTTCAACAATTTCAGCACTTTCTAAAAACATGAAAGGTCTTCTATGAGGAAGAATACCTTCTATATCAGTTCTTTTTAAACTGCGTCGTTCAGGGGACATACGGAGATTATACCAGAAGGTGCAAATTACCCTACTTAGTTCTGAAAAACTGAGGCTAAAAAACCGATGTTGCGGGGATTGGAAGAAATACGCACCTATTTTCTCTCCCAAACCACGCCAGTGTTTATTCCTGATTTACGCTAGCTTCAAAAATTATCGGATAATGATCAGATGTCTGATCAAAAATAGAGTCTCTCGGCACGCTGAAATTAGAAATCTGAATATTTTTTGTATGGAAAGCATAATCCAATCTTAGAAATGCACGTTCTGTTTTTATTGGAAATAATTTACTAGGTACGGTTGGGGTGCATGCTCTATTTGCGTCTTGAAATCTGTTTTCTTCAAGCATCTTAATTACCTCACCACGCTTCATTTCCTCTAAAACGGGTATTAAGCTCTCCGATAGCTGCGGATATCTAACGAAAAGCTTATTAATTAACGGGGTTACTTTTGTTATCTCACTTGGGCTTAGCGTATTTAAATCGCCAATTATAATTGTTGGTTTTTTTTGATTAACATGTTGTAATAATATCTGTGCTTGCTTAACCCTGACATCTTCGCTTAGATCATCCAAATAAACCGTAAATATGTCTAATTTATTATTATTTATTTGAAGAGTTGTTTTAATAGCGTCTCTTGTTTTTAAACTAATTGTTTCAAAGTGTTTAATTGGTATGTTGGTCAATACGGTTATCCCGTTGTTATGCCCTTTTTTTCTTAAACGACTATCATTTAGGTTAATGCAGTATGCCTTTTTGTAACCAAAGAGTTGAGCTAGTTGAGTATTGCTGTATAAAGTATCCCACCTGAAAGTATCAATTAGCCCAATAAAATCGGCATTAATGATTTTGATTGCTTTTTGAAGCAATTTAATTCTTTCGGGTGATGAAGCTTCATAGTTATAAGAACTAAAACCGCCACTTAATATGTTATATGAGGCAATTCTCATAATCAGATTATATCAAATGTCAAATTGAGGCTAAAAAACCGATGTTGCGGGGACTGGAAGAAATACACACCTTCTTCCTTCTCCAGATCACGCCAGTATTTATACCGGATTTAGGTTAAAATATTTATTTAACATGCTACTTGTGCTACGTGGAATAGACGATGATAGAATCTAATTCTTTTAATAAACTTGATTATGAGAACCAATATCATATAGCCAGATATTATTATCAACAATTGTATAGATCACCCTAATACCTCCTGTAACTGAAAATGAACGAAAGTTTTTTCTCTTACCGATAAGTTTATGATCTCTTAATGATGGATCATTGGAATCCTTAAGGAGTTTTTCTAGTTGTGTTTTAAATTGTTTTTCAAGTTTAGGATAGGGAGCAACTCTTTTCTTATAATTCTTTAGAAACTCTCTATGATGCTGGATTTTCATGTAATTTATTGACTAAATCAGTCACTGAATCTGAAGAATAAATATTCTTTCCTAATTCAAAATCTTTTGTCATATCAAGGTATCTTTTTTCATTCTTTCCTGAAAGCATAGTTGAATCCTGGAGTGTAACTTCTATTTTATGTGTTGCAATCTTGGAGAGAAATACTCTAACTAGTTCCTGAAGTGAAGAAAATCCTTGAGAGATAGCTTCTTTTTCGGCACTAATTTTTAAATCCTGATTAATTGGGACTTGTAAGATTGTCTTATTCATACATTACAATTATAATACTTTGATAATATAAGTCAAGAAGTATTCTTGAGGTTAAAAAACCTGTGTTGCGGGGCTAGGAGTTGCGCCTAGCCTATGAGATTATGCAATCTGTTTCTCTAATTACTTAGAGTGTCGGACTATATCATCACCCTTATGAAAGGGGTTCGGCGTTTAGTCTCTACGGTGTCCCACTTAACAAGTAGGTTCCCTCGGTGTTGTCCTTCAATACTTAAATATTGTTAGGATTTCACCGATACAGCCGAATTCTCTTTTGCCATTACTAGCAAAGGGGCCCATATTGAGCCTCATGTGCACTGTACACTACCCCGCGCGTGGATAATATTATAGCATTTGACTAAGCCTGAGTCAATTATTGACAAATAATAAGAACCTACAGTATAGTAGAAGTACTTAGATTATTCGTTAGTTCTTTTTATGGCTAAATTTAAATTAAAAATTGAGGCTCGGAGACTTCGCAAAAGGGGTATAAGTGTGAATAAAATTGCAAAAAAATTGAGCATTTCTAAAGGCACTGCAAGTATTTGGGTAAGGGATATTATTTTAAGTGTGCAGCAACTAGAAAAATTACGAAAGTCTTCAATAAAAGGTGCAGAATTAGGAAGATTAAGGAGTGCTTTTCTGCAAAAAGAAAAAAGATTAAAATTAATAGCTGAAAACAAGAAATCTGGAATTAAATCGTTAAAAAATTTTACTAAACGAGAATTTCTTGTCAGCGGCCTAGGCATTTATTGGGGAGAAGGCAGTAAAAAAAGTAATGAATTTTCTTTTTGTAATTCAGATCCAGAAATGGTAAAATTCTTTGCACATTGGCTCAAAATATGTTTCGGAATTAATTCTAATAACTTAATATGTAGCATAGGAATTAATGAAAGCCATAGAAAAAGAGAGCAGGTAGTTAAAAAATATTGGTTAAAAACGTTAAGAGTTAAAGAAAATCAGTTTACAAAGACTAGTTTTAAAAAAACTGAAAACAAAAAGGTTTATGAGAATTTCAACAATCATTATGGTACAATTAGGATCAGAGTTAGAAAGCCAGGTCTCCTTTATCATAAAATTATTGGACTTATTGAGGGTTTGAAGATAAATATGCCAGGGTAGCTCAGTTGGTTAGAGCGCGGGATTCATACCCCCGAGGTTCGGGAGTTCGATCCTCCCCCCTGGTACAAATAACTCCAAAAACCTATTTAGCTTCAAGTTTGATATAATCCCTTTATGATTAATAGAAATCTTAAAAATAAAAAAATAGCTGTGCTTGGTATTGGTCTGGAAGGATTATCTAGTGTTAATTTTTTTTCAAAGAAAGGCGCTTTAGTTTCGGTTTTTGATAGAAAAGAAAAAAAAGAAATTGACCTAAATATTTTAAAAGCTTTAAAAAAGTTAAAAGTTAAATTCCATGGGGGAGAGGATTATCTAGACAAGCTTTTAGATTTTGACTTAATTGTAAGAAGTCCTGGGATAATGCTTTCTGAAGAAAAACTAAAAAAAGCAAAAGATAAAGGAATAAAAATCACTTCACAAACAAAGCTTTTTTTTGATCTATCTCCTGCAAAAATCATTGGTATTACCGGAACAAAGGGAAAAGGAACAACATCAGCATTAATTTATGAAATGCTGATAAAACAGGGATTAGATGCGTATTTAGTTGGAAATATTGGAAGCCCTGCATTCGAAGTATTGGATAAATTAAGTAAACACTCAATAGTAGTTTATGAACTGTCGAGTTTTCAGCTTTTAGACCTTAAAAAGAGTCCACATATTGCTGCATTTTTGATGGTAACAAGTGATCACTTAAACTATCATAAAAACATTGAGGAATATGTTAATGCAAAAAGAAACATCCTTCGTTTTCAAGATTCTAAAGACGTTGCAATTGTAAATAGAGATTACCCCGTGAGTAATGAATCAGACGTTTTTACAAAGGGAAAAGTGTTTCAGGTAAGTCTAGACCAAGAGCTCTTAAATGATGGAGCTTTTGTTAAAGATGAGGCTATTTGGTTTAAAAAAGATAATAAGGAAGAAAAATTAATAAATATAAAAGATATTTGTTTACCTGGAAAGCATAATTTGGAGAATATTTGCTCAGCGAGTATTGTTGCAATGATTTTAGGAGTTTCAAATAAAAATATAATTAGCATTTTAAAAAGCTTTAAAGGGCTTGAGCATAGACTGGAGCTAGTAGATACAATAAAAGGAGTAAGGTACTATGATGATTCATTTTCTACAACTCCAGAAACAGCAATTGCCGCAATTGAAGCTTTTGATGTTCCTGAAATTCTAATTTTGGGAGGATCAAGTAAGAATAGTGATTTTTCTGAATTAGCTAAAATTATTTCAGAGAAAGAGAATATTAAAGCAATTATCGGAATTGGAGAAGAGTGGAAAAGAATTAAAGATCAGATATTAGCTTTAAAGCCTAAAACATTCTTAGTAGAAGGAGCAGAAACAATGGGGCAAATAATTAGAGCAGCAAGTAAAATTGCAGAAACAGAAGATGTTGTTTTGCTTTCCCCAGCTTGTGCCAGTTTTGGAACGTTTAAGAATTATAAGGAACGGGGGGAACAGTTTAAAGAAGAAGTCCGCAAGCTCCGCATGGAAATGAATTAAAATTAGCTTTAATGACTAAATTTAGCTTCAAAATCATAAAAAAAGACAAAAAAACAAAAGCAAGAGTTGGGAAAATTACTACGCCTCATGGAACTATAAACACTCCTTGTTTTACCCCTGTTGGAACTCAGGCAACAGTAAAAGCTTTAAGCGCAGAAGACTTAAAAGAAATTGGAGTAGAACTTTTATTTGGCAACACTTATCACTTACATCTTCGTCCAGGAGAAGATGTAGTTGAAAAAATGGGCGGACTTTCTAAATTTATGAGTTGGAATGGTCCAACAATAACAGATAGCGGTGGATTTCAGGCATTTTCTCTGGGAGATAGAAGGCAGGAAAAAGATCCTGCAAAGCCAAAGCTAATTAAGATTACAAATGATGGAGTAAGGTTTCGTTCTCATCTGGACGGTTCGCTTCGTTATTTTACCCCAGAAGAATCAATTCGCATTCAGCATAAATTAGGTGCAGACCTAATTGTTTCTTTTGATGAATGCTTATCTTATTTCTTAACAGAGAAACAGGTAGAAAAGGTTCTCCCAAGAATTCATCAATGGGAGGAACGGTCACTTAAATATCATAAGAAACATTCTAAAAGAAACCAATTTCTATATGGAGTAATTCAGGGGGCTGCTTTTAAACGATTAAGAAAACTTTCAACAGACTTTATAACATCTCTGGATTTTGATGGAATTGCTATTGGTGGAGTAGCAAACGCTGGTGAATCAAAAAAAGCTATTTATGACGTTTTAGATTGGGTTATGCCGTATCTTCCAGATGAAAAACCAAGGCACTTATTGGGCGTTGGGGAAGTGGATGATATTTTTGAAGTTATTGAACGCGGAGTGGATACTTTTGATTGCGTTATTCCAACTAGGCTTGGTAGAACCGGTTTTGTTTTCATATCCCCAGACGAGGGAAATATAAAAAATAAATTTAGATTTGACATAATCAAAGCAAAATGGGCAGCATCAAAATTGCCACTTGATAAAAATTGTGACTGTAAGGTTTGCAAGAATTACACCAGGGGATATATAAACCATCTTTTTAGAGCAAAGGAGCTTTTAGCTTATCATCTAACTAGTTACCATAATACGTATTTTTTAATTAATTTAACAAAGAAGATAAGAGAGGCAATGCTTGGTGATAATTTTGAGAAGATGAAAAAGAGTTGGTTTGTGTGATAATATCAAAAGTATGAAAAAGATTATTTTTTCAGGGATTCAACCAAGCGGAAATCTTCATATCGGAAATTACATCGGTGCAATTTCCCAATGGGAAAAGATGCAGGATAATTACGAAAATATTTTTTGCATTGTTGATTTGCATGCCATTACCGTTCCACAAGACCCTAAAATACTAAGAGAAAAAATATTAGAATTTGCAGCTTTATATCTAGCTTGTGGAATAGATCCGGAGAAATCACACATTTTCATTCAATCAGAAAATCCTGATCATGCATACATGACCTGGATTTTTAATTGTATTACTCCTTTTGGTATTCTTTTGCGAATGACTCAGTTTAAAGATAAGTCTCAGGATCAAAAAGAAAAAACAACAGCAGGCCTTTTTGATTATCCGGTTTTAATGGCTTCAGATATTCTTTTGTATTTAACTGATGAAGTGCCTGTTGGGGAAGATCAAAAGCAACATATAGAACTTGCTTGTGACTTGGCGGAAAAGTTTAATAATAAATTTGGAGAAGTTTTTAAGTTGCCAAAACCTGTAATTCAGAAAGAAACAGGGAGAATTATGAGTCTTCAAGATCCTGAAAACAAGATGAGCAAATCAGACAATGATTCTCTTGGAGCAATTCACTTACTGGACTCAGAAGATGAAATAAGAAATAAAATTAAAAAAGCAGTAACTGATTCAGAAAGCTCCATTTCTAAAGAAAAACATAATGAAAAAGGAGCAATTCATAATCTTTTAGTAATTTTTGCAGCTTTTAGTAATAGCTCATTTGAAGAAGCTCTTGATAAACTTGATGGTATGAGTTATTCGGAGTTTAAATCAAAACTGGCTGATCTTTTAGTAGAAAAATTAGGAGAAATCCAAATAAAATATAACAAAATTAGAAATGATAAAGGGTATCTTAGAAAAGTTTTAGATGAAGGAAGAGACTTTGCAAAGGATAAATCCTCTGTGGTTATTAAAGAGGTTAAGCAAAGAGTAGGATTTTCTTAAAAATCTAGTAAACTAGCTTCAAATATGATATACTCCCATAGTTATGGCAAACGGTAGAAAAATCAACAGAAAACTAAAGCCAGCTAAGGTAAAAGCTCCTTGGAAAAATATAATTATTTATTTTTCTCTCTTTCTTTTTGTAGCTTTTGTCTTTATGGGTTTTTCCCAGCCAAACGATTCTCAAGATGTAAAAACAGTTCCTCTTTCCCAAATTATTAAGGAGGTAAAAAGCGGTAAAGTTAGTCAAATCGAAGTAGATGGTACTAAGGTTACAGCTTTGCAAAAGGGCGGAGAAAATATTCAAGGTTTTAAAGAACCAAGCGCAAACTTATACCAACTATTTAAAGATGCGGAAGTGTCTTTAAATAAAACAAAAGTAACGGTAAAAGATGATACAGCTTTTAACAACTGGGTTGGAATCTTGGGATCAGTTTTACCAGTTTTATTAATGGTTGCCTTTTTTTACTTTATTTTCCGTCAAGCAAGAGGAGCACAGGAAAACATTTTTTCTTTTGGAAAGTCCGGAGCAAAGCTTTTTAGCAAAGATACTCCCAAAATAACATTTACAGATGTTGCTGGGGTAGATGAGGCAAAACAAGAACTCTCAGAAATTGTTGATTTTCTAAAGCATCCTGGGAAGTACAAAGCAATGGGTGCACGCACCCCAAAAGGTGTTTTAATGGTTGGCCTAAGTGGAACAGGAAAGACTTTACTTGCAAGAGCAACAGCAGGAGAGGCAAATGTACCCTTTTTCTCCATGGCAGGATCTGAGTTTATGGAGATGCTGGTGGGAATTGGTGCCTCTAGAGTTAGGGATCTATTTAGTAATGCTAAAAAAGCTCAGCCGGCAATTATCTTTATTGATGAAATAGATGCAATTGGGAGACAAAGAGGAACTGGTTTAATGGGAGGACATGATGAGCGCGAACAGACTTTAAACCAAATATTAGTAGAAATGGATGGTTTTGCTCCGACCGAACAATTAGTAGTTATTGCAGCAACTAACAGACCGGACGTGTTAGATCCAGCTTTAATAAGACCGGGAAGATTTGACAGAAGAGTTGTTTTAGACATGCCTGATGTAAATGGTAGAAAATCAATTCTTTCAATTCATGCACGCGGTAAACCTTTTGAAAAAAATGTTAATTGGGATAAAATTGCCAGAAGAACGGTTGGATTTTCAGGGGCAGACTTGGAAAATATGCTAAATGAAGCGGCAATTCTTGCTGCAAGACTTGCTAAAACAGCAATTGACATGAGTGACTTAGAAGAAGCAGCAACTAAAGTAAAACTTGGACCTGAGAAAAAAAGACTTCAGTCAGAAGAGGATCGAAAAATGACAGCTTATCACGAAGCAGGACATGCACTTGTTTCATGGCACATGCCACATATGGATCCTATTCATCGAATCTCAATTGTTAGCAGAGGTATGTCTCTTGGGCACACCATGATGGAACCAGTTGAACATGTTCACGAAACAAAAACTTATCTTTTGGAGCAAATTGCTGTTATGCTTGGTGGAAGAGCAGCAGAAAGCTTGATTTTTAAAGAAATGACTACTGGGGCTGCAAATGACATTGAAAAAGTAACAGAAATTGCAAGAATGATGGTTGAAGAATATGGAATGAGCGAGCTTGGTCCAATTAACTTAAGCGGAGAAAAGTCAAATAGACGAAATCCTTACGAAACAGTTAGTATATCTTCGATAATGGCTGCAAAAATAGATGAACAAGTAATAAAAATAACAGACGATGGATACAAGAGTGCAGCTACAATATTGAGTAAATTAAGAAAAAAACTTGATATGTTGGCCGAAGAATTACTAAAAAAAGAAACCATAGAATCAGAAGAATTTGAGAGATTAATTGGTCCTAAAAAAGCTTTTGCCTATGCTAAAAGAAAAGTAAGTTAGTTTAATTTTTTACAAAAGAATAAGGCGTGGATATATTATATGGCAGCAAAAAAAAACAATACCCATTTTTCTAAAAAAGAAGCAATAAAACTTGGTTTTCAGACAGCTAAAAAAAACATCATATTCTTCATCGGCATTTTTGTAATAGTTACCTTGGTTTTTGCACTAACAACTTTAATTCAAAGCTCTACTGTTTTTAATAAAGATGCAGCTTCTTTTATAATTGGTAACATTTTAGTATTTGTCGTAAACATGGTAATAGATATGGGACTTATCAGGATTGCAATTAAGTTTGCAGATCATGAAAAGCCGGTTTTCTCCGATCTTTTCTACACTCCTTCTTTAATAAATTATATTTTAACCTCAGTTATGAGTAGCGTAATTGTTTTAATCGGCTTAGTTTTATTTATTGTTCCAGGCATAATTTTTGCCTTAAAAATTCAATTTTCAAGTTACTTAGTAGTTGATAAAGGTTTAGGGCCCGTTGAAGCAATTCAAAAAAGTTGGAGAATGACAAAAGGAGTTAAATGGAATCTTTTTCTTTTTGCACTTCTACTTATGTTTATTAATCTTGCAGGGCTTATTGCTTTAGTTGTTGGTCTTTTTATATCCGTTCCTTTAACAATGGTTGCAAATGCTTTTGTTTACCGTAAGCTTCTTTCTCAGGTTAAGTAAGGTGTTATAATCAAACCCTATGAAGAAATTAATACTAATTGATGGAAATGCTATTGTTCATAGAGCTTACCACGCATTGCCTCCTCTAAATAGTAAAGATGGAAAGTTAACAAATGCAGTTTATGGATTTTTCTCCATGGTTCTTAAAATCTTAAATAACATTGAGCCCGATTATTTTACTGTTTGTTTCGATCGGCCAAAACCAACTTTCAGGAAAGAACTTTACGTTGGTTATCAAGCGCAAAGACCAGAAATGGATGATGATTTAGTTCCTCAAATAGGGCTAATCCATGAGATTTTAGAAAAGGCAAAAGTACAGATTTTTGAACTTGATGGATATGAAGCAGATGATTTAATCGGCACAATTTCCGTAAAAGCTTTAAAAGAAAAAGAAGAAATAATGGTAATTATTGTTTCAGGGGATAGAGATCTTCTTCAGTTGGTAAACCGAAACGTAAAAATGCTTGCTCCAATAACAGGAATTACAAAAATGCTTTTATTTGACAAAGAAAAAGTTGAGGAAAAATACGGACTTAGTCCTTCTCAGATGATTGATTATAAAGCCTTAGTGGGAGACTCTTCTGATAATTATCCGGGAGTTTTGGGAATTGGGCCAAAAACTGCAGCAAATCTTTTAAAGGAATACAAAACTTTTGAGAACTTATACAAAAACTTAAATAAGCTCCCGGAAAAATTAGCAGTGAAACTTGCAAATGACGCAGAGCAGGCAGCGCTTGCCAAAAAACTTGCAACAATTGTAATTGATGCACCTATTAGCTTGGATATTCAGAAAACGATGACTGGAAACATTGATAATAAAAGTCTTCTTGAATCATTTAAAGAACTAAATTTTAAAAGTTTAATTAATAGACTTTCCGAGGTAAAACCAAAAGAAGTAGAAAAGAGCAAAAAAGACAGAAAAACAAAAAATGATCAATTAGGATTTTTTTAATTTATGAAAGTTGCAATTGTTCATGATTATATTAAAGAATTCGGTGGGGCAGAAAGAGTGCTTGAAGCATTAACAGAAATTTATCCAGATGCGCCAATTTACACAGCCTTTTGTGACAAAAAATCAACTGCATATAGTCATTTTAAAAACAAAAAAATAATTGAATCCTGGATAGCAAAAATTCCTTTTTTTCCAAAATTGGCAAGCCCCTTAAGGTTTTTAACGCCTTTAATTTGGCAAAGCTTTAATTTTTCTAAATTTGACCTGGTTATTTCTTCTGCAAGTTGGTATATAACAAAAGGATTTAAAAAAAGAGACAGTAAATTTATTGAAATATGCTATTGCCATACGCCGCCTCGCTGGCTTTACGGATACAAAACTTCTGTTAATTTTCAAAAATACTTATTAGTTAAAATATATGCAAAGATTGTTGGGTTCTTTTTAAGAAAATATGATTTAAAAAGAGCTCAAAAAGTAGACTTATTTATTGCTAATTCTAAAGAGGTTGCAGGTAGAATAAAGAAGATTTACAAAAGAGATTCAGTTGTAATTTATCCTCCTGTTTCATTAAACAAAAATTTACAAGTACATAAATCTATTCAAAAAGAAGATTATTACTTCATAGTTTCAAGAATAGTCGGTGCAAAAGGACTTGATCTTGCCATAGAAGCAGCTCTTAAGGGAGATTTTAAATTAAAAATTGCCGGATCTCCTGCAGGATACTATTTTGAATATGAAAACCTGGTAAAAAAATCAAATGGAAAAGTTGAATTTTTAGGACAAGTTTCGGACAAAGAGTTAATAAGTTTATATGAAAAAGCAAAAGCATTTTTTGCCTTAGCAAAAGATGAAGATTTTGGAATAACACCGATTGAAGCAATGAGTTTTGAAACACCGGTTATTGCTTTTAATGGTGGAGGATATAAGGAAAGTGTAATAGATGGGAAAACAGGAGTCTTATTTGATAATTATTCTGCAGAAGGTATTGCTTTAGCTATGAAAAGACTAGACTTATTATGGAAAGAAAACGAGAAAGAAATAAGAGAGGATTGTATAAAGCAAGCAAATAAATTTTCTAAAGAAAGATTTATAAAAGAAATTAAAGACTTTGTAAACTTAAAAGTCATTAAATAAATGCTATGCCCGAGCTTCCGGAAATTGAAACAATTAAAATAGGATTAAGAAAATACTTAATAGGCCACAAGATTACAAATATTGAGATAAAAATTCCCAAAATGTTTATTGGCGACAAAAGTAAGGTTATTAATGCAAAAATTACCAATCTAAAAAGGATAGGCAAGGGTTTAATTATTGAACTTAGCAATAATTATTTATTGGTAATTCATTTAAAAATGACTGGACAACTAATTTATTGTAGTGATAAAACTAAAAATATTAAACTTTCCAAAAAAACAGGAGGAAATATGCTTCCTTCCAAATATTCTCACATCATTATTTCTTTAGATAAAAACGCCACTCTTTTCTATAACGACCTTAGAAGGTTTGGTTGGATTAAAGTTATAAAAAAAGAAGAGCTTATGAAAATTCCCTTTTTTAAGGAAATGGGACCAGAGCCAAAAGTAGGAAATGACATTTTTGGCAAAGAATTAACCTTTGAATACTTTAAAAAAGTCGTTCAAAAAGGAAAATTATCTATAAAAGTGCTTTTAATGGATCAAAAGAGAATTGGTGGAATTGGTAATATTTATGCAAACGATGCTCTTTTTAAGGCTGGAATAGATCCCAGAAGAAAAGGAAAAGATTTAAAAGAATCAGAAGTTAAGAATATTTATAATGCAATTTTTTACGTAATAAGTAAAAGTATGGAATACGGAGGGTCTTCTGATGAAAACTTTGTTAATGCATTAGGACAGGAAGGAAGCTATCAAAATCATGCTTTGGTGTATGGGAAAAAAGGACAGAAATGTCCTAAAGGAAATGGAATTATTGAAAAGATAAAACTAGGAGGAAGAGGAACCTACTTTTGTCCTAAATGTCAAAGATGAAAAGTTGTTTTAATTAAAATAATGTGTTATGATTCTTTTCTAGTACGAGTCAGCGGAAAGCGCGACAAATACTAGTTTTTTTATGACTAATAATGGGTTTCAAGAAAAAATAGTCATGTCCATTGGGGGATCATTAATTGTCCCTAACGGAGGAATTAATACTGTATTTCTTAAAAAGCTTAATAGCTTTGTAAGAGAACAACTGGCAAGTAAAAACTGCCAGTTTTTTTTGGTCACAGGAGGAGGAAGAATAGCACGCCATTATATTGATGCTGGAAGAGATGTTGTGGGGCATGAATTATCAAATGATGATTTGGATTGGCTTGCTATTCATTGTACTCGCTTAAACGGTCATTTAGTGAGAACAATTTTTAGAGATATTGCTCATCCTATTACGATTAAAGACTACGAGGTTATACAAAAGGTTACGGAGAAAGTAGTTGTTGCTTCAGGTTGGAAACCTGGTTGGTCAACAGATTATGATGCTGTTGTTCTTTGTGAAGACTATGGACCAAAAACTATTATAAACCTAAGTAACATTGCTCAAGTTTATGATAAAGATCCTAAAAAATTTAAAGATGCAAAGCCAATTAACAAAATTTCCTGGAAGGATTTTAGAAAGTTGGTTGGTGATAAGTGGACTCCTGGAATGAGCGCTCCTTTTGGTCCGATTGCCGCAAAAAAAGCAGAAGAGTTAGGAGTAAAAGTAATAGTGATGAATGGTGACTTTGAAAACCTTAAAAATTATTTTGCAGGCAAAAAATTTGTTGGAACAGTAATAGAATAAGCCTTCATATTTGCTTCGTTTTTAATTTGCTAATATAATATCAGTCTAACAATGAATTTAAAGTCTATTTCTCTTAATAATTTCAGGAGTTATCAAAAAAGCGAATTTAAATTTGATAAAGATACCACGGTTGTTGTTGGACCAAATACTTCAGGCAAAACAAACCTTATTGAAGCTATTTTTTATCTTTCTCTTGGCAAAAGCTTTCGTGCTGAAAATGACGAACAGCTTATTAAGTTTGGAGAAGAAATAGTAAGAATAAAAGGAATTGTTAAAAAAGGAGTAAGTGAAGAAAATGAAATTGAAGCTGTGCTTTCAGCTGGTCAGTTTAGCAAAAGAGTAGGAGTTAGCAAAAAATTCTTAGTTAACGGAGTTTCTAAAAGAAGAGTAGATTTTGCCGAAAATCTTTCTGCTGTTTTATTTTCTCCCGAAGATTTAGACATTATTGTTGATTCACCTTCTTTAAGAAGGAAATTCTTGGATAATGTACTTGAGCAAGTTGATAGAGAATACAGGCTTTCTTTAACAGCATATATTAAAGGAATAAGACAAAGAAATGCTCTTTTAAGCATTGCTAGAGAAGAAGGAAGAAGAAATGAAAAACAGTTTGAATATTGGGACCATTTAGTTATAGAAAATGGTGAAAAAATTACTAAGAAAAGAGAAGAGTTTATAAATTTTGTAAACACTTGTGAGAAAGAAATATTTGATTTTGTTGCATTTTACGATAAAAGTTCAATTTCTAAAGCAAGACTTCTTCAATATAAGGATGCAGAGCTTGGAGCAGGGGTTACCTTAGTTGGTCCACATAGAGATGATTTTTCTTTCTCGATGTATGATGACAAAAGGAGAACAACTCATGATATTAAGTTCTATGGATCAAGAGGACAGCAAAGATTGACAATTCTACAGCTAAAGCTTTTAGAGCTTTTATATATTGAAAAAGAGCTTAATTTAAGACCAGTCTTACTCTTGGATGATATTTTTTCAGAGCTTGATGAAGAGCATATAAACTTAGTATTAGAAATGATTCAAAAACAGCAAACTATTATTACAACAGCACATAAAGAATTAATTCCTAGTAAAATTATTAATAAAGTGAAGATAATTGAGTTTAAAAAGTAGTAAAATATGATTATGCAAGAGTTTAATGAGAAAAATCTTAAAAAATTATTTATTCCATACCCCTCTTCTCATAAAGGACAAAATGGAAAATTAATGGTAATTGGAGGATCCAATCTTTTCCATGCGGCATCGCTTTGGTCTTTAAAAATTGCAAGTAGAATTGTTGATATGGTTTTTTATTCCTCAGTTCCGCAAAATAATGAAATTGTACAAAAGGAAAAAGAAGAGTTTAGAGACGGAATAATTGTTTCTAGAGAAAAAATTGATAATTATATAACCGAAGCAGATTGTATTTTAATTGGGCCAGGTCTTCCAAGAGAAGATGGAGAAGAGGAGAGTGATAATAATACAAAATTATTAACTGAGAACTTATTTAAAAAATATCCTTCTAAAAAATGGGTAATAGATGGAGGATCTCTGCAGACAATTGACCCCGAATTTATTCCTGAAAACGCAATTCTTACGCCTCATAGAAAAGAATTTGAAAAGCTTTTTAGTCTTAAATTAGATTTAGAACAAAAAGATGAAGTTTCTAAAAAAGTAGAAGAGTTTGCAAAAAAACATAAATGCATAATTATTTTAAAAGGAAAAGAAGATATTGTTTCAAACGGAGAAAGAACGGTTTTTATTAAAGGTGGAAATGCAGGTATGACAAAAGGAGGAACAGGTGACGTTCTCGCAGGGCTTGTGTCTTCCCTGTATTGCAAAAATGATGCATTTTTAGCAGCTTTAGCAGGATCGTATGTAAACAAAAAAGCAGGAGACGCACTTTTTAAAAAAGTTGGCTTTTATTTTAATGCTTCAGATCTAATAGACGAAATACCTAAAGTAATTAATTTGTTGACAAAAAATATTTAATCTATAATCATAAATAGCTTAGGAGATGGGGTTTAGGAAAAGACTTTTTCGACACTACTAATTGCAAGCGATCAAAGTAAAGGTTGCATTTTCTCGGGAAATATGCGTTAATAAGCTTCAATTCCAAAATTATGTTTACGCCTAAATACACAATTACAAATAAGATCCTGAAAAACATTGGTAGCATTGAAGCATCTAAAGAGGTAATTGATCATGCACCTCTTCTTCCATATTACGAAAAAGAGTTTAGAAAGGATGCAATGGTTAGGTCTATTCATCATGGTACGCATATAGAAGGAAACGAACTTAATTTATCACAAGCAGAACGTGTCTTAGAAGGTCAGGATGTTCCTGCAAGAGAAAGAGATATCCAAGAAGTAATTAATTATAGAGAGGTAATGGAATATGCTGAGAAGCCTCATTTGTTAGTTACGGAATCCGAAGTAGTGGAAGAAACAATAAAACAAATTCATAAATTAACAGTAAATAAGCTTTTAGAGTTGGAAAAGTGTGGAGAATACAGAGAAACACAAGTCGTTGTTAAAAATAGTATTTCTGGAGAAGTCTCTTTTAGGCCTCCGATGGCAGTTGCTGTTCAGTTTCAAATAAAGGATTTAATTGCGTTTATAAATAGCTCTACAGAGCAAGATATTCATCCTGTTTTGAAGGGTGGAATTGTTCACTATGAATTAGTAAGAATTCACCCTTTCGTTGATGGAAATGGAAGAGTTGCAAGAGCGCTGTCAACACTTATTCTCTTTAAGGAAGGATATGATATTAAAAAATTCTTTTCCTTAGAAGAATATTTTGATTCTAACGCGCAGTCATATTATGAAGCTTTGCAAAGTGTTGAAAAAAATAACGGTGACTTAACACGTTGGCTTGAATACTTCTCACTTGGGCTTTCGATTGAACTCTCTAAGATAAAAGAAAAGGTAGAAAAAATATCAGTTGATGCAAAGTTAAAAGAGAAGCTGGGAGGACATCCCTTAATGCTTTCAGAAAGACAGCTTAAAATAATTGAATATATTCAAAAAACAGGATATTTACAAAATAAAGCATTTTATCAGCTCTTCCCAATGATTTCAGAGGATACAATCTTAAACGAACTAAAGGAACTGCTTAAAACAGGAATTATCAAAAAACAAGGTGTAACCAAAGGTGCAAGATATATAATGAAATAATATGGAGCTTAAGCAAACAAATAAATGACTTTCTTAGAACTTTCTAAATATTTTGAAAAACTAGAAGAAACATCTTCCAGGCTTACTTTAATAGATATTTTATCTGATCTTTTTAAATCAATTAAGTCAGCTGAAGAACTTGAAAAAATTACCTATTTAATTCAAGGCAGAATTACTCCTTTTTTTGACTCAACGGAAATTGGTATGGCAGATAAAATGGTTGCAGAGTCAATTGCCCGTTCTTTTAAATCAACTCAAAAAGAAGTACTAAAACTTTATCAGGAGCTTGGAGACATGGGAAAGGTTTCAGAAAAACTTAGCAAAGGATTAGATACAAAAAGCAATAAATTAAGCGTTGAAGAAGTTTTTGAAACACTTATTAAGATTGCTAAAACTTCAGGAGAAGGAAGCGTTGAAATAAAGCAAAATTTACTATCTAGTCTTCTTATGAAAATGGATCCTTTAGCTGCAAGATATTTAGTAAGAATCCCGCTTGGAAATCTTCGTCTTGGCATAGGAGACCCAACAGCATTAGATGGCCTTGCAAAGGCAATATTAGGAGACAAAAGTAAAAGAAAACTTTTGGAAGGCGCATATAACAGGACATCAGATCTTGGTTTGATTGCAAAAACCTTAAAAACAAATGGGCTTTCTGCTGTAGAAAAGTTGGATATTCAGATTGGAAAACCGATAAGATCAGAGCTTTGTGAAAGACTTCCAACTCCTGAAAAAACAATTGAAAAGATGGAAAAAGTGGACGTTCAGTATAAGTACGATGGATTCCGTTGCGTTACAGGTTATACTCCTATTTATGCTAAGAGTAAGGGAATAACAGCAGTTAGAGATTTAAAAATAGGGGATTTAGTTCTAACAAAAACAGGGCAATTTAAAAAAGTAATTGCAAAAAATAAGAGAACAATTGAAAGAAAAGAGCGATTATTTAAATTTAAAACTTATCTAGGTGAAGAAATTAAAATTTCAGAAGGACATCTAATATTATGTTTTGACAATGGTAAGGAAATATGGAAAAAAATAGAGGATCTTAAGCCAGGAAATGAAGTAGTTTTTCCATTGCCGAAATTTCCCTTCAATAATTCTCATTCTTTCTCAAAAAAACTAGAACTTCAAACAATTTCCGGGTACAAAAAGACATTTTTACTTAATGAAAATTTCTATCGTTTTTTAGGTTTCTGGATTGGAGATGGTTTTACTAATGATTTTCATAACACCGAAAGAGTTGGTTTGACATTTAATGCAAAAAAAGAAAAAAAATTAGCAAATTTTTATGAAGAATTGATCAAAGATAGCTTAGGAGTTAAAAAGATAACTCGTTATATCTATAATGGTGGATTAAATATTTACTGGCGAGATGAGCCATTAAAACATTGGCTTTCTACTTATTTTAGAAGAGAATGGTTAGGAAAGATGATCCCTGATTGGTTTGTCCATGTAAAAAAGAAGCATTTTGAATGTTTCTTGCAAGGTTGGATTGAGTCAGATGGACACATAGATAAAGACGGAGTTACAAAAATTACTACTAAGGAACGGGATTTAGCAACAATGGCTCAATTAATAGCTCTTTCGCATAATATTATTATTGGTTTTCATTATATAAGGGTAAAAAATAAAACTTATTATCAATTGGTAATCCCAAAGACTAATAGGAAGACAAGAATTGAAAACCAAAGATTGATAGTTAAGGTAATGCGAAATCAGGAAATAATAAGAAGAGATCCGAGAATTCAGCTTTACGATCTTCAAGTAGAAGAGGATAAAAGCTTTTGTATTCCAATGGCAACTTTGCATAATTGTCAAATTCACAAGGATCATGACAAGGTATATATGTTTTCAAGAAACTTAGAAAATATGACTCATATGTTTCCAGAGCTTATTAAAGCAACTAAAAAACAAGTAAAAGCAAAAACAGCAATTTTAGATACGGAAGCACTTGCATACAATACTGAATCAGAAGAGTTTTTACCCTTTCAAGAAACTACTAAAAGAAGAAGAAAACATAGAATTGAAGAAATGGCAGAAAAACTTCCTTTAAAAGCTTTTGTTTTTGACATTTTATACAAAGACGGAAAATCTTTGATTGACGAACCCTTAGATAAAAGGCTTAAGATTTTAAAAGAGACTATTGAAGAAGATGATATTTTAATTCCATCTAAAAACCAAATTGTTAAGGATTCTAAAACCTTGGAACTTCTTTTAGATGATGCAATTTCTAAGGGATTGGAAGGGTTAGTGGTTAAGAAAATAGAAAGTAAATACGTAGCAGGAGGAAGAAATTTCAATTGGGTAAAACTTAAAAGACATTCTCAAGGGGAGTTACACGATACAATTGATTGTGTAATTTTGGGTTATGTTACAGGTAAAGGAAAAAGAACAGCTTTTGGAGCCGGAGCACTTTTGGTAGGAATTTATGATAAAAAATTAGATGAATTTGTGACTGTTTCAAAGATTGGTACCGGATTAACTGATGAGGAATGGAAAGAGATTCATAAAAGAGCAGATAAAATAAGAGTAGATCATAAACCGGCTCGGGTTAATTCTAAGACTATTCCATCAGTTTGGATTAGACCGGAGATTGTAATTGAAGTCTTGGCAGATGAAATAACCAGAAGTCCAATTCATACTGCTGGAATGATTAAAGATAATCCAGGTTATGCGCTTCGCTTTCCAAGACTTGTTTCATTTAGAGAAAGGGATAAAAAAGCAGAAGATGCAACTACAGTTAAAGAATTAATTGAGATGTATAAACAGCAAGGGAAAAAATAAGATTAATGAAATATACAACAGATCTTCACCTGCATTCAAAATACTCAAGAGCAGTAAGTCAGAAAATGATTCTTCCCATAATGAGTGAATGGGGGATAAAAAAAGGCTTGGATATCTTAGCAACCGGGGATTGGACTCATCCTTTATGGTTTAGACACATAGTTGATTCTCTTGAAGAAAAGAAACAAGGTTTGTTTGGATTAAAATCAGTAGCAAATTCAAACAATAAAAATGAACTCTTGTTTATTCTTTCTACAGAAATTTCAAGTATTTATTCACAAGGCGGAAAAACCAGAAGGGTTCACAATTTAATTCTCTCAGAAAGCATTGAAACCGTTGAAAAGATAAACAAGGAAATGCGAAATAGAGGTTTTAATCTAAATTCCGATGGTAGGCCAATAATCGGACTTTCTTCAAGAAATCTCTTAGAGCTTGTTTTGTCAATTGACAAAACTGCACTTTTAATTCCATGCCACGTATGGACTCCTTGGTTTTCTTTATATGGATCAATGAGCGGATTTGATTCGATTGAAGAGTGCTTTGCTGATTATTCAAAATATATTTTTGGGATAGAAACAGGTCTTTCTTCTGATCCTGAAATGAACTGGAGAATAAAAGAACTTGAAAAAAGAACAATTTTATCTTCATCAGATGCTCATTCTATGGCAAAAATGGGAAGAGAGGCTACAGTTTTTGAGCTTGAAGATTTGACTTTTAAAAATATTAGAAGAGCAATTATTGGACCAAGTTTAAAACCGGACGCTCAAACTCTCCCTGATAGAATTAGTCATACAATTGAATTTTATCCTGAAGAAGGAAAATATCATTACACAGGACACCGCAATTGTCATATCTCACAAGATCCTAATGAAACTAAGAAAAACGGAACGACTTGCCCTGTATGTAAAAAAAATTTAACAGTTGGGGTAATGCACAGAGTTGAAGAATTAGCTTCTTTAGAAAACATGGAAAAAAGTAAAATAGACGACAAGGGAGTTAAATGGATCTATGACCCAAAAAATATTCATCCACCCTTTGTAAAGCTGGTTCCGCTTCTTGAAATTGTTGCCGAAGCAATGTCTATGACTGTTATAAGCCAAAGAGTAAGGGATAAGTTTGATCAGCTATGCACTGTTTTTGGATCGGAAATGAACGCATTATTAAACATACCAATTGATGAATTAAAAAAACAGGCAGGAGAGAAAATTGCAGAAGGAATTGTAAAAGTAAGAAAAGGAGACATTGTTATAACTCCTGGCTTTGATGGCCAATATGGAAAAGTTAAGATTTGGAACAATGAAGAAGAGGATAATAAAGGTAAAACTTCAAAAAAGACTGTTAAGAAAAATCAACTAGGGCTTGACTTTTAATCGAGGCTAGAATACTATCAATTTAGAGCTTATATGAAGGGAGGTGAAGGAAAATGGCACAATCAAGTTTAGATTCCCTAACAAATTCTATTGAGAAAATGTACGCAAAGTTTCCTCCAATTCCAAAAGCTTGGCGTGACGTAATAGTTTCTATTGCTCCATGGCTTGCATTAATCTTTGGAGTCTTGGGAGTTTTTGGATCATTATCTGCATTTGGTATTTCTACAGTTCTTTCTCCTTTAGTTGTTTTAGGAGGAGGAATAGGAACAGCTACAAGTTTAATTGTAGTTTCAGTAATTGGTTTAGTAGAAAGTATCTTAATGCTTATTGCTTTCCCAAGTCTTTTAAAAAGAATAATGTTAGGTTGGAAATATCTGTTTTTGGCAGAATTATTGGGAATCGCTGCATCTGTTATAAATTTTACATTAGCAGGTGTTATCTTAGGATTAGTTTGGCTTTATTTCTTGTTCCAAATAAAACCGGAATACAAATAGGGAGCAAAAAAAAGAGCTATCCAAAAAAGGATAGCTCTTTTTGTGGACTTTAGGGTATATAATATAGGTGATGTTTGACAACAGAGAAGAAGCTGCCCGCATGCTTTCCGTAAAGCTTTTAGCCTCTGTAAAAGAAAAAGATGTTATTGTAATAGCTTTAGCAAGAGGAGCTATAATGATGGGGAAAATAATTGCAGACTATTTTTCCGTTTCCCTAAACGCTCTTGTTTTAAAAAAAATAGGAGCGCCTCAAAATACGGAACTTGCAATTGGTGTAATTGGTCCCAAAAATACGGTTTTCTGGAATAAAGATATTTTAAAAAGACTTAACCTTACGAGAAAAGAAAAAGAAACTCTTAGAAAGAGAAAAGAAAAAGAAAGAAAAAAACTTGAAAAAGAATTACTAGTAGATAAAAGATCAGATAATCTTTTAAATAAAACAGTAATTTTAGTTGATGATGGGGTAGCAACTGGCGCAACAGTTAGGGCAGCACAAATCTATTTAAAGAAACAGAAAGCAAAAAAAATTATCCTAGCAACTCCGGTTATTGCAAAAGATACTTTTAAAGAGATTAAAAGCTTTTTTGACAAAGTCATTTTTATTAAAAAACCGAAAAATTTTTATGCTGTTGGACAGTTTTATAAAAGCTTTCAGCAAGTAGGAAATAAAGAAGCAAGATTAATACTAAAATCATCTTAAAAAAAGTGGAAAAATAATAGTATAATGATTGATGTTTATGAAATTAATAATTGGACTTGGTAATCCTGGGTTAAAATACGAAAAAACTAGACATAACCTCGGCTTTATACTCATAGAAAAATTCTTAAAAGAATTTTCCGTTGGCAAAAACAATATTTTTAGAGAAAACAAAAAGTTTAAAGCAGAAATTGCAGAAATTGAGTGGACTAGAAAATCAACCTCTGGTAAAAAACTTAAAATAATTGAAAAAGTTATTCTAGCAAAGCCAATAACATATATGAATAATTCAGGACTTTCGGTAAGATTAATATCTGATTTTTATAAAATAAAACCTAAGGATGTCTGGGTCTTACATGATGATTTGGATTTTGTATTAGGGGGATTTAAGATTAAGCAAAGTGGTTCTTCAGCAGGGCATCGCGGAATTGAATCAGTTATTAAAAACCTTGGAACCGAAAAATTTTGGAGATTTAGGCTTGGAGTTGGAAAGCCAAAAAACAATTCAAGATTAAGAAGTTCTGAAGCTTATGTGCTTCGTGAATTTGGCCATGGAGAAACAGGTGAAATAAGAAAATTAATAAAAAGAGGAGTTAAGACAATTGAAACAGCATTAGAAAAAGGATTAGACGTAGCAATGAATCGCTATAATTCAAAATAATGCGTTCTGTAAAACAAATTCTAAATAAATTTAATCCGACAACTGATAAGTATATTTCTCGTGAATTTCAATCATATGGAATTCATTTAGCAGAAGAACTTGATGATTATAAGCATAGAAGTCTTTATATAAAACTTGCCAAGACAGTGCATAGGGCAATTCTTGAAAAAGCACTAAGTTTTTCCGTAGACAGTAATGCCAAAAATAAAGGAGCACTCTTTATGTGGAAACTAAAAGAGTTAAAAACAGAAGGAGAAAAGAAGAAATGACGTTTAAAAACAAACTTGCGTTTTACTTAATATTTGCATTTTCACTTTTTCTTCCTTTTGCTCTTTTTATTTTTAGAGACTTTTTTAAAGACTCACAATCACTTGGTTTACTGGGAATATTTTTAATAAATTTTGTATCAAATGCCTCATTTTTTGTTTCAGGACCTGCGTTTCTATCTGTTGTGGCAGGAGGGTCTTTATATAACCCCTTCCTAGTTGCATTGATTTCCTCATTTGCAGCAACGCTTGGAGATATGATTGGCTTTTTGGTCGGTTTTTCAGGAAGAAAAATTGCTTTAGAAAAGATCGGAAAAAATTTTTGGTTTACTATTTTAGAAAGATACTTTAAAAAGTATGGAGGATGGATGCTTTTTGCCTTTGCCTTTATTCCAAATCCATTTTTTGATGCAATTGGGTTAATTGCAGGGATATTTGTTTTTTCTCCCAAGAGATTTATAATAATAGTCACTTTAGGAAGATTTTTAAGATATTTAATTCTTGCTTCAATAGGAGCTCGTATTTAATATGTTTGCACATATAATAACTTCAGGATTTATTCAGGGGGTTGGCTTTCGACAGTTTGTGAAAAAAGAAGCCCAAAAGCTTGAATTAAAAGGCTGGGTAAAAAATATTGATAAAGGTAGAGTTGAAGCTGTTTTTATAGGAGAAAAAAAAGCAATAGATAAAATGATTAATAAATGCCGTAAGGGTCCATTTTTGTCAGAAGTTAAAGATGTTAAAGTTGAATGGGAAGAAAAAGATGTAGATTTTGATAAGTTTGAAATTATTATATAATTGTAATATTAAAAATTAACTAATGTTATTTACTATTTTATTTTATACATTTTTTGCTTCAATTGTATCTCTTTTATTAGTAGGAATACTTCTTTTACATAAAAGTTTAATTAAGAAACTTTCGTATTCACTAGTTGCTTTTGCTGCAGGGGCACTTCTTGCTACAGGTTTTTTAGAAACAATGCCTGAAACAGTAGAACTTGTAGGGGAACGGGCTTATCTTTGGATTACAATTTCTATTGCAACATTTTTTATAATAGAAAGACTTTTTCTTTTTCTTCATCATCATGACCATACGGGAGAAGAAGATCATCTGAAAATTCCAACGTCTTTTTTACTATTCGGAGACACTTTGCATAATTTTATTGACGGTCTTTCTATTGCTGCAGCATTTTTAGTAAGCATGCCGTTAGGAATTGTTACAACAGCTGCTGTTTTTGTGCATGAAATTCCTCACGAACTAGGAGATTTTGGAATCTTAATTCATAAAGGCTGGGGAAGAAAAAAGGTTTTATTATTTAATCTTGCAACAGGTGCATCAGCAATGGTAGGTGCGCTTATTGCATATTACCTAGGTAGCTTATTTCATATGGTAGTGCCAATTTTACTTGCAATAACAACAGGAAACTTTATCTATTTATCAGCAACAGATCTTTTACCTGAGATTCATCATAGGGCAAAAACAAATTTGGCATTGAATTACTCATTCTTTTTTGTTTTGGGAATTGCCCTGGTGTACGTTCTTATATTAGTCTTGGAATAAGAGGTTATTTTAAAGCTTCGTCAACTACGCTTTTCATATCAGTCCAGTTATATGCTCCAGCAAAATTAGTTTCATTTACAAAAAATCCAGGTGTTCCATTTACTCCCAGACTGGATGCAGCTTGAATAGCAGTTGATAAAGCATCGTCGTATTTTCCACTCTCAAGACAAGATTTTAAAGCGGAGCTGTCTACAGATCCTGTAAGAAAATCAACCAACTTTCCAGTATTTGCCTTATCGTTTTTAACTTCATTATTGATTAGGTTATAGCCATCATTTGTCATAAGCTTGTCATGTGCTTGCCAGAATTTTCCCTGATCATGAGCACAATAGAGGGCTTTTGTAGCCAGCTCTCCGTTTCCATGTCCATTTTGATAGAGAAAGACAAAGCTTGCTTTGCCTTCATCAACTAATTTTTTTATTTCAACTACAGGAGCAATATATGTTCCGCCATCTTCTACAAGAACAAAATTACCTCCCATTTCTTTATTTAGCTCAGGATTTTTGCCTGCTGCTACTTGGCAAAATGGGCAAGATGGATCTACAACTTCAACAAAAAGAACTTTTCTGTTTGCATCTCCAAATTTAATGAAGTCTTTTTTGAACAAATCTTTTATTGCATTTATATCTACTTTTACAGGAGCAGGTTGCTGTCCTTGGGGTTGTTGTGCAGCAGTATTTTCAGCTTGAGTATTTGTAGTTGTGCTCCCGTTTTTTTCAAGGAAGGAAACTTTTGTGTATAAAGAGCCGATTAAAAAGGCGGCAACTATAAGAAGAATGTATAAAATTGTGATCTGATTTCCTTTTAATGAGGGAATTTTTACCTCTGATAGCTTAGAAGTTTCTTTTGCCATGTATTATATTTTAGAGGTTTTAGATTTTTTGTCAACCTGCATTTTAACCGACAAAAATAAGTAAAAATACAATAATAACTCCAATTGCAGATATTACAGCATTTAATCGCAAAAGTTGTTTTCCTGCATTTGGAAGATTAATTTCCATATGTTCTTTTGCTCTATTAACTTCTTTTACATAAATAAAATCAAAAGCCAAAAAGATTAATGCAATTAAAAGAAATGTTATTTGCAATACAGTTATTAAGTAATTCATATTTTAATTAGCAAGGCCAATAGATCCTTCTCCTGGAAAAATCTCTTCAATAAATTTAAACTTAGAAGTTTTTCCGTTTCTATTTATACCAACATCTTTTTTTACTTGATTCCAAATAGGAGCCAGTAATGCTTCGTTTTTACCAGCAGTAAACTCATCTCCTAGCATTGCTCCAATTGCTCTTGGATCTTTAATATCGTAAAAAACAAATTCCTCTTGATGAGTTGGCCTGTCAAAAGCAACGGTAATATCGCCAATATCTAAGAGTTGATGAATGATTCCATTTATTTTTACATCAATCTCGGTACATCTTACCTGGCTTAATAATACGTCATACATTGTATGAGAAAAAAGAGGAACATGGGATATTTCGATAATCCTTTTATTGGTTACAACATAAAAATGAAAATACCAATCTGTAATGATTTTTGCGGAAAAACTAAATAACGCCATTAACACAACCATCATGCTTGCAGTAATTAAAGAGAATGAGGGGATTAAGAAAATAAATACATAGTAAGAAGCAAATAAAAAAACTAGGGCAAAAAAAACAGTAAATATTAAGGGGACAAAGAGTACGTATACATGTTTTCTCCTTGACATAACAAGTTTCTCATCGGGAAGAGTGAGGACTTTACTAAAATATTTTTTGGGAAAGTCAAAAATTGGCCTTTCCATAACTTACCTCCTTTTTCTAATAATATCTTTAGAATAATATCTTTAGTGCTATTTTTCATTTTCGGGCAGGTTTCTTAAATTACCTAAATCCTAACAACTCTAAAATAAAGGATTTGAATTTTTAAATCAGTAATTTTTTTAACACAAAAATTGTAATAATAGTTACAATGTATGCTATAATGCTGGAGGGTAAATATGCAGAAAAAATCTGCAACAGATTTAGAAGTTTTTTTTTCTAAATACAAGCATATTTCCTACAAAAAGCGCCAGATGATAATTCGCGCCGGAGATAATCCCTTGGGCGTTTTTTTTATTAAAAAGGGTTACGCTAGAAGATTTACTGTCTCAAGAGAAGGAAAAGAGTTAACAACCTCAATTTATAAACCGCTTGATATTTTTTCTTTAGGCTGGGTAGTTAATAATTCACAAGTAAGATATTTTGTTGAATCAATAACTCCAGTAGAAGTGTATAGAGCGCCTAAAGACGAATTTTTACACTATATTATAAATCAACCTGGAGCTTCAATAAAATTAATAAGTAGGCTTTTAAATAGGCTTGATGCATTTTCTCAGAGAATGGAGAACTTTGTATTCGGAGGAGCAGGGGAAAGAGTTGCTTCGATTTTATTAATCTTAACAGATAGGTTTGGCAAACAGAAAAGTAACGGAATTTGTATTCAAATTCCTCTTACGCATAAAGATATTGCTTCTCTTTTAGGAATGGCAAGAGAGACTATAAGTACGGAGATGAAAAATTTAGAAGAAAAAAAGATTTTTTCCTACTCGAATCGCAAGATTTTGATTAAAAATATAAAACAGCTTAAAAGAGAATCGAGTTTTAGTCACTAAGGAGGTGATTTTACAAATGGGTCCATGGAGCTATGGTTCAATGATGGGATATAGCGGAGGATTTTTCTGGCTTGGAATTTTTTGGACAATTCTTCCGCTAGTGTTATTACTAGATCTTATTTTGCTTGGAATTTGGCTTTGGAAGCAGATTGGAAAAAAATAAGTTGCTATTTTTTCAAAGCTTTAGTCTATAATAAAAGAAGATATTATGGACAAGATTGCCTTTTTTGAAATAGAAGATTGGGAAAAAGAGTATTTAGAAAAAGCTCTTGATGATAAAAATCTCTTTTTCAGCAAAGAAAGACTAGATAAGGATACAATTCCTCTTGCGAAAGATGCTTCGATTATCTCTCCATTTATTTATTCTGAAATTTCAAAGGATATTTTAGAATCTCTACCTTCCTTAAAATTTATTGCAACACGTTCGGTAGGATATGATCATATTGATATTGATTCTTGCAAGAAAAAGAATGTTATTGTTGCAAATATTCCAAAATATGGAGGAGATACGGTTGCGGAACATACCTTTGCTTTAATTTTAGCAATTTCAAGAAAATTAATTCCCTCAATAGAGCACACCAAAAGAGGAGATTTCTCTCTAGAGGGTTTAACTGGATTTGATTTGTATGGTAAAACTTTAGGAGTCTTAGGAGCAGGGCATATTGGCAAAAAAGTTATAGAAATGGGTTTATGTTTCGGAATGAAGATCCTTGCTTTTAACAAGTCAGAAGATGAAGAATTGATTAAAAAAGGAGTTAAATATGTAGATATCGATACAGTGCTTGCAAACTCAGATGTTATAACTCTTCACCTTCCACATACAAAAGATACGGAGCACATTATTAATATGCAAAATATTAATAAATTTAAAAAAGGAAGTGTTCTAATAAACACTGCCAGGGGTTCTCTTGTTGAGACTCAGGCAATTTTAGAGGGCTTGGAAAAAGGAATTTTAGCTGGCGCAGGAATAGATGTTTTGGAAGAAGAATGCAGCTTAAAAGAAGAGAGAGAACTTTTAACCAATGAATTTTTAAAGTCCTGTGATATAAAGACCCAGCTTTTAAATCACGTTTTATTACTGCGTCCCGATGTAATAATAACTCCCCATAATGCTTTTAATAGCAAAGAAGCATTAACTCAAATTCTTGATATTACTGCTTCCAATATAAAAGCCTTTTTAAATGGTAGTAAACTAAATATAGTGGAGTAGTAATAATTTTATAAAATCACAAGCTTTTTATTGAAAATTCATAACGGATATTTTTTAGGCTTTTGTTCTATTAAGCAGATGGGAAAAATCTATAGACAGGTTTTAAATATGCTAAGATAAATTTTATGGAAGGAAAATCCTTATCAAGTCCTGCAAATATTTTAATTTCTGCCTTTGATGAAGAGGAGCCTGAATCAGAAGGAAAAAAAATAAGCGTAAATCCGGTTATCTCTAAAGTCGCTTCAATCTATGAAAGAGTTCGGAATGCCATGGATTATCGTGACCAAGAAGTAATCCTTAGGGCGGCAATTGAAAGAATTTTAAAAAGAAGAACTCTTTTTGGAGGAACAGCTAAAACAATTGCAGCACCTTTAGTGCGTGAGCTTGTCTGGGCTAGATATTTTCCAGACGAGAGTGTTTCAGAATCCGCAACTGATAGGGTCAAAGAGAGAATAGATCTTTACATTAAATTAAGGCAGGAAATTCTAAAAAAACATACTTCATTTTCTGAAAAAACAATTAACGAATGGATATATCATTTAATGTCTTCTGACATAGAGCACGCATTACGTCTTTTAAAGAAAAAAGAATACATGTGTAATTTCATGCTTAAAGTGTTGCGCGAGAATGTTTCAATTCTAGATGAGGATGAGCAGCAAAGAGATATTCAGCTTTTTATTGCAATACACAAAAGCTATGCAAAAGAAGATCTTGCACTTCTTCGTTTTCATTTATTTAATCAGTATTTTGGAAAACTAAAAGAAGAGAATCTTAATGCAACAGCAGATAATTTTTTAAAAGGATTCAAAGAGATAAACAGACAATTAAGCTATCCAAGAAAAGATAAAATTGTTAATTACGTTAAAGATAAAACAGTTGTATTTTTCGTATTGGAAGATTTACTTAACATAGAGCAGGGAGAGATTCATGATCTAGTAAATAACGAGCAAGATTTTAGAAAAATAGTTTACAGTATTTGTGAAGCAAGATACGGAGGAATTGGGGCAAAAGTAAGAACTGCCATTATAAGAAGCATTATGTTCTTACTTTTAACAAAAGCTTTTTTTGCTCTAACCATAGAAGGAACGTTTGAAACTATTTTTTATGGAGGAATAATATGGTCGTCTACTTTAATAAATATTATATTCCCTCCGTTTTTAATGGCAACAGTAGGAATGTTTATTAAAACTCCAGATTTAGATAATTCGAAAAGAATCTTTAATTATGTTCGTTCAATGCTTTTAGATCAGACTCCAAGTTTTAACAATAAGCTTGTTGTTAAAACAAAACCTGATATTATGAAGCCGTTTTTAAACTCTATTTTTAGTTTTCTTTGGCTTATTACTTTTGTGCTTGGTTTTGGAGCAATCTTTTTAATTCTTGAAAAACTTTCTTTTAATCCATTTAGCATGGTAGTTTTTGTTTTCTTTTTAGCAATTGTTTCTTTCCTTTCATATAGAATTAACCAAGTTGCTCATATTTATTCAATTGAACCAAGAAAAAATATCCTCACTCCGATTGCTGACTTTCTTTTTATTCCATTTGTAGCAGTTGGAAGAAGGTTAACTGATGGAATTTCACAAATTAATGTTTTCCTTTTTGTCCTGGATTTTGTAATAGAGGCACCATTTAAAGGCCTTTTTAGTTTTTTTGAGCAGTGGTTTTTATTTCTTCAGGGAAAAAGAGAAGAACTAGAGTAAAAAAATATAGGCTGTTGACAAAATTTTTAAAAACCAATAAATTAGATTTTTGTAGCATAAAAAAGAGGAGGTGAAGAGATGTCCGATGTTAAATTAACTGATCAAAACTTCGAAGAAGAAGTATTAAAAGCAAAGCTACCTGTTTTGGTAGATTTTTGGGCCGAATGGTGTATGCCCTGTAGAGTAGTTGATCCAATAGTCGATGAACTTGCCAAGGAATATCAAGGAAAAATAAAAGTAGGTAAGTTAAATGTTGATGAAAGTGGAGATACAGCTCAGTCTTTTGGCATAATGAGTATTCCAAGTATTTATATCTTCAAGGATGGAAAACCAGTTAAAACCATGATTGGCGCACAGTCAAAAGACAATTTTAAAAAAGCAATAGACGAAGTTATTAGTTCTTAACTTAAAATTTTATGTATGACGTTATAATTATCGGAAGCGGTCCTGCAGGACTTACTTCCGCAATTTATGCAACCCGAGCAAGCCTTAAAACCCTTGTTATTGGTGGTTTAAAGTGGGGTGGGCAATTAATGCTTACAACTGAGGTAGAAAATTTTCCTGGATTTCCAGAAGGAGTTATGGGCCCTGATCTAATGAGTAAAATGCGAAAGCAAGCAGAACGATTTGGAGCAGAGATTGTAGAAATAGATTTTACTTCAGGAGATTTTTCCAAAAAACCATTTAAAGTAACTGCAGCTGAAAAAACTTATGAAGGAAAATCCATTATTATTGCAACAGGCGCGGATACGAAATGGCTTGGAGTGCCCGGAGAGTCTGAAAAAATTGGGCGCGGGGTGTCAAGTTGTGCTCCTTGTGACGCGGCTTTTTTCAAAGATAAAAATGTAATTGTTGCTGGTGGTGGAGATTCTGCTATGGAAGAGGCAATTGTTTTAACAAAGTTTGCAAAAGAAGTAACAATTATCCACAGGAGAGATGCTTTTAGGGCAAGTCAAATAATGCAAGATAAGGCAAAGAAAAACCCTAAAATTAAATTTATATTAAATTCAGAAATTACAAAAATTTTAGGTGAAATGAAAGTGGAAAGTGTTGAAATATTAAATAATAAGACAAAAGAGAAAAAAGAAATGCCTATGGACGGAGTATTTGTTGCTATTGGACATATTCCAAATACAGCTGTTTTTAAAGGAATAGACATTGACGAAAAAGGCTTTATAAAAGTATATGACCATACAAGATCTAATGTAGATGGTGTTTTTGTTGCAGGAGATGTTCATGACTTTTACTATAAACAAGCAATAACTGCTGCTGGATTTGGTTGCATGGCAGCCTTAGAAGTTGAGAAGTGGTTAAGAAAATAAGAATAGCTATAAATATCTACAAAAGTCTAATTTGACAATCCTTAATTACTTGGTATAATCCCGGTATGGCAGTAGAAACAGGTTTTTTTACAGCATCTGGATATAATTGTGCAAGGGAAGATCTTTGCGATCAAGGACATGCTGTAATCCAAATGCTTCAAGGCCGCAGTGAATTAGCTACAATAATAGAGTTTTTAGAAAAGGATAGTAAAGATAATGAATATATTACATGTGGAGAAGATGCCTTGTTTGCTTATGATGGTGCAAGATTTACTCAGGCGACAGTAGAAGAAATAAAACTTAGTGAGATACCTAAAAAAACAGGAATTGCTCTAGAAGAGGGACTTAGCGTACACCCAGTAGTAAAGTTTAATGGAAAAAGAAACAAGAGGGATATAAAAGAAGATTCTTGTTATGTTGTTTGTTTAAAACCCGTAAACCCCGCGAAAACCAACTATTGACACCTATTTTACCCTGTGCTAAGATGTCTTAACGAGTTCTGCTTTAGAGCAGAGGTTAATCGTATTTATGAGGAAACTTTTTAAAATAGTAGTTTGTACCCGTTCGGGACCTCAATTTTCTGGCTAAAAGCGATTATTTTCTTCTGTAAAGTGTTCTCGATTGACAAATCTATCTAATAGTTTGGCCTTAATTTGGGCCGGTAGCTTAGTCTGGTAGAGCGTCGCGTTTGCATCGCGAAGGTCGAGAGTTCGAATCTCTTCCGGTCCACTCGTCAAGCTAAATAAAACTAGTAAGATTATCTTTTGGGGCAAGCCCCCTAGTGAGAGGGGGTTATCCCGAAAAGATAATGATTTGGCTCTTTGACAAGTGAGGAGAAGAATTTCCGTTTGATTTTCCAAAAGCATTTTTGTTTACGGAAAATTTAACGGAATTAACATAATTTAAATCTACTCATAATGCCAATAATGGATGCCTAGGAGATTTTGGCCGAGGAAGGACGCATATGGCGGCGATACTCGTCGGGTAGGTGTCATAAACCTATGATCCGGCGGTTTCCGAATGGGGAAACCCCTTGTTTTTACAAGAACCAAACATAAAAATATATCAGCAATGATATATATAGTGTTTGGTGGGGAACGGTGTGAACTGAAACATCTTAGTAACACCAGGAAAAGAAATCATACGAGATTCCGTAAGTAGCGGCGAGCGAAAGCGGAAAAGTCTAAACCCGAATTTATTCGGGGGTTGCAGGGCAGACGATATTCGATGCGGTTTTTTCTAATAGAAGGATTTGGAATAATCCCCCATAGAGAGTGAAAGGCTCGTACATGAAAGGAAAGACCCCGATAGTTTGTACCTAAGTACCATGGGGTACGATAAAACCCTGTGGGAAGCTGGGGCGGCCACGTTCCAAGACTAAACACCAAAGTCTACCGATAGTGAACTAGTACCGTGAGGGAAAGGTGAAAAGCACCCCGGGAGGGGGATGAAATAGACCTGAAATTGTTGGCTAACAAGCAGCCAGAGTCCGTAAGGATAATGGCGTGCCTATTGAAGAATGAACCGGTGAGTTATTGATTGCAGCGTTAGTCTAAGTTACGGAACGTAACGGAGACATAGTGAAAGCGTGACCTAATTGGTCGTTAGTTGCAGTTAGTAGACCCGAAACTGAGTGAGCTAGCCTTGAGCAGGGTGAGTCCTACAGAGATGTAGGAGGAGGCCCGAACTCGTTACCGTAGCAATGGTATGAGATGACTTGAGGTTAGGGGCTATATGCCAAACGAACTCAGAGATAGCTGGTTCTCCCCGAAATATATTTTGGTATAGCGGGATACGTATAGAGTTTTGGAGGTAGAGCACTGAATGGTTCGTGGGGAAGTAATTTCTCGCAACCAATCAAACTCCGAATGCCAGAGCTTGTTGTATCCTAGTCAGACCCTTCGGGCTAAGCTGATGGGTCAAAAGGGAAACAGCCCAGACTCCCAGCTAAGGCCTCTAAATAAGAACTAAGTTTGGAAGGAAGTCAGGTTCCAGAGACAACCAGGAGGTTGGCTTAGAAGCAGCCATCCTTTAAAGATAGCGTAACAGCTCACTGGAGGATTGGTACTTGGCGCCGAAAATCCACCGAGGATTAAGTTCTTTGCCGAAGCTGGAGAACCGTAAGGTTGGTAGGGGAGCGTTCTGTTTGCGGTGAAGCAACAACTGTAAAGTGTTGTGGAGCGGACAGAAGTGAGAATGCCGGTATGAGTAGCGAGAGTCCTGTGAGAAACAGGACCGCCGAATGCCCAAGGTTTCCTCCGCAATGTAAGTCAGCGGAGGGTTAGTCGGTCCTAAGGGTGTCCCTTAATAATGGGGGGTAACTCGATGGATAAGTCGTTGAAATTCGACTACAGAATATGAGTATTCTGAGGGGGTAACGGAATTGGAAAAACTATGCCTATCGCAAGATGGGTCCAAGTAGTAAAGTAGGAATAAGTGGCAAATCCCTTAATCTGTTTAATTGAACTACGAGTGAAAGTTTCCTAGCAATAGGGAACAATATAGTACGTTTCAGTTTCCAAGAAAAGCCTCATTGGTTCCGATTTATCGGAAAAAACTCATATTTTACCGTACCGATTACCGACACAGGTGGGCTGGTCGAGTAGACTAAGGCGATCGGGAGAAAGATGTTCAAGGAACTCGGCAAAAAAGCTAGGCGTAACCTATGGGAGATGCCTTGCCGCGTGTAAGAACGCGGTTTCAACAAAAGTGTATTTAGCGACTGTTTATCTAAAACATAGGTCCCTGCAAAGCCGAAAGGCAAAGTATAGGGGCTGACACCTGCCCAGTGCTGGTAAGTCAAGTATCTCTAGTGAGACAGCAATGTTCAGCTTAGGATACAAGCTCCAGTAAACGGCAGCAGTAACTATAAGCAATTGTAGTTGTAAAATTTAGCTATATGCTGGAAAATCTGTACCGCAACTGTATAAAACAGACGGTTGAAGTATCTGGCGGTACCATGTTAATATAAAGATATGGTGAAAAAACGTCCAGCGCAGACAATCAGCAGGAAAGGCCTTGATCGAGAAAATTTAGGCTATTTTATTGCAGGGTTTGTAGAAGGAGAAGGAAGCTTTAATGTTTCGCTTCGTAAAAAGAGCGATTATAAAGTTAATTGGCAAGTTGTTTTAAGCTTTAATGTTTCACAAAAAGATTCATCAATTCTTTACGTTTTAAAAAAAGAATTGAAATGCGGAATTATTAAAGTAAGAAAAGACGGATTGCATTCTCTGGATGTTACAAGCTCTCAAGAAATAGTCGATAAAATTATTCCATATTTTACAAAATATCCTTTACTCTCTAAAAGTAAAATTTACAACTTTAATATTTTTCGTGATATTTCAAAGCTTGTTAAAAGTGGAGAACACAGAAATACTAAAGGATTAAAAAGAATTTTAATCTTAAGAGAAAAATTAAACAAAGGTAAGGGAAGAACAAGAAAATATGGCTATAAAGATATTTTCGAATAAGGAATCCTCAGAGACTATACGCTAAACCCACCTGAAAAGGTGAGGATGATATAGTCCGACCTCATGGGCGACCATGAGACTCTGTAATCAATCAGAGCAAGTAACAAAAGTGAACTGTTCTATGGTAGCGAAGTTCCTTGTCGGGTAAGTTCCGACCTGCACGAATGGTAGAACGACTGAGTAACTGTCTTGAACATCTACCCGGCGAAATTGAGATGGCCGTGAAGACGCGGCCTAATTATGCATGGACAAAAAGACCCCGGGAGCTTTACTGTAGCTTGGCATTTGAAAGTTTATTTTAATTGTTTAGAATAGGAGGGAGCTTAGGCGCTAGTGAAATACCTCTCTTTGAAATAAGTGATCATTACCTTATTGCCGCAAAAAAATTCGGCTAAGGAACAGTGTCTGGTGGGCAGTTTAACTGGGGAAGTTGACTCCTAAAGAGTAACGGAGTCGTACAAAGGTTGGCTAACCTTGGATGGAAATCAAGGTGATAGTGCAAACACATAAGCCAGCTTGACTGCGAGACCTACAAGTCGAGCAGGGACGAAAGTCGGTGTTAGTGATCCTGTGATGCCTAGTGGTAGGCACACAGCTTATCGGATAAAAGCTACCCCGGGGATACATTACTGTGTCCCGATTTTATGGTAACATAGAATCAAGTATACGGCTAATAACGGTGAAGCCCTCTTGTCTGGTGGTTACAAGTCTTTCCACTACGAGGAGGCAAAGGGTAATACCGTGGGAAGTCGGAGGAAAAAATGACACGAAAACAAAAAGATATCGTGATAGGTCTGATCTTAGGCGATGCTTATTTGCAAAAAACAGGTAAGCAGAATGCAAGATTACGACTTGAGCAAGGAATTTCTCAGAGAAATTATCTTGAATGGAAAGTAGAGCAATTACGAAACTATTTTCAAAGCAATATAAAAGTTCTTGAAAGAAAAAATCCTATCTGGAAAAAAACATATAAATATGTTCGTATTCAGTCAACAGCAAGTTCTGATTTTGGAAAATTGCGAAACATCTTTTACGATAATTCGCAAAAGATTATTCCAGAAACAATAACGACAATCTTTAAAAATCCTCTTTCTTTAGCTGTTTGGTTTATGGATGATGGATATTATTATCATAGAGATAAAATAGCCTATCTTTATATTCCAAACTTTGACAAAGAGAGTAAAAGATATTTACTGGAGATGTTTAAAAACAATTTCAATCTTTTACCAACAGTTAAAAAGAAAAAGAAAGGATCTGTTTTAATTTTTAGTGTCATAGAAACGCAAAAATTGATAAGTTTAATACGAAAATATATTATTTTATCAATGCGTTATAAATTACCTCTTGACCCCGTATCGACTGATCGAAAATCGCATAACGCGATAAGTAGTGAGATAGTTATTTAACTATCACACGCCGTACTCCGCCATCTTGGCGGATGAAGATATAGTCAGTGCCACAAGAAATTGTGGAGATGTGCAAAAGCACAAATACATGAACAGGCTGATCGCATCCAAGCGTCCACAGCGACGATGCGGTTTGGCACCTCGATGTCGGCTCATCGCATCCTGGAGCTGGAGAAGGTTCCAAGGGTTGGGCTGTTCGCCCATTAAAGCGGTACGCGAGCTGGGTTCAGAACGTCGTAAGACAGTAAGCAAATGACCGTTGCTGTCTTCCTTCAAGCGTTTTGAACTGTAAAGAGAAAATTTGAAGGTCCCGTATAAAAGCGGGAATAAATCTAGCTATATGCTGGAAACTCCGAGCATCTTAAGCTACTTGACATTAGAGTTATTTTATTTCTATAACAAGTAAAAATGTTTTAAGTGCGGACAATCAGCAGGCAACTAAGAGAAAATATCTTTTAGAGCCCCAGAGACTATACACTAGACCCTGAGTTTATCGAAGGGAAGATATAGTCCGAACTCCGATGCGAATCGGAGAGCGTAGTAGAAATACATACGCCCTACAGAATTATTCTGTTGAGTAACATAATTGTCGGTCTCTATCCTGCATAATCGTCGAGATTTGAGGGAATTCGTCCCTAGTAAGAAATTGCTCTTTACTGTAGTAATACAGTATCGAAATTGGCTAATAACGGTGAAGTCCTCTTGGTTTGAGTTTAATTTTAGTCCTATGTTAAACTTAGATAAAGTGCCAAAGGATAATACCGTGGGAAGACTTTCTCAAAGAGAAAAACTTGCATACATAGCTGGCTTTCTTGATGGTGATGGAAGCATTATGCTTCAATTGCGCAAGAATGCAGAAGGTAAAACTATTCGTATCAAAACAGTAATTTGCATCTACCAAGATAATAGTCATAAAAATGATATTGAATGGATGCAAAAAATACTTGGAGGATATGTTTATACAAGAAATGATAATATTTGTGAACTTCGAATAGAAGGATTCACAAAAACATTAAAAGTTTTAACCCTTCTTAAGCCGTTTTTACGGCTTAAGCAAAAACAAGCAAGTTTATTAATAAAACTTATTCCAAAATTGCAACAGAAAATAATTAATAAATATAATGTTTCAGAATGGATTAAGAAAATGCGAGAATATAATTATTATTCATCGCAGAGAACATCTCTTTGAAAGTCCCCGTAACGACTCATATAGAAGGTATATCGGTCTAAAAACCGAAATCTAAGCCTTTTATTATACGCCAACACCCAAGTTAGATTGGGTGAAGATATAGTCTGATCCTCAGAGAAATCTGAGAAAACGTAATGACGAGAGGACTGGGATGAGGGAATCCCTGGTGTGTCAGCTGTTTCCGATAAAGGAGCATCGCTGAGTAGCTATATTCCCAACCGATAACCGCTGAAAGCATCTAAGTGGGAAGCGGTTCCCAAGATAAGATCTCATCTTATTTATAAGGAAGACCCCTGAGAGACTATCAGGTTGATAGGCGGGCGGTGTAAGCATGGTAACGTGTTTAGCCTACCCGTACTAATGGTCAAGTTGTAGATTTAAATTATCTTCTCTTCGCTTGCAAGGAGTCAAAAAGCAATTTGAAAAGAGAAATTTTCTGGTGATTGGAGCGATATGGAACCACCTCTTCTCATTCCGAACAGAGAAGTGAAACGTATCAGCGCTGACGATACTGGATTTTATCTGGGACAATAGGTCATCGCCAGGAGATTTCTCTTTTTAAGTTTTATTTTAAAGTTTCAGCTATTGGGGAGTTGCTTATTCGATCAAGGACTTTTGCCTCTACTTGCCTCATTCTTTCTCTAGTTACCCCAAATCTTTCTCCAAGTTCTTCGAGAGTTTTTGGAGGTTTGCCGCCTAAGCCAAATCTAAACTCAATTACCTCTCTTTCTCTTTCGGATAAACCTCCTAACGCCTTAGCTATATTTTCGCTTCTAATAGTCAGCGCTACAGTATCAAAAGGATTTCCAAAAGACCCATCTCCTATAAAATTTTTCGTATCAGTATCTTTTTCATCTCCAACAGGAGCGTCTAGACTGAGAGGTCTTTGGTATATTCTTTCTATTTCAAGTATTTTTTCAGGATTTATTCCAAGATCTTTTGCAATTTCTTCGGGAGTCGGTTCTCTTCCTAATTCCTGCATTAATTTTCTTGAAGATTTTAAAAACCTGTTAATGTTCTCTATCATATAAACAGGAATCCTAATTGTTCTCCCCTGGTCTGCTATTGCTCTTGTAATAGATTGTCTGATCCACCAGGTTGCATGAGTAGTAAATCTATTACCACGTCGCCAATCATATTTTTCTACAGCTTTCATGAGTCCAAAATTTCCCTCCTGAATTAAGTCTGATAAATCTATGCCATCGTCGTGGTATTTTCTGGCAATTGAAACAACTAATCTTAGATTTGAGTTTGTAAGTTTTTCTTTTGCAAAAGAATCTCCATTATCTTTTCTTTTTGCCAAATCAACTTCTTGCTCAGGGGTAAGAAGGGGAATTCTTCTTATTATATTGAAATATTCCTGCACAGAGTCGTTTGACTCTCCAGGGCCTGGCTTATTATCTATAACTCCGTCAGGTTGAAAAATTTCTATTGGAGTGTTTGGTTTATATTGTTGTCTAGGTGCTTCCTTTAAACTCATTACGTTAAGAGATTTTCCGAAAATAAACCCATTTTGTCAAGGAGTGAAATAAATTTAGGGATAGAATTTTTTAGAAATGATAGAATAATAAAAGTGGCAATTGCATTTATCAAAAACAATTTCTTATTAATTCTAATTGTTTTACTTGCTGTTTTTTTACGTTTTTTTTTGCTAGATAAAATTCCTTCGGCAATTGGAGGAGACGAGCTCGTATACATAATTACTGCCAAATCTCTTTTTTTAACAGGATCAGATCTTTCTGGAACCTGGAAAGCGTTTTCAATTTTCTTTTTTAATTATCCTCCAGGAGAAATCCAGGCAGAGCTTCCATACTTTCTTTTTGCACCTGTTGTAGGTTTTTTTAACTTCTCTTTATTTGCAGCAAGGTTTACAAATGCTCTTTTATCTGTCTTTGTTGTTTTTGTAGTTTATCTTATAACAAAGAAGTTTTTTAACAAAAACACGGCAATTATCGCAGGATTTATTGCTGCAATTAATCCTTGGTTTATTTACGATGGAAGAACATCTTACGATATGACATCTGCAGTCTTATTTTACCTACTCAGCTTTTATTTCCTTACCTCAAAAAAAGGAAAACACATTCTTTTGGCAATTCCTTTTTTGCTCCTTTCCTTTTATGCCTACATTGCCACAAAAGTATTCTTTCTTCCATTTGTCTTTGCAGTAGTGTTTTATAGCTACTTTGTTTTAAACAAAAGAAAGTTTAAAAAAGAGTATTTAGCCGTCGTAATTTTTTCACTTGCTCTTGTATTGTTTTTCATAACAATGCTTAAAGTTAACCCTTCCTCTTCAAGACTTGGGGTAATATTAACTCCTAACAATCCTCAAATAGCAAAAGAAGTAGATAGTATCAGAAGATCATCAATTCAAAACCCACTTTTAACGGTTTTTGAGAATAAATATACAGTATTTTTAAGAATTGCGGAAACAAAACTATTTAACTCATTTTCTGTTAATTATTTATTTGTTACCGGGGATGAATTCTTTTCTGTTTGGAGACACGGTCTTTTTTACTATTTAGATTCATTGTTTTTGATCTTGGGAGGTATTTTTATATTTGCAAAAGACAAAAAGCTTTTTTTCTTTTTTTCCATACTTACTCTTTTTGCAAGTTTTCCGCAGATCATACATAAAGTTACAACTAGTAATTTTACGCCTCACCTTGCTTTGATTTTTCCCTTTATGATTATCTTTATTGCCAACGGAATAAGTAAGACACTGGCCTTATTTAAAAAGGGGAAATATTACTTTGCGGTTTTAACAGTAATTTTACTTTTATACATTTTTTCTTTACTTAATTTTTTAAATATCTATTTTTTCCAACATCCCCTAAGAGGATACTTTGATTTTCCAATAAGAGTTTTGTCTAAGTATGCAAGCCTTAGTAAGGATAAAGGTCAACAGGTATTAGTTTACTCACCAAGCTCGCCTGATATTTTTAAAAAGTATATTTTTTACACAAACAGTCTTAGAAAAGACACTATTTTTAAAGTTAGAGAGAATGTGAACAAAAAGGAGTATCGCTTTAATAATGTTAAATTTCTATCTTGTGACAATACGATTGACCCTTTAAAAATGGAAGAAGTTATAATTTATGACAAAGGATGTGCGCCAATAGAAAAGGATTACAAAAAAATTATTATCCCTCGCCTTGATGATGGAGGAGAAACATATCGAATATATAATGATCAAATTTGCTCTAAATTTTATTTAAAAAGATATCCGTCAAATTTATCAATAAGCGATTTTAGCCTTGAAAAACTAGACATTAAAAGATTTTGCCAAACTTTTATTACTTCTTTTTAGATAAATCCTTGATATAAAAAGGGTTTAAGTGTATACTTAGCTAATCTTTTAGAGAAAGGTAATTTAATGAGTGGTAGATCAAAAATCAAATAATCTTCAGAAAAAAACTTCAAAAGCGACTTCAATGGCTGATTTAATGAAGTCGGTTAAAGTAGCGTTTGTATCTCCTAAAAAAGGAGAAAATTTAGAAGGAACAATTACTAAGTTAACTTCCTATGAAATACTAATTGACATTGGTGCAAAAACTGAAGCGCTGGTTTTAGAAAAAGACAAAAGGCTTTTGAAAAATATTTTAAATAGTTTTAAGGTAGGGGACAGAGTTACTGTTTCAGTTCTTAATCCCGAATCTGAATTTGGCAACCCAGTTGTTTCTTTAAGAAGATTTATAAATGATAAGATTTGGGTAAAATTAGCAGAACTTCAACAGCAAAAAAAAATTATAGAAGGAATTATTACAGAAGCAACCAAGGGCGGTTTTATTGTTTTAGCAGATAATATTTCAGGTTTTTTGCCTAACTCTCAAGCATCATTTTTAGAAGCAGGACAAAGTCCAGTTGGTAAAAAAATAAAATTAAACGTTATAGAATTAAACAGAGATCAGCATAAAATAATATTTTCTCAAAAAGCAAACCAATCTATTAATTTTGAAAAAGAAATTGTTGGCATTAAGCCTGAACAAAAAATAACCTCAACAATATCAAATATTGCTCCATTTGGTGTGTTTGTAAGCTTGCAGGGTAAGATAAATCCAATTGAGGGATTAATTCATATCTCAGAAATTTCTTGGGAAAAGCTTACAGAAATTCCAAAAGAATATAAAGCAGGAGATAAAATTGAGGCTGTTGTAGTTGGTTTTGATAAAAAAGCAGCCAGAGTTAATCTGTCAGTAAAAAGATTAAAAAGTGATCCATTTGAGAAGGAGCTTGAAAAATATGAGCAAGAGAAAAAAATCACAGCTTCTGTTTCTAAAGTTATTTCGGCAGGGGTATTATTTGATCTTGGAAATGGGATTGAAGGAATTGTTAAAAAAGATAAAATTCCGCCAAAAACAGTTTATAACGAGGGACAAACAGTTTCACTTATTGTTTTAGAAGTTGATAAGAGAAAACATAGAGTAACTTTGGTTCCTGTTTTAATGGAAAAACCCATTGGATACAGATAATTAAATTTTCAAATCTTAACAATTTCAATTATGAGATCTTTAATTTCTTTTGTCTGCCAAGAGTGTGGATATGAAGCTCCAGAGTGGCTTGGAAAATGTCCTGAGTGCGGAGAATGGAATTCCTTAAAAGAATTTAAAACTCCTAAAGTAGGATCTGTACGTAAGCAAACAAATACTTCACTTCGTTCAATTACTCCAAAAAAATTAGGAGATGTAAAATATCAAGAAAAAGACAGACTTAAAACAGATTTTATAGAAGCAGATGGAGTCTTGGGTGGTGGTATTGTTCCTGGAAGCGTAATTCTCTTGGCAGGAGATCCGGGAATTGGTAAATCAACACTTCTTTTACAAATTGCCTTAAGTCTTTCAGGAGGAGAAGCAAAAAAATCAATTCTATATATCTCAGGAGAAGAATCAGAACAGCAGCTAAAGTTAAGAGCAGATAGAATTTCCAAAAAAGGCAAAGCTAATAATCTTTCGGTTTTAGCAATAACTGATACTGATGCTGTAGTTTTAGCAATTGAAGAGGAAAAGCCAGACCTGGTAATTATTGATTCTATTCAAACTATGGAGTCAGAAGGATTGGGAGGATTATCAGGAAGTATTGGCCAGGTAAGATATGCAACCTCTTCGTTTATAAAAATGGCAAAAGCATTTAATATTCCGATTATTCTTGTAGGACACGTTACCAAAGAGGGTATGGTTGCAGGGCCAATGGTTTTATCCCACATGGTAGACGCAGTTTTATTTTTGGAAGGAGAAAAAAATACTGGCACTAGGATATTAAGAGGTCTTAAAAACAGATTTGGACCGGTTGACGAGGTTGGTATTTTTATGATGCAGGAAGAGGGAATGATTGAGGTTAAAAATCCAGAACAAGTTTTTTTAACTGATACTCAAGCAAATGCTTCAGGGTCTGTGCTTACAGTTACTCTTGAAGGAACAAGAGCTTTTTTGGTTGAGATTCAAGCTTTGGCGGTTTTTTCAAAACTGCCTATGCCAAGACGGGTTGCTTCGGGATTTGACTATAAAAGGCTTGAGTTGCTTCTTGCAGTTTTGCAAAAACAGTGCAGACTTCCAGTTGACACGATGGATATTTTTGTAAACGTTGCAGGTGGTCTAAAACTTTCAGATCCTGCAGCAGATCTTGCAATTTGTCTTGCAGTTTTTTCAAGTCTTAAGAATGTTCCGCTTAAAAAGACGGTTGGAGCTGCAGAAGTAGGTTTATTAGGAGAGTTAAGAGGGGTAAGCATGCTTGAAAAGCGCATTAAGCAAGCTAATAAGCTTGGTTTTAAGAATATAATCACAGCAGAAAGCAACAGGACTTTAAATAGTGTCTTAAAAGCACTAGAATAGGTCTAGAATCTGTTTTTATCTAGAAAATGGCTAAAAATACATCTAAAAACAAAAAAACGGTAAAAGAGGAGAAAGGCTTTGCTTTTTCCCCTAATGTAATTGCCATGATCGCTGATGAGGTTGCTAAGAGATTACCTTCTATTCCTCGTTCCAAAAAGAAAAAAAATGCAAAGGCAAAAAAGATTAATAATCCAATCTTTTTAGATACATCAGCAATTATTGATGGGAGAATTTTTGAAGTGATTAGTTTAAAAGTTTTTAACGGTACTTTTGTAATTCTAGAGAGCATACTTTTAGAGCTGAAGCATATTGCAGATTCCCAAGACTTGGTTAAAAAAGAGCGGGGAAGAAGAGGTCTTAGCCTTTTAGAAAAGCTTAAAAAGACCAGAGGGATAAAGGTAACTGTTTTTTCCGATTCACAGGAAAAAAGCTTGGATTTAGATAAGATTAAAGAAGTTGATGAAAAGCTTATTAAGGCAAGTAAAACGTGTAAAGCAAGAATTATTACCTGTGACTATAATTTGGGAAAAAAGGCTAATATTTCAGGAATTACGGCTATTAATGTAAATACTTTGGCAAATCTTTTAAAAGTAACTGCAATCCCTGGAGAATCATTTACCATAAAGCTTTTACATAAAGGAAAAGATGTAACTCAAGGAGTAGGCTATCTTGATGATGGAACCATGATCGTTGTAGAAAATGCCAGTGAAAGTATCGGTAAAAATGTAGATATTGTGGTTTCCCGAGTAATTCAGACTACTGCAGGAAGAATTCTTTTTGCAAAAAAAATATTCTAACTTAATTCCTCAAAACATTATTTCTAATTAAACTCTTAAGCGTTTTTAGTAGGTCAACTTAAAAGAGGTAAGGGTGCCTGCCCAACACTCCTACCTCTTTTAAAACTACGAAAAATTTCTTAGTTTGACCGATTTAGCTTTAATTTTCTTTTCTTAAAATATCAAACTGTGTCAACGAAAACGTCCAATTTTAGCCTCGACTGTTTTCCTTGACATCTAATTTTAATTCTGATATTTAATTCAAATAGGCAAATAGTTTATTCCTGCCTAAGGAACTATCTGCCCTTTTTCCAAGAGCATTGCTTATCGTACCTGAAATTATTGATCCGTGTAACGAAAGCGATGCTCTTTTTTTATTCTAATCTCAATTATAAAAATGCTACTGGTACATTTAACCCTTTTTCCACCAGTTTTTTAAGTTGATCTCTCCCTTGTTTTACAAGCAATTCCTGCTTGTAATCTGAAATTGTTTTTCTAACAACTCTTTTATTTGTTCTAAATATGTTTAATTTCATACTTATCATGATTTTAGCATAACTTGTCAAGATATGTCAATCCTATAGCAAAAACAGGGGGTAAAATTGCCAGACTCATAGTATCATATAGCGAGAAAAGGTTGTTAAATCAAGCAAAACAAAATATATGATAATAATGTGGATAACTTATGGAAAAAAGAAAAATGTCAACTTTTGACCTATCTTAGTTTAATTAGAGGAAAAAAGAAGGTACGGTTTAAAGTGTAGTTATAAAAGGTAAGCGATTTAAGCCAAAGCTTAAAAAGAGATGAGATGTTTTGCTTAAGGTCAATAAAGTATGCCCCTGGATGATTTCTATGGTAATGCAAGAATTCATTAAGATTGGCAAATTTTCCATAAGGAAGAATCTTTATCATCAAATCACTATAAATAAAAGGAAAAAGATTAGATTTGAACTTAATAATGTCTTTTGGAAGAAGCATTCTATTAATTAAGACTGTTTCAAACTGCATTGATATTCCATGCAAAGGAGAAGCGTAAATATTATGATTTTGCGCAGGAAAATTGCTTTTTGCAAGCTTTTTACCTTCATTATTAATAAATTGACATTGGGTTCCAACAGCAACAACCTCTTTATGGGTAGTTAAAAATTTTATCTGTTTACTAATCCTGGTTGAGATACTTGTGTCTTCGGTATTCATAATAGTAACAAATTGACCCTTTGCACGCTTCATAGCTCTGTTTAAGGTAAGAGAAAGGCCATACCTTTTTACATTTGAATACACTCTTAGTCTTTTATCTTTTTTCTTTAGACCCCTTAAGACTCTTAAAGACTTATCGCATGATTTGTCATCAATAGCGATAATTTCAATATTTGAATAGCTTTGAGTAAAAAGACTTTCTACACAAGATGCTAGATACTTTTCAGCATTATGTACTGGTAATAAGATAGATACTAATGGTTTCTTTAAATCATTCATATTCTTATGAGGAATTCAATTTTTTAAGCAGGTTTTTTTCAGGCAGTTATTATCGTGAATTCTAGCATAAATAAGCTTATATGTCAATTTTTTAGCCTCGATCTATAGATGAATATTGGGGTAAGTAAGAGTAGGAAAAAGCCAAAATATTCAAGGTATTGAGGAAGAAAAACAATTATAATTGCCTTATCTTTAAAATTATTTAAGTTCCAGCCGTTTTCCCAGTTATTTATTAAAACATGATCTTTAATTTCTTTAGCAGAGAAAAAAGGAAAAGTTTTTGTAAGGAAATTATTATCCTTAACAGAATAGGCCTTCCAGCCGGGATTATATGCTTGAGATAAAACAATTGTTCCATTTTCTCCCTGAACAGAGTTAATAATATAAAGACTTTCATTTGGATGTTGAATGTCAAAAACAAAAAGATTGCCAGAATTTTCTTTCTCCTCTCCCTTTTCAATAGATATTGAAGTTAGAAAATTATAGGGGATTGGAAAGACTTCTATTTTCCCTAAGTCATTTATTGTTTTTTCATTCCCTATGGAAATACTTTCAAAATGGAGGGAAAAAGATAAACCGTCTTTGCTTTGAGGAGGCAAAATTAAAACCGATAAATTGTTTTTAGGATCAAGATAGGTATCAATAGGAATAATTTTTTCATCTTCATTTAAAATCCAAAAATGGAAGGGCCTTCCGCTAGCATTTTTGTTTTCAATAAACAAAATATAGCCATGTAAATGATTAAAGCTTGGTAAATAGTATGAAATACAATTTGTGGCATTTTTAGCTTCCATCCTAAGCCAAGTTTTATCTTGATCATCAAAAAGCTTTGATTCTATCTTTCCTTTTCTAAAATTATCACAATTCTTACTTTGATTAACAATATCGTTATTTGGAACAGCTATAAATCTTTCTTTTTCGTTGGTTATTTTAGGAAGTTTTATTTTTAACCTTCCTGATATATTTCCAAAAATAGTATTTTCAGTTTCAATACTTATTGCACTTTTTAACTCATTTGCCAAAAGAACAGTGCTTAAATCCAAATTTTTATTATTAGTTAATGCAAGTAAATTGTTTTCGCTAAGAGACAGACTTGTTAATCCAATATTCTCAATTAAGTCTGATTCAATAGTAAAGCTTGCAAATCCTCCTGCATTTAGAAAAAGGGGATATTGAGCATTTTTAGGTAAGACAAATACCTCTTTTTGAAAAACAGTCTGGGTAAACTTATACTCAGGTTGGTTGTTTGAAGTAATCGAAATTTCGGGATTTTTGACTGATGCTTGAATTGAAAAAGTTTCATCAGGATTTTTCTTGCCTGTAAACTCAACAAAAACAAGTTCTTCAGACTCATCAAATGAGTAATTTGCCCTAGATCCGGACTTAATTTCCAAAATATCGCTAAATATCTCAAGATTATTGTTTGACTCTATATTGATCTTATTGTCTTTATTGCTCCTTGCGTAAAAAAGAGATCTGAAAGGATAAATTACCTCAGGATTATCATTACTTGAGACATAGTTATTTAAATCTTCATAAGCCTTGTCAAAATTTCCCCATTTATATCTGTTTACAGTCTGAAGCTGTTTTTCTGTAAAAATATAACTTTTTGGATTGTCTTTAAGAGAAACTTTATAAACTGTTATTTTTCCAAATGACTCATCTTTTTCTACAGAAGGAGTTTTTTCTAAGATTTTCTCAAGTCTTGTGGCAAGAAGGGTGGCAGGAGAAGAAGGATTAATAATATTTTTATCAAGTAAGATAAAACTTATTTGATACTTGTTTAATATTTGTTCAAAGAGCTCTGAATTATTAGTATTAAGAGCATTTGAAATTTCCCAATAATAATTTTCGTCTTCTTTGGACCAAACGTCAAAAGCTCGGTCTAGAATAGGTTGTTTAATTCCATACCATAAAAACCCTGAGCCTCCATAGCCCCATTCATAAAAATTCCATCCCCAGAAAGTGTATTGCGGAAAATTGGCAATTCGACTATTTTGATCCTGAGTTTTAAAATAATCAAATAATTCAAAGTACTCGTTGGGAATGGAAACACGATTCTTATAATAAAAAAGATTGCCTTGAAAAATAGGTAAGGTAAATATGAATAAGAGTAAGATGAAAATCAGACTTAAAATATAAGAATTTATTTTTTTAAGCTTAAAAATTATCTCTCCAGCCCCTATTGCAAAAAAAACAGCAAAGGAAAGAGAGGCAATAATCGAGAATTTAGTGAATGGAAATCTAAATACCTGGCTAAATAAGGGTATTTGTCTAAACAAATTGTCTACCCAGGAAAATGGAGCAGTAGTGGTTGCAAGCATGGTAAGAGAAAAGATGAATAGAATTATGAAAGCTGTTAGAGCAGGTAATTTTCTTTTAAAGCTTTTAACAAGCCCAAGTAAGATAACAGCAAACAATAGATAACCAATTACATAAATATAAGTTTTTTCCAAATAGCTTTTCCAAGGAGCTAGCATGTAGCTAAAATTGCCGTAAATATCTGGATCTACATTATTAAACCAGAATCCTTTTAAGAGCATTATGTCCTTAATATCTCCAAATTCTTTATTTTGCAGAAAAACATTCTCAGTTGACATCTGGTTTATCTTTGCCTCAAATGCTACTTGAGAATTAGTAAGACTAAAGTATAGAAACGGTAAAAGCCAAAATGCATTAATAATAAGAATGATTAATGCAGCTTTAAAGGTTGTGAGTAAAAATGCTCGGGTTTTTATTTTCATGTTTAAATACAAAGAGATTACGCCTAAAATTAATCCGTAAATAAAGAAAACAGTTGGAACTTGACTTTGCGGCGTGGCAAAGAGGTTTAGCAGAATAAAAGCTAAGCTGTTTTTTAAATTGCTGTTTTTTAAGAACTTAAAAAAGACTAAGATAAGCCAGGGAAGAAAACCATAATGAATAATAAACGGTTCAAAGGGAACGTAAAAGGTTTGAATAGTTGAGAGATTTAAAACATAAAATAATGATCCAAGTAGGGGAGCAAGTTTTCCAATCGAACTTTTTTCATTACTAATAAGATACTTAATAAGAAAATAGCTCCCGGTTGCACCGAAAAAAAGCATTGCAAATGAAAAAGCTTCTCGTATAAGCATAGTGGGAAGAATAAGGGAAAGTAAAAAAACATAAATTTGGAAAATCAGCTCTGATGCATGAGCGTTTCCCGCTAAAAGACCTAAGCCTTGATGTTCTTGCCAGACGCTAAAAAAAGAACGTTTTAAGTTAATCCAGATATTCAGCTCAGGCAAAAGATTATCCCAGCCAATTAAGAACTTAGTTAACGATCCATTAGTTAGGATAATTAAGCTAATTGTTGCAAAAACAATTAGTAAAGGGGAGTATTTTTTTAACATAGGATTATCTAGTAATGCTTGGACTTACAAGAAGCTTCCTATTATATATCTTAGCGTAATTTTGCAAAATAGTCTTTATGTAGATTGATGCAAGACTATCAAAGGACCTTTTTTCGCTTAAAAGATTACTAAAAGATGCTAATTTCTTCTGTTGGCTTATTTTTTGAACGCTGATGATTTTCTCTACTAAGCTGTTTTCATTAAGCTTAAAAATAATATCTTTTTCCAAAAGTCCTGTTTTATTAAGCACCTCTTTGATATCGTTACTTTTAATAAGTTTTTGTAAATTTTCTGAGAGTAAAACCGGTTTTCCAAAAGAAAGTGCAAGGGAAAAGGGTCCAGAAGAAGACATAAATTTCCTGTAAGGGAATACGACTACATCTGATGCTTTAAAATAATCTGCAATTTTTTCCTCAGGAACAAATCCGGTAATCTCGATATGGGATAACCCCTTGGCTAGATTTTCGGTTTTTCTCAAAAATGCCTGGTAATGCTCTTTTTTATCTTGTGTAAAGCTGGGTCCGCCCGCGATAACTAATTTTACCTTTTTACCATTAATTCTGTTATGTTTTTGCAAAGATTTAACTAAAAAATCAACTCCTTTATACCAGGTTAAATAGCCAAAATATAAAATAACTAGTTCATCTTTTTCCATCCCTAATTTTAGTTTTGATTTTTTCTTATTTAATGCTGTTGTAATTTGTTTATCTACTCCGTGGGGGATAACAACAATTTTTTCTTTAGGAATAATGTTTTGAAGTCTGTTTTTAAGTTCATTTTCCAAAACAATAATGTTTTTAGCAGGATAAGTTATAAATTTATAAAAGTTTTTCAAAGCAAAGTTTAAGAATTTAATCTTTAAGCTTTTTTTAGAAATTCCTATATGTCCTGATATTTCTTTAAGATCCAGTAGCACTTGGTGAATAACAATAGTTACTCTTTTGTTAAAGATCGAGAGCAACCAAATGACTATTGAGAGAGATCCGGTTGAGGAAATATCTCCAAAAGAAGAAAACTCAAACTCTAAGAGTACATGTTTTACATGATTAAATTTTCTTATGTTTTGTAGTAAATTGAAGTAAGAAAAAGAGCTATTTCTTTTAAAACAGCGAATAATAAGCATTCCGTCTTCTTTATATACCTCTTCTTTATTGCCTAACTTCATTGTCAAAACAACAATTCTTTTGTTTTGATTTTGTTTTTTTATGGCAAGCAGTGTGTTTTTAGTAAAAGAGGCAACAGCACAAACTCCCTTGCTGTACTTTTCCTTTTTTCGAGGAAAACTTGAAATTACAATTATTGAATCTTCCTTATTAAATTCTTTTAAATATTTATTTCTCATATCTTAGTAAATAGCACACACTCCCAATTAGGGAAATGTGTGCTATTTTTACATGCTTTATTAGTTTGATTGCCTAATTGGACAATCATGAGCTGGTAAAACAATCACTCCTGGTTGTTCCACTGCTTCTTTAGCTCGAACTTGACCTAATACTTGCATAAAGCCTCGATTTGCGTCTGAGCCAAAATCCCACAAAGTTGCACCCTGAATTTCAATTGTTTGAACATTTGGATGAGCAACTATTGTAATTGCATCGAATTTAGAGTTTCTCTTCTCAGGTTTAATCCATCCTTCGGCAACTGCGCCGTCAAGATTAATTTGACTAATTAAATCAGTTGGATTTTCCTTAAGATGAGCTCCACCCCATTCGTTTATTTCCCAATT